>JASGIE010000102.1:0-80757 GCA_049841055.1 Paludibaculum sp. | reverse complement strand
ACGCATTCGCCAAGGTTACAGGGAACACGATAGAATCCCGAACAGCACCTCATCCCCCTAGTATGCCAAGCGGCCCGAGGCGGCGCGTCTATCCGGTGGCATGCGCGAAGGCCAGCACCGACGGGCGTACCAGGTCTTCCCAGTCCTCGGTGTTCATCTGAATCACATCGCGATGCGTGCCTGCATTGAAGCAGATGGTCTCCTCGGACATCAGCAGGCCGTCCACCCATACCTGGCATCTCATAGAGAATGCCATTGCCGAAGGGCGGCATGGCGCCGAGTTCGCAGTCGTGGAAGAGCTCCTGAAGTTCTTTTTCGGTGGCCAGGCGCAGATGCTGGCTGCCAAAGGCATTCCGCAGCTCCTCCAGATCCATTACGGCTTCGGCGGAGGATCGATATGGCGTAGCCTACCTCCGCTTGCATCTACCACCATGGGGACGGACGCCGGCGGAAAGACATGGCTTCGCTCTTCTTCTCCGTTCGCGTCTGGAGACCAGTGGATCAGGGTCGTGACGATGAAACACTCCACGCATTTCCAGTAGTGCGGTGCAGTCGGTCAGCGTTTCAGGTTTTCTTCCTTGCGAGTCCCTCGCCGGGTGCGATTTGTTCGTCGGCCTGGAGGACCAGCAGTGATGGAGCCTGGACTCGAATGCGGTCGACAGCCCACGTGCGAACGACGTGCGGATGGCTAGGGCGGTCCATAGTCCCTCCTGGTGGAAATGACTTCTTTGGTTTACTCCGGGAGCCGCCGGCGGACACCCGCTTGATCAGGCTGTCCACCTGCTGCAATCGCTCATGCAGGGCTTCCCGGAAGCTTCTTGTCGGTATGCCGGATCTCGGAAAGCAACTCGCGTTGCTTGGCTTCCAGCAATTGGCAGATCAGCGCCCAGTCGTCTGAGGTCAGGGCGGGTGGCTTGTCTTGCAACTGCACCATATCCACCTCCTACTTCGAGGATCCGGCCCCACCCTAACTCCAAATCGGCCGGAATGGAAGGGGGAATGCGCGGAACGTGGTACACAAAAGGTATGCTCCTGCGGTTTGGCTTTGTCTTCGCCCTGTTCGCGTGCGCTCTGTCGGGCCAGGTGCCTGCCTCGAAGAATCCCTGGTCTGCAGAGAGTTGCGGCGTCCTGGATGGAGCGGGGTCACATCCCGGGGCTCTCCATCTCCGTGCAGTCGGGCAGCCAGCCGGACTACGCCGCGGCCTGGGGCTTCAGCGACCTGGAGACCTTCGTCCCGGCCACTCCCCGGACGATCTTCCGTCTGGCTTCCCTGTCCAAGCCGTTTACAGCTGTGGCCGCTCTCAAACTGGTGGAATCCCACAAACTCGACCTCGACGCCGAGATCCAGCGCTACCTGCCCGCATTTCCCCGGAAACAGTGGCCCGTGACCACCCGGCAGCTGCTCTCGCACCTCTCCGGCATTCGCGCGTACGAGGGGGATGAGATCAACATCACCCGGCACTATGCCGACCTGATGGACGGACTGGAGATCTTCGCCAGGGACCCCCTGCTGCACGAGCCGGGAACCCGGTATCACTACTCGACCTACGGCTTCAACGTGGCTGGTGCCGTGGTTCAGGCGGTGGCCGGCATGCCCTTCGCGAACTTCGTCGAACAGGAGATCCTCAAACCTTCCGCCGCCGCCACCATGCGGCCCGACAGCGTCTTTGACATCATCCCCAACCGGGCCCGCGGCTATGTCCTGAGACCCGATGGGCAGGTCCAGAACTGCGGGCTGGCCGATACCAGTTACAAGCTGCCCGGCGGTGGCTGGGTCGCTTCCGCCACCGATATTACGCAGTTTGCGCGCGCATTGATGGACGAAAAACTGTTAAACCGCGAAACTCTCTCGGCGTCATGTGGAACTCTAACAGACTGAAGGACGGCTCGTCCAATGACTATGGTCTTGGCTGGAATAACGAACGCCGGCAGGGTCTGCGACTGGGGCGACCCATAGCGGCGGCCAGCAGGGCACGAGTACTTTTCTCATCCTGTGTCCCGAAAGGAAGATCTCGATCGTAGTCCTGGCGAATCTGGAAAGCGCGCCCGTTCGGCACCCCGCCCTGGACCCGTTCGACGAGATGGTTGGATCCTCAAAGTGAAATCCCTGTTGGCTTTTCTCCTCCTCCCCGCCTCCGTCTACGCGGTGGAGCTATCGCCCAAGACCCTGGCGGAATTCAAGGCCTATATGGAAGCGGCGGACCGGTCTGTCCAGAACCGTGCCCCATACGGCGAATGCCTATCTGCCGGTCACCGCGTCTCTCCGGACCGCAGATCATGCCCTATGACTCCAAAGGTCCGCGCGGGTTGACTTCCGGTCTCATCCACGATTGGGTAGGCGCGATCTTCGTGCCGAAGGCAAAGGTAGCCGACGCCGTGGCGGTCCTGCAGGATGTGAACCGCTACAAGGAGATCTACGCCCCGGACGTGATCGACTCCAAAGTGGTCAAACGCGACGGTGACCACATCCAGGCCTTCATGCGCGTCCTGAAGAAGAAGGTCATTACTGTCGTTCTCGACACCGAATACGACGTGGAATACCGCAACAAGGGCAATTGCCGTTTTGAGGTCTGGTCCCGCAGCACCCGCATTGCTGAGATCGAACACGCAGGCCACGATCAGGAGCACGCCAAACCGCCGGATACCGGCTACGGTTTTCTGTGGCGCCTGAATTCCTACTGGTACATCGAGGAGCGCGATCGGCGGTGTGTATATGGAGTGCAGGGCGATCTCTCTCACTCGGGATATTCCTCTAGGCGTTGCCTGGGCCGTGAAACCCATGGTCACGAGTCTGCCGCGGGAGTCGCTGCTGGCCACCTTGGAAGGCACCTGTGCCGCGGTGGAAGTGCGCGTGAAGTAGGGACTACTGGCCCGCTTTGCGGTAAGCCTCGTCGAGCAGTTCCACGACATGCAGCACACGCTGCCGCTTACCGTACTTCGAGACCCCTGCCTTCAACTGGATCGCGCAGCCGACGTTCGCGGTGGTCACCACCTCGGCTCCGGTGCCATTGACCAACGCCATCTTCTTCTGCAGCAGCGAATCGGCGATGCCGTCGTGCACGATGTTGTAGATGCCCGCGCTGCCGCAGCAAAGATCCGAGAGCGGAAGTTCCTTGAACCTTACTCCTGGAATCGCAGCCAGAACCTGGCGGGGCGCTGAGCGCACCTTCTGGCCGTGCGCCAGGTGGCAGGAGTCCTGATAGGTGGCCGTCACGTTCAGCTGCCCCATCTTCGGGTTCAGTTCGATGGAGCCCAGGAACTCAGTCACGTCCTTCATCTTCGCGACAAACGATCGCGCCTTCTCCGCGTAGGCCTCGTCGTGCTCCAGCAGTTCGTGATACTCCTTCAGCGTCGAACCGCAGCCGGCGGCGTTGGTGATGATCGCGTCGAAACTGCCCGCCGGAAAAGCATCGATATTCCTGCGTGCCAGAGCCCGCGCCTGTTCCTTCAAGCCGGAGTGGACATGCAGCGCGCCGCAGCAGGTCTGTTCCGGCGGCAGAACCACTTCGCAGCCGTTCGCCTGCAACACCCGGACCGTGGCTTCGTTCAGCCGCGCTGACGTCACATTGGCCAGACAGCCGGCCAGAAAGCCCACCCGATAGCGCCGCTGACCCTTCGCCGGGAACGTCTGGCCCACTTTGTCGAAGAAGAACGGCACCTCCGCGGTCGGAGCGAGATGCTCGATCCGGCCCATCTTGCCCATCAGCTTCAGCAGTCCGCTGCCCCGCACAATCGCGCGCAGCCCGGTCGCCTCATACAGATACAGGAACGCTCCGGCGGTCTTGATCATCCAGGGCGTCACCAGCAGACGCTCGAAGATGAAGCCACGAAACGCGCGCTGATGCCATGGCCGCTGCTTCTTCGCCTCGATCTCCGTCCGCGCCGCCTCGATCATGCGTCCATAAGGCACGCCGGAGGGACAGGCGCTTTCGCAGCCCCGGCAGGCCAGGCACAGGTCCAGGTGCTCCTCGTACGATGCGCCCGGCTCAGCCTGTCCCGTTGCCACCTGCACCATCTGATAGATGCGGCCGCGTGGGGAGTCCATCTCCAGCCCCAACTCGCGGTAGGTCGGGCAGGCATTCAGACAAAGCCCGCAGTGGACGCACTTGTCCAGGTCCGCCGCGCGCGGAGCTTCCGGATGCCGGTTCGGCAGCACCGGGGGAAAGGCCGAGGTCGTCGTCTCAGAGGCGGCCATACAGTCTTCCTCGATTCAGCAATTGGTTCGGATCGAACAGCGATTTCATGCGCTGCATCAGCGCCAGATCCGGTCCCGGCGCCGGCCACTGCTCGATCTGCGCCTTCTCTTCTTCCGGAGCCCACTCCACAATCCGCGACCAGGCCCTGGATTCCTGCGCAGCCATCCAGCGACGCACCGCCTCCGCCTCGTCGAAACCCAGATAGGTTACTCCGCTACCGGCGCGCGCCAGGCAGGGGCCGGCGGCGCTTTCCAGCACTGCCTGCAGATCCGACAGCGGATGCCCGACCCGGACGACAAACCGGGGCTCGGCCGGGAATTCGGCGATCGCGCTCCAGAGAGCCTCTTCCTGCGGGCCTGAGATCGATTCCGCGCCGCTGAGTTCCGCTCCATATCGCCCCAACAGTTTTTCGTTGCCGCCGGCCCGCACCAGCAGGCAATGACCTCTCAACGACAGCTTCTCCGCCGCCGCGGCGTTGATCACATCCAAGGAGGTCGGTTGCAGCACCCCGCGCAAAACCTGGTCGCGAGCCTGCACGGCCTGCGCCACGGAAGGGAAACTCAAGGCGAAAGTCCGCGTGTTCTCCGGAATCGGGCTGAGTTTGAAATTCAGGCTGACGATCGCGGCCAGCGTGCCGAAACTGCCGATCAGCGTCTTCTGGACATCCAAACCGGCTACGTTCTTCACAACCATCCCACCAGACTGGACCACCTGGCCTTCCAGCGTGGCATAACTGAGCCCGATCACCATGTCGCGCGCCGCACCGTACAGCCGCCTCCGCGCGCCTCCGGAGCCGCACGCGATCACTCCGCCAATGGTGGCGCCCTCGGCACACGGCGGATCCAGCGGCAGCATCTGGTGGTTGGCGGCCAGAGTCCGGGTCAGTTCACAGTAGGAGAGGCCGGCCTCGACACTGATGGTCAGGTCCTTTGGTTCGTATTGCAGGATCCGGTTCAGCCGCGTTGTGGAGATGCGTGTGGAAGCGCCAACCGACGGCCCGGCCATGCGATCCTTCGTCCGAGCGCCGCCCAGGGAGATCCGCTGGCTGTTGCCGGCGACCTCGTGCAACGATTCTGCCAGGTCCGCGGCGGTTGTCGGGGATAGTTCGGTCATCGGGATCGCAGAATCATTCTGACAAATTCGGTATCATCAGCGCATGGGCTCCCGTCGTAATTTTCTGAGTACAGTCGCGTCCGGACTCGCCACTACGCTGGCCGCGCCGGGCACCGTGCTCGGCGCCAATGACCGTCTGCGTGTCGGCATCATTGGTCCCGGGGCCCGCGGCCAGGAGATCATGCACTGGGCCATCGCCTGCCCGAACATCGACTTCGTTGCCGCCGCCGATATCTACACCCGCCGTCTCGAACAGGCCAAGGCGATCGCGCCCAACATCAAGACCTACCTCGATCACCGTTACCTGCTCGACGACAAGTCCATCGACGCCGTGCTCATCGCCACGCCGCAGCACCTGCACTGTGAGCACTTCACGGCCGCCCTGGCAGCCGGCAAACACGTCTACCAGGAAAAGACGATGGCGTTCACCGTCGCCCACGCGAAGAAGATGCGTGAGGCCTATAAGAACGCCGCGGGCCGAGTTGTCCAGATCGGCCACCAGTCCTGCTCCTCCGGCCAGGCCACCGACGCCGCGCGCATGCTGGCGGAAGAGCCCATGGGCAAGATCACCTTCATCCACATGTGCCAGTACCGGAACACGCCGCACGGCAAGCCGCAGTGGTCGCGCCCCGTCTACCCGGACATGAACAGCGAGAACATCCTGTGGAAGCAGTTTCTGGGTGATAATCCGGACCGCGCGTTCGACGCCAACCGCTACATCAACTGGCGCTTCTTCTGGGATTACTCGGGCGGCAATGTCTACGAGAACATGTGCCACCAGGTCTCGTTCTGGTACAAGGCGATGAAACTGCAGATCCCGAAGTCCGTCACGATGACGGGCGGGTTGTACCTCTGGAAGGACGGCCGCGAAGTGCCGGACTCCATGTGCGTCTCCATGGAGCAGCCGGAGGACATGATCATCACCTGGAACTCCGGCTTCGGCAACGACAAACTCGGCGTCACGGAAGACGTCCTGGGCGATGACGGTACGATCCAGAAGAGCAACCAGCTCCGCTATACGCCCCAGCGCGTCAACGTGAAAGACAAGGCGGAGAAGACTGGTGCCACCATCACCGCGCCCCAGGCCCACATGCAGAACTTCTTCGACTGCATCCGCAACGGCGGCGAGCCGAATTGCCCGTTTGAACTCGGGTTCCGCACCTCTATCGCCTGCCGCATGGCCGTCGAAAGCTACCGCCAGCAGCGCACCATGAAGTGGGACGCGGCCAGGGAAGAGATCGTCTAACGGGCGGCAATCTCCCTCCCTGCAACCATTTGGCGCTACCGTGTATCCAATGGGTTAAGCCTGGGATCCCTGGCTACTCGTGCGAGGAGGCGCCGCTTGGACTTCGAGTTCACAACGGAACAGCAGCATTTGCGCCGGACCATCCGGGCATTCGCAGAAGCCGAGATTGCGCCGCATGTGCTCGAGTGGGACGAAGCCCAGAGCTTTCCTGAGGAAGTGATCCGCAAGCTGGGCGGCCTGGGTTGCCTGGGCGCGATCTTCCCCGAGGAGTACGGCGGAGCCGGCCTCACGTACATCGATTACTCGATCATCGTCGAGGAACTGGCCCGCGTGGATCCCTCGGTCGCTCTCATCGTCGCGGCCCACAATTCTCTTTGCACCAATCACATCTACCTGGCCGGCAGCGACGAGCAGAAACAGCGCTACCTGCCGCGTCTCACCTCCGGCGAGTGGCTGGGCTGCTGGTCGCTCACCGAGCCCGATGCCGGCTCTGACGCTGGCGGCACGCGCACCCGCGCCATTCCCAGTGGGGACGACTGGCTCATCGAAGGATCCAAGACGTTCTGTACCAACGCCCACCACGCCCAGGTCTGCGTCGCCATGGCCGTCACCGACAGGCTCGCCGCCCATCACGGGATCTCCGCTTTCATCGTCGAAAAAGGCACGCCGGGCTTCCGCACCGGTAAGAAGGAAAACAAGCTCGGTATGCGCGCGTCCGATACGGGCGAAGTGATCTTTACCAATTGCCGTGTGCCGGAGTCGCAGATGCTGGGCCATGCCGGAGAAGGCTTCGTCGACAGTCTGCGCATCCTCGATGGCGGCCGCATCTCCATCGCCGCCCTCAGTATCGGCTGCGCCCAGGGCGCCTACGACGCGGCGCTCAAGTACAGCAAGCAGCGCAAGCAGTTCGGCCGCTTCATCAGCGAATTCCAGGCGATCCAATACAAGCTGGTGGATATGGCCACCGAGATCGAGGCCGCGCGCCTGCTCACTCTGCGCGCCGCGGCGTTGAAGGATCAGGGCCGCCGCGTGACGCGCGAGTCCGCCATGGCCAAACTCTACGCCTCCGAAATGGCCGTCCGGGCGTGCAACGAGGCGTTGCAGATTCACGGCGGCTACGGCTTCATCAAGGACTACCCGGTGGAGAAGTTCTATCGCGATGTGAAGCTCTGCACCATCGGCGAAGGCACCAGCGAAATCCAGCGGCTGGTCATCGCCAGGCAGCTTCTGCAGAACCAGTAGACTGGACAGGTGGCCGGCCCGCAGACCTCTCTCGCTCAACGCATCCTCGATGGCGATGTCCGCGCCCTGGCCCGTGCGTGCAGCCTGGTGGAGAACCGCTCCCCCGGCGCTGCCGCCATTCTGAAAGAGGTCTTCCCGCACAGTGGCCGGGGATTCACGCTGGGCATCACCGGATCGCCCGGAGCAGGGAAGAGCACCCTCACCTCGGCCCTGATTGCGCAGCTGCGCAGCCGCCAGCAACGCGTTGCCGTTGTTGCGGTGGACCCAACCAGCCCCTTCTCCGGCGGAGCGATCCTGGGCGACCGCATCCGCATGGGAGCCCACCACGAAGACGCCGGCGTGTTCATCCGCTCCATGGCGACGCGCGGCGCGCTGGGCGGCCTGGCGCCCACCACCCACGACCTCGCATTGCTCCTCGATGCCGCGGGCTTCGACTGGATCCTCATCGAGACCGTGGGCGTCGGCCAGGACGAGGTTGACGTGGCTCGTCTCGCCCAGGCGACCGCCGTGGTCCTCGCGCCCGGCATGGGCGACGATGTCCAGGCGATCAAGGCCGGCATCCTCGAAATCGCCGATGTCTTCGTACTCAACAAGGCAGACCAACCCGGCGCCGACCGACTGGAGCAGGACATGCACGATTGGCCGCGTCCCCTGGTGAAAACCGTTTCGACCACCGGCGACGGCCTGCCCGAACTCTGCAAGGCGCTGGAGGCCGTTCGAGCCAACCTGCCGGCCCACCGCGCCGAGGCTCATTGGGACTATCGCCTGCGCCAGATGTTCGCCGAGCGCGTCGTGGCCCGCCTCGACCCCGCTCGCGTAGCACAGGCGGTCCAGCGGGTGGCTGGCAGAGAGTGCGATCCATATACGATCATCGAAGAATGGCTGAAAGTCTGAATCCCAAGATCGGCATCATCGGAGGCAGCGGCCTCTACTCCATGCCCGGCTTCACCAACCAGCGCGAGGTGAAGGTAGAGACTCCGTTTGGCGATCCATCCGACCCCTACGTCGTTGGCGAACTCGAAGGCAAGCCCGTGGCGTTCCTGGCCCGCCATGGCCGTGGCCACCGCATCAGCCCCTCCGAGCTGAACTTCCGCGCAAACATCTACGGATTCAAGAAGCTGGGCATCGAGACGATCATCTCGCTCAGCGCCGTCGGCAGCCTGAAAGAAGAGCACAAGCCACTCGATTTTGTCATCCCCGACCAGTTCGTCGATCGCACCCGTGGCCGCATTTCCACTTTCTTCGGCGAAGGACTGGTGGCCCACGTCAGCTTCGCCGACCCAATCTGCAATCATCTGGCCGCAACGCTGAGCCAGGCCTGCCAGCACGCCGGTGTAGCGTCCAAGCTCGGCGGCACCTACCTCTGCATGGAGGGGCCCGCGTTCTCCACCAAGGCGGAATCGAACCTCTACCGCAGTTGGGGCATGGATGTCATCGGGATGACAAATCTCCAGGAAGCCAAGCTCGCGCGCGAGGCCGAGCTCTGCTACTCCACCATCGCCATGGTGACCGACTACGACTGCTGGCATCCCGATCACGATGCCGTTACCGTCGCCGACATCATCCGCAACCTCACTCACAACGCCGAGAACGCCGCCAAAGTCGTGAAGGCGGCCGTGGGGCTCCTCTCCGATGGCCCGCGCGCCTGCCACTGCGGCAGCGCCCTCCAATACGCCATCCTCACCGACAAAGCGACCGTCCCCCCGGCTACCTACCAGAAGCTCGAATTGCTGGTGGGCAAGTACTTCCAGGGTTGACGCCGATCGAATCCCCGGGCGGGGCAGCCGCACCCGGCGCCGCCTCGCCTTCGAATCCTCCTACACACTGCATTGCCGCTAGAGAGACGGTGGACTGAATTTGGAAAGTATTGCTCCCGCCGAACTGGCCGTTGAACTCCTGAACCACTGTCTGCGCGGTTCCCAATGGCCGCGCGACGTCCTGCAGGCTCTCACCGAAGAGGCCCTCGATGAGGATGAACGCCTGGCCGCTCCGGCCACCCGGGCCCTCTTCTCGATCCTCGTGGAACGTCTGGCGGACCTCTTCGAGCCATCCCTCTGTGACACCTACGCCGCCCTGTTCACCTCGGTCATCGAGCAGGCGCTGCCCGAACTCCGCGCGGCCGATCTCCAGGCCCGCTACCGCCAGGTCCGCACGGTCCGGCCCGTCACGTTCGAGCCCGAGAATGTCTTCGTCCTGTCCCGCGTCACCCTGGGCGCCGATGTCGCCGTCACCAGCATCCTGCTCGACGCGGCCCTCCAGCGCTTCCCCAAAGCCCGCATCTGGTTCGCCGGGCCGAGGAAGGCGTGGGAGCTCTTCGAAAGTTCGCCCCACTTGCATCACCTGCCGGTCGCCTATGGCCGCCGCGGCCTGCTGGCCGATCGCCTGGCCGTCTATCACGAATTAAGGACAGCACTCGACCAGCCCAACAGCCTGGTGCTCGACCCCGATTCCCGCCTCACCCAGCTCGGCCTTCTGCCCGTGTGCCAGCCGGAACGGCATCATCTCTTCGAGAGCCGCTCCTATGGCGCGAATTCCCTGGACTCGCTACCGCAACTCACCCGCCGATGGGTTCGCGAGACCCTCGGCGTGGAGGATGCGCAGCCCTGGCTCCATCCGAAATTCCACTACGATTTCGGAGCGCAGGCCGTCACCACGGTCAGCCTAGGCGTTGGTGAGAACCCGGCCAAACGAGTGGAGGACCCCTTCGAGTCGGAACTCCTCAAGCTCCTGGCGTCCCGGTCCGGGCTGGTGATGGTCGATGCCGGCGCACCCGGCAGTGAGGAGGAAGAACGCGTCCGCCGCGCCATCGAAGGCACCGGCCTCTCGGCCGATCGCATCGGCCTGCACGAAGGCTCGTTTGCATCCTTTGCCGCCATGATCGCCGCCAGCGAGCTGTATGCAGGCTACGACTCCGCAGGACAGCACGTCGCGGCCGCTCTCGGCATCCCTCTCATCACTGTGTTTGCGGGTTACGCCAGTGAACGCATGTTCGCGCGCTGGCGCCCCGACAGCCCCGGTACCAGTACCGTAATCCAGGCTTCGTACCAGAACCATCAGGACCTTTTAGATTCTGTAAGAGCCGCATTGCCGTTGTAGACTGATGAGGCTGGTTGATTGCACTCCGATCGGTGTGAACGCTGACGGCAATCACCCTCGGCGCGATTGCCTTTGAATGATCCAGCGCTGACCGGCTGCGATGGCCGATTCTGCATTTCGGTCCGGATTGTGGGAATTCCGATCGTGAATTATCTGGATACGCGACCAGGTAGATTGCAGCTTCGCGTTGCAACCATTACCTGATCCGCGGCAGGAAGGCTCTGCATGCAAACTGCTCTACAGTTGTCTCCAGGGTGCCTCACCCACCCCGCGCAACCGCTGCGGCAGTTGCTGAATAATGCTGCATTAGTACGTGCTTACAGGGGTACGGGCGATGCCGGCCGGTCCGTTATCCCCGGCTTTGCCAACAGGCGCCAGCCTGGTTGGGCTGCCTCGCAGGGCATCGACGGGAGCTGCGTCAATATTGGGGTCTATCGTTCACACCACATGCGAAATACCCATCCAGAACTCTTGAAATGGGTCAGGTTTTGGGTTAGCATTTCCCCAAGCTCTGGAGGAGGAGCTTAATCCCTTCACGCATGTTGGCGGCCTACGCCATCGGGTTCTTGCGGGCTGACGCCTTGTGTCTGACTCTCCTCCACAGCTACTAGGCGTCGGGGGCGGTCTCTTGGACCGCCCCATCAAATCCTCAATGCCCCGGCCTCCTTCGGCCTAGTGCTTCTTCAGCTTCTTCACCATCCGCAGTTCATTTTTCTCGCCCGGTACTATACGGTACTGCACATCATCCATGATGGTGCGGATCAGCCGCAGTCCGAGCCCGCCGGATTTGCGCTGGCGGATCAATTCCTCCACCTCCTGCGGCTGCATCTGCGCAGGATCGAAGCCCCGGCCCGTGTCGATGATCTCGAACCGCAGTGTGTCCTCGTCCACCACCGCGCGGATCGTCACGTCGTGAGTCGCCTCCAGTCCATAGGCGTGCTCAATCACGTTCGCGCAAGCCTCGTCCACGGCTAGCGCCAGGCGCGCGACCTCGCCTTCACTGAAGCCCACCTGGGCTCCGATGTTGGACACAAAATCCCGGATCATCGCCAGGTTCTCCGTGGAGGAAGGCACTTTCAGGGAGAAGGTCTTCTCGAACGACGGCATGGGTCAGAACTCCTTCCGGCCACCCTCGGCAAATTTCGCCTCGGCGGCCTCCACGGTATCCAGAATGTCGAACAGGGCAGGGAAGCCCAGCACTTCAAAAACCTGATAGACCTTCGGCGCGATGGCGGCCAGTTTGATATCGCCGCCGGCTTCCCGGATCTCCTCAATGAAACTCATGAAGACACCCAGCCCCGCCGAGGAGATGTAGGTGAGCCCCCCACAGTCCGCAATCAGATTCAGGTTGCCCGCCTGCATCTCTTCCTGGATCGCATTCTCAAAGTGCGGCGCCGTGTGTGCGTCCAGATACCCATCCAGTGCCAGCACGCGCACCGCTCCCTGGTTTCTGCGTTCAATCTGAAAGTTGGTGGCCACGAATTCCTTTTCTCCCTCCGCCTATCGTAATGGATCCTACGTCTGGCTCCGCCGGGTAACTGGTCCATTTTCAGCGCGCAGCACCACAACGGTCAAATCATCATGGGGATCGGCCTCGCCTCGGAACGCCCGGGCCGCCTCAAGGATGGCGGATTCGATCCCGCGAGCGTTCAGATGCGCCGATTGCTGCACTACGGCGACCAGCCGGTCTTCGCCAAACTGCTCCTGCTTCGAGTTCATGCACTCGGTCAAACCATCGGAATACAGCACAATCGTATCGCCCGGCTCCAGCTCCACGTTCCTGCACTTCGAGATGACGCTCGAATACAGTCCCGTTGGTCACGCCCAGGCCCACACCCTTCGGCTGCAGAAATTCGCAACCCTTCGTCGCCGAGCGATATAGCACCGGCGGATTGTGGCCCGCCCGCACATGCCGGAACACACGCCGTTCCGCGTCCAGCACACCCAGCGACATCGTGATGAATGTCTTCCTCTTCCCGGTCTCGGAGACAAACCGGTTCAACCGTGAGGCGATCACCGGCAGATCGGCCGACCGGGTCTGCACCGACGCCAGCATGCCCTTCGTCAAGGTCATATACAGCGCGGCCGGCACACCCTTACCCGAGACATCGGCCACGCAGAAACCCCACTGGCCATTCGGGAAAGGCAGGTAGTCGAACAGATCGCCGCCCACCTCCCGCGCCGGCTCGCAGGTCCCCTGAATGGTGTAGCCGGGGATCTCCGGCGCTTGCGATGGCAACATGCCCTGCTGGGCGCGCCGCGCCACGCTGAACTCCGCCTGCAGCCGGTCGCGGTCCGATCTCGACAGCCCCAGTTCGCCGGGCTCCATCGACGCCTGCACCGCTTCCTCATCCGTGAGGCGTCCGAAAATCCACACACCAACCGCGGCCGCCAGCACTACTCCCTGCACCGCGACGACTCTCCACCCGGCCGTCTGGCCGAACGCCAGGAAGGTCGCGGCGTAGGTCGCCGCCCAGAGACCCACCGGAGCCACCCACACCGCCAGCATGCCCGTGGCCCGGTATAGCAACGCCAATCCGCCCATCAGCACGGCGCCATAGAGGATGTTCGGCCCAATCAGTCCCGGGAATGGATCCCGGTAGGCTGCCGCGAACAACACCGCGACAGTGACCGTGAATGTCCACCGCAGTGCCGGCCGCCGGATCTGGAGCAACGCCCAGGGCAGCGCGAGCACGAAGAACCCGTAGGTCTCCCACGACAGCAGCAGCCCTTCGAAGGCCGTGAATCCGGGGGCCGGTGAGTATAGGAACGCGGGATCGAAGATCTCCACCACCGCATCGCCCCAGCCCGGGATCGCGGCAATCCCATAGGGAATACACGCCAGTCCGATGCCGGCGCACAGCCCCAGGGCTACTTCGCGGCCAAACTGCCGGTCCTGCAGCCGGCCCAGTGTGAACAATCGAAGGCCCACCCAGCGGGGCCGTTCCGCCACCGGCAGAATCGCATAGCCCGCCGCGACCAGGACAAATACCGTCAGCCCGAGAAATGCGTAAATGGCCAGCGGGATCACGACGTTCGCACCGCCCAGACCGCCGCTCTCGAACGACCGGAACGCACCGTCCGACCGCGCCGACCCGTCCAGCACCGCCAGCACCGCCGGGATCGCCGCTAGCAGCACCGCTCGATACCCGAATGCGGCATGGTCTTTCCGCTTGGTCAGCCGCGCGAACACCAGATAGGTGGCCAGCAGAGTGAGCGCCGCGATGAAGAGCACACGGATCCCCGCCTTGATCCCTTGCGCCCTCGAATTCGCCTCGCGCAGCGGTCCCATCACACGCGCGGCGACATCCAGCGTGTAGTTCACCCGCACCACGCGAGCCCCACTCACCACTACTTCCATATGGGCTACCATGCCCGGCGAATTCGGGTCAGCCCACTCAAAGGCCGACCGCATGCCCTCCTGGCTCCTTACCCCATTGGCCGTTCGCTCAAACCGGTCTGCAAACGCTCCTGCATAGCGGTGCAGCTCCCGCGCCGCCAGCCCCGCGGCCTCTTCCTCGTTCGACTGCGCGGGCTGAGCCCGTGGATGCCGGTCCAGGTAGCTCATCGGACGCCCGTCCGGAGCCAGCGTCACCAGCACCGCCTCGGAATCTTTCGACGAAACGGCCAGCACCCGGATCTGCAGCGGATTGAACGGTTCCACCATTGGCTTCCCGCCAAAGGACTTGCGCACCGCGGCGTGCTGGCGGTCGATCCGCGTCGAGACATACGTCGACCAGCCGGAGATGTTGGTGCCATACTCCTGCGCCAGCTTCTGCGCCGTGCTGATCGCCTGTGCGCGCGTCAGCTTCGGCTGCCAGGAGAGCGTGGAGCTGTCGTGGGCGGCGAACAGGCCTGCCAGCACGGCCACACCCAGGGCCCCCAGCGCCGGAATGGCGATCGTCCCGATCCTCACGCCACCTCCTCCATCTCTCCCTCGGCGACGGAGTCGTAGCGCAACACCACGGCGGTCAGATCGTCGGTCAACTCTTCTCTCGGATGCTCGCCGCCCTGCATCACCGCGTCCAGCACCGCATCGTGAAGTTGCCCGGCCGACTCGATGTGCCGGAACGCCGCCGCCCGCCGCAACAACTCCTGCGGCGACCCCGCATGCCGTGCCTCCAGCAATCGCGAGAGGCCATCCGTGTAGATGAACAGCGCATCCCCCGGCATCACTTCCAGATGGGCCGACTCCACCGCCTCGCCGGCCTTGTGCGGCTTCGGAGCCAGTTCCGCCACCGCGCCGTCCTGCGACAGGATCAGCATGCGCGGATAAGGACCCACGCGCGCCATGCGCACTGTGCCGTCCCCAGGATGCAACAGAAACAACGCCAGGCTCGTCCTGCCGGAGGGCCGTTCCAGGTAGCATCCCAAGGCGTCCTCCAGCCGCGCCAGGGTCTCTTCCACCGATGCGCCGGCCGATGCCTCATACATCAGGAATCCCTTCGCCAGCGCGATGGTCAGAGCCGACGCCAGGCCGTCGTTACCGCCCTCCGCCACCACCACACCCAACCGGCCGCCCGCCACTGGGAAGAAGTCGTAGAAGTCTCCGCCGACCTCATGCGCCGGAGTGCAGGACGCCGCAATCGTCAAACCCGGCACCTGCGGCGGATGCTCCGGCAGCAGCCGCAACTGTGCTTCCCGCGCCGCGTTCAACTCGGCTCGCAACGAGAGCCGCTCCGCCAGGTTGCGGGCATGTTTCGGCTGAACTTCGTCTTCCGAATACCGGCGTCCGAGCCACGCGGCAATCGCAAACGGCAACAGCGTACCCGCCGCCACGGCCGCCGTCAGCAGCAGGCCGCCGCGCCAGTACGGAAGAATCCGCGCCATTTCGACAATCGCGGTCAGGAACATATAGGCGGTCAGCGTGGCCACTGACGCCAGATAGTCCATCGCGAAGAACGGGAGCAGCGCCGCCATCACCAGCACCGCCGTGCTGAACCAGTAGATGGGCGACGTGATCACCACCGTGTCGCCGAGGTTGCCCAGCACCAGCGCCGTGACACCCAGCAGCACATACTGATACCGCCGCGACTTCACATGCCGCCGCAGGTAGGTCAACGGCACCAGCAGGTTCGCTACCGAGTTGAAGAGCGCCACCAGCGGCAGATTCACCAGCAGGATCAGCAGCGGCACGCGCCCGAAGGTGAAGGCAATCGGTCCGAACGGTGTCCGTGGAGCCCTGCTGCCGAACAACGCATAGCCGGTTTCCACCAGCAGGAAAAGCCACGCCGCCGAGATCGCGCCCGTCAGCACGGACGCTCCCACATTCGCCGAGAACACCTTCCCGCAAAGCAGTGTGTCGAGCGACGTCAGCTTACCGGGCCATGACTCCCTCACCTCACCCTCGCCTGCGCCATAAGCGATCCCCAGCAACAGCCCCTGCAGCGCAAAGCTGAAGGCAATGGCGAACAACTGCACGTAATAACCAGGCCCGCGCAACTGGTCCGGACGCAGTTCCGGCACGCTGAAGAACGGATCCACCAGCAGGATCACCAGCCCGAACGCCAGCATCGTCGACGCCAGCATCAGCATCCTCAAGTGAGGAGCTTCCTTCTCCATCGTGCGCCGCGTGTAGCGGTATCCGGCATACAGCGCCAGGAACACCAGCAGCACCACGCGCAGCGTTCCACCCAGTTGCTCCAGACCAGCGCCGGGCGTGATCTCCCGGTCAATGAAGGAATCCGCGAAATTCGGCCGCACCTCGCGCCGGCTGATGCGCTTGCCCACGACATCGAAGGTGAACACGAGTTCCACCTCGGGCGTACGCCGGGGCAGAATCCGCCACGTGAAGCGCCGAGCGCTGCCTGCGCCCGCTCCCTCCGCCGTCGACACCTCCGGCTCCCCAAAGCGAGCCAGCGCCATGTTGCCCAACCAATCCTTCAAGGCGTTCTCCGCCACGGCTCGCGCCTCGGCATCCGTCGTGCCGCCCGGATCGGTAGGCAGCAGCGCCCCACCAATGCGGAATGCCGTCACAAACCCGCTGGGCCCCATCTCCGCCTGAACCCAGCCCTGCTCATCGGGCCGCATCAGTAGAGTGGAGATCGAGGCCACCGGGATGAACATCCGAGGCCGCGCCCGGTCCGGTGCCTGCAGGCGCTCGAAGAAGGTCTCCGCATACGGCCGCTTGGAGAAGTTCACATATTCCCGCCAGCCGCTCACATCAATGCCCGCGTCACGCGCGATCGTGCGCGTCACCTCCAGCGCTTTCTGCCGGTCGATCGTGATCTTCAGGTCGCTGACGCGCCGCATCGACTGCTGGATCCAATAGCCGCCGGCCAGCGCCAGCGGCGCCGCCAGCACGAAGAACAGCGTCCAGTTCCTCCGGGCGGCTGAACTCCCCGGCTCCACAAACGGCTTCAGCAGAGCATCGGAAATCGGCATCGAGTTCAGTCGGTCCTCTTCAGCACCATGACCGTAATATCGTCAAATTGCGGAGCCCCGGCCGCGAACTCGTCAATCGACTGGAAGACGTGATCGAGAATCTCGCTTGCCGGCAGGTGCACTGTTCGCCGCACACACTCCACCGCCCGCTCCACGCCAAACTCAAGGTCGTCCACCGTGCACGCATCGGTCACACCGTCGGAGTACAGCATCAGCACGTCCCCAGGGTGTATATCAAACCGCACGGCCTCATATTCCCTCTTCGGAAAAAGTCCGATCGGCAGCCCCGTGGTGGTCAGCATCTCCACTTCGCCGTTGGCCCGCAGCAGAATGCCATCCGAGTGGCCGCCGTTGACATACTCGCACTGCCCGCTCTCCGGGTCGTACCGCACGAAGATCGCCGTGCTGTACTTGTTGCCCGGCGTCGATGCGTAGAGAAGGTCATTTGTCCGCGCCGCCAGGTCAATCAGCGCCGGATGCGCCGAAAGCAGAGCCCGCAGGGTCGCCTGGATGTTCGCCATCAGCAGCGAAGCCGAGATCCCCTTGCCGGAGATGTCCGCCACGCAGAGCAGATGCGGGTTCTCCACGCCGCTTGGTCCCACCGGCAGCACGTCATAATAGTCGCCGCCCACCTGCCGCGCCTGCCGGTTCCGCGCGAATATGTCCGATTGCCGCAGGTCCGGCAGCCGCTTCGGGAACAGGTCCTGCTGGATCGACGCGGCCAGCGTCAGTTCTTTCTCCAGTTGCTGCCGGTACAACGTATCCCGGAAGTGCCAGGCGTTGTCCAGCGCCACCGATGCCTGCGCAATCAGGCCCGTGCAGAAGTCGAGATCCGAGGGGCTGTAGGCCAGATTCGCCGGTCGCGGACCCAGCGCTACCATGCCGCAGATCGTCTCGCCCGATCGCAGCGGGAACAACAGGAATCCATTCGACTCCACCGTATTGCCGGATTCGTCCAGCAGCCCGCGCCACATCTCGAGCTCCTGCACCTCGATGCCCTTGGCCCGTGCAATCGGCGGCTGGTTCTCTTTCCAGGTCAGCAGCCCGTGCTTGCGCACCGCCCATCGGCCGCTGAGCGTCAGCATCAGCATCTGCGCCACTTCGTCCGCGTCGATGGTCGCGGCCAGCCCGCGCACCAGGTCCAGCAGCGCGCGCAACTCCTGAATCTTCTGATCCAGCGCCCGGTTGCTTTTGACGACATCGGAGTGCGCCCTGGCATTCGCAATCGAGGCCGCGGCCAGCGAAAGCAGCGCTTCCAGGAAGTCCACCTCACCGGGCTCCAGAGCCCCGCGAGCCGGCTTCCCCAGCGCCAGCACCCCCAGCGGACCCGCCTCGTCGCCGATGGTATGAATGGAATCCAGCCCGAGTTCCAGCGCCTGTGTGGCGTCAAAGACGTCACCGGCTTTCAGCCCCGGCACGCCGCGGGAAAGCGCGATTTTGAGCTCTTCCCCTTCCTTGAGGGCCACCGCCGCCCGCATGATCAGCAGCCGGCCCATGACCGTCCGCAGCAGGTGGCGCAGTTGATCTTCCAGTTTGAGGGAAGAACTCAGCAGTTTGGCGGATTCGAGCAGGCTCTCCAGCCGCGTCGCATCGAGTCGAGTATCCGTCAGGCGCGCGTCCATTGAAGAGAGGATAGCGCGGAGCCGCCTCGGTTGTCTTAAGAGTTGTATGGCCGGGCAGATGGGCGAGGAAAGAGGAAACGAGGTGGGGACTCAATCCGGCGGGCGAATACTTTCGTACATGCCCGTACGGAGGAAACGAAGGGCCTTACCCGGCAATTCGTAGGGGCGGTGGCGGCACTGCCGGAGGGACAGCGCCGCCACCAGGAATTTAGAGCGCGACCGACAGCGTATCCAGCCCGGCCGGATGCGCCGCCTCATACGCCGCGATCTCCGCCTCGTGTTTCAGCAGGAACCCGAGCTCGTCGACGCCTTCCAACATGCAGGTCTTTGAGAACTCGTCCACCGGGAAGGTGGCCGTGCTCCCATCCGGCAGCGTCAGTGTCTGGCTCGCCAGATCCACGCTCACCTGGGCCTGCGGATTCGCCTGCAACGCGCTGAACAGCTTCGCGTGCACATCGCGTGTCACCTGGATCGGCAGCAGCGAGTTCTTGAGCGAATTGCCCTTGAAGATGTCCGCAAACGAGGTCGAGATCACCGCCCGGAAGCCGAATTGCGTCAGCGCCCAGGGAGCATGCTCACGCGACGACCCGCAGCCGAAGTTGTCTCCCGCCAGCAGCACCTGGGCCGACTTCGCGGGCTCCTGGTTCAAGGGGAAGTCCGCCTTCGGCGACCCGTCCGCGTTGTAGCGCCAGTCGAAGAACAACTGGTCGCCCAGACCCGCCTTCGAGATCGTCTTCAGGAACCGGGCCGGAATGATCTGGTCGGTATCGATGTTATCGGTCGGCAGCAGCGCCACCGAGGATTCAAATGCCGTGAACTTTTCCATATCCGGTTCTCCTTAGCCCAACAGCGTCCGCGGATCCGTCACCGTGCCGCTGATCGCCGACGCAGCGGCCGTCAACGGGCTGGCCAGGAATGTCCGCCCGCCCTTGCCCTGCCGTCCCTCGAAGTTGCGATTGGACGTCGACACCGAGTACTGCCCCGGAGTCAACTGGTCTCCGTTCATGGCGATACACATCGAACAGCCCGCCTCGCGCCACTCCGCGCCGGCTTCCCGGAACACCTTGTCCAGGCCCTCGGCCTCGGCCTCGCGCTTGATCTGCTGCGAACCCGGCACCACCATCACCCGTACCTTGGGGTTCACCTTCCGGCCC
Organism: Paludibaculum sp.; assembly: GCA_049841055.1. Classification (GTDB taxonomy): domain Bacteria; phylum Acidobacteriota; class Terriglobia; order Bryobacterales; family Bryobacteraceae; genus Paludibaculum. Next base: position 60,704 of record JASGIE010000102.1, on the reverse strand, counting down.
TTCAGGACACCGGCGGCCGCCCGCAGGTCGCTCATCCGCGAGTTTGTGCAGGATCCGATGAACACCACATCCACGGGCCGCCCTTCCAGCGGCTTGCCCGGCTCCAGGCCCATGTAAACAAGGGCTTTCTTCAACGTCTCACGCTCCACGGCATCGCCGATCGAGGCCGGATCCGGCACCGCGCCCGTGATCGAAATGCCCATGCCCGGATTCGTGCCGAACGTGATCATCGGCTCCAGCGCGTCGGCATCAATGCTGATCTCGTGGTCGTAGGTGGCGCCCTCGTCGGTGGGCAGTTCGCGCCACTGAGCCACCGCGGCCTCCCAGGCCGCACCCTTCGGGGCGAACGGGCGGCCGTTCAGGAACTGATAGGTGACATCGTCCGGAGCGATCAGGCCGGCGCGCGCGCCACCCTCGATCGACATGTTGCACACCGTCATGCGCTCTTCCATCGTCAGCGCACGGATGGTCGACCCGGTGTACTCGAACACGCACTCCGTACCGCCGCCCACACCAATCTTGGCGATCAGCGCAAGAATGATGTCCTTCGCGGCGACACCCGGCTTCAGCGTGCCATTGACATGGACGGCGAAGCTCTTCGACTTCCGCTGCAGCAGCGTCTGCGTCGCCAGGACATGCTCCACCTGCGAGGTGCCGATGCCGAAGGCCAGCGCGCCAAACGCACCGTGGGTGGCCGTGTGCGAATCGCCGCAAACCACCGTCTGGCCGGGCTGCGTCAGGCCGTACTCCGGTCCAATCACATGGACAATGCCCTGGCGGTTGCTGAGGAACCCAAAGTGGGGGATACCGAACTCCCGGCAGTTCTTCTCGAACTGCTCCACCTGGGCTTTCGCGATCGGATCGATGATGGGCAGGTCACGCGGGGCCGTGGGGGTCGAGTGGTCGCACGTGCCAAACGTCTTGTCCGGGCGGCGAACCTTCAGCCCCCGGTCGCGTAGACCTTGAAACGCCTGAGGCGAGGTCACTTCGTGGACCAGGTGCAGATCAATATACAGCAATGCCGGAGCACCGGCTGGTTCGCTGACGACGTGGGAATCCCAGAGTTTTTGGATGATTGTGCGGGGCATGGACTGATTTCTTTCAGGATCACTCCGCCGCTGGTGCTCCGGGCTTGCGGGATAGCCCGGGGCGCCAGCGGCGGAGCAAGACTAGATCGCCGCGCAGATGGCCGCGCCTACCTGTTCCGTCGTGAGCGGAGCGCTCTTCGGCTTCAGATCGGCGGTCACCTGTCCGGCGTTCAGGACTGACTCAATTGCATTGTTTACGGCCGTGGCTTCTTCCATCAGGCCGAAAGAGTACTCGAGCATCGCCGCCACGCTGCCAATCGCACCCAGCGGATTGGCTTTGTTCTGGCCGGCGATGTCCGGAGCCGAGCCGTGCACCGGCTCATACAAACCCACCCAGGCGCCCGACGGCTTCTGCTCGCCGATCGAGGCCGACGGCAGCATCCCAATCGACCCGGCCAGTACTGCGCCTTCGTCCGACAGGATGTCGCCAAACATGTTCTCCGTCACCACGACGTCGAAGCGGGTTGGATTCAGCACCAGTTGCATGGCGCAGTTATCCACCAGGACATGCTCCAGTTCGACGTCCGGAAACTCGGCCGAAACTTCCACCATGACCTTGCGCCAGAGCTGCGAAGTCTCCAGGACGTTCGACTTGTCGACCGACGAGACCTTCTTCTTCCGCTTCCGAGCCAGATGGAAGGCCATCCGTCCGATGCGCGCGATTTCGGCGCGCGTGTACGTCATCGTATTGGTTCCGCGCTCCGTATCGCCGCTGCCTTCCACGCCGCGCGGCGTCCCGTAGTAGATCCCGCCCGTCAACTCGCGGACGATGATCATGTCGGTGCCTTCAATCCGCTCATTCTTGAGGGGCGATGAGTCGATCAGCGCCTTGTAGGTGCGGACCGGCCGCAGGTTCGCATAGACCCCCAGCACCTTGCGGATGCCCAGCAACCCGCGCTCCGGCCGCTGGGCCGGAGGCGCGTTGTCGAACTCAGGCAAACCCACCGCGCCCAGCAGGGTCGCGTCGGCGTCCGCCGCCAGCTTGGCGGTTTCGTCCGGAAAGGGGGAGCCCGTCTTGTGGATGGCAATGCCGCCCAGCAACCCGTCAGTGAGCCGCAGCGTGTGGTTGTACTTCTCGGCCACCCGTTGCAGAACAAGCACGGCCTCGCGCGTGACTTCCGTGCCGATGCCGTCTCCGGGCAGAACTAGGATGTTCAGATTCATGTTGCGTAATGGTTTAACTGTCTACTGTCAACTAATAGCAATCAGAGGTATTTAGTCCGCAGCGGCAGATTCCGAATGGACGCCTTCTCCCGCCTTCAGGGTGTGGATCAGTGCCAGAATCTCCTGGTCCGATACGCCCTTCTTCCGATCGGCAATTTCGATAAACCCGTGATACACGGCATCGAGCTCTTCCTTGCCCAGGTGATAGCCCAGATGCTCGCACTTGGCGCGCAGGGCGTGACGGCCGGAGTGCTTGCCCAACACCAGCCGCCCTTCCGGAATGCCGACCGACAGCGGGTCGATGATCTCGTAAGTCGACTTTTCCTTCAGGTATCCGTCCTGGTGGATGCCGGCCTCGTGGGCAAAGGCATTCGCCCCCACCAGCGCCTTGTTCGGCTGAGGTCCGAAGCTGATGATTCCGGTAAGCATCTGGCTGGCCGGGAAGATCTGCTCCGTCACAATGCCGGTGTAGAACGGCAGACGGTCCTGGCGGACCTTGATCGCCATCACGATCTCTTCCAGCGAGGCATTGCCCGCCCGCTCGCCGATCCCGTTGATGGTGCATTCCACCTGGCGGGCGCCGGCCCCGACCGCGGCCAGCGAATTGGCCATCGCCAGACCCAGGTCGTCGTGGCAGTGGACGCTGATGATGGCGGAATCGCCGACGGCGCGCACCATCCGGCCAATCAGTTCCGCATGCTCGTCCGGCACGGAATAGCCGGTCGTGTCCGGCAGATTCACCGTCCGGGCGCCGGCCGCCACCACGGCGCGTGTCACCTGCTCCAGGTAATCCGGATCGGTTCGCGTCGCGTCTTCGGCCGAAAACTCCACGTCCTCCACATACTGGCGAGCCAGCGCCACCGCCGCACACGCCTCGTCCAGCACCTGCTGCCTGGACTTCTTGAGCTTGTACTTCAAATGGATATCGCTCGTGGCGATAAAGGTATGGATTCGCGAGCGCTTGGCCGGCTCCAGTGCGCTGGCCGCCCGCTCCACATCCATCTTGCAGGCCCGGCTCAAGGCCGCCACCTGCACCCAGGGCAGTTCCGAGGCTACAAGCCGCACCGCCTGGTAGTCGCCTTCCGAAGCGATCGGGAATCCTGCTTCAAGGATGTCCACTCCAAGCTCCGCCAGCTTGTGGGCCATCCGAAGCTTTTCCGGGACCGTCATCGAACACCCGGGCGACTGTTCACCATCCCGGAGAGTCGTGTCGAAGATGTAAACGCGCTCTCTGTTTTGCGTATCTACCATTCTGCGTTCGCGCTCCTTAGTTGATGGCCCGGTCCGCCTACGGTGTGGGTGACACTGGCGAGAGTAGGGCCAACTATCTTCATTGTGGGGTTCGAAGTCCAATTTGACAAATTTATAATGTGCTTGTCCAGAATAACTGGAGCGAATATAATAAGTTCTATAAATGGGCGTCAGGGCCGCCCCTAGGCTGGACGTATGGAACTATATCCGCTCAAAGTCTTCCTAACTGTAGCAACCGAAAAGAGTTTCTCGCGCGCCGGCGAAAAACTGCTACGCACCCAACCCGCCATCTCCCTGGCTGTACAGCGGTTGGAGTCGGAACTCTCGGAGAAACTGCTCGACCGCACCGGCCGTGAACTCGTCCTCACCGACGCCGGCAAGATCGTCCTCGAATACTGCCGCCGCTTCGAGAACCTCGAACGCGAAATGGACAATGCGCTGGCTGAGTTGCGCGACATGGCTGCCGGCCGCCTCTCCATCGGGGCCAATGAGTCCACCTGCCTGTATTTGCTGAAACATATCGAGAGCTACCGGAGACTTTACCCGAAGGTAAAGGTTCAGGTTCGCCGAACCCTCTCCAGCAAGATTCCCGCCCAGTTGATCGACGGCGACCTCGAACTCGGCGTCGTCAGTTACGACCCCGAAGACGATCGCCTGGAGACGCGGATCATCTACATCGACCACCTCTCCTTCGTCCTCTCGCCGCAGCACCGCTTCGCTGGTAGGAAATCCATCTCCATCAAGGAACTCGGGATGGAGACCTTCATCGCCCACAACGTCCTCAGCCCCTACCGCGAGGTCGTCATCAAGGCCTTTCAGCGCGCCAAGGTCCAGCTCAACATGGACGTCGAAATGCCCACGGTCGAGACGATCCGCAAGATGGTCCAGAAGAACGAGGGCGTCGCCTTCCTCCCCAAGATGTGCGTGGAACAGGAGCTGGAGCAGGGTTTGTTGGCTGAAGTAGAGGTTGAAGAATTACGCGTAGATCGCAAGATCCGCTTGGTTTATCCGGCAAGAAGAGCACTGAGTCACGCCGCCAATGCGTTCCTGGAAGTTGTGCAGGGACCCAAAGCGGAATGAAACGCCGCATTAGGATCCTGATCATTGAAGCCCTGGTGATTGGCGTGGCCGTCTCGGGCATCGGGGGCGCGATTCTTTGCGAAAACGCCCTCCACTTGCAGCCGGACATGCGCCCGGCCCCGCCATCCGGCTTCGGTACCCCTGTGGAAATCCGGGCCGCTGACGGAATCCCCCTGCGCGCCTCCTGGTTTCCGCCCAAGGATCCGGGAGCCCCGGTCGTCATCCTCCTCCATGGCGTGGCGGACTCGCGCCGAGGCTTCGCCGGCATCGTGGCGATGCTCCAGCGGAATGGCTTCGGCGCCCTGACTCCGGACGCCCGCGGCCACGGCATCAGCGGCGGCGACCAGTTCACCTTCGGCCTCAAGGAGGTCGGCGATCTGAACCGCTGGTGCGACTGGGTCGAGAAGTCGAGCCCCGGCAGCAAGTTATACGGTCTGGGCGAATCGATGGGCTCGGGGATTCTCCTACAGGCCTCCGGCCCTGGTACCCGCTTCCGGGCCGTCGTGGCTGAAAGTCCCTTTGCCTCCTTCTGGATGGTCGCGAACCACCGCGTAGGCCAGTTGGTCGGCTTTGCCTCGACCCCTTTTGTGGCCGGCGCTTTTGTCTATGCGCGGTTAAGGTATGACTTGAATTTTACCGACGCATCTCCCTTAAAACAGGTGAGTAAATCAGGAGTCCCAATTCTGCTCATCCACGGCTCCAGAGATCAGAACATCCCCATCGAGCACACCCGGGTCCTGGCCGCTGCGAACCCCAGCCGGATCCAGGTTTGGGAGGTGCCCGGAGGCGATCATGTGGATGCCAGCGTCCGGGCCCCCGCCGAGTTCGAAAGACGAGTGATCGCGTTCTTTCGCGCCAACTAGTGCCCCAGTGCCGCGCTGACTGCCGGCAGATCCGCCGGACCTACGCGCACCACCGGATAAGTGTCTTTGTCCGCTTCAAAATACGGCGACCGTTGGAAGAGCCATAGCAGTCGGGCCCGAGGGTTCTTAGCAAACGTGGCGTCACTCTGTACCTTTGCGTCAAACTCCGCCTTTAGGGCCGGATCCTGCTTCAGCATCTCCACCGCATACGGCTCGAAGACATAGTCGCTAAAGTATTCTTTCTGCTCGAATACCGATTGGAAGAAGCCCCACCGCACGGCCGAATCCGGAGCCGCCGGTTCCAGGATTTGCATCGCCACCTTGCCCGCCCGCTGAGCCACCGGCACATAGACGCTGCCGGCGGGAATCTCTACAGCCTGGGTGGCATTCCGTGTCGTGAACGACTGCACCTGGAACCTTCCCTCAAACGGAGCCGGTGCCCAGCGTACATTCTCGACCCGCAGAACCTCCATTTTCTGATTCAACTGTTTGTTGATGGTTTGTGTCTGAATTCCATGTAAATGAAGAAGTTCTATGATCTCATTCCATTGCCGCGGGACGATGTACCCGGCGGGCGCGACTGGCGCGACCTTTTCCGTAAGTCCTCTCACCAGCTGGGCCGGCTGATCGACCGGCTTGGAGGAATACCGCGCCACCGGCCCCCCGGAAACTGTGCTGACCGGCCGCTCAAAGGCAAGCAACCGCTGCACATACGGTTCCGGCGTGTCCCCGGGTGTCCCTTCCAGGAAGACCTTCTCGCCGGGCTTCAGCATTTCATACCGCTGGTCCGCCGCCAGCGATGCCGCGCGCAGCGCTTTCGCCTCAATGCAAATCGCATCCAGCGACACCGCCATGATGTCGTAATGAGACCACACTCTCGTTTTGAACGACTTCAGGGAGTGCGTCTCCACCAGCAGCGCGGCCCGGTTCTGCGCCGCCGCATAGCCGGTGGAATAGCGCGGCGAAGCCGTCATCACCGCCAGCGAATCCCCGTTCCGGCCACGGCCCTCGATATACCACCCCACCACGTGGCCCAGCTTTTCCATCTCCGGCATCAGCTTCGTCAGATATTTCTTCGCTACCCATTCGCCCACCTCCGGAGCAATGTCCTGCTCAGTGTGCGTAGCGATGGTGACGTCGTACTGGTTGTCGCTCCCGTCGGTGACGTGATTGTCGACCAGGAAGTCAGGCAACCAGGCCGTGTACAACTTGAGCCACGCCCGCATCTCCGGAGTCTGGGCTTTGAGGTAGTCCCGATTCAGGTTCAACCGGGTGGCATTCACCCGGAACCCCATCTTCGCCGGACCGTTCTCGTTGATCCGGTTGTAGCCAGAGACATGCTCATGCCCGTCAGCGTTAAACACGACGATCGAGATCAGAATGGAATGGTCGAGCCAGGCCGCATGGCGCTTTGTCACCAGCACGTCCCGCAGAAGCATCATGGCCGCGTCCTTGCCGCCATTCTCGCCGGCATGGATCCCGTTCTGCAGCAGGACCACCGGCTTGCCCGTCCGGCGGGCCGCTTCCGGCGTAAAAGCTCTTTCTTTGGAGACGATTAGGGCGTATAACGTGCGGCCTTCGCCGGTCTGTCCCAGCGGAACCAGCTTGGCGAGCGGAGAGAGCTTCTCCAGCTTGCGGTAAAAGGAGACAGCCTCGTCATAGCGGCCGGTCTCCTGGTAACCGGACTCTTCCGCATGGGTTCGCAGGTCTTTGGGCGCAGCCTTGGTGCTCTCGACGAGCGATTGCGCGGCCTTCATGGTGGCGGTTTCGGCTTGCGATTGCGGCGGCATGGGCGGAACGGCAGCCATTTGGAGGGCGAGCAAAAAACACAGTGACATCTTTTTCAGACTAGCCGAATTGGAAGCTCCGTCCCGCTGGTAGACTTGTCGATATGCGGAAGTACTGGCCGGCCGGATTGATGGTTGCCCTCGCTTTGAGCGGCTGCGGTGGCGCGAAGCAGAAGACGGAAGCCGCCGATTTTGAAAAACTTACGGGTGATTTCGTCTACTCGACCCTCGTCCTGTCGCCGGTCGCGGCCACCTCTTCCGGCTATCATCAGCACAACGGAGTTGTGCTCGATTCCACCCTCGACGACTATTCGGCCGAAGGGCTCGAGAAGCAGCGCAAGCACTTCAAGGACTGGAAGGCTCGGCTGGCGGCTATCGATCAGTCATCTCTGGACGCCGAATCCAAGGCCGACCTCGAGATCATGCAGGGCCAGGTTGACTACGCCTTGCTCGACCTCGACACCATCCAATCCTTCCGGCACAACCCGACCGTGTATGTCGAGTTGATCGGGAATGCGATCTTCACGCCCTACAGTGTCGAGTATGCGCCCGAGCCCCAGCGCTACCAGCACATCATCGACCGCCTGAAGGCCGTGCCCGGCTTCCTCGCCGCCGCCCAGAAAACTCTGGTCGATTCCAACGCCGTCTGGACCCGGGTCGCCATTGAGGAGAACGACGGCAACCTCGCTCTCATCGAGAAGGTTTTCCCCGCGAAAGTGCCCGCGGACAAGAAGGCAGAGTACGATCAGGCGGCTAAGGCGGCTGTAGTTGCCATGCATTCTTTCAACGACTACTTGAAGTCAGTGAAAGACACGGGCGCTGACGGCTGGCGTCTCGGCAAAGCGAACTACGACCTCAAGTTCAAGTTGGCGGTGGGCAGCGACACGACCCCGGAACAGCTTCTGGCCGACGCCGAGGCCGAACTTCTGGCGGTGCGCAAGAAGATGTTCATGCTCTCGCTGCCGCTCCATGTGAACTACTATCCGACCCATAAGGATCCGGTCGACCTCAATCTGATCGTCGGCGAGACCCTCACCAAGATCGCTCAGAAGCATGTGAAAGCTGACGATTACTTCAAGGAAGCCGAGAAGACCCTCGCCGAGACGCGCGCCTTCCTGAAGTCGCACGAGGACAAGATCGTCAAGATGCCGGGCCAGGACAACCTCAAGCTGATCGAGACCCCCGAGTTCATGCGCGGCATTTATGGCGTCGGCGGCTTCAACCCGGCGCCAGCCCTCCAGCCCGAACTCGGCGCCTTTTACTGGCTGACGCCGATCCCGAAGGGCTGGCCCAAGGACCGCGTCGAGTCCAAGCTCCGCGAATACAACGATTACGGCCTGCGCATTCTCACCATCCATGAAGCCATTCCGGGCCACTACGTCCAGTTGGAGTACGCCAACGCCGTCCAGCCGAAGTCGCGCCGCGTGCTGCGGTCGGTGTTCGGCAGCGGTCCTTATGTGGAAGGTTGGGCGGTCTACGCCACCGACGTGATGATCAACGAAGGCTACATGGACAAGAACCCTGAGATGGCTCTCACCTGGGGCAAGCAGCAACTGCGCGCGATCTCGAACACCATTCTCGACATTAAGATGCAGACGATGGGTATGACGGACGACGAGGCGATGAAGCTGATGCTGGAGAAGACTTTCCAGGAAAAGGAAGAGGCCACGGCGAAGCTCCAGCGCGCCAAGCTCAGCTCCTGCCAGTTGCCTACTTACTTCGCGGGATACCGCGCCTGGAAACAACTGCGGGCAGCGGCTGAGAAGGCCGATGGCGCGAAATTCGTACCCGGCGAGTTCCACCGCAAGGCCCTGGCAGCCGGTGCACTGCCCCTGCCTTCGCTGGGCCGGCTGCTAGGCTATTCCACCCAGGCACCGGCGGCTGCGCCGGCCAAGCAGTAAGGGGGAACCCGAAACCTCGAGGCGATTCGCACGTCTCACGGAATGAGGAGCTTGGATCCGGATCGCGGCGCCGCCCGGTGCCGCACCAGCCCGGATTGGCTATGGGAACCCGTGGGACCAGTACAATCGAGTCTTGCTAAGGTCCGGCGGACCATGCTTCAATCAGGGCATCCCAATCTCGGGAGTTGACCGCCGATGTGGAAACAGGCTGGATTCTGGATCAGAGACCTGACGCTCTCCGTCCTGATCGCGCTCGTCGTGATTCTGTTCCTCTATCAACCCGTAAAGGTTGAAGGGACCAGCATGATGCCCGCCCTGCAGGACCAGGAACGGGTGTTCATCAACAAGTTCGTCTACCGGTTGGGCTTCGGGGAAGTCTCCCGCGGCGACACGGTGGTGTTCTGGTTCCCCGGCGATCCCTCCAAGTCCTACATCAAGCGGGTGATCGGTTTGCCCGGCGACGTGGTTGAGGTGCGCTCCGGCACAGTCATCGTCAACCAGAAGGCGCTAGAGGAGCCCTATGTGCCCGAAGAGTACCGCGACCGGCAGTCGGTCGCTCCGATGAAAGTACCCGAAGGGCAGTACTATGTGCTGGGCGATCACCGCAGCTCGTCCAACGACAGCCGTAGTTGGGGCCCGGTCCCGCGCGATGCCATCTACGGCAAGGCGGTCTTTGCTTATTGGCCGCTCGCCAAGCTCGGCACCGTTCCATAAACCTCCTCCATCCGCCCCGTCAACGGCTACTCTGAAGTATGGTCGAGCCGGAAGATCACGGATCCAATCTCAGGCGCATTCGCTGGCTGCTCGGCATGGGTTTCGGTGGCCTGCTGGCGTTGATGGTCCTCGTGAACGCCTACTCGGTCCGCGTGCTCCAGGAAGTCGATGAGATCGACGACGGCGGCACCAACGAATTCCTGGCTAAAAGCGACGCTCTCAACCTCCTGCGCCAGAACGCCGGGCTCACCGCCTCCCGGGTGCGCGATGCGGTCCTTGATCCCAAAAGCACCGATCGCCAGCGGGAAGCCGACGCCGCTCGCACCTCCGCCGCCGATACCCTGGTCGCTCTCGACAGCCTCAGAAAACTGGCCAATCCGGCTGAAGTCAAACTTCTGGATCAGTTTGACAGCCGCTTCACTGACTATTGGGACGCGGCGTCGACCGCTGTGACCAACGCCGCCAGGGAAACCCGCACCAGCAGCTACAACGTGTTTGCCGAGCAGTTGGCTCCAGGACGCGAGGACTTTATGCGGCCGCTGGATGAATTGCGGCGCGATATGGAGTCCAACCTGCGCTCCTCCGACAAAACCGCCTCACTGCTCATCCTCACCCTGCGCCAGCGCGTCTCCATCACCATCCTGCTGGCCACCGTTCTGGCCGCGGTGCTGGCCTTCCTGACGGTTTTCTACCTGATGCGGTTGGAACGCCTGGCGGCCCGCCGGTACCGGGAAGCCCAGGAGGGCAAAGCGGCACTCGGGCAACTTTCGGCCCGGCTGGTGGATGTCCAGGAGGAAGAGCGGCGGAGCCTGGCTCGGGAGTTGCACGACGAGGTCGGCCAGTCCCTCTCGGCGCTGCTGGTGGATCTGGGCGAGGCGCAGCACTACGCGCCACCGGGCATCAAGCCGCTGCATACGGCGCTGGAGTCGGTAAAGACGCTGGCTGAGACGACGATCTCCAACATCCGCAACATCATGCTGCTCTTGCGGCCCTCCATGCTTGACGATCTGGGCCTGATGCCGGCGCTCCACTGGCAGGCCCGCGAGACGACCCGGACTTCCAACGTACGAGTCCAGGTGCTGGCCGACAACGACGATCTGGAATTGCCCGACAGCCACCGTACCGCCGTGTACAGGATCGTCCAGGAAGCATTGCGCAACGTGACCCGGCACTCTGGTGCAACGACGGCCGTCGTGACGGTGCGCTGCAGCGGAGAAGGCGTTGTCGTGGAAGTGAAGGACGACGGCCGCGGATTCGACATGAACACGACGAAGGGCGTGGGCCTGCTAGGCATGAAGGAGCGCGTCGACCACCTAGACGGCACGTTCCGGATTACTTCGTCGCCGGGGCAGGGCACCCTCATCCGGGTGGAACTGCCTTTGCCCGTCGGAGTGCAGGCCGCCGTCTAGCCAGAGGTCCTCCGGCCCGACCGGCGCCAAAATACCATGCCCAGGGGAGTCACCGGCCCGGCCCGGGCTGCGTTCATTGGTGTGGAGACGGCGAGCGGGAAACGGCGCCGGACCGGAAAGAGGATCAATCATGAAACGCGGATATACAGCAATGCGGGGCGCACTGATGACGTTGGCGGCTGCCGGCGCGATGGTACTGGGGGCGAACAGCGCCCGGGCCGATGTTCTTGTCCACTACCCGGCTGTGGCGGCCAAGGATGTGGCAAAGTCGGCCAAAGCTGTCGCGGGCGGAGGCGCGCACGTCGTCAAGGCGACCGCGCACGGCACGGGCCGCATGGTGAAGGCGATCGCGCACGTCTGACGGAATTGCGCTGGCACGGAGATCCAGCCGGAAGGTGCGGCCGTACTGCTTCCAGAATCCCAAGCAGGAGGGGAACTGGTATGAGCAGGTATTGGCCGCATCTGATGGCGTGCATCGCCGGGTTGCTGTTGATGAGCAGTCCAAGCCAGGCGGGCACGGTGGGCTACACCATTTCGGGTTCCATGCCCAGCAGTATTCCGTTGACTGCCGTGAGCGAGCCCGGCACCGTATTCGTCCTGAGCTTCAACGTCCCGAGCCCGGTGTCCGTCATGCCAGGTACGATACCCGGAGGCTTCGACGTCTCGATCCCCTCGGCGACCCTCGTCTTCGGCGGATCGGCCATTTGACTGAATGTGACGCTGCTCGAGTTCTTCGATGCGGCTGACGGCGGAGGCCTGGTGCTTGAAGGCACCTATGGCACTGACGACATTAGCTTTTCCCTCATTAGTCCGCAGTTGTTCTCCGGCAGCCTGAGCGCCCCGGTTCTGCTCGGCGGCGTCTTCGCGGTGGATCTGGCGGACGTCTACACATACATCCAATTAGATGGACCGACTGGAAGTCTCTACGCCCCGCTTGGAGCGACGACGATCACAGCCACGCCGGAGCCGGCCGGTCTTCTCGTGGCCGGGCCAAGCCTCCTGTTTTTCTATTTCCGGCGCAGAATCCAGAGGGCGAGCGAATAGAGAAGGCTCAGCAGCAGACAGGTCACGATGGGGAAATAGAACGTGGTGTTCTTGCTGCGGACGGTGATGTCGCCCGGTAGCCGGCCCAATGGAATGTGGAGTTTACCGGCCACATAGACGACCAGGCCGGCTGTGAAAAGCACGGCGCCCAGAATCATCAACGCGCGCGCCATCAGAGAGATGCTCCCTTGCTCGAGGCCGGGTGGGTGGGCTGTTGTGTGGCTGGCATGTCCGCGCAACGCCTTGGGGCGTCTTCCTTTCCATGATACTGAACGAGCGCGCGGTGGGGCTCCAAACACAAACGGGCGCGCACGTTTTATACACAACCTTTTCACAGCAGCCTGTCTGTACGGTGTTGATTCTAAAGGCAATAAAGTCTGAGGATTCCGGTTACGAAATCGCAATATTCCTTTGACTCAAAAAGCGATCGGGTGCATATTGGGGTTGGTTCCAAGAGGTTCACGGAACAGCGAGCCGAAGAGAGTGTAGCGGACCTGGAACGATGATCCGCTGGCGTCGAAACTAAACAATCCGCCAGTGGGGAGCGAAGGGAAATCGGGCGTTCTCAACGGTAGGCTTCTTAGATGGCAGGCCGGATCGGGTGCTTTGATCTGGAAGGGTGCGAGCCCTGAAAGGGAGTGGCGAACCGGATGCGCCGTCGAGAGTGGTGTGGATAGCGTGTTCAACGGATCTTGGTTGCAGAGCTCCCCGGAGGTTCTCGAGACTGGCCGAGGAGGGAGACCGAGGTGGACCGGGTTCATGAAGTCCGCGCTACGGGACTGAAGAAGTAGGGTAGGAGCTTTGACCCCTCCGAGGTGACCCGGTAACGGGAGAGTCTTTGAGGGCGAGCAAAAACCCGCTTCGAAGTGCCAGCTTCGCTTCGGCAATCACTGCCGGCGCGGCGAGAGGCTTTGAAGCGCAAGCGGAGAAATCCCGCGGGCGTGGAGCTGATTGATCCTGCGCTCAAGTTGCCGTAAGTGACAAGTCCAAGCCTGGCATGCAGGTTGGGGGACGAGCTGAATCCGAGGGTCACTTGGAACCATTTTCATTTGGTGCACACTCTCGCGCACCAGGACCTTCCGCACCTCAGATCTCCGGATCCCGGCCTCGCTCCGCGCTGCCGCCCCTACCCGCCGTAAAGTTCGTGATAATCCGCCGTTTGCGATGCACCGGCCTGCGGTGTGGCGGCTTGCGCCGGCTGCTGCTGCTCCGCCGGACGGACGTACTTCAGCTTGCGCGGCCGCCAGCTCATGAAATTGTTCCGGCACGGGTCGCAACGCCAGCGATGCGCCCCAAACCAGGCCTTCACATCCATCCAAGTGCTTTTCTTGTAATACTTTGGATCCCAGGTGGAGAGATCCATCCGCAAGCAGCGGGGACACTTCGCGTAGCCGGCGTTGGCCACACCCAGGGGACTGGCAAGAAACTTGTGATAGCAGTCGGAGCAGCGGAAGGAATAGAAGCCCGCCAGCGCGAGAAGATTCTCACGGAATCCTTGAACGGGTACGCTCCTCACATGGGAGGAATCGCATTCCGGGCAGTTTACAAACTTCCTCTTGACCAAACCAGCCCTCCTCCGAAGGGGTCTCTAGCAATATAGCCTAGATCTTCCGATAGTGCCGAGCCGTAGACGGCCCTGAGCCTTAGGTGCCCACTGTAGCCCTGCGTGCAGCCTGTGCGACGTAGTCTCTTTCGTACTTTGCAAATTCGGCCGCCAACACCTGCCGAACCCGGTCGCCGGTCTGAATCGAGAGGCCTTCTACTTCCGATACTGGCAGAAGATCGCGAGTACTGGACGTTATGAATATACCATCAGCGCGCTCCAACTCGTCCAGGGAAATGGGTCGTTCTATGACCTGAATACCAGAAATCTTGATTTTTTCAACAAGAATCTGCCGGGTAATCCCGGGGAGGCAACCGGAAGACAACGGCGGAGTCACCGCCCTATCGCCATAGCAGGCAAAGATATTGGCCGACGTACATTCGCAAACCTCGCCCCGTTCGTTCAGCAGCACGACTTCATCCTGGCCCCGCTGATGCGCTTCCTCGTACCAGACCAGGTTGTTGGCCCACGAGGTCGTTTTGGTCCCGGTGAATACGCAAGCGGCGTGGCGGGCGTTCGGGACGATGCCCAGTTTGCAGGAACCGCCCCAGTTGCTGCGGGCGGCGGTGAGGGCAATCAGGTCGAACTCGGGTTCCGTGGATCGGGCCGGACCACATCGTGCCCAGATTCCGCACCACGGCTACCCGCAAAGTGGCGTTGAAATCCTGGTTCGCCTCCACCAATTTGAGGAGCATCTCCTCGAGTTCCGGGGCTGTCCACGGAAATGGCACCCGCAGCAGATCGGCGTCGCGGCTCAGGCGGGCCCAGTGGCGATTGAACTCAAACAGGACTCCCTCTACCACTTTAATCGTGGAAAAGATGCCCCAACCGGACAGCAATCCAACCTGTCCGGGATTCAGAATCAATTCGTTGGAGGGGCGGATCTGACCGTTGTGAAGGATTTGGGGGCGGATCACCTCCCCAGTTTACCCGAGGGGAAGGGGAGGCGGATTATTTCCACGCCGGGAAGTAGTGCGCCTTGGCGCGGGCTGTTGCGATCAGCAGATCCTCGATGCGCCGCCGCCGCTGCATCAACCGGTCGAGCAGCGATTCCAGCAGATCCGAATCCTGATCGAGCCAGGTTTGCGGCATCTGGCGCAGCACCTCGTCGCAGAGGTTTTCGGGGCAGAACCGGGCCCGGTCGAGCCACGGCTGAAAGTCGTCCAGGCCGCGTACGGATGCGTAGACTATGGGACGAAAGTACAGCCCCTGAATGGGGGAATCATGGAACTCCCACTGCGGACCGTCGAAGATGTAGCCGTGATCGACCATCTGGGCGATGAAGCCCTTCTGCAGCGCGGGTGCCGACGGTTCATCCAGCCAGTCGCGGATGCGGCGGCGGAAGAAGATCGCCTGGCGGGCATCGGAGTTGGAGGTCCACTTATCGAAGACCAGCGCGCCGAGGAACTGCCGCAGGTTCACGACGCTGGTGAGCAGGGAGTCCGGCAGGTAGTCGTAGACGGCGTCCGTGGCGGGATTGCCGGGAAACTGCGAGCCGAAATGCCAGCCGGCCGACACGGCCCGCCGGCAGTTGCCCATCTGGAGACAGATCTCCGGCTCGGCGGCAAGCAGATCGGGCGTCAGATTGACGACGCGAACTTCCGGCGCGGCGATCTGCAGGTGGCGGAGAAAGACGGAAGCCACCCACTCGTTGACGAGGATCCGGCGGTGCTGCGGGTTCTCCAGAAACTTCGTGACATAGTGTCGTCCGTCGTCACAAGCAAGGAGTTGGGCCTGTGCGCCGCCGCGCATGCGGCGTTCCAGCCGCGTCGCGTTCACCGGCATCTGCAATCTAGGATAATCGTTTAGTAAGTTTCCGGCACCCGCTCAAGGCGCGGGCAGCCGATTTTTATCAGGAGCAACCGAGACCATGGAAGAGAAGGCCAAATCGCCTGAGACGCAAAGCGGCAAGGGTGGGGATGAAGTCGCGCTGGAACTCATGAAGTTCATTGCCACCGCCACCGGCTACGGCCGCGGATCGCAAGCCGTCGGATTCACCGGCAAGGGCGCCCGCACGCCGGAAGAGCAGGCCGATGCACTGCTGGAGTTGTTTGAGCGGTGCCGGACGGTGGTGAAGAAGGAAAGCTAGACAGGATCCGGAAATAGATCAGGGCGCCCCATCAGGCGGCGCCCCATTGAACATCAGCATAGGCTGAATTGGTTTCGGTCAGACCGCCCAGGGGACGATCCAGGTTCTCTCGTGCCGTTCTCTGACGGCATCCGGAGCCTACTTCTTCTTGGCGGCAGCCTTCTTGGGGGCAGCGGCCTTCTTTGCCGGAGCAGCCTTCTTGACCGGAGCAGCCTTCTTGGGGGCAGCGGCCTTCTTTGCCGGAGCAGCCTTCTTCGCCGGAGCAGCCTTCTTGGCAGGCGCGGCGGCCTTCTTCGGTGCAGCGGCCTTCTTGGCGGGTGCGGCTTTCTTCGTTGCTGTTTTCACTGTTTTCTTAGTCACCTTTCGGACGGCGGGTTGCGCCGTTGTTTTCGCGGCCGGTTTCCCGGACGCGTTCCCAACCTCTACGGACGGGAACCTGTGCAGAGGATGCCTTTTTCAGCGCGGGCCGTTTGGGCTCAGCCTTGGCCGGCGCGGCAGCGGGCTTCGCGGGCTTGGCCGCCTTGGCGGCTGGTGCCACCGGCTCAACCGGCTTGGCGGGGGCTGGGGCGGCAGCGGGCCGTGCCGGGGGCACGGGCTTGCGGCTCGCCGCGGGCTGCGGAGCTGGAACCGGCTCAGTGGGGCGCGCGGCAGGCGGCGCCACAGGCACCGGCGGCAGGATCGCGGCCGGCCGGAGTGGTGCGGCCGGCGCACGCCTCGGTTCAGGCTTTTCCTCTTCTAAATCGTTATCGTCGAAACCGGTATTGCTGCGTACTTCACCCACCGCGTCGTCGTGGAACGCGGTGTCGAAATCAGTGTCATCCTCGTCGAACGAATCGAAGAGACGAATATCCCTTTGCGGCATGGTCGATCAAGCCTCCTGCTTGGCCGAATCATAATTAGGATAACTTGTTTTTTAGCTTTCGCAACAGGGGGGGTGTCTGAAGGGCCGGATCAGGTGTCCAGCCGCAAGGCTTAGCGGCTAATGGGCTTGCGGGTCTTGCTCACCACGGCGACGCGTTTTGTGGCCGTCGGATGGATGCGCGTGGCGGTGGCCGTATAGCCCCGACGCGCTGTCGGACGGGCCTTGGAAGCCACCGCGCGCTTCGCCGGCTGCACCGGCGCGGAAGCCGGAATCAGCAGCATTTCGCCGCTTTCCGGCGCGTCGAAGAACGAGGAATCCAGGCGCGCATTGGCGGCGATGATCGAACCCGCGGCCGTCGAATAGCGGCGGGCGATGGCCGTAAGAGTCTCTCCTTCAGCCACCCGATGCAGCCTCCAGGAGTCCCGCTTCGCCTCGGGTACCGACTCCAGCGCGGCCAGAACCACGCTGCCCTTGGTCTTCGGCACGCGCACTTCATAGTTGGAGGGTGCGAGGTTCCGGAGCAGGGAAGGATTCATGTCCCGGATCTCGGCGACCGGCAGGTCCGCCGCATCGGCGATCAGAGCCAGACTGGTGGGGCAGGTGGTCTGCACCGTGTCATATTCCATCGCCGGGTCAGGAGTCTCGGGCGTCAGGCCGTATGCCTCGGGATTCTTGCTGATGATGGCCATGGCCAGGATGGCCGGCACGTAGTTCATCGTCTCGCGCGGCAGGACGCTGCGGGACCGCAGTTCCCAGAAATCGGCAAAGCCGGTGCGCTGGACGGCGCGTTCCACGCAGAACGGGCCACAGTTGTAGGCGGCCATCGCGAGATACCAGTCCCCCAACTGGGAGTACAGGTCGCGCAGATGCTTGGCCGCGGCGCGCGTCGCTTTCTCGGGATCCAGGCGGTCGTCGCGCAGTGCGGAGGAATTCAATCCATATTCAGTACCCCGGCTGCGCATGAACTGCCACATGCCGGCGGCGGCGACGCGGCTGACCGCGCGCGGAACAAACCCGGATTCCGCCTGCGCCAGGCTGATCAGTTCCTGCGGCACGCCTTCTTCGTCCAGAATTCGCGAAATCATCGCCTTATAGCGGCCGGCATGCTTCCAGCCGTAGATCATGACGCGGCGGCCGCGCTCGCTGGTGAAGTAGTTGATGTAGCTGAGGACAGCGTCATTCACCGTCAGCGGCAGTTCGGAGGAGGCGGCGGCTACCTGGGCCAGCGTGCGGTTCTTCAGGCGGGGGTCGATGGGGAAGGTACGGTCGAGGATCTCAGGCAGGTTGGACTGCACGAACACCGGACTCTCCGGCGACTCGCCACTGCCCAGCGACTCGATGTCGTAGCGGTGGATCAGCCGGATCAGCTCCTCGGACTTCTTTTCGGCGACCGAACGGTCCGGCGCTGACTCAGGCACATCCAGCAGCGTGTTGATGGCGAGGTTGAATTCCTTCCGCGCGTCGTCGACCTTGCCTTCCTGGATGTAGAACTTACCGTACTGGAAGTGTTTTTCGGAGTCGCGTACGGCTTTCTGGGAGGGCGTCAGGCTGTCGGCGGAAACTTCTTTCGGCAGAAGTAACGCCGGCTGCTTGAGATTCACATACGGATTGGCGGCCGGTTCAGCCGGTTCTTCCGCCTTGGCGGCAGCCATGAAACTGGCCGGCCAGAGTCCGTTCGTGTGTGGCCCTAATCTTGCGGGAGTTTGCCCAGAGGCGGGATTCAGAGCGGCCAGGCAGGCCAGCGAAGTAAGAAGGAGATGATGGCTCAGTTTCATTCCGACCTGGTCACGAACTGGAATATTGCGCTTACATGACTATCGAACAATTGACTCTATCTCATTAGTGCAATTTGGGTCAACTGGGAACACCAGGTGTGTAATCTGGAAACGGCACTTGTGCCCAGTATACCAAATCGAGGTCAACTCCTTGATTCAGCTTGTGATGGGGGGAAGAGGCGGGGCAGACGGCGGAGGAGCAAAGCCGAGTTTGCCGTCTGGAACTCAAAATTTCCGGGCCGGAAGATCGGGGTGGAGCCAGCGCGCGCGGCTCAGGCGCCCATCGCCAGGCCTGCGGCATGGAAACCCAGGCCCAGCGCCGAGCCGATGAGGGCGCCCGCCAGCACGTCGCTCAGGAAGTGCATACCCAGCAGAATCCGGGATAGCGCGATGGATACGGCGCAGAACTGCAGGGCAAACCGTGCCTCGGGAAAATGGCCGATGATGGGCAGGATGACGGCGAAGGCCGTAATGGTGTGGCCGGAGGGGAAGCTGAACTGATCGGGCGGCAGCAGGGTCGACCAGCAGTGCGGCTCCAGAGCGCAGGGCCGGCGCCGCCCGGTGGCCCGCTTCAGATATAGAAAGATGGCGATGCCCGTCCAGCAGGCGAGCGCGGCTTCCAGCACCGCCCAGCGTCCCTCGGCTCCGCCGAAGACCGGCAGCAACAGACCCAACGCGTACCAGAGCCAGCCGTCACCGCCCCGTGTCGCGCAGGCCATCCAGAGCCGGATCCAGCGCGGCGCGCGCCAGCGATGGACCCTGCGCATCAGGCCGTGATCCGTGGCCTCTACCCAGCTGAGGAAATCATGGGCCAGCGTGCTCATGCTTCTTTATCTCTTCGGGGCATGACAACCGCGTGAAGAATCGACAAATGGTTCGTCAATTGTAGCGGATAGGAGGGGCGAACAGGGCCGGAAAACAGCGGCGCCCGTCCGGCGCGGGGGCCGAACGGGCGCTTGGCCAACTCCAGAGGAGCAGGTGGAAGAAAAACTACTTCTTCTCTTCCTTCTTCTCTTCCTTCTTCTTCTTGCCCTTCTTTTCCTTCTTCTCGGTCTTGGTCTCTTCCTTCTTGGGCTCCTGGGCCAGGACGACGGTCGTGGTCAGGGCGAAGGCCGCCAGGGTCAGAGTCGCGAAAAACTTCTTCATTGAGAGTCTCCTTATTGGATCCGGGGGGCTGCGCCCACCCTTCACTTAGCATCATGCGCCTTGTGAGCCCGTGGACAACTCCCCCCGATAGGCTAGCGGCACTCCCGAATTTCAGGGGGCCCGGGTAACTGTTCGGAATCGGACGGAACTGCCCGTTTACCACCACCGCCGCACCTCCGCCTGCCAGCTCCATCTGTCTGATTTGCAATTACTTGCACCGATAGCGCGAATGGCCGGAGGCGTGCAATCCTGGTTCTATCACCTGCGGAGGAGCACTCATGCGGATTCTGGTGGCCGACGATCAGCCCGATGTCCTGTTGGCCTTACGTTTCCTGTTGAAAGCAGAGGGGTTTACCATCCAGACAGCCGACCATCCGGCCGCCATTTTGAGTGCCGTGCGCCAAGCCCCGCCCGATTTAGTATTAATGGACCTTAATTACACAAGGGATACTACTTCAGGGGAGGAGGGGCTGGATGCGTTGGCCCAACTCCAACAATTGGGCTTGCGGGCGCCTGTGATTGTCATGACCGCCTGGGGCAGCGTGGAACTGGCCGTCGAGGCGATGCGGCGCGGCGCGGCCGATTTTGTCATGAAGCCCTGGGATAACGACCGTCTGCTCAGCACCTTACGCCGCCATCTGGTGGTGGCGCCCGGTCCGGCCAGCCGCGTGGCGCATGATCTCGACCTGGCTCGCCAGGTCCAGGCTCAGCTCCTGCCCCAGCGCCGTCCACCTCTCAAAACGCTCGAATACGACGGGCATTGCCGCCAGGCCGGAGCCGTGGGCGGCGACTACTTCGACTTCCTGGAACTCGCCCCCGGCCGCGTCGGCCTCCTGCTGGCCGATATCTCGGGGAAAGGCATCGCCGCCGCTCTGCTCATGTCCAACCTGCAGGCGGCCTTGCGAAGTCTGGCCTGGCAGGCGACCTGGAACCTGCCCCTGTTGCTGCGAACTCTGAACCTGCAGTTCCTGGAGTCCACTCCGCCTGAACGCTTCGCCACGCTGTTTTTCAGCGATTACGACGACACCACGCGGACCCTGCGCTATGTGAACTGCGGCCACAATCCGCCGCTGCTCCTGCGGGCCTCCGGCGAAGTGGAGTGGCTGAAGGCGACGGCGCCCGTCATCGGTTTGCTGGACGTCTTCCAGCCCGAGGTTGGGGAGACTGTCCTGGCGCCGGGTGACAGGCTGGTCATCTACTCCGACGGCGTGACCGACGCGCGCGGCCCCGGCGCCGACGACCTGGGCGATGACGGCTTCACCGAGATCATCCGCCTGAACCCCAGCCTTTCCCCGGAACAGCTCACAGCCCACATTGCGGCCCTTTCCCCGGGCGATCAGTTCGACGACATGACCATGGTCCTGGCTCGCGCTATCTAGTCCGGCGTTGCGCGCGGGCCTTTTGCTATTCTCCACATCAGCGCATGCCGATCCTCGATTTTCTCTTTTTTGATGCGGGGGGCGGCCACCGTGCCGCCGCCACCGCACTCAAGCAGGCGATGGAGCAGGAAAAGATGCCGTGGACGCCGCGCCTGGTCCACCTGCAGGACATTCTGGCGCCGGCCGACGTTTTCAAGAAAGTACTGCGCATCGATCTGCAGGAGATCTACAACCTGATGTTGCGGCGCGGCTGGACGCTCGGTTCCGAGCAGGGCCTGCGCTTCATGCAGGGGGTGATCCGGCTCTATCACGGCACCGAAGTGAAACTGATGCGCGAGTGGTGGCAGTTCCGCTCGAAGGCGGAGCCGCCCGCCGGGGTCGTCAGCGTCGTGCCCAACTTCAATCGCGCGATTTACGAGGGTCTGCAACTGGCCCTGCCCGGGACCCCGTACATCACCATTCTGACCGACATCGCCGACTTTCCCCCGGCCTTCTGGATGGAGAAACAAGACCAGTACTTCCTCTGCGGCAGCGATCGCGCCTACCGCCAGGCGCTCGACATGGGCCACCCCAAGAACCGGGTATTCCAGACCTCCGGCATGATTCTGAATCCCCGCTTCTACCAGCCCCTGGAGGTGGACGTCGCAGCCGAGAGGACGGCGGCCGGGCTGGACCCCGACACCCCGACGGGGCTTGTCCTCTTTGGCGGGTATGGCACCGGCATCATGAAGCAGATCCTGCGCCGCCTGGACGAGTCCGGCCAGAATCTCCAATTGATCCTGATTGCGGGCCGCAATGAGTCGCTGAAGAAACAATTGGAAGCGCAGCCCAGCCGAATCAGGAAGCATGTGGTCGGATTTACCAGCGAAATCCCGCGTTGGATGAAATTGTCCGATTTCTTCATCGGGAAGCCAGGCCCGGGCAGTCTGAGCGAGGCGGTCCATATGGGGCTGCCGGCGATTACGGTCCGAAACGCCTGGACTCTGCCGCAGGAGCGCTATAACGCGGAATGGCTGCGCGAGAACGGTCTGGGCCTCGTGTTGAGGAACTTCGACGGCATCGGCCAGGCCGCCTCTGAACTGCTCAGCGGCGGACGCCTGGAAGAGATGCGAGCCAACGCCGGACGCATCCGCAACCGGGCCATTTTTGAGATTCCCGGGTTGCTGAACGAAATCATGACGCGCCGCCCTTGAAGCGGAATTACTGATTCAGTACTTGCGGATGCCCTCACATGGACGTACAATTTCACCCCAGAGGCTCATGCAGCACATCCATTTTCCCTTGTGGAACGTGCAACATCGGGAGACCGGTCTGGCTCGGGCCACCTCAGCTTGCTGGGCTGCCTTCTGGACCTGGTTCGGTTTCGCCTGCGGTGTCGCCGAATTCGCCTCCTTCACGGACGTCATTCAACAAACCATACCCGGAATTCTCTTTATCGGCGTGACAGCCGTCGCCTGGCACTTCCCGCGCGAAGGCGGCGCCCTCATGCTGGCGTTGGGCATCGTTGTGTTCGGCGTCTATTGGAATTTCGCCACCCAGCTCAGCGGCGGGGCGGCGATGCTGACCGCCGTCATGTTATCCGGACCCCCGGTGGTCGCCGGCGCCCTTTTCCTGCGCGCACCGGAACCGCGGCAGGCTGCAACGGTGGCTCCAAGACACTGATAGACTGGCTAGGTTCATGCTCCGCCGAACCTTTCTCCCCACTGCGCTTAGCACCGCCCTGGCCGCGCCCGCCCTCTGGGGCCGTCATCGCATCGATCTCTCCCGCATCAGCCTGCTGACCGATGAAGTGGGCAAGTCGCCGGCCGAATCCATTGCCTTTGCCAAGCAGTACGGAATCGATTGGGTGGAACTGCGCGGCATCCCGGGGAAGGGTGGCACCTACGCCTTTTTGAGTGAACCCGAGCTGCGCGATTTCGCCCGGGAGCTCAAGGAAGCCAAGCTGCGCGTCTCGTTCCTGAATACGCCGATGCTGAAGTTCTCCATGCCCGGCACGGAACCCAGGCGCCGCCGGCCGGAGACCGCTGAAGAGAAGACCAAGCGTGAGGAGCGCGACAGGAAGCAGTTTGACGACCGCTTCGTGGCGCTCAACAAAGCCATCCTGGCCGCGCACATCCTGGGTGTGAAGGGCATCCGCGTCTTCGCATTCTCCCGTGTCGAGGATCCGGAAACCGTCCTGCCGAAGATTGCCACGGTTCTCCAGGAGATGGCCAAGGTCGCCGAGAAGGAAGGCGTCGAACTCCTTATTGAGAATGAGGCCTCGTGCAACGTGGGTACGTCGGCCGAACTGACGCGGATCTGCGAACTGGTCCCGTCGAAGGCGTTCGGCATCAACTGGGACCCGGTAAATGCCATGGGCTTGAAAGAGACGCCGTGGCCGGACGGCTACAAACTGCTCCCCGCCAAGCGGGTCCACAACGTCCAGATGAAGGCACGGGCTCTGGTCATCGGCCCGGATTTCCTGGACTGGAAGGCCATCTATCACCAGTTGGAAGAGGATGGATACGCCGGGAAGGTAGGTCTCGAAACTCACGTCTTCGACGGCACGCTGATTGAGAAAGCGCACCTTTCCATGAAGAAGATCCAGGAGCTGGTGAAGGCGTGATGAAGCCGCCGGGCCTTCCGCCCATTGCTCGGAACCTGCTGTTGGGACTGCTGGCCGTGGCCCTCCTGGCCGGCGTCGGCATCCTGCTGAACCGCGGCTCGCAGGTGCGTTTGGAAGGTTCCATTCTCAAGGTTCGAGTCGTACCCACCGACGACAATGCCTGCCTCGCCGTCGTGGATTTCCGGGTGAAGAATCCGTCCTCGGCCATCTTTCAGGTGAAACAGTTGCGGATCGTAGTCACCACGGCGGAGGGCAATGAGGTGGAAGGCCAGACCATCTCACAGCCGGATCTGGATCGGGTGCTGGAATACCACAAGGTCGCCGGTTCCCGGTACACGCCGGTGCTGAAGGAGCGCGACCGTCTCAACGGCGGCCAGGAGGAAGATCGCACGGCCGCGGCCGGGTTCGCCCTCTCTGAGAAGGCCTTCCAGGGCCGCAAAGGTCTGATGCTGAAGATTCAGGACGCCGACGGCATGTCGTCCGAGTTCGGCAACGCCCCGCCCAAGCCCTAGGACAACTAGTCGGTGCCCGTGAGCCAGGAGTGTGCAGCCTCCGGCACCGCGCGCGCGCGCATCGCTTTCCGCATAGTCTTGTCCTGGTACATCAGTTCATCGGCCTTGGCGAGCAGCTCTTCCGCGGAGCGGCCATCCCGCGGGAAGAAGGCGATACCCAGGCTGAGCGAAGCCACCCGCTCCGAACAGAGTTCACAGGCGACCCGTTCCACCATCTCCGAGAACCGCTTGCGGCGGAGCTTCACGGCATCGTCGGTGGCGCCCGGCAGCACGATCACAAACTCGTCGCCGCCCAGACGGGCCACGAAGTCGTACTCGCGGCAGGACTCCTTGAAACCGGCAGCCACGCCCTGCAACAGTTTGTTTCCGGTGAGGTGGCCGAAGCGGTCGTTCACCTGTTTGAACCCGTCCAGATCGCACACCAGCACGGCCAGCTCCGCGTTGTTGCGGGCCGATCGCGAAAGCTCGTTCTGCAGGTGCAGGAAGAGCGCGCCTGCATTGGGCAGTCCGGTGAGGAAGTCGACGGAGGCCTGCGTCTCCGCCTCGCGGTAGCGCAGGGAATTCTCGACGGTGAGGGCCAGTTTGGGGGTCAGGGCCAGCAGAAGGCCCAGTTGCGACTGCGCGAATGCTTCGTGCTTTTCGGAGTAGAACGTCAGTACGCCGACGACGCCTTGCGGCCCCTCCAGCGGCACCGACATCGCCGATCTCAGTTTCGAAACCTTCTCGGGCGGCTTGCCCGCGAGCGGTTCGGCGGCCGGATCGGCATTCAACACCGGCTTGCGCCGCTCCGCCACTCCGCCGCTGAGACCTTCGCCCCGGGCCATGCTGAGCCCGCCGAACAGCGTGCTGTCGCCTTCGATGAACGTGGCTTCCAGCCGGTTCTCGTTGCAGAGATAGAGCACCACGGTGTCGAAGGACATCTGTTTGCGGAAGCCGCGCGAAATCGCCTGGAGCGTTTCGCGCAAATGGAGCGAACTGCCCAGAATCTGTGTGAACTCCAGCAGGGACTGCTCTTCCTGGCGCGCCGCGGCAATGGTCGCGAGGAAGGCCGGTGTCTGGTCCGTGCCGCCGCCCGCGGTTTTGGTTTCTCTGCTCTTTCCATTGCGCGCCGCCAGCCCGGCCGCCGATCTCGACTCGTCGCTCAGCTTTGGATAGATCTCCTCCAGCGCTTTCACCACCTGTGGATCGAGACCCCTGCCGGACTCCTGGCGAACAATCGCCATGGCCTTTTCCACCGTCAGCGCCTTGCGATGATGCCGGTCCGAGCACAGAGCCAGGAACGTATCCACCGCGGCCAGAACGCGCGCCTCCAGCGGGATCTGATCCCCCTTCAGGCCCAGCGGGTAGCCATTGCCGTCCCATCGTTCATGGTGGGCCCGCACAATGGGCGCCACGGAGTAAGGGAAGTTGGCGCGCTCGATGATGTCCGCGCCCACATCCGGGTGTACCTTCAGCCGTTCAAATTCCTCCGGGGTCAGACGGCCCGGTTTCATCATGACGTGGTCAGGAATGGCCACCTGACCGATGTCGTGCAGTACGGCCGCTGTCCGCAGTGCGCGCAGTTCCGGCTCCAGCAGCCCGACCGCGCGTCCGAGCTTCACGCAACTTGTGGCCATCCGGTTCAGGTGATCGACCGCGCTGAGTTCCTTCGAACTCGACGGCCAGTGCCATGGCTTCCACCATGCTTAATTGCAGAGTGGCCAGTTCCTCGGCATGCACCGCTCCCGGGCGAGCGAATCCACCTGTAGTCCATAGGCGCGGTATACCAGCAGCAACAGCGGCAGAATCATGGCCGCGGTCTGCCATACCGGCTGTTTAGCCAGCGTTGTCAGCAACCCGGCCAGCGCCGCTCCGGCCAGGTAGTAGGGCAGCGACCAGAGGAACCGATTCTGCAGGACGCGCCAGACCGATTCACGCTCTTTCATCGCCGTGGCGCCGGCCAATGGCACCGCCGTGACCACAAAGAGTACGCTGCCGGCCACGGTGAGCGCCGCCGCGATGCCGCTGTCCGGCATCCGCTTCAGCATGAATCCCAAGGTGGAGTGTGCCGCCTCGATGCCCAGTACGACCACAGCCGCCTGAAACAGAAGCTGCATCCACTCGATGCGCGCCTTGGTGCCCCGCAGGGAATGGATGATGGTGCCGGTGATCCCGATGGTGATGGTCTGGCCCATGCTCAGTTGCGCCAGGCCCGCCAGGATAAAGATGAAGCCGATGGAGATGGTGCCCGCGGCCGTGGGCACTCCCAGCCGGAGCAGGGAAGTGACCATCGTGAGGCCCAGGTAGTAGAGGAACAGCTGGTCGTTCCCCCCGGAAGAGATCAGGCTCTGACGGACGGCCAAACCCAACCCGAGCAGGAGAATCAGAGATTGGTAGACCTTGGCCTTTTTCGTCATCTGTAGAGGGCTGAAATAAGAGCGCGAAAAGTATTCGTATGCAAGAGTGGAACCAACCAGGATCGCCGGCGCCGCATGCGCCGGAACCGCGTCATTTCACCTCTTTGTATCGACGCCGCAAGGTACTCACTTTAGGACATTTGCGGCAGATGGGACAGAATGTCCGGCGGCGTTGAAAGAGCAGGACTTTTTGTCCCAATAGCGGCGCGCCAATATCCCATACAATGAAAGAAATCGTTGCATGGTTGACATCCACTCCCACGTTCTGCCGGGCATCGACGATGGCTCGAAATCGATGGACGAGACCGTCGAAATGATCCGCATGGCCCGGGATCATGGCACCACGGTTCTGGTCGCCTCACCCCACGCAGACACGCAATACGCCTACGACGCCGAACGCATCGAGCAACTGCTGGCCGAGGCAAGAACGCTGGCCGGTCCCGGCATCCAACTGGTGCGCGGCTGCGACTTTCACCTGATGTTCGACAACATCGAAGCCGCCCTGCGCGAGCCGATGAAGTACACCATCAACCAGAACGGCTACCTGTTGATGGAACTGTCCGATCTGACGATCTTTCCCAACACCGGCATCCTCTGGCGCCAGCTGGAGGATGCCGGGATGAAGATCATCCTGACCCATCCGGAGCGGAACCCGCTCATCCGCCAGAGGCTGGAACTGGTGCGCGAATGGGTGAGCGAAGGCCGCTACATGCAGGTGACCGCGCAGTCGCTGCTGGGCCTGTTCGGGAAAAAGGCGGCCGATTTTTCCACACAGTTGCTGGATTTGGGACTGGTCCACTTCATCGCCTCCGACGCGCATGATCTGCGTGGCCGGCCACCCCGGCTGGACCAGGCATACCAGTGGATCTGTGAGAACTACTCGCCGCGCCTGGCCGAACTCCTGTTCATCGAACACCCGGCGGCGGCGGTGCGCGGCGAAGAGATCGATCTCAAAGGGTTTCCGCCGCAGCTCATGCGGAAGAAGCGGAGTTTCTGGGGCCGCCTCTTCGCGGACTAACCGCGGCGGTCTACCAGGCGGCGCCGCCCGCCAGGCTGTAAATCTCGTCGAAGTGGTGAATATTCACGCCTGTCGCACCGCGTTCCCCCGCGACGGCCATGGCGGAGGCCAGCACCCCGGCCGGCATCGGCCTGTATTTCCGCAGGCCGCCCGCCATCGCCCATTCCACGGCTCGCAGGAAGCGGATGCTCCAACCCTCCCCGCGCCGCGGTTGATCGCGGTGGCCCAGCAGAACACTGGGGCGGAAGATGTGCAGCGCTTCGAAGCCGAGTGCGGCCAGCGCCTCCTCCGTCTGCCCTTTCACCTTCAAATAAAAGGTGCCCGAGCGCGGATCGGCGCCGACACTGGAGACCAGCATCATGCGGGTGGCGCCGGCTGCCCGCCCGGCCTTGGCAAACTGGATAACAAGGTCGTGGTCCACCTGGCGAAAGGCGGCCTGGCTGCCCGCCGCCTTGATGGTCGTACCCAGGCAGCAGAACAGGTGGGTGGCGCCAGGAATCTGACCGGCTTGCAGCGTTTCCAGATGATCCTGCCGCGTCAGAGCCTGGACCTGATCGTAGAAGGCATCCTCGTCCAGCACTTCCCGCAAGTACCTGCCGGTGAGACCGGTGGAGCCGGCAAGCACGGCCACGTTTCGCGTCATATTCTGCAAGGATAGCGTGCGGCGCCGGCCGCGCAACGACGCATCAGGGCGCCAGGCGGCACAACGGGTCGCCTACGACGATATTCATCCAGCTCAGACCCGGAATGGCCGACCAGAAGCTCTCCGCCAGGGAGCGCCCGGCAAGGTAGGCGGGAAACAGCAGTTCGGGATGAGGGGTCTGCTCCAGGAACGGTTCGTACACGTGGCCGGATACGCCGGTTGCCCCCTGGCGCAGGAAGTCGGCCGACATCGTCTGAGGCGAATTCGCCCAATGCTCCGCACGGTTCTTCCATGCTCCACCTGGCACCCAGGTGGCCGGCGGCTCGCGGAAGGTTCGCCCGTCGGTGGAAACGAATTCCGTCACGATTGCCCCGGGCAGGTATTGAAACCGGACGTCGCGCTCGTGGCGGTTCCGGTCGTTCGAGCCCCAACTGGCGTAACCGATGACGAATTTGGCGCCGTACACCACCTTTTCGGTTCCTTCCAGCAGGGCACGCTCCTTGGGAAGCCGGTTGGCGGCCCGCGCCAGCCAGTTGTCGCCGATGTCCACGCCGGGCGCACGCTGGTCCAGGACGACGATTCCTTGATTGCGAGCCATCTGCGCCCGGTCGATGATGGCGCGCACATCCTGGAAGCTATACCCCGTGAGCCGTGTGACCAGGTAGAGAGGAAACTCGGGGTGCGCAATGGGCCGGCCCGAGCCGTAGAACGGGTTTTGAATCGGGCCAGGCAGTTCATGCGGCACGCTGCGCAGGTCGACGTAGAGCGTAGCCAGTTCTGAATCCACCGAGGCGGCGGTGCCCTTCGTGCCCAGACTGCCTTCGATCTTCAGCGGGACGTCACTGGTGGTGACAATGGCCAGAATGCGGTCGATCCAGTTCTTCTTTCGAAGGAAGTCGCCCAGCGGGGCGGCGATCCGGCTGTTGAACTCACCGCGAGAGATCTCCTCCACCACCGGCATATCCAGAAACAGCACCTGATCGGCGGGGATGTGGCGCTGGCGGGCGTAGTATTCCGCAATGGATCGGGAGAGTGCGGAATTCCGGTTGCCCAGGACCAGAACGTCGGAAGGGGTGAGACCGGCGCACGTACCGGCAATCGAGGAGAATAGGAACAGCAGCCGCCAGGCGGCAGCTTGGTTCATCGTGGACCCGTCGTCTCGCATTCCCGCGCAATCATATTAATTTCAATAGCTTGCGCGACCGCTTCTGGCGAGTTGACCCGATACTGATGGGAATAACCGGCGGGGCTCAAAGATGAAGCCGTGTTAAACATCATCATCCCGATGGTAATATGGTATGATCACCCCTGCAAGTTGTCTTCCAACTTGCGGTCGCCCTTCAGACGAGCCCCCGCATGGATCTAGACCAACTCCACACGTTTCTGGAGATTGTCCGCCTGAAGAGTTTTTCCAAGGCTGCGCAGACGTGTTTCCGCACGCAGCCCGCAATCAGTGCACAAATCCGCCAACTCGAGCAGGAGCTGAATACCTCGCTCTTCGAACGGCTGGGCACGCGCATTCAACTCACTCCGGCCGGGCGTATCTTCTGCGACTATGCTGAACAGATTCTCGATTTGCGCCGCCGCGCGCAGAATTCGATCAACGAACTGGAACGCGTTCCTCGTGGCGAACTGGTAATCGCCGCCAACGAAGCCACCTGCATCTACGTACTGCCGAATGTCTTCTCGGAGTACAAGAAGCGCTTCCCCAACGTCCAGTTGCTGGTAGACCGCAGTTATGGCGGCCACGTCACCGAGGCGGTTCTGGATAACCTGGCCGACTTCGGCTTCGCCCAGTTGCCGGTCCAGGACAAGAAACTGCAGGTATTGCAGGTTTATACGGACGAGATCAAGCTGCTGACGCCTGCTGATCACCCGTTGGCCTCGCTGCCGGCGATCCACTGCCAGGACGTGGTGCCATATCCTCTGTTGCTGCCCAAGGGCGGAGCCACACGCAGCAAGATGAACCAGTGGCTCGAGCCGGTGGAAGACACCATCCAGATCTCCATGGAACTGGACTCGACGGAAATGATCAAGCGGTTCGTCCTGGCGGGCATGGGCCTGTCATTCATGGCCGCCTCTCACTTCCAGGAAGGTGTTCGTGGCCGGCCAGTTCAAAGCCGTCTCGCTGGCGCCGGAACCTGTGATGCGCCGTCTGGGTTTGGTCTATAGAAAAGACAAGGCGCTGTCGAAAGCCGGGTTAGGCTTTATCCAGACCGTTATGAACCGCGCCAACGTGCCGCATCCGGAATCTTCCCAGTTCGCGGGGGTAGCGCCGGGCGGTCCTCGATGATATTAAGTTAAGTAGCGATCCCGTACTGCCATGAAGGAAACCGGCGAACCCAGGACCTGGCACCTCTCCGTGGTGCTGACTTCCACCAAGGAAGGCACCGAAGTGTTCGATACCCTGGACGACATGCCAGCCGTCCTTCGGGCCCGCTGCGTGAAGGCACTCGACAGCAAAGAGTGCCAGACCGTCGTGATCGCCGACGAAGCCGGGCGCGACTATCTGCGCCGCATCATCGAGGAACGGGAATCCGCGCGAAAGCAGGAAGAAACTCCGAAGCCGGCGGCGAAGAAGGTTTATTCCCTGCGGCTGGCCGCCGAGATCGCCGTCTGCGGAGCCATCGGACTCGCGTTGTGGCTGCTGGCCACCATGCGCTGACCTCAATGCCAGACGCAATGAGGAGCTAGCACTTCCACCACCCGGGCCGCTTCCTCCGGCTCCAGCCCCGCTCCAAAGCGGTGCGTGAATCCGCCACAATCGAAAACTATGGTGCCCGCCCCGCTGAACCGGCCGATGGAACCAATCACTCCGCCGGCGTCGGTCAGCCAGGCGGCTCCGCGCAGGTTGTGGACTTTGGCGAGTTCAAACCGCCGGTCAAACCCGAATCGTCCGATCTGGCGACGGATGATGAGGGCATTCTCGCGGAAGCTGATGACTTCGCGGCCGATGAGTCCCCAGAGCAGGAACGTCAGGGCCAGAATCCCGCCGATGGTCCAGAGGATGAGCCAGGCAAGAATGATAGGGGGCGCGGGTCCCTGGACAATTCCGCTGAACAATAGTCCCAGTACCCCCAACTCGCCAACCGCCCAGCCGATCATCCAAATGCCGAGAAAGATGAGGATGAACCAGTTTTTGCGGGAGGGCAGGGAGACCTCCAAGTTACCGGAAGGGTACGAGATGCGAGCCTGCTGGGAGGTTGCCGCCGAGACCACCATGGCCTTCATTATGCACGCCGGAAGCGCGTTTGTCGCCTCAGGATAAGCGGGAAAGCATGGGACCAATCCCCCCTCTTAATACCACCTGTATCCCCTCATTTGAGGGGAGTACTTCTATGAGGTGTATCGCCCATACTAGGCCTACTAGGCTAATGCGCCTGCACATTTAGTCCGGGGCGTGCCAAGGCTACACCGTCTTGCTGAAACCGCCAGTTGCCCACACTTTGGCGGCACGGATAGGCGATGATCTATGATCATCCCGAGCATCGCCCCGGACCATTTCTTTGCCAACTCCTGACACCCAGGTTCTCTCTCGACCGGCGATCCATAGCCGATATGGCAGCCATGGAACGCCGCCAATCGCCCCGCTATCCTGTCGATTTCGAGACCGTGCTGACGGTGTTGGGGGAGTCCGGACCAGAACTGTCCGTGCGCGTACAGGATTTGTCAGGAAATGGGGCTCGCGTGCTGGCTGGAAGGCGACTGCCGACCGGTATGTGTGTGAAGCTCGTCTTGGAGGATGATCTCTACTTGGGAGAGGTGGCTTATTGCCGCGAGGTGGAAGGCGGCTTCCAGGCAGGGCTTGTCCTGAAGCACGTTGTTCACGCGCTGAACGACCTGCACTGGTTGATGCAGTCGCTCCTGGCGGACAATGTCAACTCGCGCCGAGACTTCGAATTCCGGCCAGAACCGAAATCAAAAGCGCGGCGCTGAGCGCCAGGAGTAGTGCAATCCCAACGCGGTTTGCCCGACGGCTCCGCCGGAATCCTGTTTGAATCAGGGTTCGCATTGGTCGTTTCTCCATTGACTCAGACGTAAGCAAAGTGTATCAGAGTTGCAACGTCTTCTCCAGAGAGTCCACTTTTCGCGGCGCGCCGGCGAAAATGTAACGAAGATCACGTGATCTTCTGCCTGCCCACACCAATTTGAGCGGTACTCTCAGTGATTCACCTATCGGCGCAAGGCGCCCTCGTCCATAGGGCAATCGCGCTATATTACGTCTGAGATGCAGAAGAAGGTTGCTATTTTCGGTTGTGCCGGTCAACTCGGCGTGGAACTGATGCGGGAGTTCGCCGCCCGCGGGGCGAAGGTCACGGGTTGGGAGCGCAGCCATGTGGACATCACCTCGGCGCCGGCCGTGGAAGAGGCGATCGCCTCGGTGGATCCGGAGATCGTGGTGAATGCCGCCGCCTATAATATGGTGGACGTCGCCGAGAATGAGCCGTACGCCGCTTTTCAGGCCAATGGCCTGGCGGTGCGGAATCTGGCTCTGGCCTGCCGCCAGTGCGGAGCCCAACTCGTTCACTTTTCCACCGACTATGTCTTTGACGGCACGGCGGATCGGCCCTATGTCGAGACCGACGCCACGCACCCTCTGGGTGCCTATGCGGTCTCGAAGCTGGCGGGTGAACTCTACGCGCAGGCCTATCTGGCCGACCCGCTGGTGATTCGCACCTCTGGTGTCTTCGGGCCGGGCGGCCTGCGGACGGCCCGTGGGAACTTCATCGAACTGATGCTGCGAATGGCCGGCGAAGGCAAGACCATCCGGGTGGTGGAGGATCACGTGGCCAGCCCGACCTACGCGCCTGCCCTGGCGGCCAGGACCGCCGATATGGTCGGCA
Source organism: Paludibaculum sp. (assembly GCA_049841055.1). Taxonomy (GTDB): domain Bacteria; phylum Acidobacteriota; class Terriglobia; order Bryobacterales; family Bryobacteraceae; genus Paludibaculum. The sequence goes on along the minus strand of JASGIE010000102.1, from coordinate 27,531 downwards.
AAGGCATCACGGGCGTGGTGCATTGCGGCGGAGGCACGCCGATCTCCTGGTATCACTATGCCGAGCTGATTTTCCGGGAAGCCGGGCTGAGCCCCGAACTGAAGCCCACGACCGAACGCGAATACCGGACCCCGGCTCGCCGGCCCAAGTTCTCGCCGCTTTCCAACGCGAAGATGGAATCGCTGGGCATTGAGCCTATGCCGTCGCTGGACGTGGCGGTTCGCAGCTATCTTCAACTGCGGCAGCGGATGCTCGCCAGCTAGCGGATCTCCCGCCTGGAGAATTCCCAGGTGCCCGCCAGGGACACCAGCAGCGCACCCACGATGGAATAGACCAGCACGTCGTGGGTGATGCCGGGCTTCGTCACCAGCAGCCGCGCCGGCAGGCACCAGGGCCACAACCGTCCATACTTGTCTGAATTCACCAGCATGAAGCTGATGGTCGTCGCGCAGACGCCGATGCCCGCCGAGGCGGCGAACGAGCGCAGGCGAAGGCTCATGAAATGGTGCAGGGTGACCACGAAGAAGGAAGCAATGATGGTGAGCCAGGCGTCACGGAAGAAGAGCTCCCACGGGATGGGGTCCGGAAACAGCAGGCGGGGCTCAAGCGCCCGCAATACCATGCCATTCAGCAAAGCTCCGGCGGTGAGGAAGAGCGAACTCACCACAACCATCAGGCAGGGGATGACCAGCTTCGACCAGTAGATGGCCCAGCGCGGTACGGGCATGGCCAGCAGGCTCCGCCAGCGGTCCTCGGTGTGCTCGAGTCCGGCCAGCAGCGAAGTCTGCAGCGTCACATACAGCGGCAGCATCAGCACGCCCCACAGGCTGAAGGAGTTACGGTGCAGGGTGTCCCAGAGCGGCTGATTCTTCCTGGCGAAGAAGTCGACCCGTTCGTGAAAGAGGAGGAACTCGAGTACCAGGATGAGGCCCGGCGCCAGAAAGACCAGCCAGAAGGCCAGGGTCCGGCGCAGCTTCAGGAGTTCGGCGGTGAAGGTTCTGAGGAAGATCTGCATGGGATTCAGGCCGGTTGAGTCAGGTCAAAGAACATCTCTTCGAGGCTGGGCTGGTGGCCGCTGATGAGGTGAACGGCGAAGCCGCGCTCGACCAGGAAACGGTTGATGCGGACGGTGGAGTCCTGGTCCGTGGCGGGTAGTTCCACGAGGTTCTGCTCGCGGGCCACGGCGTGCCAGCCCTGCTGGCGCAGAAGTTCGGCGGCGATCTCGGCCCGGTCGAGTCCGATGTGCAGCGAGCCCTGGCGGCGTGCGCGCAATTCCTCGGGGGAACCCTGAAACTGCAGCCGGCCCGAGGAGATGATGCCGATGTGGGAGGCCATCTGCTCCACTTCGCTCAGCAGGTGGCTGGAGAGAAAGACCGAGATGCCGTGAGAGACCGGCATGTCCCGCAACAGGTGGCGCATCTCCTGGATGCCGGCGGGATCGAGGCCGTTGGTTGGTTCGTCGAGGATCACCAGTTCGGGCCGGCCGAGCAGGGCGGCAGCCAGACCCAGCCGCTGCTTCATCCCGAGAGAGTAGGTTTTCACCTGACGGCCGCCGTCCGCGCTGAGATTGACGATTCTCAGGACGCGGTCGATGTCTCTTCGTCGACACCCGTTTGAGCAGGCAGGCGTGGCGCAGGTTTTCCGTGCCCGTGAGATGAGGATAGAGCGATGGTGCTTCGACCAGGGCGCCGATGCGCTGCAAAACGGCCAGCTTTCCAGTGGCGACCGGCTCGCCGAAGATTTGGATATCGCCCGCGTGCGGATGAAGCAGCCCCAGCAGCAGGCGTATGGTTGTCGTCTTGCCTGCGCCGTTCGGGCCAAGGAAGCCAAATACCGAGCCGGCCGGGACTTGGAGATTGATGGAATCGACTACAAGCCGGTCGCCGAAGCGCCGGGAGAGTGCGCTGGTTTCGATCACCATGTCGTGCATCTGAAAGGCAAGACGGGCGAATTGGCGAATTATTCCCGCCTCCGGCTTACGCACCGGCGGTAAGAGTTACCGGCATGCCCACGGGCGCGGGGCGTAACTCGAAGAAACCAAACCGGAGATCGATTATGGCCAGCTTCCTGCATTAAGACCTGTGCCATGAGCAAGAAGCTTTTGTTTGCCTGCGCCACACTGAGCGCATCTCTGTTGTTTACGGGGTGTGATCCCTCAGCCACGACCGCGGAGGCAGCGTCGCGGCCACCCGCGCCCGTGGCTCCCAAACAGGAATTTACGCTTGTGACGGTGCAGCCGGGTACGACCCTGGCTGTGCGTCTGGATCATGCTCATCACGACGGACAGGAATCGTCCGGGCGACCGTTTCACGGGTGTGCTGGCTACGCCAGTTGTCGTGAATCAACAGACGGTCATTCCGGCCGGCGCCAACGTGACCGGTCTGGTGAAGCGGAGCGCTTCTTCCGGGCGGTTCAAGGGAAACGCCGTGATCTCGCTGGCGATGACCAGCCTGGAGTGGAATGGCAAGACATACAACGTGACCTCAAACCCGGCCACCCGGTATAGCGGGGGTCACAAGAAAAGGAACTGGGCCATGATCGGAGGAGGATCCGGCGCCGGAGCATTGATCGGAGGACTCGCCGCGGGCGGCGGCGGGGCACTGATCGGAGCCGGCGCCGGGGCGGCGGCAGGCACCGTGGGCGCAGCCCTGACTGGGCGCAAACAGGTGCGATTGCCGTCGGAAGCGCTGGTCAACTTCAGACTGGCGCAACCTCTCACCGTGCGGACGGAGGCGCGCAGGAGCGTCTCGCGGGATCAGGCGTAAGGTTCGGGCGGAACCCTGCGTCTGGTCCCGCCATGGGGCACGGACTGAACAATCAGGACTGAACGAGGGCGACGGAAAGCTCGGGTGTATCCGAGACGTCGCCCATCGCTTTTAGGGCGAGATCGAGGGAGTCGAAGAAGGGCGGTTGAAGGGGGAAGCCGGCGCGGTTCTCCTCTGAAAGACCTGCGAGGGAGACGGCGACCTTCGCGGCAGAGCCGGAGTTGGCAATCAGCGACAGGAGAGCGTCGCGGCCGGCGGGATCGATTTGAGTCACCAACCGGAGATCGACGAGCAGCCGGCAAGGCGACGGAATTACCTCCAGACTTTTTTGAGCGGCGAGCTTGAGAAAAGATCCAGACGACCGGCAATCCGGAGTTCGATCGGCTGCCCGCTCAACAAAGTGACACCCTCTGCGTAGTAACTTCGCAACTTCAGTGAGGAGACGGCAAGGCGGCGGATCGCTGGGATCACAGGCGCAAGAGCGAACTCCAGGTCGCAGATGCCGCATGCGATCTCTCTGCTCACCATGTCCCCGCTATCATAGGCACGAACTCGAGACCGGCAGACAGGGCAGTCGAAAGAGAAACTTGGCCTGTTGAAGGACTCAACCGCCGCCGCCTCATCGTCGTAAATCTCGAACACTGTGTAGAGCTTGGTGATCTGCAAGCAGTCACGCATGCGCGGCGAGGGACTGAGAAGTTTCAATGCCCCTCCGCAGTTGGTGACCACCGTGAAGCCGCTCACTAACTCGCCCACTCCCGAGCTATCGAAATAACCTATTCCATCGAGCAGAAGAATGAGCCTGTTTCGACCCAGGCGAAGCTGCTGCCGGATCGAGTCGCGAAGGAATGACGACGCCTCTCCCAGCGTAATTCGGCCCGCACATTCCAGAATGGTTACGTCACCGACATCTCTCGGGGTGATTGTCATGCTCATGGAGTCGTCTCCTCTGATGCCACGTCAATCTGAATCACGACAACGGTGACATCGTCGACAGCGTCTGCTTCCCGTGGATGGCGGCGCCAGGAATCAAGGACCGCTTCGCCGACAGCTCTTGCACCTGCCTCAGCGGTATTGGCGACAATGTCCTGAAATCGATAGCCGTAAGGATCACCCGCCATGACATGCCCCTCGGTAAGCCCGTCAGAGACGAGGATCAGTCAGGTCACCATTCTTGACCTCAACTGCATACTCCTCGAACCAAGGTTGTCGATGAGAGTCCCCCACTGTGGAGTTCAGCAGATTCCCCGCCAGCGGCAGCACTTCGCATGTGCCCCTCTTTCTGGAGTAGTGCACAGGGTTCGGGTGACCGGCGTTGGCGAGGCGGACGACGCGGCGCTTGGGATCGACCGCAATGCACTGCATCGAGATCCTTCGGAAATATTCGTATGGCGCGATCATGCCGTCTATGGCCGCCAGCACGCCTCCGAGGTCGCGACAGTTCCCCTCGACTACCAGTTGACGAAACAGATTGCCGACAAAGCGCGCCACGAAGGCGCTCTTGAATCCGAGGCTCGGGGCATCGCCAATGGCCAGGAACAGCCGCTGCTCCTGCGCCACCACCTCGAAAAAATCGGCCGGCACCTCTGCCTTCGGCAGTATGCCGACATAGATGTCGAGGCCGGCGGCGTCGGCGATGTAGGGCTCCAGCAACTGTGTGCGGAAGGCGAGCGGGCCGGAGCGGTAGGGTTGCAGCGTGTTGGCGACGTGGGCCAGGGCGTCCTCGCCCATGACGGCGCGCAACGATTCGACGAGTTCGACGCAGTGCCCGATGACGCCGGGGTCGCGGCGCTCCAGCAAGGCCCGCGTGAGCAGTTCGAGGCTCTCCAGCGCGGAATAGCCGAGTAGGCGGACCGCTCTCGACAGAAACGGCTCGTCGATCACCTCCACCAGTTTCTGTTGCGCGCCCGCCTCGAAGAGGTGGTGGGCCAGTGATTGATAGCGGTAGGAACTGGTCCGGTTCGCGGGCTGTTCCAGCCACTCCGCCACGCGTTTGTGGGCTTCGCGGATTTCGTCCTCATAGAGCAATGCGCGGCGAACGAATTGATGGAACGAAGCGTGATAGAAGCCGTAGCCTTCCTCACTGCCCAGAAGGAATGGAAGGATGGGCCGGATGGCGGTCTCATCAATGGCTCGTTGCGCGGCACCCGTGATCTGGCTGAGTTCCCTGAGGGAGAGCGTCTTGCGGGCGACGGAGAGCAGTCCCAGCGTGTTGCTCAGCAGGGTGTTGCCGGCGGAGAGACTGCGGGTGGCGGCGCGGTAGAAGCCCTCGATCGAACTGGGCAGCTTCGAAAGATCGAATCCGGGATTGGTGCCGAACTGATCGAGGACTGCCTGCAGGTAGAGAGGATTGCCTTGCGAGGCCTCGGCGATACGTTCCAGTTCGGCGGCACTGGTGCCGGGCCGGCTCCGCAGGATGATGGCCTGCATGACCTCGAGACTCAGCGGGTGGAGCGTGAAGACTTCGTGCGGCAGCGCGAAGAGGCGCTGCCGGAGACGGCCGAGCAGGTAGCCGGGCCGCGAAGTGAGCACGACAAAAACGCCATCGGGCAGCGTCTCGGCAGGCAGGAACGGTGGATCGGGGGCATTCTCGGGCAGTTCGTCCAGAGCGTCGATCACCAGCACGAGCCCACGCTGGGCAGTGGATGTCCGCCGAAGACAGTCTTCAAATGCCTTGGTGAGGGTGGCCAGGGATTCGGAACGAAGCGCTTCGCTGCCGGCCGGATCCAACTGGGCCAGCAGGGAGAGGAGGATCAGCCGTGGCTCGTCGCGACCGCCCATGCGATTGATGAAATGGTGGGCGTACTGTCCGGAGGCGATGATGCGGCAGGCAAGCGCCGTCTTGCCCTGGCCCGGGCTGCCGCAGATGATGAAGTAGCCACGCCGGTGGCCGCGGCGAAAGGTTTCAAACGCCTGGATGGTCTCTTCGCCGCCGATGTAGGAGTGCGAACGTTGTTCGATGATGCCGGCCTGTACCGAGAAGTAGGCGTCCCCAATCGACGGCCTGGATGTCTCGGCGGGTGGCGGTGGAGGCGGCGCCGGCTGCGCGGAGGCGAGCGGGTAGGTCTTCCGGATGTAGGCCGTGAGGTGTCTGCGCAGGATAGCTTCGAACTTGCCGGGTCCGGCGTACGGCCACCACAGACCCTCCTTGGGGAACTCTTCCTGGAACTGTAGAACCTGCCCCCATTGCGTGGCTTCCGACTTGGTGCGCGGCTTGTAGGCTTTCTGGTTGAAGTAGACCATCACCTGCGGCAGACCCTTGCGGCGCCAGGCGGCGATGGCGTTGCGGATCTCATGCTCGGTGCCGGAGGCGGCGTCGTCGACGGGGGTCCCAAACCGTTTCCAGAAGAGGCCGATGAGCAGGTCGCAGTCGTCGATGCCCAGGACGCCGTCGATGAGGTGCTGAGGCCCATCGAGATGGAATCCGGGGTAGGCGTCAGTCTCCCAGCGCACGGGCTCCATGCGCAGGTTGCGGTCAACACCGATAGAGCGGTTGAGTTCCTCGAGGACAGCCGGGACGAGGTCCCGTTCCTTCTGTACATCGCCCGGAGAGGCGACGACCACACGCAGGATCCGAGGCGTTTCAGCCATAGGCGCTTGGACCGAGCTTACCACTGCCCTGGAGGTTGGCAAACCTATAACGCTGGAGTCTCCTGGCACTCCACGCGGCCGGAATCCCTATGGATGCTGGCTTCCCGCTGAGCACGTTTGTCGCCAAGACTTGAGAGTGCAGCGTGGAATCTTCCAACGATTTGCAGGGGATCGCCGGGGTGTCGCCTGACGGAGAATACAACAACAGGGCTGATTTCAGGCTTTGTGGAGGGCATCTTGGTTGGGGTGGCCCGCGTAACTTCACCCATCAATAGGGTCTTAAGACCCAATTACCGCTTATTGAAGTCGTGCAAGGCCCGGATTCCCGCAGTGGCCCGCCAATTGCCTCGCTGCCCGTCCCGTAGGAGGCCTCCATGAAAGAGGCAGCTCACCTGGTTCGTGTGGCGCTGCTGTTTGTCGGCGCGATGGCGCTGTTTTTGGTGGTCCGGCATGTGGTGGTGCCGAAGACCTTCGGGCAGTATGGCCATTTTCGAGGTTCGGCCCTGGCTGAGATTCGCGCTCGCCCCATCTCCTTTGCCGGACGATCCACCTGCGAGATGTGCCACGAGGAGCAACTCACGTTGCTACGGGGAGGCAAGCACGCAGGCGTCGGCTGTGAAGCCTGTCATGGTCCGCAGGCAAAGCATGCCGACGATCCCTCCGGTTTCAAGCCGATTCTGCCCGACACGAAGATCCTCTGCGCGCGCTGCCACGAGGCGAATGCCGCGAAAGCAGCGAAGTTCCCGCAGGTGGTGGTCAAGGAGCATTCCGGCGGCGAGGCCTGCAACGGCTGTCATGTCCCGCACAAGCCGAAGATCGGATAGGAGGGGAAGCATGGAGATCACACGACGGCAGATGTTCCTGTTCCTTACGCCCGCCGCGGCAGCCTTTCTCGATTGGAAGAACGGCGTCTCGGCCGCTCCGCCGGAGGACAAGTACAGGCTGGCGGATCACTACTGGGGGATGATCATCGACATCGAGAAGTGCATCGGCTGCGGCAATTGCGTGCGGGCCTGCGCGCAGGAGAACGGGGTTCCGGCCGGATACTTCCGCACCTGGGTGGAGCGCTACAGCGTGCCCGGCTATCCGGAAGAGCACCCCGTGGTGGAGTCGCCCAACGGCGGCTTCGACGGCTTTCCCAACACCGAACACAAGGGCGCCAAGAGCTTCTTCGTGCCCAAGCTCTGCAACCACTGCGCGCATTCGCCGTGCGTGCAGGTCTGCCCTGTCGGCGCGACGTTCGAGACGCCAGACGGACTCGTGCTGGTCGACAAGACCTATTGCCTGGGCTGCCGCTACTGCGTGCAGGCTTGTCCGTATGGCTGCCGCTACATTGATACACAGCAGCAGGTGGTGGACAAGTGCACCCTCTGTTACCACCGCATCAGCCAGGGTCTCACCACGGCATGCAGCGAAACCTGCCCGACAGCGGCGCGGCGGCTGGCCGATCTCAAAGATCCCAAGGACCCGGTGCACGCGTTTCTGCGCGACAACGCCATCCAGGTGCTGAAGCCGCACATGGCCACGGGCTCCAAGGTCTACTACAAGTCGCTGGACGAAGCGGTCCGCTGAAGGGAGAAACAGGATGCACGGCGTGGAAGGGTTCATGTATCCGAATGAGGTGGAACTACAGTGGAGCATCCTCATTGTGCTCTACCCGTTCATCACCGGGCTGGTGGCGGGCGCGTTCATACTGGCCTCGCTCGAGCGCGTATTCCGGGTAGAGGCCGTCAAGCCGACATACCGGCTGGCATTGCTCACCGCGTTGAGTTTCATGCTGGTGGCGCCGCTGCCGCTCCAGCTTCACCTGGGCCATCCCGAGCGATCGTTCGAGATGTTCACGACGCCACACCGGACGTCGGCGATGGCGATGTTCGGCTTCGTGTATCTGTGGTACCTGGCGGTCGTGCTGCTTCTGGAGATCTGGTTGGACTATCGCCGGGACATCGTGACTCTGGCGACGTCGGCCTCGGGGCCGAGAAGGTGGATCTACCGGATGCTGACGTTGGGCTCATACAACATCAGCGCGCGCGCCCTGGCCGTCGACGAACGGGCCGGCTACATCATCACGGTGGTCGGCATCCCGTCGGCGTTCTTATTGCATGGCTATGTGGGGTTCATCTTCGGCTCGGTGAAGGCGAATCCGTGGTGGTCGACTCCGCTGATGCCGATCGTCTTCCTGTTTTCGGCCATGGTCTCGGGCATCGCCCTGGTAATGCTGATGTACATGGGGGCGGCCCGCCTCCGCCGGCAGCACCTGGATATGCGCTGCCTGGATACGATTGCCCGCTATCTCTTCTACACGTTCCTGATCGACTTTTCCCTGGAGATGCTCGACCTGATCCATCGCATGTACGAAGCCGGCGAGTCGTTCCAAAGCCTCGATTTCATGGTGCACACGCGGCTCTTCCTCTCCCAGGTGCTGCTGCAAATCCTGGCAGGCACCTGTGTGCCGCTGGTGCTGCTGGCGGCAACTCAGGTCTACCGCTTCGCGGAGTCCACGCGACGGCGGATGTATGGCGTGGCGGGGTGCCTGACGCTGGTCGGCATCTTCGCCATGCGCTGGAACGTGGTCATCGGCGGGCAGCTCTTCTCCAAGAGTTTTCTCGGCTACACCACGTACAAGCTCGAGTTCGCTACGCGTGAAGGACTGCTGCCGTCGATCCTGCTGATGTTGCTGCCGTTCGTGATCCTTTGGGGGCTCATCACGGTGTTGCCTCCCTGGCCGGCTGGTCCCGTCGAAAAAGCTGGAGGGGCATATGGAGGAGTCGCGTGAAGCCATTCTGAGCCGGCTGGAAGAGGTCAGCCGGAGTGTGACGGACCTGCAGCGCCGCGTGGCCGCCCTGGAAAGCGGCCGCCCCGCGGCCATCGAGGCACCCTTGATCGTGCCGGCCCTGCCGGCGCCCAGCTCGCTGGAGCTGCCGCCCAACCTGATCCCTCTCTTCGGGTGGGCCGTGATGGGGGTGGCCGGGGCGTATCTGCTGCGGACCTTTACCGAGTCGGGCGGCATAGCCGGAGCGGCCGCCGCCGGAGCGGGGATCCTCTATGCCGCCGGCTGGCTTGTGCTGGCGGCACGGCGTGCCGGCGAACGCCCGATCTACTGCACCGTTCACGCATTGACGGCGGCGCTGATCCTGGTCCCGATGCTGTGGGAGATGACGGTCCGGTTCCACCTGATCTCGGCGCGCTCCGCCTCGGCCGTGGTGGCGGGCTTTGCGCTGTTCGGCCTGGCGGCCGGTTGGCGGCGCAATGTGACGGCAATTGGCTGGATCGCCGTCCCCTCGGCGTTGTTGACGGCTTGCGCACTCTTCCGGGAGACGCACGATGCCACGCTGTGGGCCTCCACTCTGCTGGTGCTGGCCGGCGCCGTGGAGATCTCGGCGTATCGCGACCACTGGCTGGGGTTGCGCTGGATCACGGCCATCGCGGCCGATCTCGCGGTTGTCGCCCTATCCGAACTGGCTGGGCGCTCGATGGATGGAAGCGGGCTTTTCGTCCCTATCCGTCCGGGCACCGTGGCCGCGGCGCAGATCGTCCTGCTCACCATCTATCTGGCCGGCACCGTCGGGCGGACCCTGTTCCGGCGTCTGAACATCACCTGGTTTGAGATCGGACAGGCGGCGATCGCCTTTGCCATTTCGATGGGCGGGGCACTCCGCTTCTCCGGCGGCGCTCCAGCCGGCACGTGGAGCGTGGGGTTGTTCTGCCTGCTTTCCGGCGCGGCCTGTTATGTCGTCTCGTTCGCGTTCCTCGATCGTCAGCACCGCCGCGACCGCAACTTCTACACCTACTCGACGTTTGGCGCGCTGCTGATTCCGGCGGGCTGCGCCGTGCTGCTCAGCGGGGCTGCGCTGGCGGCGGCGTGGTCGGGGCTGGCGGTACTGATGATGCTGGCGGCCGTGAGAGGCGAGCGGGACACTCTCCGCATCCACTCGGCGGTTTACCTGTTGCTGGCTGTCTGGCAGGCGGATTTGTTGCCGCATGCGGCCGCGTACCTGATCCGCGTGAGCGGCTCGGCTGCCTCCGGCGTCACGGCGGAGTACCTGCTGGCGTTGGCGGGGCTGGTGTCGTGTTATGCGGTGATGGCCCGGGCGGGGCGGCAGCGGCATTGGCTGGATGCCACGGAGGCGCTGGTCTTGACGGCGTTGGCCGTGTGGGGCTCGGCCGGTCTGGTGGCGGCCGGGCTGTGCCGGTATGTTTCGACAGCGGCGCCGTTGCGGACCGCGCTGTTGACGGCGCTGGCGATCGTGGCGGCGCGGGTGAGACGGCCGGAGGTCCAGCGTCTGGCCTATCCGATGCTGCTGCTGGCGTGTCTCAAGCTGGCTGTGGAGGACTTCCAACAGGGGCAATCCTTGCTGCTGGTCCTGTCATTGATTTTCTGTGGCTCGGGGCTGATCGTGCTGCCACGGCTGATCCGGCGGTGAGGGTCCGGGCCATGCGGAGCCTGAATGGCTTTGATCCCTCAGAGCCGGTGGAATGCAGCAGGCACTCCCTCATACCGGCAGTACGAAGAAAACGGGAATAAATGGGTTTGATCACTCACAACCGAGGGAACACAGCGCACCTCCGCGTTCAAGCCAGCGGTTGGAGCCCTCGCACTCCTGCATCGGGCCAGGAGAAGAAAACTGGAACAAATGGCTTTGTTCCCTCAACAGCGGAGGATTGGTCCGCTACTCCAACGTTCCAGGCCTGGGGCGGGAGACACGCCGGCCGTTAGGAATGGACATGCTCGAGTCAAAGATCAGGCCGGGTGCGCACGAGACGCAGTATCCGGCGCACAGAGTGTATCCCCTGATTCCAGGCTGGAGACAGGCATGCCCTGCAAGTGATTGTAAATGCGCTGCGGAAAGATTTTGATCCTGTGTCACCGCTTGCGGCTCAGCCCGCGGGAAATGGCGAACACACAGAGAAATGGATGTCCGTCGCCCCGGAGGTCGAGTGCGACTGGTGGGTCGAGATGGGTCAGGATGATCCGGATTCTCTCGATTCCGATGCCCCAGGTGCGGCTGGACCGTGGCGGGTTCGTGATGGGAGACCATGGACGTTCCATCCCAACCGCCCGGCCGTGGTAGCATTTCGATCGCGATGCCACGTCCCGACTATGGCTATGATGCTCCCTATGCGCTGGTGATTTTCGGATTGCTTGCGGCCGGCAGCGGCGTCGGCGCGGCCGTTGTCTGGTGGCGCATGACGCCACATGCCGCGGGGCCCATCACGCTGTATTTCGCGCTGTTCCTGTTCCAAACGGTGAGTTTTTTCTACACCACCCGGCACGGGAAATTTATTGAATGGGAACAGATCCTCGACCGCGTTGGGCTGCACGGCGGCGAGGCGGTGCTGGATTTGGGCTGCGGCCGTGGCGCGGTGTTGACCGCAGTAGCGCGCCGTCTGACGTCGGGCCGGGTGACCGGGGTAGACATCTGGAGCACGAAGGACCAGTCCGGCAACAGCCAGAACGTCACGCTTCGCAACGCTGCGTTGGAGGGGGTGAGCGATCGGGTGCGGATCGAGACGGCGGACATGCGGAAGCTTCCGTTCCCGGATGCGACGTTTGATCTCGTGGTATCGAGCCTGGCGATCCACAACATTCGGTCGAATGCCGAACGGGGTCGAGCGATTGCCGAGGGCTACCGGGTGCTCAAGCCAGGAGGACGGATGGTCATCGCCGATATCCGGGCAACCTCGATCTATGCGGATGCCTTGCGGAGGTTGGGCGCCCTGGAAGTCCAGCGCCGGCGATTGGGCTGGAGATTCTGGTGGGGCAATCCGGTTGCCGCCACCACGCTGCTCACGGCTTCAAAGCCAGAAAATGGTTAGCCGCGACCGCGTATCGCCGCCATTTTCGCAGACAGTATAATTCGGCATGGCCAGCCGCCGCGCACGTCTGGAACCCCGTGACTTCCTCGACAGCCTTCCCGCGTGTGTCTGGTCCACCGGCCCCGGTGGATTCCCGGAGTTCGTCAACCGGAGGTTTCAGGACGACAGCGGTCTGTCCGCAGAGCAAATTCAGGAGGGATGGAAGTCGATCGTCCACCCCGATGACACCGCGGCCTTCGAAGACTGGTGGCAGGGGCTGCAGAGTTCAGGACGGCCTGGGCAGACCGAACTGCGGCTTCGTCGAGTTAACGGAGATTATCGCTGGTTCCAGATTTCAGCGGCCCCTGTGCATGACGAGAAAGGGAACGTTGTTGGCTGGTGCGGCATCAACACCGATGTCGATGTCCGAATGCGCGCCGAGCAGAAGCTGAGGCAGAGCGAAGAGGAATTGCGTACGATCATCGATGCCATCCGGCAGGCGGTTGTGGTGCTCGCTCCCGACGGTGTGACTCTCTATGCGAACCGCGCTGCTCTGGAAATCACTGATCTGACCATTGGGGATGTGGTCGACAACAGCTTTCTCGCCCGGGCATTCCATCCAGACGATGTTGACCGGATTCGAGAGGAGCGTCAGGAGAAACTCCTGGCCGGAGACCCGTTTGAACTCGAGATGCGTGTGAGGTTCCGAAGTGACCAATACCGCTGGTTCCTGAGCCAGTACAACCCGCAAAAAGACGAGCAGGGGCAGATTCTCCGGTGGTACGTCACGGGAACCTACATCGACGAGCAAAAGCGGACGGAGGAGCAGCTTCGGAGTGAAAACCTGGTCCTGCGCGAGGACGTCGATCGCACTTCGATGTTCGAGGAGATTGTCGGTACCTCGAAGCCCATGCGCCAGGTGGTCAGGCAGGTGGAGAAGGTGGCGTCAACGGATGCGACAGTGCTCATTCTGGGCGAAACCGGCACGGGCAAGGAACTGATTGCTCGCGCCCTGCATCGGAGATCCAGACGCTCGGCCAAGGCTTTCATTCGCGTCAACTGCTCAGCCATCCCGGAGCCGCTGATTGCGTCGGAGCTCTTCGGACACGAGAAGGGTGCTTTCACCGGCGCTCTGCAGCGCCGCCTCGGCCGGTTTGAGGCTGCTGACGGGGGCACCCTCTTTCTGGACGAGGTTGGAGATCTCCCCATGGAGACCCAAATCGCGCTGCTGCGTGTGCTGCAAGAGCGTGAATTCGAACGAGTGGGCAGCAATCAGCCGATCCAGGTCGACGTCCGCCTTATCGCGGCCACGAATCGCGACCTGCCGGCGGCCGTCGACAGCGGGGCGTTTCGCCGGGACCTTTTCTACAGGTTGAATGTTTTTCCCATCGCTGTGCCTGCGCTGCGTGAGAGAGCCGAAGATATCCCTTTGCTGGTGGAGTACTTTGTCGGCCGCTTCGCGAAAAGCTCCGGGAAGCAATTTCGACACATCGGGAAGCGGACGCTTGAAATGCTGAGAGCCTATCAGTGGCCCGGCAATATTCGTGAATTGCAGAATGTCGTAGAGCGGGCTGTCATCCTGAGTGAGGGAGACGTGTTCGCCGTCGAGGAGGGCTGGCTCCAACTTGGCGGGATTGAACCTGCGCGAGCATACGAGGGGCTTTCGACCTTACAAGTTCGCGAGATTGAGGCCATCGAAGAAGCGCTCGCCGAAAGCCATGGCCGCATCTCCGGGCCTTCCGGTGCGGCCGTGAAGCTCGGGATTCCAAGGCAGACCCTTGAATCGAAGATCCGGCGGCTTGGGATCGACAAATACGGTCAACGGCGGTCACCCTCCAGGTAATCATCACACGCGCCGGCAATTTGCTCATTGCTCGGCGTTTTGCTGAACAGGCGGCAGCATGCCGAGCCACGCCCCTTGTTTTTCAATTGTTTGAGTATGGAGCGCCGGCTGCAGTGATCCATTGCGACAGGTCCAATGAAAGAAGAACGACCATGACGCAAAGGCAGATTCACTTCCATCGAACAACTAGTCTGACTCCCGAGCAGTACATCGCCGGACTCACGGACTTCGGCCCAGGCAGGTCGGCGCTATTCGGCAACAGCGCCGATGAGTATCTCAAAGTGCATCAACTTGGCCGCACGGAGGCGGACGTGACGGAAGGCTCCGGCGGAGTATGGGAACGCCTGCACTATGACTGGTCCAACCCCGAGCATGTAGTCCTCACGACGACCGAGTCCAACCTGTGGGGCGGTGCATCCGGACACACATACACGTTCACGCGCCATCACGATGGCACCACAGACATCGATGTGGAGGTCATCCGCGAAGGGAAGAACTTCAAGGGCAGGATCCTCGGATTTGTGCTGAGAACCATTGGCAAGCGCGTTCTGGAGAAGGCGTTCGAAGAGTCCGTCAAGGCGATCGAAGCGCGGAACCCGGGCGTAAGCCAGTTGGCCGCATAGCCAGGGTGAGAGGCAGTGTGCGGGCTATTGGAACAAGTGGGAGGATGGGGCGTGTCAGAGGGCGATTGGGTACGCCGCCGCCAGATTCCGCACGACGAATGTTCCGAACCGGTGAATAGCCGCTGCGCCTCGTTGAATCAAGGGTCGATCAACAAATCGGGAGGCGCCACCGGCCGGGCTGATAGGCGGGGATGAAGCCAAAAACTGCCCCGGATCACCGCTGCTGCCGAATGCTCTTCGGCAAAATCTGCCTAATTGCCGGGTTTTGCCACCCTTTCGTCTGAGCCAAGTTATTGAATTCCGGTGTGTGGCCAGGCGATTGCTCCCTCCCTACGGTAGGAGGGCTGAAGACATATGAAGATTGTGTTGTCTGTTCTGATCAGCTTTGCCGCCGCCATGGCGCAAATTCCAAATCCCACCGCGGCGAAGGCAGAACCGCCAGATGCTTCAGAGTCCGTCCCCATCTATCGCATTCGAGTTGTTTCGCGCACCACGAAAGCGGTCAATTACCATCATCGGCAGGGGACAACCAGGATCGACTTCCGCGGAACCGAATTGATGCCGGCCGCGCGGGGCGAAGCCAACGTCAAGAGCGAGCTAGGCTCGACCAAGATTGAGACTCGACTCGACCGGATGACGGCCGCCAATCAATTTGGCCCGGAGTACATGACTTATGTGTTGTGGGCGATCACCCCCGAAGGCCGCGCCACAAACATCGGCGAGGTCGTCCTGGAAGGCGATAATGCGAAGTTGCTTTCGACGACCCATCTGCAGAGCTTCGCGCTGATCGTGACCGCCGAACCATACTTTGCCGTGACCCAGCCGAGTGATGTCGTGGTCGCCGAGAATTTCATTCGCAAAGACACCACGGGCACTATCCAGGATGTGGAGGCGAAGTACGAACTTCTCAAACGCGGGCAATACGTCGTTGACCGAGCCAAGTACAAGCCGATTCGGATAGACCCGAAGGGTCCGCTGCAGCTTGCTGAAGCGGAGAATGCCGTGGAGATCGCCCGGCTAGCCGGCGCCGAGCAGTATGCCGCCGACACGTTCAACAAGGCGCGCATCGGATTGGAGAACGCCGCGGGTCTGCTCCACCATGGGAACCACCGTAAGGAATCGGAGACGAATGCCCGTGAGGCGGCCCAGATGGCCGAGGATGCGCGCATCATCACGATCCGGAAGATGAATGAAGAGAACCAGGCCCGGCTGAAGGCGGAGGCGGAGAGCGCCGCGCAGCAGGCCAGCCTCGAACAGCAGCGGCGTGCTCAGGCGGATGCTGACCGGGCGGCCGCGGAAGCGGCGAAATGGGAAGCCGATGCGGCTGCCGCGAGAGCGGAGCGGGAACGGGCCGCCGCTGACGCGGCGCGGGCCGCGGCCGCGGAGCAGCAGAGACTTCTCGCGGCCCAGGCGGCGGAAGCCCGGGCGAGCGCGAGTGCGGCCGATCAGGCGCGCATTCAGGCTGAAAAAGAGAAGGCTCAGTTGCGTGAACGGCTTCGCCAGCAGTTGAATGCTGTTCTGGAAACCGCGGAAACTGCCCGCGGTCTGATCGTCAACATCGCCGACGTGCTTTTCGACTTCGACAAGTACGAACTGAAGCCGGGTGCGCGGGAGAAGATGGCCAAGGTTTCCGGCATTCTTCTCGCCTACCCAGGACTGAAGATCGAGTTGGAGGGGCACACGGATAGCGTTGGGAGTGACGAATACAACCAGACGCTGTCGGAGCGCCGCGCCAATTCGGTGCGCGCGTATCTAGTCGGGCAGGGCGTGCCGCCGGATACCGTGAGCGCCGTCGGACTGGGGAAAGCCAATCCGGTTGCCTCGAATTCGAACGAGGCGGGGCGTTTGAAGAACCGCCGTGTGGAGATGGTAGTGTCG
This sequence comes from Paludibaculum sp., assembly GCA_049841055.1. GTDB lineage: Bacteria > Acidobacteriota > Terriglobia > Bryobacterales > Bryobacteraceae > Paludibaculum. The sequence goes on along the minus strand of JASGIE010000102.1, from coordinate 11,035 downwards.
GGTGATCCCATCGGCATCGCGGGCTTGAACTAACGGGAGCCGCCGGGCGGGTGAGGCGTGGAGCCTCGCTGCCCGGCGGGCTTGATTCGTGCTGCTAACGTAGGCCGGGCTGAAGTCTGGCGGCTTGTTTCAATTAGCCATGCCGCTCGAGTGGATGCGCATGCAGTATTTGTGCGGTTCGTCGAATTCTATGGCCGGACGTCTCCACCGCCCAGCCGGCCCGCGCCATTCTCTTTTCGTTGATGCCGTACTGCAGTCCGCTAAGGACCACATCCAAGGTCGATCCCGAAAGAAGGGTTGGCTGCCCGCTTCCCGCGCTTCATGTCACGAAGGGCATCGCGCTGGGATGTGTGCATATCGCCAACCTGAAGTTCTGTTTGCCGCAACCCTATCCGCCGCGATAGCGTCTCACGGCGATGATGCTTCTTCGGTGCGTTTTGGTTCTCGGGCTGGTATGCCCGCTCAGCGCGCAGGAACGAAACTGGCAGCAAGTGCTGGCAGAGGCACGATTGTCTTCAGGAGTCTGGGAGTCAGCGACTGGTGCGGGTGAAATCGGGATCTTTCGTGGAGATTTCACGGTTGCTCTCAATATCATTCTTCATACGACGATCGAGTGGCGGCCCGAGGGCGGTCTTCACAGGACTCAGCATACTTACATTCAGGCAGAGTCCGCGATATACGCCGATGCCCCGCGCTATTGCGGCGTGAAGGCCTACGATATCGAGACGCGGACAGTGAAGGTAGAAGACTGCATTGGGATGAAGCTGCAGGTCACGCTCTCCGAAGATGGTGAGAGGATGCTCGGTGAGGTTCAGCTGAACGAGCGGAAAGTGCCCGTCGAATTCCGGCGCGTCTCCACGAGTGGATCCGGAAGAGAGATCTTCCAGGGTAACTGGGCGGTGTTGGACAAGGAGCTGGATCGAAGGGTGACCTTCCATGTTTCAGCTTTGCAGAGCGGCAAGATTGCGCTAACCCAGGATAAGATCGATCATCCGGAGCAGCCCACGCTCATATCCCTTGCCGAACCATGGCATGGACAGGTTGAGGGCGATCGACTAACCGGCGTGGCACTGAGGTCGGGCTTCGTTAATTCGAACTTCTCCGCGGAAGTTTCAGCGGATGGAGAGATCCTGAGGATCTTGCGTTGTGGAGGAAGCATGGGGGCGGTGTGTCCGGCGGATTTTGCGCGGGAACGGTGATCGATGGCTGTGTGCCGCGCAGAAGGATGAGGCCGGGCTTCAGGGTGAGCGGTCGAAGGCGACCTGACGGCGCAGGCGTTGCTGATCGACCGCTTCTTCGCGGGAAATTCGCTTCAGCCTCTCTTCCAGCGAGGTTCGAAGCCCAACTCCAGAGTTGTACTGCCGATTCGTGGTCATCGGTGGCCCTATTCCAGCGAATCGATGATCTGAGCGACGCCGGGGCTCTTGCGGGCCTGAGCAATTTGTCCCATGGTCAGTTTGCCCATGCGTCTTGCGTCATGAAAAGCATCGCGAAGAGAGGATTCCTGGAGTGTTTGCTCCCGCCACACGTCGAGGATCGTTCGCAGCGCAGTAGTCACAGGGACATTTTCGACCACCTCTATGTCGGGGGTGGCGACCTCGGCGAAGTGCAGTCGGAGCACAGGCGGGATCTCCGAGCCTTTTCGAAAGGCGGGCGGCACCGTCAGATCGATTCTTGCCGGGTTGACATCGGTGAGTTCGTGGAGGGCGAGGGCCGTGCGGTGGCTGAAGACGCCCTGCGGTGAATCGCTGCGGCCCCGCGACCAAAGCCACCAGAGGATGAGATCGGGGCGAGTTGGCGACGGAAAGAGCGCCAGACGATAGATGCCGCGATGCTCCCTGACCCAGTTGCCAGCACCAACGTGGTAGTTCCTTTTACTAGCTGTGAAGCCGAGACGCGCGGCCTGTTTGGCGGTGAAATAGCCGCCTTGTGCTTCAGCAACTTGGTAGAGGTTCCGGTTACTGGTCCTCTGCATAATTGTTCAACTTTCTTGAGCTATTATGTGGAGGGGGCAGGGCGGAGGTCAAGTCTAGACTGTGCCGGACGGCCCGAAGCGAACCTTGATCGGGCTGGTGGTCGCATCTGCAATTCGCAATTCGCGAATCGCGAATATAGAATGGATGTCATGGTGCTCAAGCCACAGGACGTGTATGTGGTTCTCAAGATCGTGGCATCCCGGCGGGATCGTGCGCCGTACTCCCAATTGGCCGCGGAATTGGTCATGAGCCCGTCCGAGGTGCACGCCTGCGTGCGCCGCGCTGAAGGTAGCGGCTTACTCCATGGGCCACAACGGAAAAATCGCCCGAACTTTGCCGCGCTGGAAGAGTTCCTCGCGCACGGGCTGAAGTACGTCTTTCCGCCCGAGCGAGGTGAGGTCACGCGCGGGGTTCCCACGTCGTACGCCGCCGAACCGCTCCGCGGCATGATTGCGCAAGCGGGCGAACTGGTTCCGGTATGGCCGTATGTGGAGGGGAAGCAGCGAGGAATCGCGTTTGAGCCGCTGTACAAGACCGCTCCCATCGCTGCTCTGCGCGACTCCGAGTTTCTACGAGTACCTGGCCCTCGCCGACGCCTTGCGGGACGGGCGGGCTCGTGAACGGAAGGCTGCCGAGGTGGAACTGTGCCGGCGCTTCAGGGAAGCAAATGAACGACTCAAATCGTGAGCAGCTAATTATCGCTGCGCGGCTCCTGCGCCCCCTGCTAGGGGAACTCGTGTTTGTGGGAGGGGCGGTCACGGGCCTCTTGATTACTGACGAGGCCTCTCCCGGACCGCGAGCCACACTCGATGTGGATGCGATCGCCGAAATCACGTCCTATGCGGAATATGAAGTGTTTGGCGCTCGACTGCGAGCACTGCAATTCCAAGAAGACGCCCGAGAAGGAGCGCCGCTGTGCCGGTGGGTCCAGCACGAGACAACGCTTGATGTCATGCCGCTCGACGCAAGTATCCTCGGGTTCTCCAACCGCTGGTATCGAGCTGCGGTGGAGTTTTCGATCATGGAACGGCTTGCGGAGGACCTCGAGATCCGCATTGTGACAGGTCCGTACTTCCTTGCCACGAAGCTCGAAGCGTTCAAGGGCCGTGGGCAGGGCGACTTCTTCGGAAGTCACGATCTAGAGGACCTCATCTCGGTCGTGGATGGTCGTGCGGAACTTGTCGCGGAGGTGCGGGCCGGTGTCGCTGACCTTCGCTCATACTTGCGCGCCGAGATCAATGACCTACTGAGTACACCCAGATTCCTCGACGCACTCCCTGGATATCTCCTTCCGGACGCGGCGAGTCAGGCCCGAATCGACATCGTACTCCGGCGCCTGGAAGTGCTTGCCCTGAGGTAGTGAAGTGAGCGGTTGAGCTCGTTTAGGTGCTGAGTTCCTCTCTGAGCTGAATAGGAAAGCTGCGACCCTCCTCGTGAAGGATCTCGCACTGACGAGATCCGGACCCGCCTCAGCATGGCGTACTTCCTCGGAGAATAGTGGCTTCCATGGATGCGGAGAGGACGGACACCCGTCCTCATCACCAAAGTCCATCAGTCCTCACGCCAGTGAATTCATCCCACGCCTGGCAATGCTTCGCGGATTCAGGGACTAGTGCCGCGGTTATCATCCTGAAGTCGATGGTGCCGCTCGACGCCTGTGCCAATATCAACACGAGAAAGGCAGTCGCTATGGCGGTCTGGACCCTGTTTTAACCTGTGGTGAGCAGGTCTTCCACTGCGCGACTGACGATTGTGACCTCAGTGGGCGAGAGGTTTGCCAAGTCACTTCCAAATGCGCGTGCCAGGGCGGCAGATGCGATCGTATGAGGAGGCGATTCAGGAGTCCATTCCGTCTCAAGCTGAGTAGCCGCAGCCATCATGGAGTTCGTGCAACCAGCGAGGCGTTGAATCCAAAACTCGCACGACATAGATGGCCTCACTTTTGTTACCCAGCATCCTTTGACATTGGTGCACCAGGAAGTGGTCCGGCCCTATTGCTCGACTTTGAAGCCGCGGTACCATTTGTCCACTGGACCATCGTGAGCTTGGGCACGCCGGATAACAGATCTCTCGAACTCCCTGACCTCTTCGCCGATCTCCCCTTCTCCGACCATCACGATGCCCGGCGGAAACGGCCGCAGCCATTCTTGAGCGGAAGGTACTGACTCGAAAGCAGCGTTTATCGCCACCCTGTTAATAACCCACATAACGAAAACGCCTTCAATCAGTATGCTCTGTCGTTCACCTGTACGAGCCTTCTGTGCGGCTGCGAGGTTGGCGAGAGTCAGAGAGTCGCGACGCTCTACTTCGACCAGATTGCGTGCGCCTTTGGTTTGCGGCTGCCCCAGGAGCGAAAGCAACTGTTTCGTAACCGCCGCTGAGCCGGGATCGTCACGGGGCCGAACGCTTGCGATTGCTTTTCTGGCTGGCGCAATCAACGACGGGTCGGCTGCCTGGGTCATCTCACGGATCCCGGGCAAGGGCGAATCTGAGGATGGGAAAATGCTTGCCGCCGAGATGAATTCCCGAGGACAAAGTCGGATCGTCTGCAGAGTCAGATTGCCCCTCACGTCTCGAGTCTCACTTCCTAACATCCCAGACAGGCTAATCCCGGCTCCAGCGAGTTCCCTGCAATAGTAATTACGCTCAGTGTTCTCCTGGGCGACCGCGCAGTTGCTTCCCAAAATCAGGGCAAGCAAGGTGGTTGGCACAAAACTGAGGGTCATAGCGATCAAATGGAGGACCAGCCCTTCTTGCCGCACGATTCGGAACTCAGCCTACTCGTCGCGGCAGCTGCCAGAATGATTCAATCGTACTCGAAATGGGGAATCTGGGAACCAGCCTTCCCAAGGGGCACATGCGTGCTCCCGTGTACGTCTTTGGCGGTCCCAGAAGACACTCGCTCCAATGTCTTCGCTGGCGGCTCTGTACACCTTACGCGCTTGAGAACATCGTTGCGATTTAATCGTCGAAACTTCGCCGACAGTGGGTGAAGAGATCAGGTTTCCTTTTGGGCCTTGGAGATGGCGAGAAAAAGCCACCTCACGGCGGGGCCATTGATTCCGCGCCGCCAGTTGCTTTCAACTTGCCAGTCTTACTTACTCAGGCTTCGGCCAGGAGTCGACCAACTCCCCCTGCGGGCTCCACAGCCTCAGTTCCACCGCCGGTCCACCAAACGCATGCGTCGAGCAGCTCAGGCATGGGTCATACGCCCGGACTACCGCAGAGACTCTGTTGACGGCCCCTTCTTTCAATTGGGCTCCGTCTACGAACTGTTCCGCGACCTGGCGGATGCTGTGGTTCAGGGCTAGGTTGTTATGGCCGGTCGCGACGATCAGGTTTGCCCACGTGATTGCGCCGTTGTCGTCGACCTTGTAGTGGTGAATGAGGACGCCTCTTGGGGCTTCGATGATGCCTACGCCCTGCGTCGCGTTGACGCCGGCTTCGGCCCGGACGTGCGTGTCGGTGATCAAGGGTTCGTTTAGCAGTTCTTCCATGCGCTCCACACCATACAGCGCCTCGATCAGGCGGGCGTAGTGGTAGAAGAACGAACTCTGGACAATGCGGCCCAGACGCTGGCGGTATTCTTCCAGTTCGCCGTCGGCCTCCGGCGTACCCATGCGGGCGGCTACGTTCAGACGGCCTAGCGGACCGACGCGGTAAATGCCCTCCGGGTAGCCCAGCGGTTTGAAGTAGGGCGCCTTCAGGTACGAGTCCGGCATCGTGGCTTCACCGATGTACTTGGAGTAGTCCAGCGGTTTCGCCACGGTGGCCAGGGGCTTCGCCGAGTTGTCGATGAAGCGCAATGCACCGTCGTAGATCTTGAATTCGCCGTCGAGGCCGGTCAGCCCGGCGTAGGCGGTGGGCATGTTGCCGAAAGCGGCGCTCTCGGCCGGGAAGTCGTCGAGCATCGCTTTGAAGCTCTTCAGCGTGCGGCGAATGATCGACTTCGCGATGGGGAGGCCAGTGAGGATGTGGTCGCGGGCATCGGCGGAGAGCGGTTTGTTGACACCTCCGGGGACGGTCCAGGAGGGGTGGATGCGCTCTCCGGCCATGCGTTCGATGGCCTGCTGGCCGAATTTGCGCAGGGCGATGCCATCGCGGGCCGCTTCCGGATGTTTCTCGATGAGGCCAACGATGTTGCGCAGCGCGGGATCAGAATCGAAGCCCACGCAACAGGTCGGGCGCGGAGAGGTGGAAGAAGCTGAGGGCGTGGCTCTGGACGAACTGGGCGCAGTGGAGCAGTTCGCGCAGCAGAGCGGCAGGCTCCGGGATCTGGACGGCCATGATGGCGTCGCAGGCCTTCACGGAGGCCAGCAGGTGGCTCACCGGGCAGATGCCGCAGATGCGGGCCGTAATGGCCGGCATCTCGTAATAGGGGCGGCCTTCGGTGAACTTCTCGAAGCCCCGAAACTGGGTGACGTGGAACTGCGTGGAGGAGACTTTGCCGAGGTCGTTCAGATGAATGTCGATGCGGGCATGACCTTCGATACGCGTGACGTGATTGATGGTGATAGTGGGCGGCATAGGTCCTCCAGATCAGCCGAACTTGACCAGGCCCGCCACGGCCGGTGCGCTGAGATCCGGTTTGCGGCCGGCCAGCAGTTCCGTGAGGGCGAAGGCGATGAGGGCAGGTTTGGGCGGGCAGCCCGGCAGATGGAGATCGACCTTGACGATCTCCTGCACGGGGACGGCGTGCCGGAGCAAGGCCGGCACGCCGTCAGAAGGGGCACGCTGATGGATGTCGGCCCCTTCCACATAAGCCCTCTCAAGCAGGCGCTTGGTGGGGATGGTGTTGCGCATGGACGGGACATTGCCGGTGACAGCGCAGTCGCCCAGGGCAATGAGGATCTTCGTCCGCTTGCGGATCTGGTGGATGAGTTTGTAGTCGTGCTGGCTGCTGACCGCGCCTTCTGTCAGCGTCACGTCGACTGCTTCCGGAAACTCCTGGGCGTCGACGAGCGGGCCGTAGACGATATCGGCCTTGTGCAGCACATCGATGAGCACCTCGTCGATGTCGAGCACGGACATGTGGCATCCGCTGCAGCCATCCAGCCAGACTGTGGCTACCTTGGCCTTGCTCATAAGATCACCCCCGGTTTGCTGTCGGAGCCGGCGGCGCGCAGGGTCGCCAGACGGCTGATGGGATCGGTGCGTTTGCTCATCTCTTCGACGGCGAAGCCCTTTTCGGCGATGGCGCCGGTGGGGCAGCTTTGGACGCACTTCCCGCAACTGGTGCAGTTGGTGGACTCGCCCCAGGTGCGATTGAGTTCACAAACCAGGCGCGAGCCGACGCCGCGGCCGGAGATGTCCCAGACGTGGGCCCCCTCCACCTCGGCACAGACGCGCACACAGCGCGAGCAGAGGATGCAGCGGTTCTGATCCGCGGTGTAGCGCGGATGAGTGAGGTCGATGGGGACCTTGGGGTAGGTGTAGGGATAGCGGATATTGGTGACGCCGAGCCGCTTGGCAAGGCCCTGCAGTTCGCAGAAGCCGTTGGAGACGCAGACGGCGCAGACGTGATTGCGCTCGGCGAAGAGCAGTTCCAGGGCGATGCGGCGATAGCGGCGCAGTTTGTCGGACTGGGTGGTGACCGACATGCCGTCCTGAACGGGTGTCGTGCAGGCCGGCAGCAGGCGTCCGACTCCGGCCACCTCCACGATGCAGAGCCGGCAGGCTCCGACCGAGCTGAGCCCCTTCATGTGGCACAGCGAAGGGATGAATTTGTTGTGCGCCTTGGCGGCGTCAAGAATGCTTTGTCCGGCGGCGGTATGGATGAGCTCGCCATCGATGCGAATGGAAATCTTCTGGGGCATGGCGGATTCTCCTTTCTAGTGGTCGCCGTTGCGGACATCGCAACGCAGGCAGCGGCAGGCTTCCTCCATCGCGTCGACGGGCGCGAGGCCGATGGTGGCCTCGGCGAAGGTGGTGGCGCGCTGGGCGGCATCCACCTCCTCCACGTGATGGCGTGGCGCCTCGCTGGCGTGGGCCGGCGGGGTTTGATCGTATTCGAAGGAAGGGAAGACGTTCTCCCAGCGGCGGACGTTCATCAGGCGCCGGTCAATGTTGCGCGCGGCCTTCTTGCCGTAGCCCATGGCGTTGGAGACGTTGGAGGCTCCGGTGATGAGGTCGCCGCCGGCGTAGAACTTCGTGCGGCTGGTCTCGAGGGTATAGCGGTCGACCTCGATGAGGCCGGTTTCCTTGATTTTGAGGCCCGAGGCCTTGGCGAAGTCGAGATCCACGGTTTCGCCGACAGCGAGGATGACGGTATCGCAGGCGAAGCGGATGATCTCGCTGGTGGGCATGGGGCGGCGGCGGCCGGAGGAGTCGACTCACCGAGTTTGGTGCGGACGGCCTCGATGGCCTGAACTCGCCCGTCAGGACCGCCGACGATGCGGTGCGGCGTGGCGAGGAAGACGATTTCGGCGCCTTCGGCTTCGGCGGCCTCCGTCTCCTCGGGGATCGCGGGCATGTCCTTGCGTTCGCGGCGGTAGATGATGGTCACCTTGCTGCCGAGGCGGAGGGCGGTGCGGGCCGAGTCGATGGCGGCATTGCCACCGCCGATGACGGTGACCCGTTTGCCCAGGGGTACCGGCTGTTGCTTGGAAACACCTTCCAGGAAGGGCAGGGCAGGGATGACACCGGTGAGTTCCGTGCCAGGCAGGTAGACCCAGCTCTCCTTCCAGGTGCCGATGGACAGGAAGACGGCGTCGAACTGGCTGTCCAGATCGTTGAGCGAGATGTCGCGCGGGACCTGGGTGTTGAAGGTGAATCCGACACCGGCGCGGCGGATGAGCTCCACCTCGCGGTCGAGCACGTCCTTGGGCAGCCGGTAGTCAGGCAGTGCATAGCGGAGCATGCCGCCGGCGGCCGGATTGGAGTCGTAGACCATCACCTCGTGGCCGAGCATGCAGAGGTAGAAGGCGCAGGCGAGGCCGGTGGGGCCGGCTCCGACCACAGCGCAGCGCTTGCCGGTGAGCGGCTTGCGGCGCGCGGCGATGTTGGCGGCCAGGGCGTCGAAGCGGTCTGTCCGGATAGATGGCATCCGCGATGTAACGATGAACCTCGCGCATATTGACCGCGGAATCGACGCCAGTGCGGCGGCAGCGGTTGTCGCAGGGGTGCTGGCAGACGCGGCCGGTGGAGGCAGGCAGAGGATTGTCCATCACCACCGAAACGAAGGCCTCCTCCAGGCGATCCTCCTTAAGAAGTTGGAGGAAGCGTGGGATGTTCATGTGCAGCGGGCAGGAGTTCTCACAGGGGCTGAGGGCGAGATCCTCGCAAACGCCGGCGCGGCAGCGGGCGGCGCGGATGTGGTCCTCGAACTCGTGGCGGAAATGGCGCATGGTGGTGAGGACGGGATTGGGCGCCGTCTGGCCGAGGCCGCAGAGCGAGGTGTCGCGGATCATGCGGCTGAGGTCGTCGAGCAGGTCGAAGTCGGCTTCAGTGCCTTTGCCCTGGGTGATGCGATTCAGGTAGTAGAGGCTCTTGTCGAGGCCGACGCGGCAGGGGATGCATTTGCCGCAGCTTTCCGAGTGGGTGAACTCGATGAAGTAGCGGGCGACATCGACCATGCAGTTGTCTTCGTCCATGACAACCATGCCGCCGGAGCCCATGATGGAGCCGAGCTGACCGAGGGACTCGTAGTCGACCGGAGTGTCGAACATCTCCTGCGGGATGCAGCCACCGGAGGGGCCGCCGGTCTGAACGGCCTTGATGGCGCGTCCATGGGGGCCACCGCCGCCGACGTCGTAGACGAACGTCTTCAGCGGTGTGCCGAGCGGCATTTCGACGAGGCCGGTGTTGTTCACCTTGCCGACGAGCGAGAATACCTTCGTGCCCGGACTCTTGGCGCTGCCGGTTTCGGTAAACCAGCCGGCGCCTTTGATGACGATGGGGGCGATGTTGTACCAGGTCTCGACGTTGTTGATGTTGGTGGGGCAGCCGTAGAGGCCTTGCTCGGCCGGGTAGGGCGGGCGAGGAGTGGGGCGTCCGGCCTTGCCTTCCAGAGAACGGATGAGCGCGGTCTCCTCGCCGCAGACAAAGGCGCCTGCGCCTTCGACCAGTTGGAGATCAAAGCGGAAACCGCGGCCTAAGATGTTTTCGCCCAGAGCAGTCCACATTCCCGGGCCTGCTCGATGGCCGAGTTCAGGCGATGGACGGCGAGCGGATACTCGGCCCGGACGTAGAGGATGCCCTCGGTGGCGCCCATGACGAAACCGCCGATGATCATGCCCTCGATGAGAGAGTGCGGATCGCTCTCGATCTCATTGCGGTTCATGTAGGCGCCGGGGTCGCCTTCATCCGCATTGCAGATGATGTACTTGCGCTCCGAATGGGCTTTGCGGAGGAACTCCCACTTGATGCCTGTCTGGTAACCGGCGCCGCCGCGTCCGCGCAGCTTGGCGGCTTTGACGGCCTCGATCACCATGTCGGGGTTGTTGTCGATGAGGACCTTGTAGAGGGCCTGGTAGCCGCCGATGGCAATGTACTCGTCGATCTCGTTGGGATTGATGAGACCACAGTTGCGCAGCACGATCTTCTTCTGGCCGGTGAAGAACGGGACTTCGTGCCAGTGGGGAATCTCGGGCAGTCCTGCGCCGAAGCGCACGTGGCCGGTAATATGATCCCACTCCTCGATCTTGCAGAGGGCGAGACCGGTGGGCATGCGGCCGCCGGCCAGGTCGTCCAGGATGCCGGAGACGTCGTTCGGCTGCACCTGCTGGAGGATGACGAACGGTTTGCCGGGCAGATAGACGTTCACCAGCGGTTCAGCGGCGCAGAAGCCGAAGCAGCCTGTGCGCGCCAGGTTCATGCCGAGGCCGCGGGTGTTGATGGCGTCGGCGAAGGCGTGATAGACCGCCTCGGCGCCGTTGCCGGTGCCGCAGGTGCCCATGCCGATGGCAATGCGGGGCCGGTCCGGCAGCAGCTTGGATAGACCGGCTTCACGCACCTCGTTGAAGCTGGAGAGATCGGAGATGCGTTTCATCGCTGGCTGCCCTTTCTGATGGAGGTGCTGTTCGGATTCTATCGTGTTTCCCTATTAACCTAGGCAATAC
>JASGIE010000101.1:0-30111 GCA_049841055.1 Paludibaculum sp. | reverse complement strand
ATGCAGGACATGGAATTCGTGCAGTTCCATCCCACCGGCATGTACGGCGCCGGCTGCTGATCACCGAAGGCGTGCGCGGCGAAGGCGGCATCCTCCGCAACAGCAACGGCGAGCGCTTTATGGAACGCTACGCGCCGAACGTCAAGGACCTCGCGCCGCGCGACATGGTCTCGCGTTCGATGACGATCGAAATCCGCGAAGGCCGCGGCGTGGGCGAGCACAAGGACCACATCTTCCTCGACCTGACCCACCTCGGCCCGAAAGACATCCACGAGAAGCTGCCGGGCATCGCCGAAAGCGCCCGCATCTTCGCCGGCGTCGATGTCGACAAGGAACCGATCCCGGTGATTCCGACCGTGCACTACAACATGGGCGGCATCCCGACCAATTACCACGGCGAAGTGGTGCAGTTGAAGAACGGCGATCCAGACGCGGTGGTGCCGGGCCTGCTACGCGATCGGCGAGGCGGCCTGCGTGTCGGTGCATGGCGCCAATCGTCTCGGCTCGAACTCGCTGCTCGATCTCGTGGTGTTCGGCCGCGCGGTCGCGAATCGTTGCGGCGACCCCATCAATCCGGATGCGCCGCACAAGCAAGCTGGCCGACGACGCCATCGATAAGTCGCTGTCGAACCTCGACAAGATCCGCAACGCCAACGGATCGACCCGTCGACCGCGGCGATCCGCGATCAAGATGCAGCGCACCATGCAGGCCGACGCGGCGGTGTTCCGCACCGGCGAAACGCTGTCGGAAGGCGTCAAGAAGATCCGCGAGATCTACGCGTGTTCGCCGACGTCAAGGTCAGCGACAATTCGCTGGTATGGAATTCCGATCTGATCGAGACGCTTCGAGCTGCAGAACCTGCTCGACCAGGCGTTAGTGACGATCGTCTCCGCGGAGAACCGCAAGGAATCGCGCGGCGCCCACGCCCGCGAGGATTTCCCCAATCGCGACGACGCCAACTGGAAGAAGCACACCCTGACGTCGGTGATCCCGAGACGGGCGAATACCACGATCGACTATCGCCCGGTGCACATGTACACGCTGACCGACGACGTCGACGTCGTTCCGCCCAAGCCGCGCGTGTACTGAGGCGGCGGCGATGGCTTCGCGCGAAGGCGGATTGCTGGCGTGGCAGTGGCGCGGGTACGCGCGCAACCACCGCGACCGCCTGAATCTGCTGCTGCATTTCGTCGCGGTGCCGATGTTCATCGCCGGCGCGCTGGCCACGGTCGTGCAGCTCGCGCACGGGCTGTGGATCTCCGCGGCGATCGCGTTCGCGACGATGGCGGTCGCGTTCGCGCTGCAGGGCATCGGCCACAAGCGCGAGGCCGAGGCGCCGGTGCCGTTCGACGGCCCGCTCGACTTCGTCTCGCGCGTCTTCGTCGAACAATTCGTGACTTTTCCCCGTTTCCTCCTGAGCGGCGATTGGATGCGCCAGATGGCTCGGGCGGAGGACAGCAACCGAGGGCCGCATGGCTGAGTTCACCCTTCCGAAGAATTCCAAGGTCCACAAGGGCAAGCACTACGCCGCGGCGCCGGCGCCAACCGCGTGCGTGAGTGAAAGGTCTATCGCTACGATCCCGATTACAACGAAAATCCGCGCACCGATACCTACGAGGTTGATCTCGACGGCCTGCGGGCCGATGGTTCTCGACGTGCTGATCAACATCAAGAACGAGATCGATCCGACGCTGACGTTCCGGCGCTCCTGCCGTGAAGGCATCTGTGGATCGTGCGCGATGAACATCGGCGGGCGAACACGCTCGCCTGCACAAACATCGCGGACTGCGGGAAGAGAGTTACCGGGTCCCGCTGCCGAACATGAAGATATCAAGGATCTGGTGCCCGATCTCACCGATTTCTACGCGCAGTACGCGTCGATCGGGCCCTGCTTCGCGCCACAGGAGAGCGCCGGTGGGAAAGGAGCGCCTGCAGAGCGAAGGAGGACCGCAAGAAACTCGACGGCCACTATGAGTGCATTCTCTGCGCCTGCTGCACGACGCAGCTGCCCGTCTATTGGTGGAACAGCGACAAATATCTCGGCCCCGCGGTGCTTCTCCAGCGTACCGCTGGATCATGGACAGCCGCGACGAGGAGAAGGCGATCGCCTCGACGATCTCGAAGATCCGTTCAAGCTTTATCGCTGCCACACCATCATGAACTGCGCGCAGGACCTGCCCGAAGGGGCTGAACCCCGCGCAGGCCATCGCCGAGATCAAGCGCCTGATGCTGGCGCGCCAGGTCTGACCCGGATGCGCCGCGCCGCGATCGCGTTGTCGGTGGCGCTGGTCTGCGCGGGGCCGCTGGCCGTCGCGACGGCCGGCGAAGCGTCGTCGCCCGCGCCGACGGCGACGGGTCCCGACGCCGCCGCGCTGGAACGCGCCTCCCGTCTCACCGACGCCGCGCGCATGGGCGAGATTTTCGACGGGTTGCGCGCGCTTGCGGCCGCGCTGCCGGCGCCGGCGAACGCCAGCGAAGTGGATCGCGCCGACCGCGCCACGCGGCTGGCCGTGTTCGAGCGCGTCGCCTGGCGCGACATCGCCGACGATTGGCGCGCGCGTCTGGCGAGCGGATTGTCCGAGGCACAGTCGCGCGCGGCGATCGCTTTCTACGAAGGCCCCGCCGGGCGGGAGATGGTCGATTGCATGCGACGGGCGCAAGACCCCTTCGCCCTGGAGGACTGCAAGCGCCATCCCGCCGGCGACGCGCCGCCGAGATCGAAGCGTTCATGGACACGCCGGAGAGCCGCGCTTTCGAGCGTTTCGCCGCCGACGCGATGGACCCGATGATGGCTAGCCTTGTTCATCCAACTGCCCGCTTCTCGGCTTCCGTCATGCGCCCTATTCTATAAGTTTGGACTGCCAGTGGAGAACTATTCGCGAATTTTAGTCCGGGCCACCAATTGGGTGGGCGACGCGGTCATGAGTCTGCCGGCTTTGGCCGCTGTGCGCCGGCGGTTTCCCGCCGCAAAAATCACGGTTCTGGCACGGCCGTGGGTCGCCGGCCTCTACCGCAAGGAGCCCTTCGCCGACGAGATCCTGCCCTATCAGCCGGAATCCGTTCTCGATCGCTGGAAGACCGCAGCCGAACTGCGCCGTCGCCAATTCGATTGCGCCCTACTCCTGCAGAACGCCTTCGATGCCGCGCTAGTCACCTTCCTGGCCCGCATCCCTCGACGAATCGGCTACAACCGCGACGGCCGCGGCCTGCTGCTCACCGACGCTGTAGCCGTGCCGGCTAAAGGCACGATCCCCCCGCACGAAAGCTTTTACCATCTGGAACTTCTGCGGCGCATCGGCTGGGTCGACCAGCTTCCGGTGGAACCGCTCATTCGTCTTGCCGGCCAGCGCGGCACCCCGCGATCCGTGGTCGGCGTCAGTCCCGGAGCCGCCTACGGCACCGCCAAACAGTGGATTCCGCAGCGCTTTGCCGCTGCCGCGCACCAGATCGCCGGCCAGTTGAACGCCGAAATCGAACTCTTCGGCTCGAAGTCCGAGCGAGCGCTCTGCGAACAGGTTCGCACCGAGATCGAACAGCTCGGCGGATCCGCCCGGAATCTGGCCGGGGAAACAACCCTGGAAGAGTTCATCGACCGCGCCGGCACCTGTCGCGTATTCCTTACGAATGACTCGGGTTCCATGCACATTGCCTCGGCCCTGGGCATCCCAACCGTCGCCGTCTTCGGCGCCACCAATCACATCACTACCGGCCCGACCGGCCCGCTGGCCCAGGTGATCCGCCATGATGTCGACTGTTCGCCCTGTCTTCTGCGGGAATGTCCCATCGACCACCGCTGCATGACCGGCGTGGAGGTCGGCCGGGTGGTCGAGTCGGCTCTGGAACTGGTCCAAATCTCGACCCGCTAAAGAGGTCCACTCCTGCTACAACAGTATGAGTGGATTCGCGTTTGAAGATCGTTTCGCCCTCGGAACTGCCGTCCGGAACCAGGCTGGTATCCGGCTATTTTGATCCGTTATTGACCGTCCATGCCACCTGGCTGACCGAGGCCAAGGGTTCGTCAGAGAAACTCGGCGTTATCGTCAAGGATCCACCTGTACCCATCCTGTCCGCCAGGGCCCGCGCCGAACTGGTGGCAGCCCTGAAGCTCGTCGACTTCGTCGTGCTCGACGCGCCGGGTGTGCCCAAGGCCGATGTCCAGTTGGAACAGCGGGATAGCTCGGCCGCCGCGGCCTTCGTCTCGCACGTCCGCCAACGGCAGGGCTGATGGCCGCTACACTCATTTTGGTGGTCCGGCTGGGCGCGATGGGTGATATCCTACATGCCTTGCCCGCCGCCGCCGCCCTCAAGCGCTCATTCCCCGATTGCCGTCTGAGCTGGGCGGTCCACCCGAAATGGCGGGAACTCCTGGAAGCAGGCGGTTTGGCCGACGAACTGATCTTCGTCGACCGCCGGAAGCTGTCCTCCCTACACGCTGCCGCGCGCGAGCTCCGTAAACAACAGTTCGACATCACCGTGGATTTCCAGGGCCTCATCCAGTCCGCGCTGGTGGCGCGCGTCGCCCGCTCCGCCCAACTGTATGGATTCGTGCGGGATCAAGTCCGCGAGAGCCTCGCTGCAAGCCTATACAAGACAACAGTTAGAGCCAAAACAACACATGTCGTCGAGAAGAATTTGGACTTGGCTCAGGCGGCCGGTGCGCGCGACCGCACCGTGACTTTCCCGTTGCCCCGCGGTACTTCCGAAAGCGCCCTGCCCGCCGGGAAGTTCATCCTGGCCGCACCGTTTGCCGGCTGGGCCTCCAAGCAATGGCCCCTGGAACACCACGCCGTACTCGCCCGCAAACTGAAATCTGAACTGGGCATGCCACTGGTGCTCAATGGCGCCCCGTGGCAGGCCGAGGCACTACGCAGCGTCGAGGCGGCCGAGGTCCATATCTCCTCGATCTCGGGTCTCATCGATGCAACCCGCCGCGCCACCGCCGTTGTGGGCGTCGACAGCGGCCCCATGCACCTGGCCGCGGCCCTGGACAAGCCGGGCGTGGCGCTCTTCGGCCCCACCGATCCGGCCCGCAACGGGCCGTACGGTAACTCCTTATCGGTGATCCGGATACCGGGCGCCGTCACCAGCTACGAGCGGAGGAAAGAGATAGACGCATCCATGCGGGCTATTCAGCCGGAGGCCGTATTGGATGCACTCGCTACAATGGTAGGGCTGTAATGTCGATCTTTCCGAAACCGTACGCAGACGTCGTGCAACGGCTGCGAGTGCCCACCGGACTCCTCCTGGCCGCCGCCTTTGTGTGGCTGGCCCAACCCGTGCTGCCCACACTCCTGCTGGGCTGCCCCATCGCGTTCCTGGGCCTGGGGCTGCGCGCCTGGGCCGCCGGCCACCTCAGAAAGAACCAGCAACTGACCGATTCCGGCCCCTACGCCTGGGTCCGCAACCCGTTGTATATCGGCACTTTGCTGACCGCGCTCGGCTGCACCGTAGCCGCTGCCCGCCCCAGCCTGGCCACCATCGTCGGAGTGGTCTTCATTTTTGTGTATCTCCCCGTCATGGAGCAGGAAGAACAGCATCTGGCGAAGATCTTCCCGGAATTCGAGGAGTACGCCAAGAGGGTCCCTCAACTCCTGCCGCGCCTGCCCAAGGTCTACCCGCCGCAACGCTTCTCGTTCGAAGTCTACCTGCGCAACAGGGAATACAAGGCCCTCTACGGCTTCCTGATGGTCTACGCCTTCCTGATTTTCAAATCGCTCTAGTTATTGGACTTGGGGGCGCTCGACAGGCGGGCTTCCAGCAGAATCAGGATGATGAGGAACACCACCATAATGGAGCCGGCCAGCGGCAGCCCCATCACGACGCCAACCCCGAAAAAGTGGGCCATGTAGCCGAGCGAGGCGGGAGCGAGCAGGCTGCCCGTGATGGCGATCGAGAAGATTCCATTGAAGAACCCGGGATGGAAGTAGGGGAACCGGTCGCCGATTTTCTCGACCACCAGCGGCAGAATCACCGAAAAGCCACCGCCGGCCAGCAGCACACCCACGGTGGCGCCGAACAGGTTGTTGGTGGAGAGCAGGACCAGGCAGGCAAACATCGGAGCCAGGGTAGCCCCGGCCAGCAGGCGGGCGTGACGCACGCGGGGCAGCAGCCACTGGGCGGCCACCCGGCCGATGAGCAGCGCAAACCAGTACAAAGCCAGCAGGAACAGCGAGGTGGCCGGACTCGCGCCCAGCCGCTGCGTCAGAAACAGCGGCAACCAGCCGGCCAGGGCTCCCTCGTTCCCCGACTGGAAGAACAGGAGCAGCGCAAACAGGATCGCCGCCGGGCTCTTGAAGTCCTGCAGCGCCCGCTCCCAGGTGACTTCCTTGACCACCGGCTCTTCCGGCAGTTTGGCCCGGTAGTAGACGACCGCCGCCGTGGCGGGCACCACGGCCATGATGAGCAACACGACCGCCACGGTGTATGCGAAAAACGTGCCGGCAATGAAGAGGGCGCAGGTCATGCTGCCCAGGCCGTAAAGCGCTCCGGCCAGGCTCAGGGTGGCCGCCGGATTCAGGTTGTAGACAGGCGTGATGGCGTGGAAGACGCTCGTATTCAACATTCCGGCGCTAAGGCCAACCAGAAACAGGCCGGCCATCCGCCAGACAAAGGGCGAGGGCGGTGAGAAGGCGGCCAGCAGCAGCATCGCCACCAGCGCCACCACGCAGCCCAGGGCCATGACAAACCGGATCCCCTTGCGACGCAGCAGCGGAGCCGCCAGCACCGGGGCGATGAGCATGCCCAGGTTCTGCAGCAGGAAGTAGGTCCCGATGAGCAGATAGTTCGGATCGATGTGATGGCGCCAGGCGAGCAGGATCGAACCCAGAAACGCCATCAGAATGCCGGAGATAAACAAGCCGGAGATGCCGCGGCGGGCCATCGAGCCTTGCAGGGAACCCTGCGTGGTCTCGAGCCCTGGGGGCGTTTGGGAGGCGGCCGGCACGAGCCTATTGTATCTCCGAAAAGTACTATAGCGGATAGGCAAGCTGCACGGCTTCCAAACTCAGGAGAGAAATTGACAACTTCTCCCGATTTTCATATTTCACCCAGGCGGGTTCACGTAGATCCAACGACTTACGTTTGGCAGACAAACTGCACTAGAGGCCGTGGGTCACGTTAGTTAGATGCTTTGTGGGTGGTTGCCTCTCTAACCATCCCGCCCCGGCGGTATCCTCCGATCCTCCGGGGCGTTTTCTTTTTTATCACCCATTTACAGCCATGGAACGGTCGTGCGGCCAGCCGCCTGCGAATCCCTGTGCGGATGAGGTGTGTCCGAAGTCCGGCGCGTGCGCACCACCGTATATTCCTGCTTTTGGAATTGCACTACAAAATCTTGTGGTCTGCTTCTGACTTTCCTCTTGACGGATTGGTGGAGGTCGCTTAGGATAAGGCCATCACTGAAGAAAGGAGGTGATCCAGCAAAAATGAGTACTGGTAGTTGTCACACGCGTGAGGTGGTCGACTGCTGAAGCTCAAACTGGTCACGCCTTGGCCCGACCTTCAGTGCAGGGCTAAGATCGTGCGCACCGGCCACTGAGCGCGATTCTAGAGCCGTAGGCTTCAGAATCCAGGCTACCGAAGAACCCGCCGCCGGAGTCCGGCCGCGGGTTCTTTCTGTTTAGCTGCATCTTTTGGCATAGGATGCGTGTCTGCTATACTGGGGAGGTTAAAGGATCAACGATGAAAGCTGGCATCCATCCCGCCTACAATGAAACGAATGTGATCTGTGCATGCGGTCACTCGTTCAAGACCCGCTCGACCAATAAAGGTGACATCCGAGTGGAAATCTGCTCCAGTTGCCATCCCTTCTTCACGGGTCGTCAGAAACTGATCGACACCGAAGGGCGCGTGGACCGTTTCCAGAAGATGTTGCAGCGCTCGGCCAATCTGAAGGCCAAGCGGGCAGACGCCAAGCAGCCCGTCGGCTAACCGACCGCTGGCCGCGTCTCACTCACAGGACTGAAAAAGCCCGGCTGCGAAGCCGGGCTTTTCATGTCTGTATTCGATTCAATCGAGGGAGCTTACTTCCCGGACTTTTCCTTGTCCTTCTGCTCCTTCTCCTTCTGTTCCGCCTTCCGCTTCTCTTCCCGCTCCTTGCGGAACTTCTCATACTCCACCTGCTGAGCCGGGGTGAGCATGGCGTTGATCTCGGCGGTCTGCGCGTCCTGGATCGCCTTCATCTCGGGCTTGCTGCGTTCCCGCAATTCGCGGAACTTGGCCCGGGTCTCGTCCAGGATCGTTTCCAGTTTCTGAACCTGTTCCGTCTGCAAACCCAGACGGCGTTGCATCTCACCGATGTATTCGCGGCGGTAATCCTCGGGGCTCTTCGGCGGCGGGTTCTTGGCGCTGACAGTATTCAGGGAATACGAGCGGTAGCCCAGGGCGCCGACCACCGTGCCGCTGGCAAAAACTAGGATGAGAAAGAGCGAGAGTAGAGTTCGAACGCATCATTTCACAGGAGGCTCCTGCGCCCGCCCGGATTCCGTGCCCACCGGGACAACAGCCACACCGCTCAACATCTGGGCGTTATCATGAGCGTCGGCCAGAGCTTCCAGGTAGGTAGCAGTGTAGACCACGGCTGGACGCTTCGGCAACATTTGTAACATGACAAAAAACAAACTGGCAGCGGCGGCCGCGGCCACAAATCCGTTGGACCACTTCCAGAGCTGCTTGGTCCAGTGCTGGCCACTCTCGATGCGGTTCCAGAGCCTCGGCATAAAATCCGCGGGGATGTCCGGCTCCACGCAGGCTTCCTTATAGGCCGCCAGCAGCCGGTCGAAGTCCTGTTCCGTCCGATTTTGCATTTCGCTCATGGCTCCTGCATCCTTTCCATCTACGCTATCTCAAACCCTTACGCCCGCGAGGTGCACTCGCCAGGGCTTTCCAACCTTCCGGCCATCCACCGCCAGGCCGGCCGTCAACCACCTTCTTCGGCGGACTTGTCCTTCCGCTCCATGCCTTTGACGCCTCGTGAAGACTCGTACGCTTTTAGGACGCGTTGACGCGCCCGAAAGAGTCGGACTTTTAGAGCGTTCTCGTTGACATGATAGACCTTTTCCAGATCCTTCAGCGAAAGCCCTTCCACTTCCTTCAGCGTCAGCAGGGCCCGGTCCTCTTCGGAGACTTCACTCAGCAGCGAGTCGACGAACTCCCGCACCTTGGCGCGGTGCAAATCGTCAACCTGCACCTTCGTCCCGGCCGAAGCGTCAGCCAGCATGACAGCCTGCTCGCTGAGGTCGGACACCCGCGATTCCAGCCGGCGCTTGCGCCGCTTCCGCAGATAATCCAACGCCGCGTTGACCGTCAGCCGGTAGAGCCAGGGCTCGAAAACCTCCGGACTCCTCAACTGATCCAGCGAATAGTACAAGCGCAGGAACACTTCCTGCGCCACATCTTCCACATCCTCGGGCCGGCCGATGAGACGGGAAACCGTCCCAAAGATCCGGCGGCGATACGCCGTCACGACCTCGTTGAACGCGGCGGGATCGCCCGCCCGTGCCCGTTCCACAACTTCGAAGTCGACCAGCATGAGAGGCAAGTTGCCGGCGCGACTCCTTAATTTTGCTAACAATAAGGCGCGCCTAGCCTGCACTCAGGTTACAACAATTCCCCACAAGCCCGTTTGTGCCCCTAGATGCATGTTAAAATTGGAACTTAGCCCCTGCCCCCATGGATTTTCTCTCCGGCCTGAATCCCCAGCAACGCGAAGCCGTGGCCCATGTGGAAGGCCCTCTTTTGATCCTCGCCGGCGCCGGCAGCGGAAAGACCCGGGTCATCACCCACCGGATCGCCCACCTGATCGACAAGGAAAGGGTTTACGGGCCGTCGATCCTGGCCGTCACCTTCACCAACAAGGCCGCCGGAGAGATGCGGGAACGGGTACTGAAGCTGCTAGGCCACCTGCCGGCCGAAGCCGGCCCCATGGTCGCCACGTTCCACTCCTTCTGCGTCCGCCTGCTGCGGCGCGACGGAGCCACGCTGGCCAACCTGCGCCGCAACTTCACCACGAACTTCCACATCTACGACGACGACGACCAGCTTGCCCTGCTGAAGCAGATCTACAAAAAGCTGGGGCTGGACGACAAGTTCATGCAGCACCGCGCGGCCCTGTCGCGCATCAGCAACGCCAAGAATCACAAGCAGAGTCCGGCGGACTTCTACAAGATGTCAGCCGACCCCAAGGCCGCCAAACTGGCCGTGGTCTTCGAACACTACCAGCAGGGCCTGGAAGCTGCTAACGCATTGGATTTCGACGACTTACTCCTGGAGGCCGTGCGCCTACTGCAGTATGACGCCGAGGTTCGCCAGTTGTGGAACCGGCGCATCCAGTTCCTGATGATCGACGAATACCAGGACACCAACCGCTCACAGTACGAGCTCATGCGGCTGCTCTCCGAGGCCCACTCCAACGTCGCCGTGGTCGGTGATGAGGACCAGTCGATCTACGGCTGGCGCGGCGCCGACATCCGCAACATTCTGGACTTCGAAAAGGACTACCCCGGCGCCAAGGTCATCCGGCTGGAGCAGAACTACCGTTCGACCAAGGCGATTCTGGAAGCCGCCTCGCGCGTCGTGGAACGCAACAAGGCCCGCAAGGGCAAGATGTTGTGGACCGACGGCGCCGACGGCGACCCCATCTGCTATTTGGAAGCGGCCGACGGCGAACAGGAAGCCCTCTTCATCGCCGACACCATTGAGAAGATCTTCCGCAAAGAGCCGCAGACGCGCGTGGCCATCCTCTACAGGACCAATTCGCAGTCGCGGCAGATCGAAGAGGCGCTGCGGCGCTACATGCGCAAGTACGTCGTGGTGGGCGGATTCAGTTTCTACCAGCGGGCGGAGGTGAAGGATACCCTCTCCTACGCCAAGTTCCTGATGAACCCGCGCGACAACATCGCGATGCTGCGGATTCTGAACGTCCCGGCCCGCGGCATCGGCAAAACGACGTCCGACCAGCTGGAAAAGATCGCCGCCGATCGCGGGGAAACCCTGTGGGAAGCCATCGACACGGCGGAACGCGAGCACCTGCTGGGCAGCCGCGCCGAGGCGGCCCTGGCGGCCTTCCACCGGCTGATCGAGGAATTGCGCGACGCCATGTCCCGCCAGGGTCCCGACGACACCATCAAGCAGATCCTGGACCGCACGGGCTACCGCCGGATGCTGGAAAGCGACTCGTCGCCGGAGTCCGAATCCAAGCTGGGCAATCTGGACGAACTCGTATCAGCCGCAGCGGACGCCGCCGAGCGCGGCGAAACCCTGCAGGACTTCCTGGATTCGGCGGCCCTGGTGGCCGATTCGGACGACATCGAGGAAGAGGCGCAGGTCTCTCTGCTGACCATGCACAACGCCAAGGGCCTCGAGTTCCCCTATGTCTTTATTGCCGGGATGGAAGAGGGGCTGTTCCCGCACTCCCGCTCCCGCGACAACGACGACCAGCTCGAGGAAGAGCGCCGGCTGTGCTACGTCGGCATGACCCGCGCCATGAAGCGGCTTTACCTGACCAGCGCCCGGATGCGCCGGAAATTCGGGGGCTCGCCGCCGGAACCGTGCCAGCGGTCCCGATTCCTGAACGAAGTGCCGTCTTCCCTGGTGGAGGACCTCAGCCAGCAGCGGCAACCCGCCGGTTCCATCGACCTCTATGGGGAGCGGGCGTCGGTGCGCGAAGTGGCGCGCCGAAATACGTATACTGGAAAGACATACAATTCGCTCGATCATATCTCGCAGTTCTTCGCCGACCGGGGTGTGCGCACGCCAGCAATGGTTCCGCAGCCCGCGCCGCCGAAAACAGCGGGAGGGCCGGTTCCGCGCGCGGCGGCAACGCCGCAGTCGCAGCCGGCACAGGGGCAAACCGCGATGCGGCCGCCGTCGGCTGCTCCGGTCCAGCCGCCTCCGAAGAGGAGCGGTCTCCGGGCCGGAATGACCATCGTGCACCCCAAGTATGGCCGTGGCACCGTGCTGCGCAAGGAAGGCGAGGGTGAGGACGCAAAACTCACCGTCAGTTTCCCGGGGCATGGCTTGAAGAAATTGATCGCCAAGTTCGCCGGCCTCTCGGCCGATGATTGAGGCGGCATCCGGTTCGTCCCGCCTGATGGGGGACGGACCGTTGGACTTTAAACGCACAGACCGGCAAGCCGGCATGAAGGATTGAACTGAGCATGAATACGAAGAGCATCGCCGACAAGGCAGAACGCAAAGAGAAGAAGCGCGCGGCCCGCAAGGTGGCGGATGAGAAGAACCCGCTGCAGCCCCGCCCGGCCGGCGTCGACCGCGGCTCGCAGAAGCGCAAGGTCAAGCAGTTGGCCCGCGGCCAGCGCAAGCGGTAACAGCCGGCTTTCAGCAGTCAGCTTTTAGCCTTCAGCCCATTCGTGGCGTCCGGCACGTCCCTCGGTTGCCGTTGCCAGACCGCCACCCCTTGGCCGCCCATGGCCAACGGTGGTATGCTTTCACATCTTCATTGGCACTCCTGCCGATCCCGCGTAGTTGTTGCCCGAGGTCCAATCACGAATAGCTGAAAGCTGACGGCCGATCGCTCATAGCTCCCAAATACCCCGGTTGCGAGGAGGCACCCGCCGATGAAACAACTCTTCCGCACCAAGAGCATCGAGGCTCTGGTGGCCGCCTCGAACGAGGAAGGCAAGCGGCTGGACCGGACGTTGGGCGCCTGGAGCCTGATGGCTCTCGGCATCGGCGCCGTCATCGGCAGCGGGATCTTCATTCTCACCGGCACCGCGGCGGCCGGCGAGATCCGCAGCTTTCATTCCCTGCTGCATGTCCCGATTCTGGACCTGATTCTGAACGGGGCGAACTCCTCCTTTACCATCGGACGGCCGGGCGCCGGACCGGGCGTGGCCCTCTCCTTTCTCCTGACCGCCATTGCCTGCGGCTTTGCGGCCCTGTGCTACGCGGAAATGGCGTGCTGCATCCCCGTGGCGGGCTCGGCCTACACGTATGCCTACGCCACCCTCGGAGAGTTCATCGCCTGGCTCATCGGCTGGAATCTGATCCTGGAGTACGCCGTCTCAAACATGGCGGTGGCCGTGGGGTTCTCGGCCTATTTCAACGACATTCTGGATTCCATATTCGGCTGGCACCTGCCAAAGCAGCTATCCGAACCCATGATCGTGGGCGGGCAGTTCACGGGCAGTTGGTTCAACCTGCCCGCGTTTCTCATCCTCATGCTGCTCACCTGGGTGCTGACGTATGGCATCCGCGAGAGCGCCCGCACCAACAACATCATGGTGCTGGTGAAGCTGGGCGCCATCGCCATCTTCGTCATCGGCGCCGGACGCGCCGTCGGTACGCACAACTGGCACCCGTTCCTGCCGAACGGCATGTCGGGCGTCCTCACCGGCGCGGCCATTGTCTTCTTCACCTACATCGGCTTCGACTCCGTCTCCACCGCCGCCGAGGAGTGCCGCAACCCGCAGCGCGACCTGCCCATCGGCATCATCGGCACCCTGCTGGTCTGTTCCGCCCTCTATATCGCCGTGGCGCTGGTGCTCACCGGCATCGCCCCCTGGCAGACGCTGAACAACGCCGCACCGGTGGCCGAGGCGCTGAAGAACCTGAACATGAACACTATCCGCGAGTGGGTGGGCGTCGGCGCGATTGTCGGCATGCTCTCGTCGCTGCTGGTGTTCCAGTACGGTCAGGCCCGCGTCTGGTTCGCGATGTCGCGCGACGGCCTGCTGCCGCGCTTCTTCTCCAGGATTCACCCGAAGCACCACACGCCGCACGTCTCCACCTGGATCGCCGGTTTCGCGGTCGGCATCCCGTCTGGTGTCTGGGACATCGGCACCTTCGCCGATCTGTCGAACATCGGGACGCTGTTCGCGTTCACCATCGTCTCGGCGGGCGTGCTGGTACTGCGCCGGACCCAACCGGACCGGCCGCGCAGCTTCCGCGTCCCCTTTGGTCCGCTGTTCCCCTTGCTCTCCATCGCCAGTTGCCTGATCCTCATGATGGCGCTGCCGCTGGAGACCTGGGTGCGTTTCTTCTTCTGGTCCGCCATCGGGATCGCCATCTATTTCGCGTTCGGAAAGAAGAACAGCACCCTTGCCAATTCGTAGTACCTCCCTTCTCCGGCTGGCCGCGGCGGTTTCGCTTCTGCCTGCGGCCGGTCTGAACGCACAGGTCCACCATCAGCAGCATCCGCCGCAAAGCAGTGCGGAGTATGCCCGAGTCCTTGAAGATCCCTCCCGCGACGCCTGGCAGAAGCCCCATGAAGTGATCATGGCGCTGGAACTCAAGTCCACCGAAACCATCGCCGACATTGGCGCGGGCAGCGGGTATTTCTCGCGCCGGTTCGCCAACCATGCGGGCAAAGTCTATGCCGTCGACATCGACAAAGACCTGCTGGCGCTGGCGGCGAAAGACGCCCCGGCGAACCTCTCCACCATCCTCGCCGAACCCAACGATCCCAAGCTGCCGGCCGGCGGCGTGGACACCATTTTCCTCTGCGATGTTCTCCACCACATCTCCGGCCGACCGGCGTATTATGGAAAGCTTCGGGCTGCTTTGAAGCCCGGAGGCCGCATCGTGATTGTTGATTTCTACAAGAAGGATCTGCCGGTGGGACCGCCGCCCGCGATGAAGCTTTCCGACGATGAAGTAAAGAAGGAGCTCGCCGCGGCGGGCTTCCGCCTGGTGAAGAGCCACGAGTTCCTGCCACATCAGTATTTCCTGGTCTTCCAGGCGCGCTGAACCGTCATGAATGCAGGACTCGACTTTCTCCAGCGGTTGGCGCTGATCGTCTGGCTATCGGTCCTGCTTCTCTTCCTCTCTTCCCTCACCGCCTTCTTCTTCGCATCCCGTCGCGTGCGGCTGGACATCACCGTCAGCTGGCATCGTCACAGGCCGCTGGGCCGGACCACGTTGCGGCCGCTGCTGCTGACCGTCGCCGTGGCCATCGTCAGCGCTCTGCTGGTGCAGATCAGTCCGTTGGAAACGCCCACTACGCGGCTGGCCCTGGTGCTGGTAGGCGCCGGAGTCACCTGGGTTTCCTTTGACTGGAGCTGGAAGCAAACCTCGGCCTGGGTGAGACATCAGGCGGCGGAGAATCTGGCGTGGCGCGATCGCACACGCGCCGCTGTGACTGAACTGCAGCGCCAGTTTGAGGCTCGAACCGCCCGCCAGACCGCCTGCCGGCTGCTCCACGAAGTGCTGGGCGCCAATCACGCCTACCTCTATACGCGCTCCGCCGATTCTTTCACCTTGAGCGCCGCCGCCCCGGCCGCGCCCGTCAGCGATGTCACGTTCTCCGGCGCCTCGCTGCTGCATCACGAACTCACGAACGGACACACCTTCCGCTGCCTGCGGGTGATGGATGCCGGCGGCCGCGGCCGTCGCGTCTGGTCGAAGGGGATGCCCGCGCGCCTCGAGGCGGAACAATCGCTGCTGGCCTCCGTCGAGGCGCACGTCGTGGTGCCCATCCAGGACGGTCCGGTGCTGCCGGGCCTCATCGTCCTGGGCCCCCGCATGAGCGGCGAGGGCTACTCCTGCGAGCACCTGCGCTTCGCGGAAGCCATCGCCCGGCAACTGGTAAGAACTCTGGCTGTCTGTGAGTTGTCGCGAAGCGTTGTGGCACAGTCGAAGGAATCGACCGAAGTGCACGCCTCGCGCCGGGCGGCCCTGGCGACACGCGCCCACCTCACTCAACCGGACAAATTCGAACTGACCGACCTCGACTTTGCCGCCGAACACTGGATGGGCGACACACCCGGCGGCGCCTTCTACGATATCGTCTCGGTGCCCAACCGGGCCGCCGCGTTCTTCCTGGCCGAAGTGCCGGGTCCGGATGAGGAGGCGGCTGTCCGGCTGGTCCAACTCCAGGCACTGCTGCGGACCCGGGCACGGGCCTACACAGAGGACCTGGCGGAGCTGCTGGAATCGACCCAGCGCGCCCTCGGTCCCTCGGCGGCGGAACGCCCGCCCATCGGCCTGTTCTGCGCCCGCTACGTCTCCGGCTCCGGCAAGCTGCAGTACCTGAATGCCGGAGTATACCCCCCTCTGCTGATTCGAAGAACCGGCGAAGGCGCGCAGATCGCACGCCTCTCCTGCGGAGGTCCCCCGATTGGCGCCGGGCCGGAAGGGCCGCGTCAGGTGGGCGAGGTGGAAGTCCGGCCGGGCGACCTGGTCGCGATCGCCTCATCCGGTCTGGCCCAGGCACCGGGACCGGAGTGCGAGGTGTGGGGCGAGCCCCGCTTCATCGACACCGTCCAGGGGTGGGAATCGCAACGGGCTCGCGACATCGTCCACCTGACTCTGCATTCGGTCCACGAGTTCACCGGCAAGAACATGTCGGCGCCGCCGCGCTTCCTCATCATCCTGCGCCCCTGCTGAGCATCTTCACCGCTGATCGATTCGGAGCACCCGGCTGGAATGGCGTCCAACCCCCTTCCGAAGCATGAAGATGTCCATTCCTTAATGAATCCCGGCAGGAGTTGGCGCATCCTGAGGGTACTGGTTGGGTCCGAATCAAGAACATGAAACATGTTTTTCTTTTTCCCTGACTGGACGTATGCTAACCTGCCGAAGTCCGGCGGTTCGACTGGCCGCCAGGGGATGTCAGGCCATCAGGAGTCTTCCATGAATCGTGTCGCCCTCGTTGTAGCCGCGGCCGTGCTCGGCGCCTGCGCCTTGCCGGCCCAGACAGCCAACCCGCTCAGCACGGAACTGAAGCAGATGTATACGGGCGTGAAGACCAACCTCACGCGCATGGCGGAAAAGATGCCCGCGGAGAACTACGACTTCAAGGCCTCCCCGGACATCCGCTCGTTCGGCCAGCTCATCGCCCACATAGCCGATTCGCAGGCCCGCACGTGTTCCACCCTGGCGGGCGAGGCGAAGCAGCTCGGGGCGGCGGAGAAGACGTCCAAAGCCGATCTGGTCGCGGCCCTGCAGCAGTCTTTTTCGATGTGCGACGCCGTCGTCGATGGGATGACCGATGCCAAGGCCACCGAGATGGTCAAGCTCGGCCGGGGCGAGCGTTCGCGACTGGGCGCGTTGGCCGGCCTCATCTCTCACTCCAACGAGGAGTACGGCTATCTGAGTGTTTATATGCGGCTGAAGGGCATTGTTCCGCCCTCCAGCGAGCCGCGGAAGTAACAAATCTGTTCCGCAACCGTGTCAGGAGTGCCACACATTCTATCTTGTGATCGCTGCTGATACAATGTATGCTGGCGTAGGGTTTTGGGGGAGTTTTCGTCTTGAGCTTGTCTACTCCGGTCACCGTTAGATCTTTGCCATCGTTCCTTTCCCGTTCCGGCCAATGGCATCTCCTGTCAGGGATCCAGGAAGCGGACGGGGGTGTCGCGCGCTATCACTTCATCGCGGAGAATCGCAATGCGCGGATCTCCACCGAAATCACCGGCTATACGGTGTCTGCCCTGCTGGAACTGTTCGACCGCTCCGGCGATGAAGACTACCTGGATGCCGCCGTGCGAGGGGGCGACCTCCTCGTTCGCGCGTGGGACCACCGCCACTCCGCCATGCCCTTCGAGTGGTCGGCCACGGGCCAACTGCCGGAGCATCACTCCTACTTCTTCGACAATGGCATCATTGCGCGTGCCCTGCTGCGCCTGTGGCGGACCACCGGTGATCAGCAGTATCTGGATCTGGCCGTGCAGTGCGGCGAGTCGATGAGCCGCGATTTTGTGAACCGCCGCGACATCCACCCGATCCTGGCGCTGCCCGGCAAGTCGCCAGTCGCCAGGGACGCCCGCTGGTCGCGTTCATCGGACTGCTACCAGTTGAAATCGGCCCTCGCCTGGCTCGACCTTTATGAAGTGACCGGCAATGAGTCGTTCCGCTCGGAGTTCGAGTGGACCCTGGAGCGCGCGCTGCAGACTCACGCCGGATTCTTCGATCACGAACCCCAGACCCAGCGGATCATGGACCGCCTGCACGCCTACGGATACTTCCTGGAAGCCATCCTGGCTGTGTCGGAGCGCCCCGAAGTCCGCCAGGCCCTGGCGGAAGGGATCGAACGCGAGGCGCGCCACCTGCGCACGGTACGGGATGAGTTTGAACGCTCCGATGTGAATGGGCAGTTGCTGCGGGTGCGCCTGTGGGCCGACGCGCAGGGCGCCGTGGCGCTGGATGAGGAGTCCGCCGCGGAGGAAGCCGCCTGGGCGGCCGCCTACCAGATGGACAACGAGGATCCGCGGCTGGATGGCGGGTTCAACTTCGGACGCCGCGAAGGAGTACTCTCAAATTATTCCAACCCGGTCTCGGCGGCATTTTGTCTACAGGCTCTCGCACTCTGGCACGACTACAAACTTGGCATTCCGCTCGCGGATCGGCGCACCCTGATCTAGTCCTGGAAATCGCCGAGTTGTGACGCAGCCGGAACGCATCCTAGTCGCATTCGCGTCCGGATCGGAAGACCTGATCCCGACCCTGATCGACCAGTTTGAATGCGTCGAGCCCGGTCTCCCTCTCTATGTGGTGGCGGAATTCCCGCCGCCGCGCGGCAAATGGATCCCCTGGTTCATCGGCCGCACCTTCCAGCAGAACCTGGCCCGCGTGCGGGACGCGGTGCGCGGCAAGCAGATCGCCTACACCGCCATGATCCTGCAGCCGCGCATGCCCTACTGGCCCATGCGCATGGCGGCGACAATGCTCTCGCCCACCCGCCTGCTGTGCTTCAACGAAAACCTCGACCACTTCGCCGTCCATCCCCGTGCCGCCTCGGCCATCCTGCGGCACATGATGTGGCGCACGAAGAACTACATCCGCTGGGAGACGCGGCCCGGAGGCTGGGCGTATACCCAGGTGTGGCGGCTCTTCCATCCCTGGTCCTACAAGCGGCAGATTCTGTGCCGTCTGGCGCTCGCCGCCGGAGCCAGAGCCAGGTGGAAGAAGCAATCGCTGGCGCCCCGGCCGGATCCGCAACCGGGCCCGCCCAAACCCGAGGGGATCAGCGTCGTCGTGCCGTCGCGCAACGGGCGCGAACTCCTCGAACGCCTGCTGCCCGGCCTGCTGACCGAACTTCACGGCTTCGAACATGAGGTGATCGTCTCCGACAACGGCAGCGATGATGGCACGGCCGAATGGCTCGCCGCCGCCCACCCCTCGGTCGCGGTCGAGGTCAGGCCTTCCCCCTTGAGCTTCGCCGAAGCCGTCAACCGCGGCATCCGCCGCGCCCGGTTCTCCCATACCTGCCTTTTGAACAACGATATGGTGCTGGAGCCCGGTTTCTTTGCGCCGCTCCGCGCCGCTTTTCAACAGGTGCCGGACCTGTTCTGCGCCACCGCCCAGATCTTTTTCCCCGAAGGCGTACGCCGCGAGGAGACCGGCAAGGCGCTGCTCTGGAATCGCGGCAGTTCAGTCGACTTTCCCATCTGGTGCGACGAGCCGCTGCCCGGCGAGAACCTCAGCTACGTTCTCTATGGCAGCGGCGGCTGCTCCCTCTACGACACCGCCAAACTGCTGCGGGCCGGCTGCGTCGGGGAAGTCTTCAAGCCGGCCTACGTCGAGGACCTCGACCTCGGCTATCGCGGCTGGGTGCGTGGCTGGCCCACGGTCTTCGTCTCCGGAGCCAAGCTCGTCCACCACCACCGCAGCACTACCAAACGCTACTTCACACCGGACCAGATTCAGACGGTCGTCGAAATCAACTACCTGCGCTTTCTGGCGCGCAGCGTCGCCGATCCGGAACTCTTCCAGGACATGTGGCGCAGGGCGATTCTGCGGCTCAACCTCTACGCCGCCCAGGAGCCCGTCCGGCCCTGGGTGTTCCCTGCCCTGAAGGCCGCCCAATCGGTCTGCGATTGGGTGGAGCCCGCCCCACCCCAGGCCGCCAACGAGCGCCTGGCCCAGGCGCTGGGCACCGGCGATGCCGTCAGCTTCCCCGGCAAGGCTCGCGACCCCCGGAAGCCGCTGGTCCTGGTGGCCAGTTCCTACATCCCGTTTCCGCTGTCGCATGGCGGCGCGGTGCGGATCTTCAACCTCATGAAGGCCGCGGCCGCCGACTTCGATCAGGTCCTCATCGCCTTCTGCGACCGGCATGAGACACCGGCGCCGGAGATCCTCGCCCTGTGCCACGAGGTGATCCTCGTCCGTCGCGAAGGTTCGCACCTCAAGCCCATGACCGCCCGCCCTGATGTGGTGGAGGAGCACGACACGCCCTCCTTCAGGGCTGCCCTACGCGAGATGCTTCGCAAGCACCGGCCGGCCATTGTGCAGTTAGAGTTCACCCAGATGGGGCTCTACGCCCGCGACTGTGGCGGCGTGCCGACCATCCTGGTGGAGCACGATGTCACGGTGGACCTCTACGCGCAACTCCTGCGCGAGCACGCCGACTGGGAGATGGCGCAACAACTCGAACGCTGGCAGCGCTTCGAGAGGCAGGCGTGGCGCGACGTCTCCTGCGTTGTCACCATGTCCGAAAAGGACCGCTCGGTGGTGGAAGGCGCGCGCCGGACGCAGGTGCTGCCCAACGGAGTCGACCTGCACCGGTTCCAACCCTCCGGCCAGGAGCCGGAACCGGGCCGCATTCTGTTCATCGGCTCCTTTGCGCACCTGCCCAATCTGATGGCGCTCGACTACTTCCTGCGCGAGTCCTGGCTCGCGCTGGAATCGATGGGCGCGACCCTCCACGTCATCAGCGGCGCGCGCGCCGAGCACTACCGGGAACTGCACCAGGATCGCGTCAAACTCGACCTCAACCGGCCGGGTATCGAAGTGGAAGGCTTTGTCAGCGACGTTCGCCAGGCGTACGAGCGGGCCTCGGTGGTCATCGCTCCGCTGCTGGCCAGCGCCGGCACAAACATCAAGATCATGGAAGCCATGGCCATGGCCAAGGCCGTGGTCTCCACTCCGGCCGGGATCAACGGCCTCGACCTGAATCCGGGCCAGGATGTATTGGTGGTGCAGAACGGCGCCGAAATGGCCGGCGCGGTAAAGATGCTGCTGCTGAATCCGGAACGCCGCCGGGCGATGGAATCAGCCGCCCGGCTCACCGTCGAGTCGCACTACAGCTGGGACTCCGTCGCCGCCGCCCAGGCGGCGCTCTACCGGTCCCTCATGGGCCGGTCCTAACGCGGATAGCCCGGACTCGCCTTGATCTCCTGAATCTGCAGCAGGTGCCGCTGCGAGTGCACCGAGATCATCAGGATCCACTGGTAAAGATCCGTCCCGCTCTTCTGAATCTCCCGGCCCCGCAGGTCCTCCTGAGTGGATTTCACCATCGCCAGCATCTCGGCCCGCAGTTTGAGGAACTGGTCCAGCCCCTTCTTCGCGTCCTTCAATTCGCCCTTGGATTCGCGGGCCGCCGCCGTCTTGTTCCGCTCGGTGCGGTCGATTCCATACCAAAGCGTCTCTTCGTCGGGGTGCTTGGGCCGGGTGAAGGCGCCGGCCGGCTGCTTCAGGCAATCCTGGACCCACTGCCAGTACTGCGGTTCGGCAATGGTCAGGTGCTCGACAACATCGAGGACGCTCCACTTGTCGGGGGCGGCTTTGAATGCGAGCTGCGCCGGGGTGAGCCCGGTCACCTCCTGCGCCAGCCAGCGGTTGGTCATTTCGAAGTGGGCGGCCAGCCGCTCGCGCTCCAGCGAAGACATCGGCCCAGCATCAGAAGCTGCTGCAAATACGAGAGATAGCGCCAACGCGACAAGCGCGGCCGGGCGCCGGACCGGCAGGAAGCATTCAGTCATACTGCCCGGATTGGACGGCCCGGCCCCGGGTTCGTTTGGTCCAACTATGCGGGCAGCAGGTCCAGCACCCGGTCGATGTCGGCCGGCGAGATGTAGAAGTGCGGAGACATTCGAACCCAACCCTGCCGCGGAGCCGTAATCACCCCATTCGCCTTCAGATGCGCATGCGTCGTGCGGGCATCCACACCGGGTTTACGGATGCAGACGATGCCTGCCCCGGTCGCCGGAGTGCGTTCGCCCAGCACTTCGTAGCCGCGCTGGCGGGCGCCGCCGGCCAACCGGTCACCCAGGCTCTGAACCTGCGTGGCGATGCGGTCAACCCCAACTTCCAGAATGAGTTCCGTGGATTTCCAGAGCCCGAAGCAGCCGACCGTATTCAGCGTCCCGCACTCGTAGCGGCCGGCATCCTTGCGGACGGTCATGTCGCGCGACGAGTAGTCGGCGAACCCGGCCACCGTGGTCCAGCCGAACTCGACCGGCTCGATGCGGTCCTGCCAGTCCTGCTGGACATAGAGGACGCCATTGCCTTCCGGCCCCAGCAGCCACTTGTGCCCATCGGCAGCCAGTGCCTGAATGTTCATCTTCCGGACATCCAGCGGAAAGGCGCCCAATCCTTGGATGGCGTCGACAAAGAAAAACACGCCGTGACGGCGGCAGATCTGCCCGATCGCCTCCAGATCGGCCCGGTAGCCGCTGAGGTACTGCACGAAACTGATCGCCAGCAGCTTGGCGCCGCGGGCAGCCGCCTCGATCTTGTCCAGCGGATCCAGGTAGGACAGCCACTGCACCTGGACTCCGCGCCATTGCTCCAACTTCTTCCAGATGTATAGATTAGCTGGGAACTCTTCCTGGAACGCGACGATCCTGTCGCCCGGCTTCCAGTCGAGACCCAGGGCGACCGTGGCGATTCCTTCGCTGGTGTTTTTGGCGATGGCGATCTCGCCGGCATCGGCGTTGATCAGCCGCGCGGTTACCGCGCGCAACCCGTCATAGGAGGCCAGCCACTTGTCGTAGTGCAGCGAACCGTAGTTCAGCCCGTCGTCCGCCAGCCACTTCATGGCGTCCGAAGCCCGGCGGGCCAGGGGCGCCACCGCGGCATGGTTCAGGTACACTAAGTTGTCTGTGACCGGGAATTCCGACCGGTATTGGGCCCAGATTTCCTGCGACCCTAAATCTATGTAACCCATCAACTCTACTGTACGTTAGTCTGGATGAGGGGATCGACTATGATCAGGCGCCTTCCGTTCACTTTGCCCGTACTGCTGGGCCTCCTCGTGCCCACGGTCTGGGCTGACCCGCCCAAGACCGACGACACCAAGACGGACAGCACCCAGTCCGACACCAAAAAGACCAGCAACAAGAACAAAAAGAAGGACCCTGACGCCATCGGTGACCGCGATGTCGGCAAGGGCATGAACTGGTACTCGATCGAGAAAGAGATCGCCATGGGCAAGCAGTACGCCATGGAAATCGAGCGCCAGGCCAAGATCGTCGACGACCCCGTGATTGCCGAGTATGTGAACCGCGTTGGCCAGATTCTCGTCCGCAACTCCGACTGCAAGGTTCCGGTCACCATCAAGGTGATCGATACGGACGAACCCAATGCGATGGCGCTGCCCGGCGGCTTCTTCTTCGTCAACACCGGCCTGATCACGCTGGCGGAGAATGAGAGCGAAATCGCCGGCGTCATGGGCCACGAAATCGCGCACATCGCCGCCCGGCACGGCACAAAACAGGCCACCCGCGGCAACCTGGTCAACCTGGCCACCATCCCGCTCATCTTCATGGGCGGCTGGACCGGTTACGGCATCCGCCAGGCGGTATCGCTGGCCATCCCGCTGGGCTTCCTGCAGTTCTCCCGCGCCTTCGAATCCGAGGCCGACCTGCTGGGCCTGCAGTATATGTACAAAGCCGGCTATGATCCCAACGGCTTCGTGGACTTCTTCGAACGGCTGGAATCGCTGAACAAACGCAAACCCGGCGCGGTTTCCAAGATCTTCAGCTCCCACCCGCCGACGGGCGACCGCATCACCACCGCCCAGAAGAACATCTCCGACCTGTTGAAGGAGAAACCGGAATACGTCGTCACCACCTCGGAATTCGAGGATGTGAAAACCCGCCTGATCTCGATGAACAACCGGCGCCGCGTCGGCTCCACTCCGGAAGACGCCAACCGGCCCACGCTCCGCAAGGCTCCCGGCAGCGGGACCGACCCGATTGACGGCGACGGCAGCGACAAGAAACCGACCAAGGAAGAGTCCGACGAGCGGCCCACCCTCAAGCGCCGCAACTAATCGAAGCCATCAGCCAGCTCCCGCGGAAAACGCCATGCCTACCCGGGCATGGCGTTTTTCTTTTGTGCCGCCCGCAAATCCCCAGTTTCCGATAGACAACCCCGAATGGCGCCCGGGGGCCGTTTCGCGCATCAATAGAAGTATATGGGTACCGGGGATGGCAGTTTACCTCACATAGTTATTGTCGGCGGCGGCTTCGGCGGTCTGGCCGCGGCCCGCGCCTTGCGCCACCTGAACGTCCGCATCACGCTCGTCGACAGGAAGAATCACCACTTGTTCCAGCCCCTGCTCTATCAGGTGGCCACCGCGATGCTCATGCCTGGCCAGATCGCCGCTCCGATCCGCCAGGTTCTCAAAAACGACCGGCATACGACCGTACTTCTCGGTGAGGTATCGGGCGTGGACGCCGCAAACCGGACGATCACCGTCGAACCGGCGGAGCGCGAGCCCATCCGCCTCCACTACGATTTCCTCGTTCTCGCCACCGGAGTCCAGCACAGCTACTTCGGTCACGACGAGTTCGAACAGTACGCGCCCGGCATGAAGACCATGGCCGACGCGACCAAGGTGCGAAACAAGGTCCTCAACGCCTTCGAGGTGGCCGAGCACGAGACCGATCCCGCCCAGCGGGCGGCTCTGCTGACCTTCGTTCTCGTCGGTGGCGGTCCCACCGGAGTGGAAATGGCCGGCGCCATCGCCGAACTGGCCCGTCTGAGCATGAAATCCGACTTCCGGCGCATCGACCCTCTGGATACCCGGATCCTGCTCGTCGAAGCCGGGCCGCGCGTCCTGGGCGGCTTCGATCCCACACTCTCCGAGAAGGTCACCGCGCGCCTCAGGCACATGGGCGTGCAGGTGCTCACCGGTCATCCGGTGGAACAGATCGACGACACGGGCGTCACCGTCGGCAGCGAACACATCGCCAGCCGGACGGTGATCTGGACCGCCGGGGTCACCCCGTCTCCGGTCTCCCGCTGGCTAGGGTGCGCCTCCGACCGCGCCGGCCGCGTCAAGGTCCGCTATGACCTGAGCGTGCCCGGAGCCCCCGAGATCTTCGTCATCGGCGATGTCGCCTATTACGAGCAGGACGGCCGGCAGCTACCAGGGGTCGCACAGGTCGCCATGCAGATGGGCGCCCACGTGGCTCGGGTGATGGAGGCCCGCCTGTTGAACGACGCACCGCCGCCGCCCTTCCACTACGTGAACAAGGGCAATATGGCAGTGGTGGGCCGCAACTACGCCATCCTGGAACGCGGCAACCTGAAGCTGTCGGGGTATCTCGCCTGGCTCGCATGGTCGATGATCCACGTTCTCTTCCTGGCGCTACCCAATCTGCGGGTGAGCGTATTCCTGCAGTGGGTCTGGTCGTACTTCACGGAACAGCGCGGCTCACGTCTGATTGTCGAGCCGGAAAATTCCTCAAGCCCCGCGGAGACTGTCCGATCTGCCTCTTGAGGCAGATCTGATGCACTTCCTATTACTCGCACTGGCGTTGACGAGCGCTGCTCCGGACTGGAACCAGCCCTCGGTAGGGCGGCCGTGGTCGTTGCCGCTGAAAGCGGAAGGCGGCACGGCCCCATTTCAATGGGACATTACCGGCGGCCAGCTCCCGCCCGGCGTGCATCTGGTGGATCTGTCGACGGTTCTATTAGGATCGGCGTCCGCTCCAGGTCTCTTTGGTGCACCGGCTGAAGCAGGGCAGTGGTTTGTCAGGGTTCAGGTCACTGATGCAGAGGGGCTCACCGCGGAGCAGTGGTTGGATCTGACGGTTTCGCCGCTCAGGTTGTCTCAGGCGTATGTCGTCGCGCCGGTAGGACACCCGATGCAGTGGCAGGCCTCGATATCCGAAGGAGCGGCGCCGTTCGAGTACCGTCTCGCGCCCCATGGGTTCCTTCCTCTGGGACTAATACTACCCCGGATGGGATGCTGCGCGGGACGGTGCTCGTACCAGGGTCGTACGACATACCGCTCGAAATCACCGACTCCGGCGGCAATCGCCTGCGAACGACCATGACAGTGAATGCCTACGGCGAAGAGAGTTCCCTGCCCGCCATCGGCGCGCGCCTGAGCGTCCAGGATTGCCGAGTCATCGCCGAGTTTCCGCCCCTGCCCGACACCATCAAGGCGGAACTGATCGGGGGCGGTCCAGGCGAAAGCGTGGACGTCGTCGTCACCAGCCTCGACAGCGGCCAGCAGGCCGTTGCGCACTACGAGGATCAGACTCTCAATCTGGCCAGCAGTTGCGCCGCTTCTTCGTCCACCTTCTCCTTCGGCATCCCCTTGGGGCTCTGATACCGGAGCGAGGCCAGATATAGTTTCGGCTGGGCCGGCACCGTGAGCGTCTGAACCTGGTGCTTGGCGAACAGCACACTGCCCGCCGCCGCTTCCGTTCCGGATTTGGTCCAGCCCTTCAGGCTCCAGGTCTTCAGATGCGCATCCGGATAGACCGGTCCAGAGGCAAACGGCGAACCGCCTTCCACCAGTTCAAGCCCTTCCAGGGAATCACCGGAACACTGGACAGTGTGGATGCGCGCTTCAAATTCGCCCAGGTGCTGCACCTGCGTATGAACCTGCGCCGTCACCCCGCTGAGTTTGATCGAGTATTCGATCTCGAACTTCTCGGTATCCATCTCCGTGGATGTGATCTCGCCGCGGATCGCCGTTTCGCCTGTGCTCTTGTTCCGCAGCGCCAGGACATTGTCGATGGTGGGATGCGCCGCGTCGTGCGTCGCGGCAAAGTAGAAATGCGACGAGTACTCCAGCTTGTTGTACTTGTCGCGATAGTGCGGATCAGGCTTCGTCGACTTGGCGTTGAATACGCGCACCTGCCCCGACGACCGCCGCCCGGCCAGGAGCAGGCCCGGCTCCGGCAGCGCGATGGCATAGTCGCTCTTCTCGACAGGCAGCGGTTCCTCGGCCGCCCTCCAGAACGGATCCTCATCGGGAGTCCGCCAGAACGCGAAGGCCTGCATCCCCCAATACGGATGGCCGCCGTCGATATAGCTCTCCTTGATCGCCGGCGAGCCCTCGGGCGTATAGGTTTCGCGGAGCTTGCCCGCCTCGGCGTCAAACCCGCCGATCGAGGAGTGATAAAGGATGTTCTGCTGCACAATCCGCCGTAGCAGACCCGGCGAATGCGGCCAGAGCTTCTGCTGGTATGCCAGCACCAGCGGAGTCAGCACGCCCCAGCGGTAGATGAGCGATCGCCCGAAAAGGACATGCCCGCCATGCCCGGCGAAGAACATCGGCGCCGTGTCGAGATACCTGGATAGCCGCTCGCTGAAGCGCTTGCTGATCTCCGGATAGCGCGAGCCCACCATCTCGTTCCAATACAGAAAATGGCTGGCGAACACCCAGGAGTTGTAGTAGTCGTACGCGGCTCCGCTGAGCCCGTCGTTGTACCACCCGCTATCGCCCGTCGCCATCGACTCGATGACCTTCATGTCGTCGAGCATGAACTGCTCGTCGGCCTGGAATTCGGGCCACTTCTCCGACAGCCGCAGACGAGCCGCATGATTCACAGCCGTAAACAGCGCCCAGTTGTTTCCACGCACCGGCACCTTGGTACAGGAATCCAGCCAGGCGGCCACATTGCGCCGTTCGCCCTCGGACAGAGCCGGCAGAACCTTGTCCCGCAGCAACCACAGGCTCCAGGCGACGATCGACGACTCCACCTGACGTTGATCGCTGCCGCCGGTCTTGGCGGCCTGCCAGTAGTCGGGATGCTCCGGGTTGCAGCCGTTTCGAAACGCGTTCGTCATCGCGGCGGTGAGCTCCAGACCCGGTTCCCGGCCGCCCGCGATCCAGGCCGCCATCGCCGGCATCATGCGCGTAACGCCCGTGACACTCAGTCCCGACTTCGCCAGGAAGTTCTTCGTGATGGTGGCATTGGGATACTCCACCACCGCCATGCTGGCCGAGGTCCTGGCCGCGTTCTTCAGATAACCGCGGGTGATGTCGAGAAAGAGGCTCTTCACCTGCGCCTCCGGCGGAGGAGGAGGCGGCGGCGCCTCGCCGTTCTTTCCACTCGACTTCTTCTTGCTTTGCGCGGCTGCAGCCGCCGCGGGCACCAGACTCAGGAATTCTCGCCGGTACATGCTGACAGCATTATTTCTCAATCGGAGCTTCGGGGGCCACGGTCAGTTGCCGCTTCACCCGGCGCCCGAACGTC
The DNA here is from genome assembly GCA_049841055.1 of Paludibaculum sp. Classification (GTDB taxonomy): domain Bacteria; phylum Acidobacteriota; class Terriglobia; order Bryobacterales; family Bryobacteraceae; genus Paludibaculum. The sequence goes on along the minus strand of JASGIE010000101.1, from coordinate 1,989 downwards.
CCGCTGGCCGTCAGCGTATAAGTCACCGTCTGCTTGGGCACCGCGTAGAAGCAGCCCTGCAGGATCTTCGAGCCCTGGAACGCCGGCGGGTCCACCTCCACCAGCGTCGCATTCACAGTGGCGAAACAGAGCAGGTGGACGGTGTCGCCGCGGTCCACCTTCGACTCCCGCACGCGGAAGTAACTGATGCGCGGAGCCAGTGCCGGCTCGGGTTCCACCAGCAGGTCAAACTACCGGCTGAGGGTCCGCCCCTTGGCGTCTTCCGCGGTCAACGTGTAACGCGTCGTACGCTCCGGACTCACTTCGAAGCAGCGATTGAACGAGGGCGAGAGCTCGGCGACGGGAGGATCAACTTTCACTGCCTTGGCATTCATCACGCCATAGCAGACCGAGGTGGTCTCGCCCTCCGCAATTGCGCCCGGATACGCGTAGAAATTGATGATGCCCAGTCCCTGGCCGGATCGACCCAGTCGAACGCCTCGGGTCGCTTCGCCGGAGCGGCATCGCGCACCGCCCGCCAGCGCAGGAGGTTCGGCATGCCGTCGATCAGAAGCCAGGCCGTCACGATCAGCAGCAGAAGGTTTCCGAGTGCAGCCAACTCTGCCACCGCTTCATCCGGTCCCATTAGACATCAGATCGGGCCCGATTGTTCCCACCTTCCCTCGGTGCACAACCAGCGAAAGATCAGGCGCGGCTAGTACAGTTTCGGGAACCGGCCGCACCCGGCCCGTGTCGAATACTGGCATCGAGTCCTGATTCTCGGAATGCGAAGTCAATTTTCTGGTTTTGTTACAACAACCAGCAAACATGAGTCGTATTGCACAGTAGAGTCTGGTGGGAGAGTAATCATTCGCAGTCATCCTGCCTGGAGCCGGACTCCAGGTGCTGTTCATTCTTAACTGAGGACACGACCCAATGAACGATGACCCAGGAAAAGGGCCGCCGCAACCTCGGAACAGGCAGACGTCCAGTACCACGGCGTACGGGAAGCTGCCAGCAGCGTGGATCGATTTCATCCGCTACTGCCAGGGAAATGCGGTACGGCGAGATCGAGAGGTTGTGCATCCAGGATGGACTTCCCGTTCTGGCCGAAACGACTCGGCGGAAGGTGAAGTTCACCAGGCTAGACCGGACATCCATTTCAGGCTGACCGAAGCACTCGGAGGCCGCCGCCAGGGAACTGACAAGGTGTTCCCGGCGGCGGCCTCTTTGTTTTGGCCGGCCGGAAACGGCCAAAGAAAGAGAGGAGACAATGCGAACAGGATTCGTGTGCTGATCGCGCAGTTCAGCCTGTTGGTCAGCGGGCGGCCCGTCGACACGCAGGCCGAAGGTCCTGGAGAAGCGGCCGTCCAGCGCTGGGTGCAGGTGATGGGATCCGCCCAGAATCTGCGGCAGCAGGGCAGGTACGTCGAAGCCTACCGCGGATTCGAGGAGGCCGCGGTACTGGCCCGTCAGATGCCCGGAAAGCCCGTCCTGCGAGCCCGTACCGCCGAGTTTCTGCTTGGCAGCCTCCGGCGACGCTGGACGCCCCATCGAAGCCGAAGCCCACTACCAGTCCGCCATTCGAGACTCGGAAACCATCGGCGAACTCGGCATCATCCCGCAACTGCCAGGCCCAGGCCGACCTCGTCAGTCTCTATGTCGAAACCGGCCAGAACGGCAAGGCGGTTCGTCTCGCCCGGCAGTTGGCCACCGAGAGCGACGGAAAGCTGGAATCGAATCGCACCGCCGCGGGCCGGATCGAAATTGCTCTCGCCGCGGCAGCCTACCTGGACGGCGATCTCGAACGCGCCGAATCCCTGTGCCGGAAGGCCATCAAGACCAAGGACCCGAATCCCGAAGATCCACCCCGGAAGAGCGCTCGCAGGCGCACAATCAACTCGGCCTGATTCTGGCGGCAGGACTGGCCGCCACGCGGCCGCCTTGCAGCAGGCGCGGACCGCCGTCGACATCCTCGAGAAGAACGACCGGACCCACTCCATCGAGTAT
>JASGIE010000100.1:0-77857 GCA_049841055.1 Paludibaculum sp. | reverse complement strand
AAGGTTGATCAGGAAACCCATAAATCCGAACAGCACCTGGATCCCCGGGTTGGACGCGTACCGCGGCGTGCTGCCGGTGGGTTTGACCCTGGATGTTCCGAACGGCCGGCTGCTGGTGGCCGAGGCGGGCATCAATGCGGTTGGCGTGGTGGATCTCGGGACGGGCAAAGTGACGGCCCATCTGCCATCGGCCTGGTTCCCGACAGCCGTTGTGGTGGACCGGGGCCAGATGTATGTGGCCAGCGCCAAGGGCATCGGCACGGGACCGAATGCAACGAGGACGGGTCCGATGGAGCGCAGTTTCCAGGGTGAGATGCGGACCGGCGCCATCAGTGTGTATCCCTCGCCGCTGAACCGGGTGCTTCCTATCTATACAGAGAAGGTCATGTCGTTGAACGGCTTCCTGGTGAGCCGGGAACAGCCAAGGCCGCTGCCGGTGGAGATCCGGCATGTGGTGATCATCGTGAAGGAGAACCGGACCTTCGACGAGGTCTTTGGGGATCTGGAGGATGATCCGACGGGCTCGCTGCGCAGCGCTCCGGAGCTGGCCCGGTTTGGACGCCGCGGCTGGGTGGTGCCGGAGCCGGGGGCCCTGAAGAGCAGGCTCGACAAGAAGTTCTACAACCTGACGCCGAACCATCATGCGCTGGCGGCGAAGTATGCGTTCAGCGATAACTTCTACGCCGACAGCGAGGTGAGCGTGGACGGGCATCACTGGCTGGTGGGCTCCTACCCGAATACGTGGGTGGAGAGCACGCTGGCCGGGGCTCCAAAGGACTTCCAGAGTTTCCAACGAGCGCTCCGGGCCGTTTTGTCGAACCCGGGCAGCAACTCGAGTGTCATCCGGAAGACCAGTTGGAGGCCGGGGCGTTGTGGCATCACCTGGAGCGCAACGGCATCAGCTTCCGGAATTTCGGCGAAGGCTTCGAGCTGGCCGGGAACGTGGAAGATCCCGATGAGAAGCCGACGGGTGCGCGGTTCCTGACGAACATGCCCATGCCGGATCCGCTGTTCCGGAATACCTCGCGCCACTACCCGGGCTACAACACGAACATCTCCGGACCAGTTCCGGGGCCGACCAGTTCATCAGGGAGATTGATGAACTGTACGTAGAAGACAGGGAAGGAGCTGCCGAGGCTCGTCTACATCCACCTGCCGAACGACCATATGGCAAAGCCGCGGCCGGAAGACGGCTATCCATTTTCACCGTCGTATGTGGCCGACAATGATTACGCTTTGGGCCGGATTATGGAGTATCTCAGCGGCACGAAGTGGTGGCGCAGCATGACGGTATTCATCACGGAAGACGATGCGCAGGGTGGAGGTGGATCATGTGGATTCACACCGCACGGTGTTCCTGGTGGCCGGGCCGTTTGCCCGGCGCAACTATGCTTCGCGGACGAATGCGAGCTTCCCTGCTCTTCTCAAGATGACATTTCGTTTGTTGGGGATCCCGCCGCTGAACCTGTACGATGCGACGGCGGCGGACCTTTCGGACTGCTTCACCAGCGTACCGGATTTTTCGAAGTTCGACCCCATCCGGCCGGAGCCGGATATCTTCGTGCCGGAGAATGCCAAGGACCCGGCGGACCCAAAAGCGGCGCCGAAAATGGACGATCCGGATGTGTTGCGGGAGCAGCACCGGCAACAAAAGCCTTGATTAGGCGTACCGGAACCGCTGGTGTATACTGAAATTTAGCGAACCATGGAAGTGGGCGAAAGCCCACTTTTTTTATTGGTTGCTACTGTTTCAGCAAAGCAGGAACCGAAGATGGCGGGCAGCAACCGGGAAGCCCTGGTCGGGAAGATCACCGAAATCGCCAATCGCGTCGCCGAACGCGAGGGGCTGGAGGTGTGGTCGCTCGAGCTGTTGGGCTCGGGTCCGGCGCGTGTGCTGCGATTTTCATCGATAAGCCCGGAAGGGGTTTCGCTGGCCGATTGCGAGAAGGTTTCGAATCAGGTAGGCGCGGTCCTTGACGAGGAAAACATCATTCCCGGCGACTCATACCAACTGGAAGTGAGCTCGCCCGGGGTGGAACGTAAGTTATATCGTCCAGAGCATTTCACGCGGTTTGCCGGCAAGAAGGCGCGTCTTGCGCTGCGGGAACCGGTGGAGAATCAACGCCGCTGGGACGGCGTTCTCGCCGGATATGAAGACGGGTGCGTGGTGCTTGAGACGGGCGTGGACAAAGCCATCCGGGTCCGGATGGAACAAATCGAAAAGGCAAATCTGAAGTTCGAGTGGTGAAGGCGCCCGGCTTCGAGGGCAGCTTATCAGTCGGAAGGGGAGCGTACAGCTTGGCATCCATTTATCAGTCCATTGAAATCCTGAGCAAAGAGAAGGGCATCGATCCGCAGATCGTGCTCGACGCGGTGAAGGACGCCATGCTTGTGGCCGCTCGGAAGCAGTTCAAGTCCACCGACGAACTGGTGGCTGATCTGGACGAGAAGACCGGCAACATTGTTGATCTATTCGGTTAAGATTGTGGCCGATCCGGTGACGGATCCGGCGAAGGAAGTGACGTCTGGCCGAGGCGCGGCGTTACGACAAGACGGCGGAAGTGGGCGGCGGTGATCCGCTTCGCGAAGCCGACCGAGGCGCTGGGCCGGATCTCGGCGCAGACCGCGAAGCAGGTGATTCTCCAGAAGGTCCGCGAAGCGGAGCGGGAGAACGATCTTCTCGGAGTACTCGGGCCGCGGTGGGCGAGCTGGTGAACTGCACGATCAAGCGTGTCGAAGGGCCGGACCTGGTAGTCGACCTGGGCAAGACGGAAGCGCGGCTGCCGAAGAAGAGAGCAGTCGCGGCTGGAGAACTTCTCGGTGGGCGAGCGGGTGCGGGCGGTGATCAGCAGCGTGGACAAGACCGGCAAGAATGCCGGCGTGATTGTCTCGCGGGCGGCGCCGGAGCTGGTGATGCGCCTGTTCGAGCAGGAAGTGCCGGAGATCTACGACGGCACGGTGGTGATCCGGGGCTGCGCGCGCGAAGCGGGCGAGCGGACGAAGATCGCCGTTTTGAGCCGGGACCGGGATGTGGACTGCGTCGGCGCCTGCGTCGGCATGAAGGGCATGCGGGTGCAGTCGATCATCCGCGAACTGCGCGGTGAGAAGATCGACATCATTGAATTTAGCGACGATCCGGTGGTGTTTGCGACGCATGCGCTGAGCCCGGCGAAGATTTCGCGAGTAGCGATTATCGACTCCGCGGAAAAGCACATGGAAGTGATCGTGGAAGACTACGCAGCTCTCGCTGGCGATCGGCAAGAAGGGTCAGAACGTGCGGCTGGCGGCGAAGCTGCTGGGCTGGCGGATCGACATCAAGACGGAAGAAGAGAAGCGGCAGGAAGTGGAAGCGCACATGGCCGCCCTCTCGGCCGGGACACCGCTTTCGGTGCTGCTGGAGCATCATCTGCCGGAACCTGTATTGGAACTCCTGCTGGCGGGTGGCATCGGCACGGTGGAAAAGCTGGGTTCGATGACTCCGGAGGAGCTGGAGCAGATTGCTGGAATTGATGCGACGGTGGTGGAAACCATTGGCGCGTCAGTGAACGCCTTCTACAATCACCTGGACGCGCCGGCCGGCGAACCGCAGGTGGGAGAACAGAGCGAAGAAGTGGTAGAACCGGCTGTGGAAAACGCGCCGGAAAGTGAGCTGGCAAACGCGCCGGCCGACGTGGAACAACCAGTGACGGATGAATCTGATACGATGGGAAACTCGGGTCTTCCTGTCGAGCAGTAGTCCAAAACTGGCCACGGGGGGCGGAGCAAGGAGTGAGTTGGGCTAGCCCTGTCTACAGGGCCGGCAGTCTCAACTATGAAGAAGATTCGCATCAACGAGTTGGCTCGCGAACTGGAAGTCAAGCCCGGCACGATCATCGATATGCTGCCGGATCTTGGGGTCCAGGAGAAGAAAACGCATTCCAGCTCCGTCGACGAGGATGTGGCCCTGCTGCTCAAAGAGCGGCTGACCGGGCATGCCACTCCCTTCTCCGCCGATCTTGACCGGCCCGGCGGCACGTTTTACGTCAACGAATCCGCACCGAATCAGCCAGAAGCCGCTGAGGCGGCGGAACAGGCCGCGCCGCATCCGACCGAGCAAGCAGTACCATCGAAGCCGACATCGCCCGTCAAGCCCGCAACAACATCCGTATCTGCTCCTGTGAAAGACACCACCGCTGAACAGCCGGCTCCGGCCGCCGCACCTGCCGCTCCCGCGGCGCCCGCACGGGCCCCGATCCGTCCTCCCCTGGCTGGGGTGAGGCCGGGGGCGCAGCCCACACTCCACGCGCCGTCGATTCCGATTCCGGCGCGGACGATTATTGCCCACCCGGCACCGACGGCGGCACCGGCTTCGACTCCGGTGAAGCCTCCTGTTCCGGTGAAGCCCCCGGCTCCTGCCGCGCATCATGCTCCGGCCACACCGGCTCCGGTGCAACACGCGCCGGCGGCGCCCGTGGCTCCGGCAGCTCCGGTGGTTCATCCTGTTCCAGCGGCTCCCGCCGCGCCCGTGGTTCCGGCGACTCCGGCCCCGGCGGCGGCAGCTCCGGCCGCGCCGGCCACTCCGGCGCCCGTGCCGGCGACGCCTGCTCCGGCCGCGCCTGTAGTAGCGGCTACACCGGCGCCCGTGGTGCCCGAAACTCCGAAACCGGCCGCGCCCGCGGCACCCGCAGTTCCGGCGAGACCGCCGGTGGCGCGTGCGCCCCAGCGTCCGGCCGCGCCCGCGGCTCCGCGGCAAGCGGCTCCGGAAGCTCCGGCCGCGCCGGGTGCTCCGGCGATGCCGGCTCCGCCGCGTCAGGCTCCGGCCAAACCGGCGGGTCCGTCGCAGCCGCTGCCCCGTAACGCTCCGATTGCGCAGCGTGCGGGTGGGCCGGGCACGCCCCGACCCGGACAGATTATCTCCGGCCCGCGCCAGCCTCTGCCTGGTGGGGAAGTACCCCGTCCGCCGGTGGTGGCGCCGGGTGCGCCGCGTCCGCCGGCTCCGCATCTGCCGCGTCCGCAGCAGACACAGAGTTCGGCGCCCAGCCAGCCCCGCGTACCGCAGCAGCCCACAGCCGGGCAGCCGACGCGTCCGCCGCTGGCAGGCCAGCCGGCCGCGCGTCCCGTGGTTCCGCCGAGAGCGGACATTCTGGCGCGGCTGCAACAGGCTCAACCGAAGGCGACGCCGGGTCAACCGGCCGCGCCGCGTCCCGGCATGCCGACGCCGGGCCAGCCGATTTATCCGGGTGCGCGCCGCAGTGGTCCCGGACAGCCGACGCCGGGTGGCCGGCCGCCGTATGGCGGTGGTCCGGGCGGACGTCCTCCGCTGCGCGGACGTGGTCCTCACCCGACCAGTCCGGTGCTGGAAGCGCCGCCGCCTCCGCAGACGGCCGATGCGGGACGCCGTGACGCGGCGAAGCGCCGCGGTCCGCAGCGTGACCATCGCGAGCGGGATACCGAGGGTAAGCTCAAGTCGCATTACCGCAAATCCGAGCCGGCTCCTCCGCCGCCGATCGATCGCGAGATCACGATCTCGGACGGCATCACGGTGAAGGAGTTGTCGGAGAAGCTGGGCGTGAAGGCCGGTCTGGTGATCAAGCAACTGGTCGACCGGAAGATCTTCGCGACGATCAACCAGACGCTGGATATGAAGCTGGCCGACGAAGTTTCGCGTGCCTTCGGCGCGTCGACGGCCAAGATGAGCTACGAGGAAGAGTCCGTCCAGGAAGTGACGAACACGGAAGTGGACAGCGACCTGGAAGTGCGGCCGCCGATTGTGACCATCATGGGTCACGTCGACCACGGCAAGACCTCGTTGCTGGACGCGATCCGCACGGCCAACGTGGCCGGGCGCGAAGCGGGCGGAATCACGCAGCACATCGGTGCGTATCACGTCGAGATCAACGGCCGCAAGATCGTGTTCATCGACACGCCGGGCCACGAAGCGTTCACCCGCATGCGTGCGCGCGGTTCGAAAGTCACCGACATCGTGGTGCTGGTGGTGGCGGCGGATGACGGCGTGATGCCGCAGACGCGGGAAGCCATCGACCATGCGCGCGCGGCGAAGGTGCCGATCATCGTGGCGATCAACAAGATCGACAAGCCCGACGCCCAGCCGGAGCGTGTGAAGCAACAGCTCACCGATCTCGGCCTGATGCCGGAAGACTGGGGTGGCGACACTCCGTTCGTGCCGGTGTCGGCGAAGAAGCATCAGAACCTGGAGCTGCTGCTGGAGATGATCCTCCTGGTGGCGGACATGCAGGAGATCAAGGCCAACCCGACCCGGCCCGCCGTGGCTACGGTGCTGGAAGCGCAGCTGGATCGCGGACGCGGTCCGGTGGCGACCGTGCTCATCAAGAACGGCACGCTGCGGGTGGGCGACCACTACCTGTGCGGCACGGTCTTCGGGCGCGTCCGCGCGCTGTACGACGATCGCGGCAACCAGATCAAGGAAGCCGAGCCGTCGATGCCAGTGGAAGTGGTGGGTCTGGAATGCTGCCGGATGTGGGCGATCAGCTCCAGGTGGTGACCGACACTGGCGAAGGCCCGTCAGATCGCGGAGTTCCGCGAAGTGAGGGCTCGCGAGCAGGCGATGGCCAAGACGCGCATCACGCTGGATCAAGCTTCCACGCGCAGTTGCGAGGAAGGCGAGACGAAGGAACTCAACATCATCATCAAGGCCGACGTGGGCGGCACGGCGGAAGTGCTTACGCGACACGCTGCAAAAGCTCTCCACCGAAAAGGTCACGATCCGCGTGCATCCACGCGGGTGTCGGCGCCATCACGGAAACGGACGTCGTGCTGGCCTCGGCGTCCGAACGCCATCATCATCGGCTTCAATGTCCGTCCGGAGAGGAAGGCCGCGGAATCGGCCGAACACGAGAAGGTCGACATCCGGCTGCACACCATCATTTACGAGCTCACCGACGAGATCAAGAAGGCCATGGTGGGCATGCTCGAGCCGGTGTTCAAGGAAGTGTACCAGGGCCGCGCGGATGTGCGCGAGACCTTCCGCATCACGAAGGTCGGCACGGTCGCCGGCTGCTATGTGCGGACGGCTAGCTGACGCGCGACTGCCAGATGCGGCTGCTGCGCGACAACGTCGTGGTGCACACGGGCAAGCTGGAATCGCTCAAGCGGTTCAAGAACGATGCGAGCGAGGTCAAGGCCGGCTTCGAGTGCGGCATGTCGATCGCGAACTACAACGACTTGAAGGTGGGCGACGTAATCGAAGCCTTCGTCAAGGAAAAGGTCGCGCCGGACCTGTCGGCGTAAATTGGCAGGACTCAAGACCCCGGGCTTCGGCTCGGGGTCTTTTTGCGTTATGGCAGCTATTGGCGTACTGAGACTCGAACTGGAACTGGTGGAATCGCACTCCCTGAAGGACAAGCGGCATTGGGTGCGGGGTGTGAAGGACCGTCTGCGCGCGGGGTTCAACGTGGCGGTGGCGGAGGTAGAGGATCAGAATCTGCTGAACCGGTCGGTGGTGACGGCGGTGACGGTGTCGGGGTCGCGGGAGAATGCGGCGAAGGTGCTGGAATCGGCGGAGCGGGCGGCGGCGGCGTTTCTGGGTCCGAATCTGGTTAGCAGTTGGATTGAGTGGCTGGAGTGAGGGGGGCGCCGGCTAGCGCGGGGACCCCGCTTCCCCATAGTCTCCAACCGGGGGCCTTGCCCATCGAGGACGTAGTTGATCACCTTGGTGAGGGCGTAGGGTGATCTCAGGATCCGGACGTGGCCGTAGTTGGCCCAGATGCGGTCGGCCGTTGTGGCCAGGTTGGCTGATTTCAGCGCATTCGTGCAGGCTCGTTTGAGCTCTCCCAGGGCCCGTTCCGGCGCTGTTGGTGTGTCCAGGATGAGGTGCAGGTGGGTGGTGCGGATGTGGGCCGCCAGGAGCTCGTAGTGCTTCGACTCGCACGTCTTCCGGATGGTCTCCAGGATTAGTTTCCGATGCGGCTGATCCAGGAGGAATGGGCGCGATTTGGCGCTCCGTTGCCGCCATTGGACGAGGTTCTCGCTCTTGTGGATTGTTGGGTGGAGGGCGTAGCCGCTCCAGGTTAGTAGGACTACCACTTCAGGATGTTGTTGCTGGAGATGGTTTCTCTCAGGAAGTTGATGGGGGCTTCGTTGGTGGGCTGGGGCGCGTCGAAGGTGCGGCGGGCCTCCGACTTCGACGGGGGAGAGGTCTGTTTGTGGGGTTGGGAAGTGAGCGCTACGTAAACCCCGAGGTCTTGCGGCTCGACATCTACCTGCGCTGGCCGTCAGGCGGCGCTGTTTGCCGCCGCTTCCATTCATCCGGCAGCCACTCAGCCAGGTCGCTAAGCCGCACCGACGGCAGATTGGTCAGCAACTGCGTCAAGTACAGCTGCGGGTCGACGTCGTGGCGGCGGCAAGTGCTCGTCAGGCTCGCTAGAATCGCTGCAGTCCGGCCTCCACGCGCATTGCCCACGAAGAGCGAGTTCTTGCGGTTCAGCACCACGCGTTTCATTTCCCGTTCACTGATGTTGTTGTCCAGTGGCACCGCTCCATCGGAGCAGAACACCGTCAGTTCCGCCCATTGGCTCAGCGCGTAGTTGATCGCCTCGGCCATCGGATGCTTCGGCAGTAACTGTTCCTTCCAGCCCAGCAGTTTCTCTCGAGCACGGTCACCACCGGCACCGAGTTTTCCTGCCGCTGCTTCAGGCGCTCCGCCGAGGGAAGTTCCGCTGCCTGACGCTCCACGGCGTACAGCGCGCGCACCATCTCCACGGCAGCTCGTGCGATCTCCGGCGCCGCCTTCTCCGCCTCAACAACCTTGCGGCGGAAATGCGCCCAGCACCCAGCGCGCGTGATTTCGTTGCCCGCCACTACGCCGTTGTATCCGCCGTAAGCATCGGCCAGCAAGACCTCCCGATAATCTTTCAGAAAATGCTTCGGCCCGTCGCGGCCACGATTCAGCGTGAAGTCAAAGACGTTGTAGGCATGGTTTTCATCTCCCACATAGATCCACATCCGCGCGTTCGCCGTTTTGCCTTTACTCAGCATCGGCATAATGGTGTCGTCGGTGGCCACCACATGCGAGGATCGCACCCGCTGCGCCATCAGTTGATACAGCGGTTCGGTCAGGTCCGCTACATCGCCGCACCACACCGATTGGGTGGCGCGGGAAATCTCGAAGCCCTGCCGCGCGAAGATGTCTTCCAGGCGATACAGCGGGAGGTAGTCGGAGAATTTGCTGGTTACGATGTAAGCCAGCAGGCCCGGTCCAGCCAACCCCTTGTCAATGGCAGCCTCGGGCTTGGCTGCTGTCTCGATGCCAGGTTTGCCGCCGCTGTTCTCGCAGGCCACGCAGCGTACTTCTTGCGTACGTGGTGGATGCGTTCGAAGTGGCCGGGCAGGTATTCCACTTGCCAGCTTTCGTCGGCGCCGATCTCTTTGCGCTCCGTTCCACAACAGGGGCAGGCCCGCTGTTCCGCGCTCAGTTCGTGGATGTGCGTGGTGGTGGGGAGATTCTCAAAGTTGGCGAGATTCCGTCGTCCGCTGCGGCGCCGCACCCGGCGCACTTCCGGATCCTGTGGCGCCCCGGGCGGGACGTCATCCGGATGAACTGGCTTCTGATCCATTGACGCGGCGAAGTCGAGCAGCATCTGCGCCACATCGCCGGCCGATTGCAGCCTGTCGGCGCGCGGGCCGTAATACCACTTCTTATAGCGCTCCAATTCCAGTTGAAGCCGGAGCATTTCCACCCGGAGTTCTTCCGTGCGGCGCGTTTGCTCGTCAGCGCGGCGGGTTTGGTCATCGGCACGGCGGGCCTGGTCATCGGCACGGCGGGCCTGGTCATCGGCACGCTGAGCCTGGCGGTCGCGCTCGGCCAACAGCGTAAGCACCATCGCTTTGAGGGCTGCGCTGTCCTCGGGTAACGCGACCGATTTCCCGTCGCCAATTGCCACGGATAAATAGATGCTATTTCCCGTTTAAACGTTACGAGAATGCTGGCGTTTTTTGTGATTCAGGCCGTGCGCGCATCCTGCGCGTAGCGGGCAACGCGCTTCAGCTTCGACACATCGATTCCGTCCAGGACCATGGCCAACTCACTGGCTCTCAGTTCCACCGAAGACCAGCCCGCTTCCACTCGCGGCAGCTTGAATGTGCCGGCTTCGAGTCGCTTATACCAGAGCACAAAGCCGTCGCGATCCCAAACGAGGATCTTTAGCCTGTCACCGCGGCGCGAGCGGAACACAAACAGGTGGCCGCTGAGAGGATCCTGCCCGATGACGGCCTTCACGCGTTCGGCCAGGCGGTCGAAACCGCAACGCATGTCAGCCGCCTCCGCGGCGAGCCAGATGCGTGTGCTCTGTTCGCGGTCGAGCGCGCGCAGGCTCGGCAGACCGGTCAAATGCGGGACTCCAGCACAGCCAACAGAGCGCGCAGATGATTGGGGTCGAAGCCCGGTTCCACCAACAGGCTCCGGCCGGCGGCAAGGCGAATCTCAATTGCGGAGCAGTGCGCAGCCGCCAATTGAGGCGCCCTGTCAGGTTTCATCAGGTGGACCTCAACAAAGGGCTCCGGGCCAGCCAGGATCAAGCGTTTCTTCCTGGCGAAGAAGTGCGTTGGAGAGAGGTCGCGGGCCCTGCAGAACGCGGCTGCACTTTGACCGCTCCTCTCCTGCTCAGCAATCAGTTCCCGCCACTTTGCCCAGATCTCAGGTCCACGCGTGCGCATGACTTCAGAGTGGGGCAGGCAAAGGGCGGCTTCAAGATGGGGTTTGCGTAGCGCTCACGTTGGGAAGGTGGCGTTCGTCGAAGGCGGAGGGTGACGTTGGGATTGCGGCGGGCCCTGGGCGATGCCCAGGGGAATGCTGGGGGAGCGGTTTCCGATGCTGAAGTTGGGTCTATACAGGGTTGGTGGGTCGGCGTTGGGGCTGCGACGGGCCTCCGACTTCGACGGGGGGAATGCTGAGAGGTCCGTTTGTAGGGTTGGGAAGATGGCGTTAGTCGAAGGTAGAGGGTGACGTTGGGATTGCGACGGGCCCTGGGCGATGCCCAGGGGAATGCTGGGGGGAGGCGGTTTCCGAGGTTGGAGTTGGACTGATTCCGAGAGACTTTGCCTCGCTGGATGGGAATCTGGACTCTATTCTTCTTCCTGGTAGTCCTCTTCGGTGTTGACTTCCCAGAGGTTGGATTTGTCCGTGCGGCCCTCCAGGATGTTGTCTACCGCTACCATCGCCGTTAGCATCGAATGGTCCTGGTTGTTGTAGCGGTGCATGCCGTTGCGGCCTATCGGGAAGAGATTCTCCAGGGAGTCCAGATACGAACGAAGCACGTCGAAACGGTCGTAGGTTCCGAAATAGGCCGGGTAGGCCTTCTCCACCCGGAGGACTGTGGCGTCCAGGACATCGCTGGTTTCGATGATGCCGATGCGGGCCAGTTCCGTGCGGGCCAGGGCCGTGAGGTCCGCGTCGGGACTCGACCAGAGCGCGTCGCTCTGATTGCAGAAGTACTCCAGGCCGAGCCATACGGTGTTCGGGTCGGCGACCAGGTAGGGGCTCCAGTTGTTGTAGATCTGGAGACGGCCGACCTGCACGTCGGACTCCTGGATGTAGATCCAGTTGTCGCGAATCAGCTTGCGGCCCTGCTCCGTTTCGTCGTGAATCTTCAACGACCGCACCAGCAGGCCGACGGTGACGAAGTCGCGGTAGACCAGGCCGTCGCTGACTGCCCGGACTTCGGCCGGCGCGGGCGGCGCCATCGACTGGACGAGCTCCGACAACGGCGCGGTGGAGAAGAAGTAGTCGGCCGTATACGACTCCGATGCCCCAGTGGCCAGGTTGGTGGCGGTCACGGCGGTGACCTTGCCGTGCTCGACGGTCAGGCCATCGAAGCGGTGGCCAGTGAGGATGACTCCTCCGAGTTCGCGAACCTGGCGGGCGGTCTCTTCCCACATCTGTCCGGGGCCGAATTTGGGATAGAGGAACTGTTCAATGAGCGAGGTTTCGGTTTTTGAGGCGCTTCCGTTGAGTCCTACCATCCTGCCGAAGGCGTGAGCGAGAACCTTTCGGACGGAGAGTCCTTTCACGCGCTGGCGGCCCCAGGCGGCGCTGATGGCGGAACACGGACCCCCCATACCTTCTCTGTATATGACTGAAAGAATGTGCGATAGAGCTCGCGGCCGAAGCGGTTGATGAAGAAGTCCTCGAGGGTCTTCTCTTCGGGCAGGGGGAGCAGGACGGTGCGCAGGTAGCTGAGCCCGATGAGGAACGACGACCACATGCCGAGCTTGCGGAGCGTGTCGACACTGAGGGTGATGGGGTATTGGAACAGGCGGCGGCGGAAGTAGATGCGGGACTTGCGCGGCCGGAGGAGCATGACCTTGTCCTCGCGCTCCGGATCGGGGCCGGCTGAGTCCGGATCGACCGAGCGGCGCATGCGGTGATAGGTGATTTCCGCCGTGCCGGGCGGGAGGTCCTGAAGGGGCAGCATGCGGCGCCACCATTCCATGACGCGGTCCGACTTGGAGAAGAAGCGATGGCCGCCGAGGTCGATGCGGTTGCCCTTGTAGTTGGCGGTGCGGGAGATGCCGCCGAAGTGCTCGCTCTTTTCGAGGACGATGGGCTGGATGCCTGCGCGGGTGAGCAGTTCATAGGCAGCCGTGAGCCCGGCGGGACCGGCTCCAATGATGATTGCTTTCTTGGCGTGCATCCCCGATTGCGACGCGGACCCCTCCGAGAAGCGCGTCCATCCGACAGAATCTCTTATCATATCGGACGCGGGACTTGGGGCGCTGAGAATCCGCGCAATGGGCTAGGCTGGTTATGTGGATCCACTACGTACACGCCGCGTCGCCGAGAAGATGAGGGAGGAGTTGTCGGAACTCATCCGGTATGAGTCGGACGACCCGCGTATTCACCAGGTGGAGGTCTCCGAGGTGGTGGTGTCGCCGGACATGCGCCAGGCGGATGTGCTGGTTGTGCTGCCTCACGACGCGGAGGAACGGGCCAAAGCGCTGGCCGGGCTGGAATCGGCGCGGGGGTATCTGCGGCATCAGCTGATGCAGAGGCTGGAGCTGTTCCGGATGCCGGAGTTGCGGTTTAAATCGAACGTGGGATCGGCGCAAAGCGCTCCAATCGAAAGACTTCTGCGGCGGGTGCGGCGGGGCCGTCCGAAGAACGAAGAGGGTCCGCTGCCCGAATGAGCTATCGCTCATCTGCAAGAAAATAAGAGCTTTTCTTGCCCCAGCAAGGGTCTCGGTTGTAGGCTAAAATCAGGGCGCGCCGCGCGAGGCGCCCGAAACGAACCCGTGCAACCCACGCCCTCTTGCCGAAGCCTCAAATTCTGGCCCGTAAATGTCACAAAGTGGGGTATTTTTGCGGCTTCTGTGCTACTCCTAGTGTTAATGGCCGCAGGGCCGGCAGTGGCCGGACCGGAGCCAGGATCCCTGCTGCGGTTGGAACGGTCTCTGGATTCCATGGGGACCACTTATACAATCGCTGTTTACGGAAGCGACAGGTATGCCTTGGATTCCGCGCTGGACGAGGCCTTTGAAGAGGCGCGCCGGCTGGACAATTTATTGTCCAACTACCGGCCGGAGAGCGAATGGAGCCGGGTGAACCGGGAGGCTCCCCAGCAGGCGGTGAAAGTATCCACCGAGATGTACCAGCTGCTGAGCTCCTGTGTGGAATACAGCCGGCAGAGTGAAGGAGCGTTCGACATAACCGTCGGTCCGTTGATGAAGATCTGGGGATTTTACAAGGGTACGGGGCGCACGCCGCACAAGGCGGAGATCCGCACGGCAATGCAGCGTGTGGGCTGGCGTCATATTCACCTGGATTCCCAGGCGGGCACGGTGCGGTTTGACGAACCGGTGGAGATCGATCCGGGCGGGATCGGCAAGGGTTATGCGGTGGACCGCATGGCCGCGATATTGAAGAAGAATGGCGTGGCCAGCGGGATCATCACGGCTGGCCGTTCGAGTATTTACGCCATAGGCGCGCCTCCGAACGAACCGCGGGGGTGGCGCGTGACGATTCCCAATCCGCGCAATCCGAAGGTGAATGCAGCCGAGTATTTTCTGAAGGACGAATCGATGTCCACGTCAGGGACGTCGGAGAAGTTCTTCATTGCCGGGGGCACGACATACAGCCACATCATGGATCCGCGCACGGGTTATCCGGCGCAGGGGATGTTGTCTGTATCGGTGATTGCTCCACGGACCATCGACACCGAAGCGTGGACGAAACCCTATTTCATCCTGGGCCGGCAGTGGGCCGCCCAGCACAAGCCCAAGCAGTTTCGGGTCTTCCTGTGTGAAGACAGATCGGAGATCGCATGCGTGTCCCTCCCATGAGCAGCCGTTTTCTGGATGCCTGCCGCCGCCGTCCGACGGACGTGAGGCCGGTCTGGTTTATGCGGCAAGCCGGCCGGTATATGAAGCAGTACCGGGAGATTCGTGCCAAGAACAGCATCCTGGAGATCTGCAAGCGGCCCGATCTGGCGGCGCAGGTGACGCTCCAACCCGTCGAGGTTCTGGATGTGGACGCGGCGATTATCTTTGCGGATCTGCTGTTGCCGATCGAGCCGATGGGACTGCGGCTGAAGTTCGTGGCGGGCGAGGGTCCGCAGATCGACAATCCGATCCGCACGTCGCACGATGTGGACACGCTGTCGACGGCGAACACGGATGAACTCGGCTATGTCGGCGAGTCGATCCAGATTGTTTCGAAAGCGCTGGCCGGCAAGGTGCCGGTGATCGGCTTCGTGGGCGCGCCGTTCACGATGGCGAGCTACATGATCGAGGGCGGCGCGTCGCGCAACTTCATCAACACGAAGACGCTGATGTACCGCGACGAGACGCTGTGGCGGCGGCTGATGGGCAAGCTGGTGGACGTGCTGGGTCCGTTTGCGATGCTGCAGGTGGCGGCCGGCGCGCGTGCGATTCAGGTGTTCGATTCCTGGGTGGGTGCGCTGGGCGCGGACGACTACGTGCGGTATGTGGCTCCGTATTCGCGGGCGCTGATTGAGCGGATCCGGTCGACGGGTGTCCCGGTGATCCACTTCGGCACGGGCGCGGCAGGCTATTTCCGGGAACTGCATGCGGCGGGCGGCGATGTGATGGGCGTCGACTGGCGTCTGAACATCGACCAGGCGTGGATGGACATCAGCTACCGGTCGGCGATTCAGGGCAACCTGGATCCGGCGGCGCTGCTGGCTCCTCTGCCCGAGCTGAAGGCGAAGGTGCAGGAACTGCTGAAGCGCACGGGGACGCGGCCGGGTCACATCTTCAACCTGGGGCATGGCATTCTGCCCGAGACTCCGGTGGACAACGTCAAGGCCGTCGTGCAGATGGTCCGCGAGTTCAAGCCGTAACGTGCGCACGGTCATCATCGGCGGCGGCATCACCGGGCTCTCGGCAGCCTATGAACTGGTGAGGGCCGGCCGCCGGCCCACGATCGTCGAGCAGCAGCCGCAACTGGGTGGCGTCATCCAGACGGACACGGTCGAGGGGTGCGTGCTCGAGGGCGGACCGGATAGTTTCCTTTCCGCCAAACCCGCGGCCAATGAACTGATCCAGGAAGTTGGACTGGGCGATCAGCTCATCAGCTCGAACGACGCATCGCGCGTCACCTACCTGGTGAAGAACGGCCGGCTGGTGGCCATGCCGGACGGGCTGATGATGATGGTGCCGACCAAGATCCTGCCGGTGGCGGCGAGTCCGCTGCTGTCGTGGGGCACGAAGATCCGCATGGGTCTCGAGTACTTCCGAAAGGCGCCGGCGCAGCCTCTCCCGGACCGAACGGTGGAAGACTTCATCCGGGATCACTACGGGCAGGAAACGGTGGACTATCTGGCCGAGCCGCTGCTGTCGGGTGTCTATGGCGGATCGGTGGCCCGGCTGAGCGTGGGCAGTGTGCTGACGCGCTTTGTCGAGCTGGAGAACCGCTACGGCAGTCTGACGCGCGGAGTTCTGGAGTCGCGCAAGAAGGCGCCCAAGGCGGCCAAACCGGCGCCACTGTTCCAGACGCTGAAGGGCGGGCTGGCCCAGTTGACGGACGAGCTGCAGCGGCGGATTGACGGGCAATGCGACGTGATCACCGGGCGGGCGGAAGGTGTCGAGAAGACGAACACGGGCTATAGGATCCGCGTCAACGGCACGGCGGTGGAGGCGGACGGGCTGATCATGGCGTGTCCCGCCTGGCAGGCCGGGGTGCTGCTGCGCGGCGTGCAGCAGCGGTTGTCGGAACTGCTGGAAGGGATCGAATACAGCTCGTCGGTGACGCTGGCCCTGGGGTACCGGAAAGCGGACTGCGGGAAGATTCCACCGGGGTTCGGTTTCCTGATTCCCTCGAAAGAGCGCCAGACGCTGGTGGCGTGCACGTTTGTAGGCGCCAAGTTCCCCTACCGTGTACCGGACTCGCATGTGGTGCTGCGCTGTTTCCTGGGTGGCGCGGGTCACGAAGAGATTCTGGATCTCTCGGATGAGGCGATTGTTGCCTCGGTACGGCGCGAGTTGCGGCTGCTGCTGGGGTGGGACACCAATCCGGCGTTTGTGCGGATCCGGCGCTGGCGGAAATCGATGGCGCAGTATACGGTGGGGCACACGGCGCGCGTGCAAGAGATGCGCGGTCTGCTGCGCGGTCTGAACGGGCTGCAACTGGCGGGCAATGCCTATGAGGGGATCGGGATCCCCGACTGTGTGCGGACGGGCCGTGCGGCGGCGCAGGCGCTGGTACGTCCCGCCTAGATTTTGCGCCCAAGATAGCAGGGCTGGACCTCGCGACCGGGCTTTCCCATTGCTACCATCAACTCATATGAAGAAGTTTTTAATTGCTGTTCTCGCCGTTTCCTCGGTCTGGGCCGGTGAAGCGGAGGATAAGCGGCTGCAGGAAGCCTCGACGGTGCTGGGCGAGATCATGTCGACGGGCGACAAGGCGATTCCTCAGGATCTGTTTTCGAAGGCACAGTGCGCGGTGATTGTGCCCGCCTTGAAGAAGGGCGGTTTCATTCTCGGCGCGAAGTATGGGCGTGGTTTCGCGGCTTGCCGGGCGGCGGACGGGAAAGGTTGGACGGCTCCGGTGGGCGTGCGCGTGGAAGGCGGGAGCGTCGGGTTCCAGATCGGCGGCGCGGAGAGCGACGTGATCATGCTGGTGATGAGCCAGAAGGGCATGGAACGCCTGCTGTCGAGCAAGTTCACGCTGGGTGGTGAGGCGACGGTGGCGGCGGGTCCGGTGGGCCGGGATACGACGGCGCAGACGGACGCGACGATGCGGGCCGAGATCCTGTCGTGGTCGCGGTCGCGTGGCGTGTTTGGCGGCATCGCACTGCAGGGCGCGACTCTGCGCGGCGATGAGGATGTAGATACGGCGCTCTACGGAGCCGGTGTGGATCGCAAGTCCGTGCTGCAGGGCAAAAAGCCCGTGCCGCCGGCCGCGAAGGGTCTCATCGACCTGTTGAACAAGTACTCCGCCTATAAGGGCAACTAAGCGGTGCGCGCGGCGGCTCAGGACGGTATGGGGACCATCCGGCCGCTGTCGCGGATCGACTCGCGGGCCGCTTCGACAACGGCCTCGTTGTAGCGTGAATTGGCCGGCGTCGCCATTACGCCGGCCGCATCCCACCTGGCGAGCAGGGCCTGGCGCGCGGCCAGATCGAGTCCCTGCAATTCCAAAACACGATCGACGATGTAGGCGATGGACCGGTAGCCGTAGCCGACGGCGGTGAGGCCGGGTCCGCCTACGTCGACATACTGGAAGTAGTCGGGCGAAGGCTCGGTGTAGGTATTCATGCCCTCGCCGCCGGGGTTGGCGGTGTAGCAGTATTGCATGCCGCGGTACTGGTCCGAGTGGTGCAGCCAGGCGCCGGCCTGTCCGTTGGAGCAGTACATGGTGAGGCCCTGGATGTTGGTGCCAGGAGCGGCGTCGGGGAAGCCGAGAGCATTCTGGACGTTCAGGCAAGCGCCGTTGTTCCAGAGAATGCGGGCGTCGGTCCAGAGCCAGCCCTCGTTGCCGTTGGGGAACTTGTCGCGGATGCCGTAGACGCTGACGGCGGTGGGCAGAAGTCCGGTCACGAAGGCGACGAGGTCGACGTAGTGGCAGCCGATGTAGGTGAAGGCGTCGGAGGCGTCGACGGTGAACCAGTTCTGAAAATTAGAGTGGCGGTAGTACCACTTCTCCAGCAGGCAGGCGGTGCCGAGTTTGAACTCGCCGAAGAGGCCGCTCTGGTAGCGGCGGCGCGCGAGCAGAGAACGGTCGTCGAAGCGCTTGTGATACTCGATGCCGACGGCGAGACCGCGGGTGCGGGCTTCGTTCTCAATCTCGATGGACTGGGCGACGGTCAGCACCAGCGGCTTGACGCAGAGCACGTGCTGGTTGTGGCGTAGCGCGGTCATGACCGCGTCGTAGTGGATGTCATCGGGCAGGGCGATGACGACAAGTTGATAGGGCTGGAGGCCGGCGATGACCTCGGCGTAGGGCTCCAGCCGGGGCGTGAAGGAATGGCCGGGGAAGGCGCGCAGGATAGGCTGGGCCGCGGCGAGATTGTCGAGCGTGGCTGCATTCCGGGCGCAGACGTCGATGGGGCCCAGTGTCCCGAGCCGCTGCATTTGGTAGAGCGAGGGCAGAATCTGATCGTGGGCAATCATGCCCCCGCCGATGAGCGCGACTTGCATGGGTAGCTCCTGCGGTCAGGCCTGGGCAACCGCGTCCGGTGTGGCGGCGGCGCGTTCGGCCAGGACTTCCTGGAAGGCTTCTTCGAGAACGGTGCAGCCTTCGCGCACCGCTTCCGCCGTGATGTTGAGCGGCGGGGCGATCTTGATGGTGCAGCCGGCGGGGCCGACGGGTGAGAACATCAGCAGGCCTTTTTCCACGCAGCGCCAGACGATGGCGTGAGCCAGGTCTCCATCGGGCTGTTTGTGGGCTTTGACGCAGGCGAGGCCGGCGACGAGGCCCTTGCCGGCGAGGTAGGCGGCCTGGGAAGCGGGCCCTGATTTTGCGTAGGCCTTCCTGCAGGACTTCACCGACGACGGCGGCGTTGTGCGGCAGGTTCTCCTTGAGGATGAGGTCGACGTTGGCCAGTGCGGCGGCGCAGCAGACCGGGTTGCCGGTGTGGGTGGACGAGGCGGAGCCGGGGTTGGGCAGGTCCATCAGGTCGTGG
The DNA here is from genome assembly GCA_049841055.1 of Paludibaculum sp. Classification (GTDB taxonomy): domain Bacteria; phylum Acidobacteriota; class Terriglobia; order Bryobacterales; family Bryobacteraceae; genus Paludibaculum. The sequence goes on along the minus strand of JASGIE010000100.1, from coordinate 58,763 downwards.
CGTCCGACGATGGCGGAGATGGGCAGCGAACTGGAGATGCCTTTGCCCCAGGTGGTGAGATCGGGCAGGACGCCGTAGTGCTCGAAGCCCCAGAGCGTACCGGTGCGGCCGAAGCCGGCCTGGACCTCATCGAAGACGAGCAGGGCGCGGTGGCCGTCGCACCACTGCCGCAGGGTCTTGATGTACTGCGGCGGTGCAAAGGCGGCGGTACCGCCCTGGTAGGTTTCCAGCATGACCGCGCAGACCTGGCTGGGCGCCACGCCGTGTTCGGCCAGGGTTCGCTCGAAGAGCTCGAAGCTGGTGTCCTCGGTCCAGTAGCCGTCGGGGAATGGGACCTGGACGAAGCCGGGATCGAGGTTGCCGATCCACTCCTTCAGGACGGGGATGCCGCCTACCTGCTGGGAGCCGAGCGTGCGGCCGTGGAAGGCCTTCTCGAACGAGACGATGACGTTCTTGGAGCGTCCGCCGATCTTGTGGCCGTGGATGCGGGCGATTTTGACGGCGAACTCGACAGTCTCGGAGCCGGTGGTGAGCAGAAAGATCTTCTTCAACGGCTCCGGCATGAGGCCGACGAGGCGTTCGCAGAGTTCGGCGCGAATGGCGGAGGGGAAGCAGTAGTTCGTGAGCAGAGTGTGCTGCGCCTGGGCGCTGATCGCGTCGGCGATCTCTTTGCGGCCGTGGCCGGCGTTGGTGATGAGGACGCCGGACGACCAGTCGAGCCACTTGTTGCCCCAGGGGTCGTAGACCTGGAAGCCTTCGGCGCGGTCCCAGATGACGGGCGGCTGGCCGGACATGGCGCGCAGCTCGAAGTCGTGCAGCTTCTGGAGAATGGGGAGTGACTCCGGCACCGGGAACTGGGTGTGGATGCGACGGAAGGGAGTTTCCACGGCGGGGACGGGGCGCGGTGTAAATGAAGGGTCACTCATGAGATCTATTGTGAGGAATGCAGAGCGGGGGTGCAAATTGCGATGGGTGATGTGACAGAAGGCTGGAGGGATTGAGGGCCTGGCCCCGCGGGGCTGGCGACGAGCGAAAGCCTACTCGTCGCGCAGCACTTCCAGCGGGCGCTGATTCAGGATTCGGATCGACGCCGCCCAGCCGGCTATCACCGCCAGCAGCGTCGTCATGGCGATCGTTGCCGCGTTGGGCAGCAGTTCGAACTGGAATCGGGCGTCCAACAGCCGAAGGAGGAGAAGCCTGGCAAAGACCGTGGCCATCGCTCCGCCCATCAGGCCGGCGACCGCGCCCAGGATCGCGAACTCCACCGAGAAGATCGACACGAGGACGTTGCGGCGCGCTCCGATCGTCTTGAGAACCGCCGATTCGCGGGTGCGGCGCAGACGGGTGCCGGCTACCGTAGAGGCCAGGATGATGGCTCCGGCCAGGATCGCGAAGGCCGAGATGAAGCGGATCACCAGGGCGACCTGATCGACCACCTCCTGCACGATGTTCATGACGTCCGCGGCATTGATCACCGTGACCGTCGGGAACTGCCGGTAGGCGTCCCGCTGGAACGTTGAGACTTTCGTGGGTGGCAGGCGGACGGCTCCAAACCATTGCGTGGGCAGACCCTCGAGAGCGACACGGTTGAAGACAAAGTCGGGCTCGCCGCCGAAGCGGACGGCTTCGACGCGATGAACGGCGACGACCTTCACATCAAACTCGCGGCCGACCGAGTTCCAGTGCAGCGTCATGCCCGGTTCGATCTTCAGGTTGGTGGCCGTGCGTTCCGAGACCGAAGCCGCCGGAGTCTTTTCGCCCGGTTGCCACCAGGCGCCCTTGCGAATGATGACGTCTTCCAGTTTGTTCTCCGACCAGGTGACCTGAGTGGTGAAGCTGCGGCGGCGGCGCGGTCGGCCCTGATTGTCGGTGGCCTGCGGGCCTTGCATGGGGAGGTTCAGGTCTTCGATCGCGGTGCCGTTGATGGAGACGAGGCGGGCGGCGATCAGGGGCGTGAGGATGGGCTTGGCCGCAAGGTCGGTGCGGCTGTCGAGGAATTGTTTGACGGCCTCCTGATCGCGGCTGGTGATGTTGATCATCAGGACGTTGGGCGAGCCCTTGGGCGCGGCTCCGGCGACCTCGACCAGCAGCGATTTCTGCACGAGGTAGATAGTGAGGGTGAACATCACCCCGATGCCAAGCGCGACCAGCACGCTGGTGGCGTGGTTGCCGGGACGGTAGAGGTTCGCCATACCGTGACGCAGGGCGATGGGCAGGCGGACGGGGGTCCAGCGGAGGAAGAGTTTCAAACCGCGCAAGAGAAGCCAGGCGACACCGGCGAGCAGCAGCAGGGCCACGGCGAGACCGCCGACGAAGTAAGAGCCCATCTTCACGGATTCGGCCAGCCAGCCGGCGACCCCGCCGAGTCCGGCGAGGATCAGCACGCCGCTCAGCAGGGCCGGCCACTGCATGGCCAGGCGCTTACCGAGTTTCGGTTTCACTTCGGCCATCTCACGGCGGAAGATGAGCGCGGGTTTGACCTGACGGACCGCCAGCAGCGGCGGGATGGTGAACAGCAGTGTCACGAGGACGCCCGCAAGGATCCCCTCCACCGCGAAGGACGGATTCCACGGGATGCTTTGGAACTGGAAGTAGCGGGCCAGCAGGATGGGGAACAGGCGCTGGATGATGCCGCCGACGGCGACGCCCGCGAGTCCTCCGGTGAGTCCAAGCAGCAGCGTCTGCAGGGTGTAGATGCGAATGACCTGGGAGGAACGCGCGCCCAGGCACTTCAGGATCGCGATGGTATCCAGGCGCTGCTGGATGTGCGAATAGATGGCCGTGGCGACGCCCAGGGCGCCGACGATCAGGGCGATGAGGGAAACGAGGCTGAGGAACGTGGTGGAGCGGTCGAGCGCGCGCGTGATGAGCGGATGGGTATCGCGATAGTCCACCACCATCGATTCCGGAAAGGCCTTTTTGAGCGCGTCGAACATCTGCGCCACCTGAATGCCCTGAGCCGGCAATTTGAATAGGAAGCGGTGGGAGGCACGCGAGCCGAAGGTCATCAGGCCGGTGCGATCGAGCCCCTCGCGGGTGATCATGATGCGCGGACCGACGTTGAGGGAGCCGGTCATGCGGTCGGGCTCCATGCGCACGATGCCGCAGACGCGGAACTGGGCCTCGCCGAGCTTGACCGTGGATCCGACGGAGAGGTTCAGGCGCAGCAGAAGATCATCGGAGACCGCGACGGTATCCGGAGTCAGAGCTTTGGCCAGGGGCTGGTTGGGTTCGAGGCGCACCTTGCCGTAGTAGGGGTAGGCGTTGGGGTCGACGGCTTTCACGGACACCAGGGCCGGAGTAGCGCCCTCGGCGCTGAGCATGGAGACGGTCTCGGTGATGCGCGTGAGCTGCGCGCCGCGCTTCAACCAGGACTGGATCTCTGCGTCCTGGGCGGCGTTGAAGGGCATGAACTGGCGGATGGTGAGGTCGGCCGCCATGAGCGTGCGGGCTTCGCGGCGCAGTGCCTCGTGAAAGGCGGCGGAGAAGCCGCGGACGCCGGTCAGCGCACCCACGCCGGCGGCGACACCGAAGATGACGAAGACGAACTTGGGAGCGGAGGCGCGGGCTTCGCGCCACGCCATGCGCCAGGCAGCGGATTGGAGCATCAGGCGGCGTCCTTGCGTTCGTCGGAGACCACGGCGCCGTCTTTCAGAGTGATGATGCGGGTGGCGTAGGTGGCGAGGTCACGGTCGTGGGTGACGAGGACCAGGGTGGCGCCTTCCTGACGGTTCATTGAGAGCAGCAGGTCGAGCACCTGGCGGCCGTTGACGGAGTCGAGGTTGCCGGTGGGTTCGTCGGCCAGCAGCAGCGGAGGTTGGCGCACGAAGGCGCGAGCGAGGGCGACGCGCTGCTGCTCGCCGCCGGAGAGCTGGACCGGATAGTGGTCGCGGCGGTCTTCCAGGCCGACGGTGTCGAGGAGTTGGCGGGCGCGGGCCATGGCTCCGCTGGAGACGTCGCCGGCCAGTTCGGCGGGCAGCAGAACATTCTCCTCGGCCGTGAGGGTGGGAATGAGCTGGTAGCTCTGGAAGACGAACCCGATCTTGCGGCCGCGCAGGTCGGCCAAGGCGTCCTCGCCCAGGCGGGAGATCTCTTCGCCATCGAGGTGAATGGTGCCCGTGGTGGGGGCATCGAGTCCGGCGAGCAGGCCCAGCAGGGTGGATTTGCCTGAGCCGGAGGCGCCCATGATGGCCACGAACTCGCCTTCCTGAATCTCCAGCTCAATGCCGCGCAGGATCTGGACGCGGTGTGTGCCCGTATCGATGGACTTGGTGACGCCGCGGAGGGAAAGGATGGATTTTGCCATGCTTGCAGGTACTTCCCTTATGATTGCAGTTGAGGGCCTTTCATTCTTGAAAATCCGATCTGGGATGCGCAACCGTTGGAGAATCTGCTGGATGGGGGCGGCCCTGCTGATGGCCGCGTGTTCGAAGCCGGAGCCCCAACCGGAGCCCGCGGCCGCTCCGGCGCCCGTCGCAGCGGCCAAGCCACCGGCTGAGCCGGAGGCAGCGGATGGGCGGCCGGTGATTGTTGCCTTCGGCGATAGTCTGACAGCCGGCTATGGCCTGGAGCCGGGGTTGAGCTATGCCGACTTTCTCCAGAAACAGCTCGACGCCAAGGGCTACCGCTACCGGGTGGTGAATCAGGGCATCAGCGGCGATACGACCGATGGCGGGGTGACCCGAGTGTCCGAGGCGGTGCGTCTGAAGCCGGCGGTGGTGATCCTCGAATTGGGGGCGAACGACGGTTTGCGCGGGCTGCCGGTGGAGTCGACGCGGACGAACCTCACCGAGATGGTGGATGCGTTCCAGAAGGCCGGGGCGAAGGTCGTGCTGTGCGGCATGACGCTGCCCCGCAACTATGGCCAGGACTACATCCGGGACTTCGAAAAGGTGTTCCAAGAGCTCACCAAAAGCCACAAGCTGACCCTGATCCCCTTCTTTCTGGAGGGGGTGGCGACCAGGCCCGAACTGATGCAGAGAGACGGGTTGCACCCGACGGCGAAGGGAACGGAGAAGGTGGCGGGAACGGTGTTGAAGTATCTGGAGCCGCTGCTGAGGAAGTAGGGCCGGCGGATGAGGCCGGCCCTGAATCGGACTAGTGACTGACAGAGGCCGCCGGATGCGGGTTGATCTCATCGCGAGACACCTTGCCGTCACGGATGGTGATGATGCGGTGGGCGTACTCGGCGATGTCGCGCTCGTGGGTGACCAGGACGATGGTATTGCCCTGGGTGTGGAGCCGCTCGAAGAGCGCCATGATTTCCACGCTGGTGGCGGAGTCCAGGTTGCCGGTAGGTTCGTCGGCCAGCAGGATGGAGGGGTCGTTGACCAGGGCGCGGGCGATGGCGACGCGCTGGCGCTGACCGCCGGAGAGTTCGTTCGGCTTGTGGTACATACGCCGTTCGAGGTCCGTGATGCGCAGGGCGTGCTTGGCGCGCTCCAGCCGCTCTTCCGCCGGGATGCCGGAGTAGATGAGCGGCAGTTCGACGTTATGCAGCGCGGTGGCGCGCGGCAGCAGGTTGAACGTCTGGAAGACGAAGCCGATTTCCTTGTTGCGGATGCGGGCGAGTTCGTCGTCCGACATTTCGCTCACCAGGTTGCCGTTGATGTAGTAGTCGCCCTTGGTCGGGGTGTCCAGGCAGCCGATGAGGTTCATCAGGGTGGACTTACCGGAGCCGGAAGGTCCCATGATGGCGACATACTCGCCGCGCTTGATCTCGACATCGACACCCGAAACCGCATGGATCTCCTGGTCGCCCATGACATAGGTTTTCCAGAGGTCGAACGTCCGGATGACGATGTTGTTCTGCTTCAGCTCCGCGCCGCGGGCATTCTTTTCCTTGATGATCGCACTAGCCATTGGGATCTGATTCCTTCTTTGTTCCGTTCGGCGCTCCGGCCCTGATTACGGTTCGGCCTTGACTGGAGCTTTGTTGTCGACCTTGACCTTCGCCTGATTGCGCAGGGTCCGGATGATCTTGTAGCTGCCGGTGATGATCTCGTCGCCTTCCTTCAACCCGGAGAGAACTTCGATGTCGGTCGCGCCGGTGATGCCGGTCTTCACCTCGCGGAACTCGGCGGCGCCGTTTTTGACGGCGAACACGCCCTGAAGCTCTTCCTTCATCTTCTTCTGCTTATCAGGATCGGCGTTGGTTGCGGCCTGAACGTTACCGGGTTTCGCTTCGGGCTCGAGATCTCCACGCTGGCGTACAGTCAGCGCCTGGATCGGAATGGCCAATGCTTTCTGTCGGGTAGCGGTGATTACCTTGGCTGTGCAGGACAGGCCGGGACGGATTTCCGTGGGCGGATCGTCGATGGCGATCACCACTTTGAAGTCCTTCGCCTCCTGGCTGGAAACGGCGCTCTGGCTGGCCGCGAGGCCGGTCGAGCGCAGAATTGCCGTGTTGCCGATCTCGATCACGTGGCCCTTGAAGGTCTTGTTCGGGATGGCGTCGATGGTCACGTCGGCCATCTGGTCGAGCTTGACGTTGACGATATCCGTCTCATCCACCTTGACTTCGGCCGTGATCAGGCTCATGTCGGCGATGGTCATGATGAGCGAAGCAGCGGAGTTCTGCACACCGGGCACCACGGTTTCGCCTACCCGGACCGGCAGGTTGGTGACGATGCCGTCGATGGGCGTCACCGCGTTGTGCTTCTGCAGCACGTCGGAAAAGCGGCTGAGGGTTGCCCGGGACTGGGCGACGCGGCGCTGGCCGCCGGATAACTGAGCGGCGGTCTGCTCGCGCTGGGCCTTCATCTGGCTTAGCCGGGCATCGGACTCCCGCAGGGTGGCGGAAGCGGAGTCGTAGGCGGCCTTCTTCGAATCGAACTCCTGCTTGGCCACCAGTTTGTCGTTGAACAACTGGCGGGCGCGCTCAAAATCGAGGCGGGCGCGCTCCAGTTCCGACTTGGAGCGGTCAATACTCGCCTGCTGCGTCCGCAGGTTCTCATCCATGGCCTTGAGTCCGGCCTCGGAGGCCGAAGAGTCGGCGAGGGCGGAGTTGAGTCCGGCCTGCTGCGCCTGGACGTCGGCCTGCGCCTGAACCGCTTCCAGGCGCGCCAACACCTGGTCGCGACGGACGCGATCGCCTTCCTTCACATTGATGTCGACAATCCGGCCCATGACGTTGGCGCCAATATTGACGTAGTTCTTGGGCTTGATCTCACCGGACGCAGTCACCAGACTCGTCAGGTCCTGTTTGCCCGCCTTGCCGGTCTGCACGGAGACAATCCCGCGCTGGCTCATTTTCACGCTGGCAATCGTGCCGCCGCCCACCACGAGAACGGCACCCACTCCTATGATCCACTTCCACTTGCTCTTCACGAGTTCACAGCTCCTGTCGAAATAAGACGCTAACCGTCGCCAATTTGTTCTCTGCTTTAATGCCCGAGGTGACTTTGTTGGTGTGCGGCGTGGCGCCTGAACGTTCTCGCGTCAGCCGGTTTGCGGTCACTAACATTATAGACGGGCCGAATCGCCTGAATATTCCGAGTTGAGGGTGTTCGGGCACAATTTCCTCGCTGCCAGCGCTGCGCCGGCCGTGCCGGATCTGGCACAGAGAGAACAGTTTCCGGGAAACCTGACTTTCGAGAGGGGGAAGACTGGGACCTCGGGCGACTCCTGGCCGAGGTACCGCCGTTTTGTCTCCGGGCCCTAAGCATTTTCCTGATCCCTAAAGTAAGGGATCCGTAGAACCGATAGGACTGGTGTGCGGGTAGTCGAACATCCCGAAGTGCTGGCCGAAGCCGCGGCCGGGCTGAGCCACCAGTTGCAGGCGCATCTGCAATGGATGGCGGAACTGTTGGCGCCGCACCTTGCCGGTCTGGAACGTAAGTTCCTGGTGCTGTTGAAGAAGCAGAAGCTGGACCCGAGCCAGAGGGAGTCGCTGGCGTCGATCACGCCGGGCGCCGCCGCACAGTGTCTGGCGGCGGGTGAGCCGCTGAGCCGGTTCCTGGAGAAAGTTCAATACCGGGGGCGAAGACTGGCGAAACTGGGCCTTACGCCCGCCTCGGTCGTTTCGGCGCTGGGTGAATATGACAAACTCCTGAGCTCCGAACTGCAGAAAAGATGCGCGGATCAGGCCGCCAATCTGGGCTGGGTCCGCAACCAACTGCACTTTCTGGTGATTCTCAGCCTGAACAGCGCGTTCTACCAGGTGCGGGAGGCGGAAAGCCAGGCGTTCTACGAGCTCTTCCGGGTGGAAGTGGAGTCCCGGACGCTGGACGAGATGCTGCCGCGCTTCGTGGCGGCTCTTCTCACCTACACGGGTGCGGACGAAGGGCGGTTGTATCTGCTGGAGGAAGGCGCGGCGAGCTGGATCTCCTGCGGTAACCAGCCTGGCGAAGCGCAGGGCGCGAAACTGCAGGCACTGCCGAAGGTACGGCGGGATCTGGCGCGTCCGCGGTGTATCGATATCCGGACGGAAACGCAGCCTCTGGTGCTGGACCGGAAGTGGCACCGGTCGTTTCACACGTGCTGGTCGGTACCGCTGAGAGAAGACGGGATTTTGCGCGGCGTGCTTCAGTTCGCCTTCCGCAAGTCGTATGAATGGCTGCCGCGCGAGGTGGAACTGCTGTCGGCGGCGGCCGAGCGCTGCTGGCTGGCGGCGGAAAAGGCGCGTCTGCTGGAGGATCTGGCGCGGCGCGAGGAACAGGTAAGGCGGCTGGCGGAACACATGGTGGAGGTGGAAGAGTCGGAGCGGCGGCGCATCAGCCGCGAGCTGCACGACGAAGCCGGCCAGTCGCTGTTGTGTGTCCGGCTCCAGCTGGAAATGCTGGAACAGGAGCTCCCCGCCGAGTTTGAGCCGTGGCGCAAGCGGATGGGCGAAGTGCGGGAGATGACGGAGCACACGATCATCGAGATTCGCCGTCTGATTGCCGCGTTGAGTCCGGCGATTCTGGATCAGATGGGTCTGGCTCCGGCGCTGCGCCAGTTGATCGGGCGGTTCCGGAACCTGCATTCGGCGGAGGTCAGGCTGCAGTTACCTCGGAGACTGGACCTCCCGAAGAAGATGTCCATTATCCTCTACAGGCTGGTCCAGGAGATTTTCAATAACATTGCTAAGTATTCTCTGGCGACGCGCGTAAACCTTTCGGTGGATTCCGCCGATGGATGTTTGAGAATGCAAGTCGAGGACGATGGTATCGGCTTCGACGTGGAAGAGGCTTTCTCCCGCCGGGATTGCTTCGGTTTATCGGGCCTTAGAGAGCGAGTAGCTCTGTTGGGAGGCGCGTTGGAAGTGCGCAGCCTCCGTAAGGCGAAAGCCGCGGAATCGGCCGGTTGGTCGGACCTCAACCAGCGACGGGATAAAGCACAATCCGGAAGGATCGGCATCGACCGGCACGGGACGATGATTCGCGTGGTCCTTCCCCTGTCCCCTAGGAGTGAGGGGGCTGAGCGGTCGAAACGAACTTTACAGGTTGTATAGCCGGGACCAGGCCCGCGCGGAAGGCGACGAGGCCGGCCCGAACTTAAAAGGCTTTGGAGTTGACTTATGGCGAAGATCCGAATCTTGTTGGCCGACGATCATACCCTCTTCCGTCAGGGCATCCGGCAGCTCATTTCGAACGAACCTGACATGGAAGTCATCGGGGAAGCCGCCAATGGCAGCGACGCCGTGGACAAAGCGGCGGAGTTGCGTCCGGACCTTGTTCTGATGGATATCGGCATGCCTGGCCTGAGCAGCTTCGAAGCCACGCGCCAGATGAAGAAGAACCGGCCCGAGACCAAGGTGCTGGTGCTGACCATGTACGATGACGAGGACTATCTGGTGGAAGGCATGGAAGTTGGCGCCAACGGCTACGTCCTGAAGGACAGCCCTGCCAACCAGTTGACCGCCGCCATCCGCGACGTCTGCCGCGGCGGCAGCTACCTGAGCCCGAGAATGCTGTCCCAGCTGGTGGACGACTTCCGGTCCCGGATCAAATCGGCGAACCGCCTGCCGCGGTTTGCCACGCTCACCACGCGCGAGCGCGAAGTGTTGAAGCTCCTGGCTGAGGGCAATTCGGTCAAGGAGATCGCGTGCGATCTCAACCTCAGCGTCAAGACGGTGGAAGCCCACAAGTTCAACCTGATGCGCAAACTCGATATTCACAACAAAGCGCAACTGGTGCAGTACGCCATTCAGAAGAAGATCATCAAGATCCCCAACCTGGCCTGATGGGGAGGAGGGAATACCGCTCCTGGCAACCTGGGCGGTATTCAGCAGGCACATCGGCGTGATCGCGCCATTGCCCGCGTCTTTGCGGATTCCTGGTATCGAGGAGATGTACAATCGACTTCGAGCCGGTACCGCGAAGCGCGGGCTTTTTTTATGAACAGAAGAGAACTCATTTCCATGACCGCCGCGGCTGCCGCGGCCTCCTCCCTCCAGGCGCAATCGGGCTCCAAACGGCTGCCCATCCGGAAGGCCATCCTTTTGGGGATGCTGCCGAAATCCCTGACCATCGCGGACAAGTTCAGCCTGGCGAAGGACTGCGGATTCGAGGCGATGGAGTGCGGCACGGAGGACAATCCCGCCACGGCGGAAGAGATCAAAGCCGCCAGCGACAAGGTCAAGCTGCCCATACACTCGGTGATGAACCGGGACCACTGGCAATTCCCGCTGTCCAGCCCGGATCCGGCGGTCGTCGCCAAGAGCGTGAAGGGCATGGAAACCAGCATCGCGAATGCGAAGCTTTGGGGCGCCGAAACCGTCCTGCTGGTGCCTGCCGTGGTCAATCCGGAGGTCAGCTACAAGCAGGCCTGGGACCGGTCCACCGCCGAGATCAAGAAGCTGATCCCGCTGGCCGCCAAGAGTAAGGTGATCATCGCGGTGGAAGAGGTATGGAACAAGTTCCTCCTCAGCCCGATCGAGTTTGTGAATTACGTCGACCAGTTCAAGAGCCCCTGGGTGAAAGCGTACTTCGACGTCGGGAACGTGGTGCTCTACGGGTATCCGCAGGATTGGATCCGGACACTGGGGCCGCGCATCGCAAAGGTACACCTGAAGGACTTCAAGTTTGCCAAGCGGCAAGCCGAGTTCGTCAACCTGCGCGACGGAGAGATCAACTGGAAAGAGATCTACAAGGCGCTGGAAGAGGTTGGTTATAAAGGTGTTGCGACGGTGGAGCTGTCCGGTGGAGACGCCGATTACCTGAAGGATGTCAGCAAGCGCGTCGATATGATTCTGGAAAACGCATGAAGAAATTCCTGCTTGGAATTCTGGCTGGTCTCGTCATCGCCGTTGTCACGGGCATTGTTCTGACGTTCGCGGCGGTCAAGTTTGCCCGCAGGCCCCCTGAGCCGCCAAAGGAAGCATGGCTTTCGCTGCGGCTGGAGGGGGATCTGCCCGAGGCGCCGGAGGTGGGTGTCCCGCTCCCGGCGCTGGAGGATAAATCTCCGCTAACCGTGGCCGAGGTTTGGAGTGTTCTGCGCCGCGCCGCCCGCGATCCCAAGATCAAGGGTGTTTTGTTCAAGCCGCGCGGTCTCTCCGTCGGCTGGGGCAAGGTGGAGGAGATCCGGCAGGGGCTCGAGCTGGTGCGGAAGGCCGGCAAGCCGGTTTACGCCTGGCTGACCTCCCCTGGCACGAAGGAGTACTATGCGGCCACGGCGGCGGACCGGATCTTCCTGTCTCCAGAGGACTTAGTCGATCTGAAAGGCCTGCGGGTCGAGGCTGCTTATTACAAGGGGACGCTCGACAAGCTGGGTGTGGAGGTGGAAGTCGAGCACATCGGCAAGTACAAGGACGCCGGTGACAGCTTCTCCCGCAGTTCGATGAGCCCGGAGACGAAGGAATCGCTCAACGCGGTTCTGGATGAACTGTTCTTCCGGCTCTGTTCCACGATCGGGCAGTCGCGCCACATGAGCCCGGAGCAGGTGAGGGCCCTGTTGGACGATGGTCCGTTCCTGGCTCCGGCGGCGAAGAGTCGGGGGCTGGTGGATGAGCTGAACTACGAATCGACGGTCCAGCAGCAGTTAGCTACGGCTGTCCACCTGTCGGAGCACCAGTCGATTGCGGCGCGCGACTACCTGAAAACGATGCCCGAAGCCGGCGGCCGGAAGGTGAAGAATATCGCCTATCTGGTGGCGGAGGGCGACATCGTCCGGGGGCCCATCGCCAGCCTGATGGGCGAAGAACGGGGGATCAATCCTCAGACGATGGGCCGGCAACTGCGGCAGATCGGGAACGACCCGACGATTCGCGGCGTGATCCTGCGCATCGATTCTCCTGGCGGGGACGCTATTGCGTCCGAACGAAATCCTGGATGAAGTGAAGAAGTTGTCCAAGAAGAAGCCGATGGTGATCTCGATGTCGGACCTGGCGGCATCGGGCGGCTACTACATCGCCATGAGCGGAGATCCCGTGGTAGCTTATCCCGGGACGTTGACCGGTTCCATCGGGGTGATCTACGGAAAGGTGAACTTGAAAGGATTGTACGCGAAGATTGGCGTCTCGAAGGAGATCCTGAAGCGCGGACGATTCGCCGATATCGATTCCGACTTTCAGGCATTGACCCCGGAAGGCCGGGCGAAGCTGCGGGAATCCCTGCAGTTTATTTATGACGGATTCCTCAAGAAAGTAGGGGAAGGCCGGCATAAGGCGCCGTCGGAGATCGATCCGGTGGCACAGGGCCGGGTCTGGCTGGGCGCGCATGCGCAGCAAAAGGGACTGGTCGATGAACTGGGCGGCCTCGATCGGGCGGTCGCGCTTCTAAGGAAGAAGGCGGATCTGGCGGAAGGCGATGCGATCCGGCTGGTTCCCTACCCCGGCCGGCGGACGTGGTGGGACGAGTTGTTCACCAGGAAGGACGGCGCGGAACGGGGCTGGAGTGGCGGAGGCGACGAGGCGTCCATACTGCTGCGCCAGTTGCCCGTCGGGGTGGCACCGTGGCTCCACGGTGGCGTCCTGCGAGTGATGCCCTTCAGTATTCAAATCCGGTAGACGGCTAACCGATAGAAACAAAAAGACCGCAGTCCGGGGCACCGGCTGCGGTCTTTTTGTACTCTGGAATCAACTAGAAGGCTTGGCTGGAGCTGATGCCGCTGCTTTGCAGAACGACAGCCATCTTTTCGAGGGCGGACTTGTGGATCTGAGAGACGCGGCTTTCATTGATGCCGAGGACGCCGCCGATCTCTTTCATCGTCATTTCGTTTGTGTAGTAGAGCACGACAACTTTCTTGTAGCGCTCGGGCAGGACGGCCATGGCGATTTCAAGCTTTTCTTTCATTTGCTCGCGCGCACACATCGAGTCGGGCTGAGTTTCGGGCTTGCTGGGGAATTCGGGGGCGGGCAGGTCTTCATTCTCAGGCGCGCGGGTGGAGGCGGAGACGAGGCCGACGTTGCGGAGGTCGAGGGCCATCTGGCGCCAGCGGGCGACGTCCACGCCCATCTTGGCGGCGAGTTCCTCTTCCGTGGGTTGGCGTTGCAGCGTAGCGCACAATTCGCGGGTTACCTGCTCGACCTGCTTATGACGGCGGCGAAGATCGCGAGAAGCCCAGTCTAACTGACGCAGACTGTCTAGAATGGCACCCTTGATGCGGTGCTTGGCATAGCTGGAGAACACCACTTTCTTCTCGGGGTTGTATTTCGTGGCCGCATCGAACAGCCCGAGAATACCGGCGTGCACGAGGTCGTCCAACTCCACGTGTACGGGCAGGCTCTCGTGAACGCGTACTGCAATCGCCTTCACCAGAGGAAGATGTTCCATTACTACGCGATCCCGCCGCTCTTGCCGCGATTCCCTGATAACAACGGGTCTCGCGGATCGTCTCCTAACGGGTTCGGGGCCGGAATTTTTCGCCAAAACCACAGCAGTCGCTCTCGCAGCCATGACCTTCTCCTTCACCTTCTCGCCAAAATTTGGTCCCACGTGAGTTTCTCTTTTGGAAACTTTTCCGTGTTCAGTTTGGACCTTCGGGCTCGTCCGGTTCCGGATGTCATCGCCCGACATACTTACATATGCAATCGGGCGACCACTCTGACTGCTACTCAGGGTTTCACTGCAGTACCCCTGATTATCGGCTGCAAACCCAAGATTCCTTAGGCTCTCGCAAAAATCCGCTGTCTCGCCAGCGAACAGCGCCGTCGGGCGCTCCTCACTAGAATGAGACGCTGCGGATTTCGCTCTGGCTTTCCTGGATGCCAACACGACAGTTGAATCCTTCAACATGAAACAGCCAGTTCCATTCCGGAACAGATATCCCGTCTACAAATCGAGGATGATGAGCTAGTACCTCGACCTGTGGCCGATAGTACCGTGTTTCTGAGGATTTCCCACTAGACGACACCACTCAGGGAGACACTGAGAATGTACCTATTTGGAACTAGGAAGCGGTCGGGCTGGTTTCGGGGGTTACCTTAGTCGAGTTCTTCGCGGCGCACGGCAATCCAACTCTTGACCGCAAACACACCCAATAGAATCAGAACGATGAGGCGGAACTGACCATCCAGTGTGAACCACGCAGCCAGCCCGATCGCCGCATAGGCGACTAGGGCCCAGGTAAAGCGTTTCCGGATGGGTATCATTCTTAAACCACCTTAATTGTCTCATTTAGTACCACTGATACCAGGCCGTCTCAATTTGTCACACCTGGGACCAGATCGGGTACTTACCTAGGCATGTTGTATGTGAACACCAACTGAAGCCGGATTTCAGTACCAGTGAACTCGGCGGGCAGCGGCGGAAACGGGTTGGAGGCGCTGATTCCGGCTACGGCCGCCCGATCGAGGGCTTCCGTACCAGAAGGAAACGCGATGACTAGTTTCGGTACACCACCAAGTCTATTGATTGAGAACTGTATGGCCGTCCGGCCCTGCCTTCCGAGCCGGGCGCTTTCCGGGAGAACGGCCTGCCAGTTCCGTTTCACAGCCGCGAGAACCTGAATCAGGTAGGGCCGGAAGTCGACACCCTTAGGGTCGCTGAGGAGTTCCAGGCTGCTGCCGTTCCTGCCGGGCGCCGGATTCTGGATGCGGCCCTCGCTCAGGCTGCCGATGCCACCGCCGCCGAGGTCGCCCACGACGATGCCCTGCCCGCCGCCGCCTTTGGCTAAGGCCCGGATCGCCTCATCGACACCGGTCTTCGGCGGAGCGATAGCAACCCGGCCGAGTCCCTGGGTGGCCGAGGTCCCGGGCTGAGGTCCGCCTACTCTTTCAAACGGATTCGTTTTGGGGGCTTCGGCCACCGGGGGCGGAACCGGGGCGGGTTTCGGGGTCAGACCGGGAGGATTGGGCGGAGCCTGCTGTTCCGCCACCTCAATCTTAGGGGGGTCGACGGGCGCGGGGCGGGGTGCAGGCGCCGCGGGGGGACCCGGTGGCGGGGTGAACGGCTTGCCCGGCGGAGTACTTTGAGGCTGGACTATGGCTTTCTTGGGCATCAGCGCGGCCATATCGATCTCGGTGGCCGGCTTCTTGTGCTGTGCTTCCGTCTGAGTCACCTTAAACTCCGGCAGATTCCGGGGCATGATGAGCGGAGTGGACCGCCGGACGTCGACATGAACTTCCGGTCCTGTATGCAGCCGCATGGCCCCGCCCGGGGCGTTCAAAGCGAAGAGAATCACCGCCAACTGGTAGAGCACGGCCCCGCCCGCGGCCAGGCGATGCCGCCGAGTGCCTTCCTGGTCACCGTAGTCCAGAAGCAGTTGTAGCTGCCCCTGGTCGCCGTGCCAGTAGCGTTGGAATGACTCGAGCATGGAACCGGGAAAGAGCGGACTCTTAAGAGATAGACGTGGATGCGAGCGATCGGGCTACTACCGCCCCATGTTCTTCAATCTTTGCCTCGATCAACCGGGCGAGTTCCAGGGCTTGCGCCGCAGCTTCGCCGTCCACTTCGGGTTTGGCGCGGGTGACGATGCACTCAATAAAGGAAGCGAACTGGCGTTTGAGCGGTTCCTGGCGGGTCACCATCTGGGGCATCAGTTTCACCTGGCGGTTGTCGTCGACGCTGATGGCGAAGCACTCCTGCTTGGCGTAGTCGACGGAAACGTACTGTCTGGGTTGGAAGAAGCGCAGTTTGCGCACCCGCTCCGTGGAGACGCGGGAGGCGGTGAGGTTGGCGATGCAGCCGCTGGGGAACTCCAGGCGCACGTTGGCGATATCCGCCTTGGCGGAGAGGACGGGAATGCCGGCGGCGCGGATCTCGCTGGGCATGGTGCCGGTCATGGCGAGGAGGATGTCGAGATCATGGATCATCAGGTCCAGAACAACGTCGACATCGAGGCTGCGGGGGGAGAAGACGCTGAGGCGGTGGATCTCGAAAAAGAGCGGCACCGTGACGAAACCCTTGGCCGCCGACACAGCCGGATTAAACCGTTCCAGATGGCCGACTTGCAGAATACGCCCACGCTTCCGGGCTGTAACCGACCATGTCGTGCGCCTCTTCCAGGGTGGAGGCAATGGGCTTTTCCACGAGGACATCCAGACCCGCGCTCGAGCAACTGGCAGGCGACCTTGCAGTGGGCGGAGGTGGGGACGGCGACGATGGCGGCCTGGGCGTGGCCGGCGAGGTCCTCGAGGGAGTCGTAGGCGCGGCAGCCGAACTCCCTGGCGGCGGCCTGGGCGCGTTCCGGGTCGGAGTCGTAAACCCCGGCCAACTCCACGTGGGATTCGCGGATGACGCGCAAGTGATTCTTTCCAAAGGCTCCAGCGCCGGCGACGGCGATAGGACTGCAGGTTCGCTCATGATTCCTCCGGCGGGTAGCCGACGATCGAGATGTCGTGCCGGGCGGCGAGGGCGAGCATCTCGTCCTTGTCGAGCAGCAGGGTGCGGCCGGCGTCCACGGCGAGAGCGGTGGTTCCGGTCTCGACCATGGTGCGATGGTGCCCGGCCCGGCCACGGGCACATCAAATAAAAGATGCTTGCGGCGGCCGGACGCTTTCACCAGACGCAAGGCGGCGGCCATTGACGAGCGAAGCGGCGCGGCGGAGCATGGCGTCGGTGCCTTCCATCGCTTCCACTGCGACGCAGGCGCGTTCCGAGATGGCGACGCTCTGGCCGATATCGAAACCCGAAAGCGCGTGCGGCGACGCGGCGGCCATAGTCGATGTCCTTTCCCTTCGTCGTCTGGTCAGTTGCGCGCTTGGAGATCTGGCCCTCAGGCGGCGAGCAGCGGCTTCAACAGGCGTGTGGAATCCGCCAGGCGGATGCCTTCGTCGGCGAGCGTCCTTCTGGCCACGCCGCCGATGAGCGCGTCGGTATTGCGTGATGGCAGGGAGAAGAGAAGCTTGGCCAGATCGCCAATCGGGCCGGAAGGCTGAAAAGATCTTGGTGTGCTTCACCTGGCCGGCCATGATGAGCTCGGTGATCTTTTCCTTCTCAGGATCTCGATCAGCTTACGAGCTCGCGATGTGACCCAATAGCGTGCGTCGCCAGGGCTTCGATCTCCGGCGCGCGCTTCCTCCTTCAGATGCCGATCGCGACCACCTCATGGCCCAGCTGACGAGCGGTCTCCAGCGCGAGGATCGGGAAGCGGCCGTTGCCGGCGATCAGGGCGTATTCTCACTTCACGAAACCGCGTTTGGCCGTTCGATAAAGCCGATCAACTCGTCTACCTCGGCGCAGTCGGCGGAACCTCCGCGCGGATCCGCTCCAACGGCCTGCGACGTGTTCAGCTTAGCGCGCGTCGAGCAGGCGGAACACCTTGTGGAGGCTGGCGATCGATTCACCGGGAAGCCGCGGCGCTCGAGCCCGATCTTATTCGCGCCGAAGACCTTCGATTCGCGCGGGGTAACGGTCAGGGAGTAAGGCAGCACATCCTGCGTGACCACGCTATAGCCGCCAATGATAGGAGTGGCGGCCGATACGGCAGAACTGGTGGACGCCGGAGAAGGCGCTCACATGGCATAGTCTCCGACCGATACGTGCCCGGCGAGGGTACGCCGTTGCCCAGGATGGTGTGGCTGCCGATGCGGGCATCGTGCGCGATGTGCGTATAGGCCATCAGCAGGTTGTCGTCGCCGATCGATGTGAGTAAGCCGCCGCCCTCGGTGCCGCGGTGGATGGTGACGAACTCACGGATCTTGTTGCGGATGCCGATGCGGGTTTCGGTCGCGCTCGCCTTGGTACTTCAGATCCTGCGAAGCGACGCCGACGCTCGGTACGGATAGAAGAGGTTGTCTTCGCCGATCCAGGTGGGGCCCTCGATGAAGAGGTTGCGCCATCAGCCGAGTGCGGGCGCCGATTGTCGACTTCCGCCCCGATGACGCAGTAAGGGCCGATGTCGCGTCCGCGGTGGATCCGAGCCGCGGGGTCGATGATCGCGGTCGGATGAATCGCGATGGGGTGGTTCACGGCTGGGGTGCCGGCGATCTTGCACATGACGATCGCTTCGGCGACCACCACGCCGTCCACAGTCGCCATGCCCTGCATCTTGGCGACGGTCGACTTCTTCTTGAGGAAGTTCAGTTCCAGGCGGAGCTGATCGCCCGGCACGCACGGGCCGGCGGAACTTCGCTTCGTCGATGGAGGCCAATGAGCACGATCTTGTTGTGACCGGTCAGGATCTGGCTCGAGCACGAGCACGCCGGCGCACCTGCGCCATGCGCTTCAACGATGAGGACGCCAGGCATCACCGGAAAATCCGGGAAATGGCCGTGGAAGAAGGGCTCGTTGATGGTGACATTCTTGATGCCGACGATCGTGTCTTCGTCCATTTCGACGATGCGGTCCACCAGCAGGAAGGGATAGCGATGGGGCAGGATGTCGCGGATCTCGATGTTTTCTAGGACTGCCATCGGAAACAGTTATTCTAACAAACGATGGAAGCAATCCTTCCTCATGCGCTGGCGCAACAGCCGGCGATCGTCAATTTTCTCAAAGACTTGGTGGAGTGTGAATCGCCCAGCGACGATGCGGCGGCGGTGGTCAACCGGTTTGTCGACCTGGTGGCGGCGCGCGTGGACGGCCTGGCGCGGGTGAAGACCTTCCCGGGTGGGCGGTTTGGCCGTAACCTATTGTTGACATTCGATTTGCCGGGTCCTCGGAAGAAGAAGCGGGACAGATTCTGGGCCTGGGCCACAGTGATACCGTGTGGCCGATGGGCACATTGGAGACGATGCCGTGGAGGGAAGGAGGGCGTTTGTGGGGACCGGGCGTGCTGGACATGAAATCCGGCCTGGCGTTTTTCTTTCGCGATGAAACCGTTGCGCGACTTGGATGTGCCGGTGTCCCGCGCAGGTGGTGCTGCAGATCAACTCGGATGAAGAAGTGGGCAGCGCACTCCTCGCGCGCCTTGACCGAGAACCGGCGCAGGAGAGCGCCGCTGTGCTGGTGCTGGAACCGGGCACCGGGCTGGAAGGAAAGTTGAAGACCGCGCGCAAGGGCGTGGGCGATTACACGTGGCGGTGCGGGGCAAGGCGTCGCATGCCGGAGTGGATTTCGCGGCCGGGGCGAGCGCGATTGTGAACTGGCGCACCAGATCGAAAAGATAGCCGGATTCACCAATCTCACGAGGGACTCACATGAACCCGTCGGCGTGATCCGGGGGGTACGCGACCAATGTATTGCGGCCGAGCGGGCGGAGTGGACTTCGGTCGCGATGGCGGACTATGCCGGACTCGATCGCAAGTTCCCAAGCTGAGCGCGTGGACAAGCGGTGCAGTCTCGAAGTGACGGGGGACTGAACCGGCCGCCGATGGAGCGGACGAGGGCGTGGCGGACTGTGTAAACCGCGTCGGAGCTGGCGGGCAAGATCTCGGAGCTAAAGCTGGAAGAGTCAGCCACGGGGGCGGATCTGATGGCAACTTTACGGCGGCGCTGGGCGTCCCGACGCTGGACGGGATCGGCGGAGTGGGCGAAGGAGCGCATGCGGCGATCGAAAGCATTCTGGTGGATCGCATTGCGGACCGGACAGCCCTGCTCGCCCTTCTTGTCCGTCATTTGGGACAATAAGTAGATCGCGGTTCACGCATGGTAGTCACCGGAATCTATTACGCATTATTTCTAACGGGCGCCGGCGCCCTGCTCGGCTACTTCACAAAGGGTTGGGCGGGCATCCCGTTCTACATTCTGGCCGTGTTCTGTCTCTGGTTTTTCCGGGATCCGGAGCGGCAGGTGCCGCCGGGTCCGGTGGCGGTATCGCCGGGTGACGGGAAGGTAGTGCTGATCCGCCGCGGGCCGGATACGACGCGGGTGAGCATTTTCCTGAATGTGTTTGACGTTCACGTAAACCGGGCGCCGATCGCGGGCAAGGTGATTGATGTCCACTACAAGGCCGGCAAGTTCCTGGTGGCGAGCAAAGAGGAAGCCTCGGTCGATAACGAGATGAACACCATCACGATCGACGGCAGCGTGGGCGGGCAGCGGACCCTGGTGACGTTTTCGCAGATCGCAGGGCTGATTGCGCGCCGCATCGTGTGCACGAAGAAACCTGGTGATTTTGTGACGGCCGGAGAGCGTGTGGGCCTGATCAAGTTCGGGTCGCGCGTCGATGTGACATTTGGACCCGAATGGGAGATTGATGTACGGGAAGGCCAGCGTGTATCGGCCGGCTCGAGCGTACTGGCTCATATCGGCGCCGGTAGGAAACAACCATGACTCCGCGCTTGAATCTGCGTGAAAGACTGATCGATCCCAATTCGCCGGACCGCCGGCCGCGGCGTGCCGCGTATGCGCTGCCGACGCTGTTCACGGCCGGAAACCTCTTCATGGGGTATCTGGCGATTCTGAAAGCCGTCGAGGGCGCGCTGTGGGCTTCAGCGGGCAACTACGGCTCGAACCCCGCCTGGGAGACGGCGGCGAAGGTGATTGGGCTTTCCGTATTTTTTGATGGTCTGGATGGGCGCATTGCGCGGCTCACCAACACGACCAGCGACTTCGGACGCGAGCTGGATTCGCTGGCCGATGTCATCAGTTTCGGAATCGCGCCGGCCGTCCTGGCCTTCGTGTGGGGCTTCCAGTTTCTCGATCCATACACGCCGCCTGACATCCGCAAGTATCTGATGCAGGCCGGCTATTTCATCCTGTTCATGTTTGTGTGCTGCGGCTCGATGCGGCTGGCGCGGTTCAACATTACGGTGAATCCGGTTCCGCGCAATCCCGGCCGTCCGGACCGCAAATATTTCGTCGGACTGCCGATTCCCGCGGCGGCCGGCATGGTGGCCGCGGTAATTTACGCCGTCGATTCGGTGCCTTTGCGCACCTGGCCGTTCATCGCGGCCTGGGCGGCTTTGATGGCATTGCTTGCATTCCTGATGGTGAGCACCTGGCGCTACCGCAGCTTCAAGGACTTCAGCCTGGTGAGCCCGCGCAGCCCCAAGAGCGTGATTGTGCTCTGCATGGTGATTTACCTGTTCTGGAATTTCTCGAAACCCGCGCTGCTGGTATTGGCCACTGTCTATGTGTCCAGCGGCATTCTGGTGCGGCTGGGCGGACTAATCCGGCGTTGGTTCAAGCCGTCGCCTCCGCCCGCGCATCCCGAACATCAGGCCAGTTAGGTGACATCCATGACCAAGCCCAAGTGGCTTCTGCTGGGCGGCGAGACGCTGCTCGGCAAGGAGATTCGTGAACTCGTCGAGGAAGGCAAGCTGCCAGTCACTCTCAGCTTGGCCAGTTCCCAGACGGATGACATTGTGCTGGCGCCGGGTGAGGAGGACCTCCTCGTGATGCAGCCGCTGGATCAGGACGCCATTGAAGGCGCGGATGTGGTGCTGCTGGCGGGTTCGCTGGAGGCGCACAAGCGCGCCCTGGCGCTGGCGCATAACCTGCCGCAGAGGCCCGCGGTGGTCGATGCGGTTTGTGATTTCGAAGACCTGCCCGAATCGATTCTGCGGGCGCCGATTCTGGAACGCGGGCCGGTGGCCGCTCAGGAGTATTCCATCCATTCGCTGGCTCATCCGGCGGCGGTGGCCCTGGCGCGGCTCATGTCGCTGCTGCATGCGGAACGGCCCCTGCGGAGTGCGGTGGTTACGGTGCTGGAGCCGGCGAGTGAACGAGGCAAAGAGGGCGTGGACGAGTTGCACCAGCAGACGCTCACGCTGTTCAACTTCCAGCAGTTGCCGCGGACGGTGTTTGACGCGCAGGTGAGCTTCAACCTGCTGCCGCGCCTGGGGCCGGAGGCCAAGACGAGCCTGGAGGCGGCGGAGCAGCGCATCGAGAGCCACCTGGCTTCCCTGCTGGGACCGCTGGCCGTGCCGATGCCCTCGCTGCGGGTGGTGCAGGCTCCGGTGTTTCACGGGTACTGCCTGAACACCTGGCTGGAGTTTGAGTCGCGTCCCAGCGTGGATGAGATCAGCGGCTGGCTGGCGAGCGCCGGTCTGGACGTGCGGGGCGCCGATGTGGAGCCAGGCTCGAATATGGGCGTGGCCGGGCAGAGCGGCCTGACGGTGAGCGACATTGCCGAGGATCGCGGCCATAGCCGCGGCATCTGGCTCTGGCTGGCGTTCGACAATATGCGGACGAGGGCCGAGAGTGTGCTGCTCACGGCCGGATTGCTATCCCGGAAGGAGGCCCAATGAGGGCTGGGCTGCTGGTGCTGAGCGCGGCGCTTGGCTTGTGCGGCTGCGGTTACCATGTGGGCGGGCACGGTGATCTGCTGCCGCCGACGCTGCAGTCCATTGCGATTCCGGCGTTCGGCAACACGACGACGCGGTATAAGCTGACTGAGCAGTTGCCTGGGGCCATCGGCCGCGAGTTTCTGTCGCGGACGCGCTACCGGGTGATCCCGAATGTCGATCAGGCCGATGCGGTGCTGACCGGAGCGGTGGTGAACTTCTATTCGGCGCCGACGATTTTCGACCAGAAGACGGGCCGCGCGGCGGGTATCCAGGTGTCGGTGATCATGAATATCTCACTGACCGACCGGAAGAGCGGCAAAGTGCTCTACAAGCGCGACAACATGGAGTTCCGCCAGAGGTACGAGGTGGCGACCGACCAGGTGCAGTACTTCGACGAAAGCGCCGTGGCGCTGCAGCGGTTGAGCCAGGAAGTGGCGCGCCAGGTGGTGAGCAGCGTGTTGGAGGCTTTCTAAGCGGATATGACGCCGGACCAGTTCCTCCGTACCTTGTCGAAGCAGGAGCCGGAGCCGGTTTATCTGTTTGTGGGCCCGGAGAGTTACCGGCGCGCGCCCTGCCGGAAAGCGTTGGTGGAGAAGGTTCTCAGCGAAGAGGATCGCGAAGAGGGCTACACACGGCACGATCTGGATGAGGTTTCGCTGAACGAATTGCTGGACGATGCGCGGTCGATGTCGCTGTTCGCGCGGAACCGGGTGATCTGGGTGACGTCGGCGGAATCGGCGCTGCCCAGAGGCAGGGCCGCGGCGGCCGAGGATGAAGAGGGGACCGGGAAGGGCGCCGTGGGTCCGGAGGCGCTGGCTGCCTACTGCAAGGATCCGACGCCGGGTGTTGTGCTGGTCTTCGATGCCCGCAAGTGGGACTTCGACGGCGAGGACAAGACCAAGATGGATCGTCTGGCGAAGTACTACGGGACGATCCGCGCGGTGGTGGAGTTCGTCAAGTTCACGCCGCAGGACGCGCGGGCCTTTGTGCAGACGCATGCGGCGGAGCGCGGGCTGCGGTTGGGCTCGAATGAGATCGACCTGCTGGTGGAGGCCACGGCGGCCGATGCCTCGCGGCTGGCCAACGAGGTGGAGAAGCTGGCGCTGTTCGCCGAAGTGAACGGCGGCAAAGTTACGGCGGCCGATATCGCCAACATGGTGCCTAACGCGCAGGAGACCACGGTGTTCAACCTGGTGAATGCGCTGGCGCGGCGGAGCCGTGTGGAGGCGATGCAGTTGTTGGATACCCTGGTGCGCGAAGGCGAGTATCTGCCCCTGGCGCTGACGTTTCTGGGCGGGATTTTTCGCCTGGCGCTGGCCGCGCGCGAGCAGGGTCTGCGGTCGTCCAACGAAGTGCAGAGTTTCTTCCAGAGGCAGGGTACGCCGATGTGGCGGTCGCGCGCGGAGCAGATTCATACGGCCAGTTCCAAGTTCACGAAAGAGAAGCTGGAAGAGGCGCTGCAGCTCGTGTTCCGGGCTGATCGCGATATGAAGAGTTCGCGGGTGGACGACCGGATTGTGATGGAAGAGTTTGTGTTGCGGCTGACGCGGTAGTGCTACCACGGGTGGGCTCGCGGAGCCGACCTGGGGGTCGGCTGCGGACGAGGGCGTCCGCCTTACCGGTTTGCGGTCGGACTGTGATGCTGGAGATGGTGCTGCGGTTGATGCGGTAGTGCCACCACGGGTGGGCTCGCGGAGCCGACCTGGGGGTCGACTGCGGGCGAGGGCGTCCGCCCTACCGGTTTGCGGTCGGACTGTGATGCAGGAGTTTGTGCCGCGGTTGACTCAGTAGTGCTGCCACGGGTGGGCTCGCGGAGCCGACCTGGGGGTCGGCTGCGGACGAGGGCGTCCGCCTTACCGGCGCCCGACTCTCGTGGGTCCCTGGAGTTGAAGTGACTCAGCCGAATTTGCTTGCAGAGCCTAGACGCCCGGGTGCTTGTACGGGGCTCGGTAAGCCCTTGCCAGCAGTTTGTTAGCGGCCGGATCGTTCAGGATCTTCTCGGAAGCCATGTCCCACTGGAGTGTGCGTCCGGTTTTGTAAGAGATCATCCCGAGTTGCACCGTGGCCGTGGAGCGGAAAGCTTCATCCGGTGACACGGAGGGCTGGGTTCCGGTGCGGACCGCCTTGACCCATTCAGTGACATGGCGCTGGCTGAGTTCATTGGCCGACTTGACCTCGGTGACGCGGCGCTCCGCGTTGCGGCCTTTGGGCATGACGATCCAGCGGCCGTCGGTGACGAAGATGGTCTCCTTTTCTCCGAAGAACGTCACGCCGTTGGAGAATTCCGGATCGCGCTCGACGGCGCCCCAGAGGCGGTGGCGCCAGACGACGGGGCACTTGTCGAATTCAAAGTGCGCGGTGAGAGTGTCGGGCGTCGTGATTCGTCCCTTGTACTCGTAGAGGCCGCCGACCGCGGTGATGCGCTTGGGCATGGTTTCGGCGAGCATTTTGCGGGTGGCATCGATGAGATGGATGCCCCAGTCGACCAGGTGGCCGTTGCCGGTGGTTTCCTCCAGGCGCCAGGACTTGTGACCGATGTTGGGGGAGTAAGGCAGCTTGGGCGCGGGTCCGCACCAGAGATCCCAATCGAGCGTAGGCGGAGGATCCTGGGGCTTGTTGTCGAGCGGCTGGGCCGTGTAGTGGATGTTGACGTCCGCCTGAATGATGGGCCCCGGGGCGCCGGAGGCGATGTACTCCATGACAGACTGGTAGGCCTCGCTCTGGCGGCGCTGGAAGCCGATCTGGACGATGTTGCCCGCCTTCTTCCAGGCATTGGCCATGGCGCGTCCTTCGCGGATGTCGTAGGCGAGGGGCTTTTCGCAATAGATGGGGAGTTTGCGCTCGCAGGCGGCAATGAACGGGAGGGCGTGCCAGTGGGGCGGCGTGGCGATGATGAGACCGTCGAGGCCGTCCATGGCGAGCAGGTCCTTGTAATGCTTGAAGCCCTTCGGCTTGGAACCCTGCTGTTTCTCGATCGCGGCGCTCATCTCGTCGAGGTGTGCCGAATCGGCGTCGCAGAGGCCGATGAATTCGACGCCGCCGGCGGCCAGCGCCGCCGAGGAATCGACTCCGCCGAACCATCCACAGCCGATGAGGCCGAGTTTCAACTTCTTCTCCTGCGCCAAAAGGGTGGACGCAGCGGCTGCCGCACCCAGGAAATCACGGCGGTTGATGATGGTCATGGCGACTCCTGAAACAGCTAACATATCACCGTGCGGGACTACATTCTGTCGCTACCGGAACGGATTCTCCGCTCGGCGACGGCCCTGGCGGGCGGGTTGGTGAATCAACTTGGCGAAGCGGCGTTGCCGGTGGCATTGCGCCGTACGCGGCTTTACCGTTCGCTGGTGGAAGCGACGCTGCGGTTTCTGATCGAACAAGTAGGAGAAGTGGAAGGCGTGTTTCCCGTGGAGGGGAAATTGGCCGAGGACTTCCTGGTGCGGCGGACGGCGGGCAATGGCATTGAACTGATCGGGATCCTGACGTTTCGCGCCTCGCCGGTCTGGGTGCTGGCCGCGCTGGCGGATCTGAGCGGCGCCGGTAGAAGCCTGATTGCCGAGATTGCGGAGAGCTTGAAGCAGGAGGGTTTGATCCGGCCGGAGACGCATCCGCACACGATGGATCAGATTCTGGATGCGTTGGAGGACACCGCGGGCCGCGCGGCTGAGACTCTCAATACGCCCCCGCTGGATACGGCGGGTCTGCGGAAGGAGTGGGCGGCGCTGCAGCAGAGTGCGCGAGGTCTGACGCCGACCAGGCTGCCGGGCATCGACCTGCTGGAGCGGAACTGGCGCGATTTGCGGTCGACGGCGCAACGGGAGCGTCGCGGCGTATTCGAGCTATCCGCGCTGCTGGCTCTGGATGCCGTCACGCGGCTACCGGCGAACATGGCGTGGTTGGGGAAGAGTTCCCTGGTGGTCGCCCGGGCCACGGGTGGGATGGTGGCGGAGAACATCCTGGAGCATTACAGCGACACGCTGGAAGCGATTCGAACGCAGGGTCTGGCGCACTGGTGGATGCTGCAGTTCCGGCCCTATCTGAGGGCGGCGGCCGGGCAATTCTCGACGCGGAAGAGTTCGTGGACACAGCGGGTGCTGGAGAGCAGAAAAAAAGCCCGGTCCCGGGAGAAAGACTTGGGACCGGGCTGACATTGGAGCGTCGAAGTCCTATGGCTTCTGGCGGCGTGCGGACCACGCCAGGATCGCGAGTCCGCTGGCGACCAGAGCATAGGTAGAGGGCTCAGGCACCGGATTCGGCGGCGGATTCACCGGTGGTGGATTGACGGGCGGCGGTTCCACCGGCGGAGGGCCGATGGGGGGCGGATTGACCGGAGGCGGCGTCACGGCAGGTGGTTCCACCGGTGGGGTGACCGGCGGAGGATTCACGGGCGGTGGTGTCACCGGAGGAGGGTTCACCGGAGGTGGATTGACCGGTGGTGGTTCCACGGGAGGAGGATTCACCGGGGGCGGAGTCACCGGAGGAGGTTCCACTGGTGGCGGATTCACCGGCGGGATCACCGGCGGAGGGTTGACGGGTGGCGGTTCCACTGGCGGTGTGGTGGGCGGAGGATTCACCGGAGGTGGTTCGACCGGAGGCGGGTTGACCGGCGGTTCGACCACGGGCGGGGGTGTGACCGGTGTTGTAGTGGGGGGGCGGAACCGTGCCAGGTGGTACAGGGTTGATGCCGCCACCACAGCAGATCACCGGTGGGATGACGAAGCCGCCGCCGATCGGAATGGGCGGGGTAGACGTTGGGCGGGTAGATGTCGGGTGGATAGAAATCGGGGGTGATGGTGCTGGTGCCACCCGAGGCGGGTGATTCGGGGGGTGGTGCGAACTCGGCATGCGCTGTGCCGCCCGGAGGGAGCACGGTCAGAGCCAGGACAGGGAGTTCCGGTGTGTCGAGTACGCTCTCGGGTGGTTCGTGGGTGCTCACTTCCCCCTGTGGGGTGTCGATCAGGCGGTTGCCGCAGCGGCCGCGGATGTAGCTTCTGCCATCCGTGATGACCCTTTCGCCCGCCGCTACGGTCACCTTCTTCTTCGTCCAATAGATCTTGCCGTCGAGGCGGTAGGAGACATAGGCGAGGCGCGGACGGTAGAGCTGCGTGACCACCGCCCTGTCGAAATCGAAGCCGCGATAGTGCGCGGCGACCACCGGATCGCGGCGAGCAGCGGCGGCGACCTCGTCCGGTGTTGTGACTCCGCCAGGAACGACGGAATACGGATAAACGAGGCGGCTGGGAATCTCCTGGCGGTCCACCCAGAGCCTCTCGAGAAGGGGAGAGCCGGCTGAGATCCGGCAGCAGGCCTGGGGAGGGGCTGATGCGGTGGTGGAGCGTCAGACTACCTGCGGCAATGACGACGGTGGCGGCCGTGAGAAGGACGAGAGGGCGAGTCCCGGCCCGATCCTTCTTTCGGCCGCGGGGTCTCCGCGGCAATACCTTTGAGTTCACTCCGTACGCTCGTTTCTTCCGGCCTGTGTGAATAGCGTGGCGGGAGGGCTTCCAATCCCTCCGGCTGGAACCAGCGTATCGGCGGGGTGCAGGGAAAGATAGACGATGTCGTACTGGAGAAAAAGGGTGAGTACTGACTGAAGAAAGGGAGTACAGCTGCGGCTAAATCACTGTTGAGAAACGCCCTTGCCTTCGGTGACCAGATAGCGTCTGCCGGCGGCGAGGCCGTGGTACTCTTCCGTCTGGCCACTGGGCCAGTGGATCTGCAGCCGGTCGACCTTTTCGCGGCGTCCCAGTCCGAGGGTGAGGATGGTCTCCGACTGGGACAAGTAACTGGAACCCGATTTGACCGTCCGGGAGCCTTTCAGGTCCCCGGCCTCATACTTCACGAGGGCCCCGATGGCATCCCGATTCGATTTCGTACCGGTCAGCTTTACGCGGACCCAGCGATTCCCATTGGACTGCTCATTCCGGTAGAGATAGGCGGGCCCGTTGTTAGTGGTGATGAGAACGTCCTGGGCTCCGTCGTTGTGGATATCCCCAAAGGCGGCACCGCGCGCGACCTTGGGGGTGGAGAACTCGGGCCCGATCAGGCCGGCGACATCGCGGAAAGCGCCGTTGCCTTCATTGAGGAAGAGGTGGGGCGACTGGGCGTAGGTGACGTCGTGGCGGGCGCGGGAGATGGTCTCGTCGATGTGGCCATTCACCACCAGCAGGTCGAGCTGGCCGTCGAGGTTGGCGTCGAAGAAGAAGCAGCCGAAGCCGAGGGAGCGGCGGGTGGCGAGGCCCATGTTGGTTTTGGGCGCCTGGTCGACAAAGGCGCCCGATCTGGTGGCGCGGTAGAGGCCCAGCATCTCGTTGTCGAAGTTGGTGACGACGATCGAGGCAAGGCCGGAATCGTCCAGGTAGGCGACGTCGACACCCATGCCGGCGCGGGCGCGGCCATCCTCGCTGAAGGCGAGTCCGGCTTTGACGGCCACCTCGCTGAAAGTGCCGTTACGTTGATTGCGATAGAGCTTGTTGGGCTGGGTGTCGTTGGCGACAAAGAGGTCGGGCCAGCCGTCATTGTCGTAGGACAGGGCGGCGACACCCAATGATTTGGAAGAGGTGTCGAGGAGTCCGGCCTTGGCGGTGACGTCTTCGAAGGTGCCGTCGCCGCGGTTGCGGAAGAGCCAGCAGGTGGCGCCGCGGTAAGCCTCGGGTGTGCAGTAGGACTTCTGCTTGCCATCGAAGGAGCAAAAGACGTCGCTTTGTTCCGACCAGCGGACGTAGTTGGTGACGAAGAGATCGAGGTGGCCGTCGCGGTCGTAGTCGAACCACATGGCGGAGGTGGAGAAGCCGTCGTGCGCACCGAGGCCGGCCCTGGCAGTGACATCGACAAAGGTGCCGCGGCCGGTGTTCTGGAAGAGCCGGCTCTGGCCCACGCAGGTGATGTAGAGATCGACGAGGCCGTCGTTGTTGAAATCGCCGACGGCGACGCCGAGGCCGTAGAGTTCCACGTCGAGACCGGCGGCGCGGGTGACGTCGGTGAACGTGCCGTTGCGGTTGTTGCGATAGAGCTTGAGGGTGGAGCGGCGGCGCTTGTGGCCGGGCCAGTCCATGGAATTGACCAGCAGGATATCCTGCCAGCCGTCGTTGTCGTAGTCGAGGAAGGCGCAGCCGGGCCCCATGGTCTCCGGCAGATACTTTTTGCCGAAAGCGCCGGAGTTGTGGACGAACTCAATGCCCGCGGCTTTGGTGATGTCGCGGAGGCGGAAGCCGGGGTCGGGATTATTGTTGGGCGGGGCCAGAGAGGCCAGGGCGCCCAGGAAATCGCGGCGTCGCAAGCGGGGCTTACTCCGGTCCAGGAGGTTCGGGCAGAGCTACGAGGCCTTTCCGGATAGCGTAGACCACCAGGTCGGCCGTGCGGTGGATGCCGAGGGCCTGCATGAGGTTGGCGCGGTGGACGCTGACGGTATTCACGCTGAGGCCCAGGATTCCGGCGATCTCCTTATTGGACTTGCCCTGCACGATGTAGCGCAGCACCTCGCGTTCGCGCTGGGTGAGTTTGCTCTCCTCGCTATCCGGCTCCTGGGTGGGCAGATTGAGGCCCGGGGCGACGACGGTGCGGCCGGCCGCGACCTCCTTGATGGCATAGGGGAGGTCGACCTCGAGGGCGTTCTTCAACAGGTAGCCGCGCGCGCCGGCCGCGAAGGCGTTGCGCACGTAAGTATCCTCGGAATACATCGAGAGGATGAGGATCCCGGTTCCAGGCAACTGTTTCAGAATCTGGGCCGTGGCCTGAATGCCGTCGAGCTCGGGCATGGCCAGATCCATTACGATGACGGCAGGTTTCAGCCTCAGTGCCATCTCGATGGCCTGCGGACCGTTGGCTGCCTCGCCCACCACCTGAACGGCCTCGTCGTCCTCCAGCATGCGCCGGAAGCCCTTCCGTACCAGGGAATGATCGTCAGCGAGCAAAACTGTGATCGCCTCACTCATGCACACCTCCCGCGGGCAGCGGTACAACCAGCTTCACACGGGTTCCGCCCTCTGCCGGCCGTTGAAACTCCATCTGCCCGCCCAACAGCTCGGCGCGTTCGCGCATGCCGATGAGCCCCAGGCCCTTGCGGGCGGGCTTGCCTTCCAGTCCGGCGCCGTGATCCTCCACTTCCAGGCAGAGAGAAGCAGGCGAATAAGCTACCTTCACCCATGCCTCGGTTGACCCGGAGTGGCGCACGACGTTATTCAAAGACTCCTGTAAGATCCGGTAAACGTGAATCGCAATGGTATCGCCGATCCAGGGTCCTATGCCGATCTTCTCATAGTGCACCTCAAAACCGGTCTGTTTCTCGAACTGGCGGAGATACCATTCAATGCTGTTCTCCAGGCCGTAGTCGTCGAGTACCGGCGGGTGGAGCATCTGGGACATGCTGCGAACGCGTTCAAGGGTGTGGTTGGCGATCTGCCTCACCTCGTGGATGTCCTCGCGCTGCTTTGAGTCCTCGGGCAGCTTCTTCTCGACGCGCTGGAGCATCACACCCACGGCGGTGAGCACCTGCCCGAACTCGTCGTGGAGCTCGCGGGCGAGGTTCCGGAAGACGTCTTCCTGCACTGAAATGACCTGCCCCGCCAGCTGCTTTCGCTCGTCCGAGAGTCGCGACAACTGCGCGAAGACGCGACGGTCGTGCAGGATCACCAGGGCGCTGGTGATGGAGATGGCGGCGACCACGGCGGCGAGCAACACATAAAGGTTCTTCTCGACTCGCCCATAGATGGCCGTGATTTCCTGAACGGCCGCTCCTTCCGCTTCGCTGTTCTGGACCAGCAACCGGGCGATGACGGTGGTCATGGTGGAGCGTTCCGACTCCAGCCGGGTACGGATGAGGGCTCGGGCTTCATTGGCCTGCCCCTGAGCGGCCACGGCCCAGAGGTGGTCCACTTCGCCCCAGAAGCGGGTGAAGGTGTTGTTGAGCATCTCCTGCTGGGCCGGCGTCCGGGTGGCGGGCATCAACTGAGCCTCGACGGAGAGGGCATCCTGCAGGTCGCCACGCATGCGGTCGAACTCGGGTTTGTAGCCGGTAATGGGGTAAGGCTCCGTGCCTTCGGCCATGTCGCGCAGAGCGAGTCCGAGCTGGGTGAGATTGTTCTGAATTCGAATGAGCTGCAGGGAGTCGCGGCGGCTGCGATCGACGCTGCCGGATTCCAACTGGCGCAAACCGTCCAATTGTCTGAGGGTAAAGATGGAAAAGACCGCCACTGCCCCCAGCGTGACGCCGAGGCCGACCAATTGGATGACAGTGGGTGTCCGCGCCGGCATATCGCTATCCTAGTGTATGTGAGCGAAGCAAACCCCCTGCTGGGCATTCGTCTGCCCCTCCCATTCGATGAAGTTCGTCCGGAGCACGTGAAGCCGGCGATCGAGGCACTCATCCAACAGGCGCGCGCGCAGCTGGACACGCTGGCGTCACTGGCCGGACCGCGTACCTACGAAAACACGATGGCAGCGCTGGATATGGCGACAGAGCCGCTGGATGTCGCCGTCAGTGTAGTGCGGCACCTGGAAGGTGTCGTGATGACGGCGGAGCTGCGCGCGGCGTGGAACGAAGTACAGCCGGATGTGAGCGCCTTCTATTCTTCGATTCCGTTGCACGAGGGTTTATGGAAAGCGCTGCAGGAGTACGCGGCGACGGATGACGCCAAGCAGCTGCAGGGCGTACGGGCGCGATTCCTGAAGAAGACGGTGGAAGCATTCCGGCGCCATGGCGCGGAGCTGCATGAAGCCGGCAAGCGCAAGCTGGAGGCTCTGGACATCGAGCTCGCCGTGATCACGACGAAGTTCGCGCAGAACGTGCTGGACGCGACGGCGGCGTATGAGTACTTCATCGAGGACGAAGCGCAGCTGGCCGGATTGCCTCAATCAGCCATCGCCGGCGCGCGCCAGGCCGCCGAAGCACGTGGCAAGCAGGGCTGGCGGTTTTCGCTGCAGGCGCCTAGCTACCTGGCCGTGATGACCTATCTCGACGCCCGGGAGATTCGGGAGAAGTTCTACCGCGCCTACAGCCGCAGGGCGGCCGAGCCGAATAGCGAGCTGATCGCGAAGATCCTGGAGCTGCGCCGTGCGAAGGCAAGGCTGCTGGGTTTTGCCACCTTCGCCAACTTCAATCTGGTGGAGCGCATGGCGAAGAACGGAGCCACCGCGCAGGCCTTTGTGCGGGATCTGCGTTCGAAGACCGAGGCGGCCTTCCATCATGAGAACGACGCTCTGATCGAGTTTGCCCGAGAGATTTCCGGCGGTGCGGTCACCACGCTGGAGCCGTGGGATGTCGCCTGTTACTCCGAGAAGCAGCGAGCTTCGCAGTACGCCTTCGAGGAAGAAGAACTGCGGCCCTACTTCGCGCTGGAGAAGGTGGTGGCGGGCATGTTCGATGTCGTGCACCGGCTGTACGGCATCACGGTGGTGGAGGGGCCCAAGGTTCCGGTCTGGCATCCCGAGGTGAAGTATTACGAGATCCGCGACGAGGACGGCTCGCTGCTGGGTTCGTTCTACGCCGACTGGTTCCCGCGCGATACGAAGCGCGGCGGAGCCTGGATGGACGCGTTCCTGACGGGCAGTTGGGCGGGCAGCGAATGGCGACCCCATATCGGGCTGATGTGCGGGAATGTGACGCCGCCCCTGGGCGAAGCGCCGGCACTGCTCACGCATCGCGAAGTCGAGACGGTATTCCACGAGTTCGGCCATCTGCTGCATCACAGCCTGAGCCGGGTGGAGGTGAAGAGCCTCTCGGGTACGAATGTGGCCTGGGATTTTGTCGAGCTACCCAGCCAGATCATGGAGAACTGGTGCTGGGAACGCGAGTCGCTGGACCTGTTTGCGCGCCACTGGCAGACCGGGGAGACGATTCCCGAGGAGTTGCTGCGGAAGATGCGCGCCGCGCGAACCTTCCGGGCGGCGAATGCGCAGATGAGACAGCTGGGCTTCGCCACGGTGGATCTGGCGCTGCACATCGACTACAACCCCGAGACGGATGGCGATCCGGTGAAGTACGGCAACCGTCTGCTGGCGGCGTTCGCGCCGGCTCCATTCCCGGAAGACTACGCTATGCTCGCCGGGTTCACGCATCTGTTTGCGGATCCGACCGGCTACGGGGCCGGCTACTACAGCTACAAGTGGGCCGAAGTCCTGGATGCGGATGCGTTCACGCGGTTCAAGCACGAGGGCCTGTTCTCGCGCGAGACCGGGCGGTCGTTCCGCGACACTATTCTCTCGCGCGGCGATAGTGAGGATCCGGCGCTGCTGTTCCGTAGCTTCATGGGCCGCGATCCGGACCCGGGTGCACTGCTGGCCAGGCTGGGTCTGGCATGACCTTCGAGGTTCGAATCATCCATGTGGAGGACGGGCGTGTCGAGCAGGGGATGTTCGACACGGTGCCCACGCTGGAGCAGGCCGTGAAGGTGGTGCGCATGATGCGCGAGTTCCTGTCCACGATGCCCGCGCAGTTCCGCGCTCCGTTGCCCTTCCTCAAGCGCGGCTCGGTGGAGTTGGAGTGGGCTTCCGCGACCGGCGCCGTGGCTTTTGCCACGCTCTACGAATCCGGCCAGGCTGCGACGCTGGCCGTGATGGCGAGTGATCCGCGCAGCGAAGCCGGGCAGGGAGTCCTTTCGGGACTCCGGCAAAGTCTCGGGTTGGGTGCGGAGGAAGTTGCGCCTTCGGAAGGTCCTCTGATGGTGGTGGCGGCGCTGCCGGGCGCTCCGGAGTGGCAGCCCATGCTGCATCTGTTGAACACGTCGCTGGCGGCGGTGTATTTCGCGGCTGTGTTGAAGGAGCCTTCCTAGCTGCCGATATCGGTGGCGACCTTCCAGCTTCCGTCGGGCTGCTTGCGCCAGACGGTCAGATAACGTCCTTCGTGTTTCACGAGTTCGCCCTTCTCGTCGCGGTAGCTGACCTGGCTGACGCCATAGGTGAAGCCCAGCGTCCCGTTCTTCGACGCTTCGGCATGGACCGGTTGCCAGCGGATGGAGAATTCCCTGCGCGCGAACATTTTGGCGTAGAACTCCCGCAACGCGGGTTTGCCGACGATCTCCGCGGGCCGCTGGTTCAGGCGGGCGTCGTCGGCGAAGTAACTCATCCAGCCCTCCAGGCCTCTGGCAAGAGTGGCCGCGTCAAAGGCGCGATCGGCTTCCATGAGTTGTTGGGGCAGGTCGGCCGCCAGCAGCGGCGCAGCGCACAGCAGGAGGGACAGAACGAATCGCTTCATGACTACCTCTGACGTTCGAGTTGGCAGGATGTCACAACCAGCCGCGCTGCCGTGCGATGCGGGCGGCATCGACGCGATTGGCCGCGCCAAGTTTGCTGATTGCTTCAGACAGATAGTTGCGAACTGTGCCTTCGGAAAGACTGAGCCTTGTGGCAATGTCGGCGGAGGAGCTTCCCTCCCCCGCCAGGCGCAGGACCTGCCGCTCGCGTTCCGTGAGGACATCCTGCTCGGTCCAGGCCTCCGCCGCCAGATCGGGATCGATGGCGCGCCCACCGGAATGAACGCGGCGGATCGCGTCCGCCAGGGTCGCGGCCGGAGAGTCTTTCAGAAGATAACCGCTGACGCCCGCCTCCAGGGCGCGCCTGAGGTAGCCCGGCCGGGCGAAGGTTGTCAGGATGATCACCTTGGCCGGGGACTTCAGGCGGCGGAGCTCCGCAGCCAACTCGAGGCCGGTCATGTTCGGCATCTCGATGTCGGCGAGCACGACGTCCGGCTGAGCAGGACCAAGCAGTGCGAGGGCTTCGGCGCCGTCGCGCGCCTGGCCGGTGACCTCCACATCGAGCTCGGTGGAAAGCAGCGCCGCCAGCGCACCCAGCACCATGGCCTGGTCTTCGGCAATCAGGACCCGGATGCTCAAGCAGCCTCCAGAGGCAGCCGCAGCAGCAGGCGCATGCCGCGGGATCCATCATGTTCGAGAGTGCCGCCCAGGGCCTCGACCCGCTCGCGCATTCCGCTGAGTCCGGCGCCTTCCCGGGCGTTGCCTCCCTGCCCGTCGTCGGCGATTTCCAGTTCATACTGACGAGGCCCGCGCCGCAGCGCCATGCGGCAGTGGGAAGCCCGGGCGTGGCGGACGACATTGGTACTGGCTTCGCGGATGGCCAGCGCAAGCACTCCTTCCTGCGCGGGAGGAAGCGGACCTCCGGCGAGATCGCATTCCAGTTCGATGCCTGCCAGACGCAATGCCTGGCGGGCATTCTCGACTTCCGCCATCAGTCCGGCCGAGCGGTAGCCCCGGACGGCTGCGCGCACTTCGGCCAAAGCCTCTCGAGAAACCCGTTCGACATCGCGAATCTCGGCAATGGCCCGCTTCGTATCGGTTTCGGCCACCCTGGAGGCCAGTTCCGACTTGAGCACGATGACGGAGAGAGTGTGGCCCAGCAGATCGTGCAGATCGCGCGCGATACGCTCGCGCTCAGCGATCTGGGCCATGCGGCCGAGTTCGGCCTGAGTCTGCAGGAGACGCAACGTCAGGCGGCGCCGCTGCGAGTAGTGCATGACCATGAGCCCGACCAGCGGCGTGAAGATGGCAGGCGCCAGCCATCTCTGCCAGTGCAGTCCGAGGACGGTGACGGTGATCACCTCCACCACAATCACGGCCGCAAGCCCCAGCCAGCCCCGGCGGGGTTCCCCCAGTTCGGGCGTGAAGGAGGCGGCGTAGACGAAGAACACCAGGGCCGAGGCGGTGGTGCTGGTGAGCGCGATGGCCAGCAGGCAGAATACGCTGAGGATGGCGACCAGTTGCCATCCTCGCACCCAGTAGCCGCG
This sequence comes from Paludibaculum sp., assembly GCA_049841055.1. Taxonomy (GTDB): domain Bacteria; phylum Acidobacteriota; class Terriglobia; order Bryobacterales; family Bryobacteraceae; genus Paludibaculum. Next base: position 22,554 of record JASGIE010000100.1, on the reverse strand, counting down.
GAAATAGGCGGCCAGAAAGACAGCGTACGCCACCAGCGTCATGGCCCATTCCCGCAACCCGCCACCGGCAAACGCCGGGGTCAGCAGGAATGGCAGCGAATAGACGAGCCAGAGGTAGGGCATCCAGCCCTCCTGGGAGCCTGGCGGGAGAAATGGGGGCTGGATTGGCTTGAACATTGTCTGTTATCGACGCTGACGGCGCCATGTCCCGGCGGTGAGGACCAGGAACAACAGCGTGAATCCCAGCAGAGCCGCCAGATGCCACTCGATGGGCCATGCGGCGCGCCTGCCCACGATTGTACGACCGATCTGCAGGGCGTGATAGGTGGGCAGGAACACGGCGGCCTGTTGCATCCGCGCGGGCAGGAAGTCGATGGGGATCCACAATCCGGAGCAGATGGCCATGGGCATGCTGATCAGGTTGACAACCGCCGGTGTCGCGCCGGCGCTGGTTAGCGTGCCGACCAGCAGACCCATGCCGCACAAAGGAATGCTCGCGACCAGCACGCACATGGCGAGTTGAAGCCATTGCGCCGCGCTGAGTCCGGCATGCCCCAGAGTCTGAGCGAGCAGTCCCAACAGGAGCAGGATGGTGAGGGAGAACGCCATGGAGGCGGCGATCTTGGAGGCAAAGTAGGAGCCCAACGGCATGGGGCTCGCACGCTTGACCTCCAGCCAGCCGAGATTGCGTTCCGTGGAGAGCGTCACGGCCACGCCCCACATGGAGGCGGCGAGTGCGCCGAATACGGCGTATCCAATGAGAATCGCCTGAGCCATGCTAACCGGAGGCACACGGCCGGTATTCATGAGAATGCCGAAGAACAGATAGAACATCGGCGGCAGCAGCAGGGTGGGCACGGAGAACCGCGGCGTGCGCAGCAGGGACAGGAATTGAAATTTGGCCTCGAGCCAGTAGGTGTTCATTGGGCAACCTCCGTCAATGCGAGAAACGCTTCTTCCAGGCCGGCGCCGTGGATCTCCAACTCGCGAACTAGAGGGTCGGCGGAGATCAGTCTGTGCAGCACGGCGTCGCTATCGATAGCAGTCAGGGTGACCCGCGCGCCGGTACGGGTTACGGTCTGCACGCCCTCCAGCGTGCGCAGGCGTTCATCGGCCAGTTGCGTGACGCAGTAGATCCGCCGGGGGCCGATGGAGCGCTTGATTTCGGCAGGCGAGCCCTCGGCCACACGGCGGCCGTTGTCGATAACGGTCACATGGTCGGCCAGGGCGTCGGCCTCCTCCAGGTAGTGGGTTGTCAGAAGAACGCTGCCGCCGTTCGCCACGAAGTTACGGATATGTTTCCAGAGGCCGCGCCGGCTGTCGACATCGAGGCCGACTGTAGGTTCATCCAGCAGGAGCAGATCCGGCCGGCCGCAGAGGGCGAGGGCGAACAGGACGCGTTGACGCTGCCCTCCAGAGAGCGAGCCGTAGGCGCGGTGCTCCAGACCTTCCAGTCCCGCGGCGTGAACGACCTCCGAGACAGGCAGAGGCTTGGGGTAGTAGCTGGAGAACAGTTCAATGTGTTCAGTCACGCGAAGTGTTTCGGGCACCTGCCCGGCTTGGAGCATGGTGCCGGTTCGCAGGCGTCCGGCGCGCTGCCGGGGGTCATGGCCGAAGACGCGGGCCTCGCCCTGGTCGGGCGAAGCGAGTCCCAGCAGCAGTCGTGTAGCCGTGGTTTTGCCCGCGCCGTTCCGCCCCAGCAGCGCCAGCAACTGTCCCTTTTCTATTTGGAGATCGAAACCGTCCAGCGCCGTCACCGGGCCGAACCGTTTACTGACGTTCCGCAGTTCCGCAATGATCATGACCCATCGTGCGGCAGGCACGGGGGCCGTGCCAGTGCAGAGTGTCACCCCTTCGATATGACAAATGTCAGGACGAAAAAAGGGCCGGAGCGTTGGCCCGGGCCCTTCTTCTACCAGACGCTGATGGCTAGAACGAATACCGCAGGCTGAACTGCAGTTGCCGCTGGCTGTCCGCCTTGCTGGTAATCATGCCGAAGGTAGAGCTGGTGGGCGTATAGTCGGCGCCGCTCCAGTTCGGGTGATTCAGCCAACTGAACGCTTCGCCGCGCAGCAGCACCTTGTGCCGTTCGTTGATCTGGAATGTCTTGAAGATGCCGAGATTCCAGTTCTGTACGCCCGGGTTGTAGATGATGCTGCGGTTGTACTGCGTGGTGAAGGTGCCCTGAGTGGGTTTGGTGAACATGGCCGAGCCGCCGGTGGTGGTGGCGCGGAACCAATAGATCTTGTCGCCGGAATTGAGACGGATGCCCTTCTCGCTGTTGGAGAGAATCGGGTCGCCGTTGACGTCCCAGATCTGCGAGCCGCTGCCGCTGCCCACGCCGGCGATGTCGTCACCGGTGGCAACCGTGTTGGGCGTACCTGTCTGGAACTGAGTGACGCCGCTGATCTGCCAGCCGCCTGCGATGCCCTTCACCAGGCCCCGGCTGTTCTTGAAGAACGGCAGGGCGTAGATGTAGTTGATCACGGCCAGGTGCCGGGTGTCGTTGGTGCAGGGGCCCCACAGATTGTGGGTATCGTATGTGTTCGGAACGATGTCGCGCTGGGCGCTGCCGTCGTCCATGCACTTTGAATAGGTATAGGCCAGGCCGAAGCTGAGGCCGTTGGCGAAGCGCCGGTTCACGTTGATCTGGGCGCTGTTGTAGGTCATGTTGGCGTCGTTGAACGTTTCGCGGATGGCGCCATAGCCGAGGTAGGGGCGCTTGGCGTTGATGTTCACGCTGGTGTTGGTGTACAGCGCGTTGAGCGGCGCCTGGTTGATGTTCTTTTCCCGCTGGCCGAAGTTCGACCGGCGGCCGACGTAGGCGAGTTCGAGGACGGTGTTGAACCCGACTTCGCGCTCGTAGTTCACATTCCACGTGTAGCTCTGGGGCATGTGGAACTCCTTGGCCTGCGTGGTGACGCTCAGAGGGAAGCTGGCCGCGGTGCCGCCGCCCGGGCTGTCCACCGAACCGTAAGACACAGAGGCCATCGGTTGCAATGGCGGATTGCCGCCCAGGAAGACGGAATCGCTGACGCCGAGCGGGGTGACGAACTTGCCTGCACCCGCGCGCAGAACCTGCTTCGAGGAGATCTGATAGGCCATGCCTAGGCGAGGCTGGAAGTTGAGGTAGTCGATGTTCGAATAGTAGCGGGGTTCCTGACCGCCCCGGAACAGGTAATCGAAGGCCGAGTTGCCGGCGATGTTCACACGGCCTTTGGCGGCATCCGGCCAGCCGCTGCCGGGAATGACGATGCCGTTGTAGAGATCGCCCGTGCCCGCCACCGGATTCCCGCTGGAATCAATGGTGACAGCCTTCGAGGTGTCGTAGTACTTCGGATCGAAGATCGTCATGTTGTTCCAGAGGGAGTAATAAGGCTGGATGATCGAGTGGCGGATGCCGTATTCGATCTTCAGCTTGGCGTTGACCTTCCAGCTGTCCTGGACGAACCACTCCACCATGTGGTGGCGGTAGGGAGTGAAGCTGCGCTGGCCGATCTCGGCATACGTGTCGAAAAGGCCTAGAGCCGCGTTGCCGAGTGCCAGGCCGCTGCCGCCCGTGCGGGTGTGGGTGAAGACGAAACGGCCATTCTGGTTGTCGGTGCCGCCGGGGACGCCGTTGACGTTGATCTGGTCGTAGTCGTTCTGGCCGGACCGCTCGAACATGAAGCCGGCCTTCAGGATGTGATTTCCGCGAATGTTGGTGATGTTGTTGCTGATCGTGTAGATCGGGCCGGTGGACTGTGAGGGATAGGGGCTGCCCGTGTAAGTCGAGAAGCCAGTCATATCGATTGCGGGCAGCTTGTTGGGCCGGTCTTTACCATTCGGATAGATATAGGCATAGTTGATGCCGTAGGTCGTGCGGTTGAAGGAGGGTACGTCCTCCATGGCGAGGTAGACTTGGTCGCGGCTGGCGGTGACCTGGAATTCATTGACCAGCGTGGGACTGATGGTGCGGGTCCAGTTGATGGAGGAAGTCTGGTTCGGGCGCGTGGTGGTTTTCTTCGTCAACAGGAGATTGGTACCCCACGGGTCGGTGTCGACATAGTGGAACAGCAGGGCGCGGAACTTGATGGAGTCCTTCGAACTGGGCAGATAGTCGAGGCTCATGCTGTCTTTGCGCTGCTCGGTGGTGGCGAGCGCGACGCTGTAGAAGTTCGTGCTGGTCCCCACGTTGTAGTTCGGCAGCGGGAAGACCTGCAGCAGTCCCATGCCATTCGTGCTGAGCCGGCTCTTGGGAATGACGTTGCCGCTGAAGGGAGCGCCATTGGTGGGATCCTTGATCACGCCGACCGACTGGTAGTTGTAGAAGACGTTCGACGAGAGAAGTTCGCTGAAGTCGCCATTGCGCATGGCGGCGGTGGGCACGGTTTTGGAACCCGCGCTGTCACGGTGGTGGGAAACCCACTCCTGCGACCACACGAAGAACAGCTTGCTCTTGTCCTCGTTCCACTTTTTCGGAATGTACACCGGGCCGCTGAAGTTGTAGCCGTATTGGTTGTAGTGAATGGAAGGGGCGAAGTTGGTGGAAGTGCTGCGATTGCGGCTCCAGGTATTGGCGTCGAACGCCTGGTTGCGGACGTACTCGTACAGCGTGCCGTGGAACTGGTTGGTGCCGCTCTTGCTCACCACGCGGACCTGGCCACCGGCGCCGCGGCCGTATTCCGCGGAGTACGAGGCTGTCAGGATCTGAACCTCGGCCGTCATGTCGAGGTCGGCCGAACCGATGGATGTGCCATTGGACCGCGTGCGGACGGCAGGCGCGCCGTCGTACATGATGGCTACATCCTGGGTGCGGGAGCCATTGATGGAGAGGCCGGCCTGGCTCATGCCATAGCTGAAGCTCGACAACATGCTGCCGCTGCGGACGCCTGGCTTCAACAGCGCCAGGAAGATCGGATTGCGGCCATTGAGCTGAAGATCGCTCAGCTGTTTGCCTTCGATGAGCCGGCCCACGGCGCCGGACTCGGTTTGGAGCGCAGCGGCGGTGGCGGAAACTTCCACCACTTCGGCCGCGGAGCCCACCTGCAGGGTCACATCGAAGCTGGCGGGAAGGCTGGCATCGATTTTATTGTCCTTGGATTCGTACTTCTTGAAACCCGCTGCCTCGATGGTCAGAGTATACATACCTGACGGAATAGTGGGGATAACAAAATTGCCCGATTCGTTCGACTTCGACTCGCGTGTCAGGCCATTCGCCTGATTCTTGAGTACAACTTTCGCGTTAGGGACAACAGCGGATGACGGGTCCCGGACAACTCCGCTTGCGGTCGAGTTGTCGGATTGGGGGAATGCACATTGAAGCAGGGTGCAGAGGAGTATGGACGCCATTGCTCCTGAACGTACTCTGTTCATTCTAAACCTCCTGAAGCTAGGTCTCCCCTAGCAGTTAGGATTATACATTTGCTAGTTTTTTCTACAAGATGCCGACCTCTTGCAATCCTAACCGTACATATATGTTTTATATAATTTGTAATGAAGGCTTTTGTGGAACCTGTTGAAAACGCTTGATGGGGGTCCGCTTCTGATTAGCAAAGGTTTGCATTGTTAACAGTCTCTATACATTCATCGCAAAACTTTGATCCGGTCTTACAATTGACAGAAGTGTTTTATAGGAAACTTCTGACATAACAAATCGTGTGGAATCGCACGCTCCACCAGGACAGGCGAGTGGGGAGTACTTGCCTCCGAAACATCAGGCGTGCCGGTGTGAGGTTTGCTGTTTGTAGAGTTCTGTGGAATTCGCGTGGGCAGGAGGTGGGAGTCAAGCCTCAGGCAGAGGCTTGGCAAAGGAGGAAGGAAACAAGGGCGGCACCAATAGGCGAGGTTCCGTCAAGAGTCGGCCGGTATAGTCCAAGCTGTGCGCGTTGCTGACCTCCAGAAGACGAATTGAAGCAATCGCGGACTGGAGAGCTGTTTGCGCCGCGGCCACCGGCCAACAAAAAGGGCCGGAGCGTTGGCTCCGGCCCTTTTCTGTTGAGTTGAGCTTCCGGCTAGAAGCTGTACCGCAGGCTCAGTTGGAGATTGCGGCGATCGTCGTTCTTGCCGGTCACCTTGCCGAACGTGGAGCTCAGCGGGCCGCTGTCGGCGCCGCCCCAGTTCGGGTGGTTGATCCAGTTGAACGCTTCGAACCGGAGCAGCAGATTCTGGTGCTCGGTCACAGCGAACGTCTTGAACAGGCCCAGGTTCCAGTTCTGGAAGCCGGGATTGTAGATGAGGCTGCGGAAGTAGCCGGTAACGAAGGTGCCGTTGGCGGGCTTCTGGAAGATCGAAGTGCCGCTGGCGTCCTTGGTGCGGAACCAGAACGAAGCGTCGCCCGCGGAAGCGGCGAACTTCTTGTCGCCGTTGCCGAGCTGCGGGTCGCCCACTACGTTCCAGATCTGGCTGCCGGAACCCGGTCCAACGCCGGCGAAGTCGTCGCCGCTGGCCACGGTGAGAGGCGTACCGGTCTGGAACTGGGTCACGCCGCTGATCTGCCAGCCGCCGGCAATCGCCTTGAGAGCGCGGCCGGAGTTCTTGAAGAACGGGAGCTGGTAGATGTAGTTGATTACCCAGATGTGGCGGGTGTCATTCGTGCAGGGGCCCCACAGGTTGTGCACGTCAAAGGTGTTCGGAACGATGTCGCGCTGGGCGCTGCCATCGTCCATGCACTTGCTGAGCGTGTAGCCGAGACCATAGCTGAGGCCATTGGCGAACCTGCGGTTGATGCCGAACTGAAGGCTGTTGTACTTCATGTTGGCGTCATTGTAGGTTTCACGGATGGGACCGTAGCCGAGGTAGGGACGGAGGGCGTTGACGTTGATGGACGGGTTTGCGTAAACCGCGCCGACCGCCGTCTGATTGATGTTCTTTTCACGCTGGCCGAACAGCCCGCGGCGGCCGACGTAGGACACGTCAAGAACCGTGTTGAAACCGATCTCGCGCTCCACCGTCAGGTTCCACGTGTAGGACTGCGGCATGTGGAAGACCTTCGACTGCGTGGTGACGCTGATCGGGAAGCTCGCCAGGGATCCGCCGCCCGGGTTGTCCACCAGGCCGGTGGGAATCGAGGCGATGGGCTGCAGCGGGGGGTTGCCGCCGAGGAATACCGAGTCGCTAACGCCGAGGCGCGTCGTGTACTTGCCGGCGCCGCCGCGGATTACGGTCTTGGAGTTCATCGAGTAGGCTACGCCGATACGGGGCTGGAAGTTGCCGTAGTCGATGTTCGAGTAGTACTTCGGCTCCTGGCCGCCGCGGAACAGGTACTGCAGCGACGCGTCGGTCGCGGCGGGTACACGGCCCTTGGCGGCATCCGGCCAGCTGCTGCCCGGAATCACGATGCCGTTGTAGGGGTCGCCGCTGCCCGCGATCGGGTTGCCGGTCGCGGTGTTGACGGTGACGGCCTTCGACTTGTCATAGTACTTGGGATCGAACACGGTCATGTTGCCCCACAGCGAGTAGTAAGGCTGAACGATCGTGTGGCGCAGACCCAGTTCCAGCTTCAGCTTGTCGTTGACCTTCCACGAATCCTGCACGAACCATTCGTACATGTTGCCGCGGTAGGGAGTAAAGCTGCGGATGCCGATTTCGGCGTAGTTGTTGAACAGGCCGAGAGCCGCGTCACCGAGACCGACGCTTGAACCGGCGGTACGGGTATTCGAGAACTCGAAACGGCCATTCTGGTTGTTCGTGCCGCCGGGAACGCCGTTGACGTTGATCTGGTCATAGTCGTTCTGACCGGCGCGCTCGTACAGGAAACCAGCCTTGATGGTGTGGTTGTTCAGAATCTTCGTGATGTTGTTGCTCGCCACGTAGATGGGGCCGGTGGAGTTCGAGGGATAGGGAGTGCCGGTGTACTCGCTGAAGCCGGGGATGGCCACGGCGGGCAGCTTGTTCGGACGATCCTTGCCCACCGCGTAAACGTACGGATAGTTGATGCCGTAAGTCGTGCGGTTGAACGCCGGTGTGTCCGTCATGCGGATGAACACCTGGTCGCGGCTCGCCGTGATCAGGGTTTCGTTGATCAGCGTCGGGCTGAAGCTGTGCGTCCAGTTCACCGAACCGGTCTGGTTGGGACGGTCAAACGTCTGCTGCGCGAGCTGGAAGCCGGTCGGGAAGGGGGAAACGTCCAGGTAGTGGAAGAACTGGCCACGAACCTTGATGCTGTCCTTCTGGGTGGGGAGGAAGTCCACACCGAAGCTGTCCTTGCGCTGATCGGTCGGGTGGCCGCCCACGCCGAACCAGTTGTTCGCGCCCTGCGGCACGGCCAGGTTGGGATTCGGGAAGACCGCGAGCAATGCCATGCCGTTCACGCTCTGGCGCGCTTTCGGGATGATGTTGCCGGCGAAGGGAGTGTTCCCATTGGTCGGGTCCTTGATGATCTGCGCGCTGTTGAACCAGGAACTGGCGGTCAGCAGTTCGCTGAAATCGCCGGTCTTCATCTTGGCCGAGGGTACAACGCGGAGGGCCGTGTCGTCGCGGCGGTACTTGGTCCATTCCTGAGACCAGGTGAAGAAGAGCTTGCTGCGATCCTTGTTCAGTTTGCCGGGGATGAAGATCGGGCCGCTGGCGTTGTAGCCGAACTGGTTGTAGCGGAACGGAGCTACGAAATTGGTGGCAACGTTGCGGTTACGGGACCAGGTGTTGGCGTCCAGGGCGGAGTTGCGGAAGTACTCGTAGGCGGAACCATGGAACTGGCTGGTGCCGCTCTTGCTGACGACGCGGATCTGGCCGCCGGCCGCACGGCCGTATTCGGCGGTGAACGAGGCGGTCATGATCTGCACTTCAGCGGTGGTATCCAGGTCGGCGGTGCCGATCGAGGTGCCGTTGGAGCGGGTGCGGACAGCAACGGCGCCATCGTACGTGATCAGGTTGTCCTGCGTACGGGAACCGTTGATGCTCAGGCCGGCCGTGGTCAGATCGAAGCTGAAGCTGGCCAGTGAACCGCCGCGCACGCCGGGCTTCAACAGGGCGAGGAACACGGGGTTGCGGCCATTCAGCTGCAAGTCGCTGATCTGCTTGCCTTCGACGATACGGCCGACAGCGCCGGATTCCGTCTGCAGGGCGGCCGCCGTGGCGGTCACTTCGACGACTTCCGAAGCCTGGCCGACCTGCAGCGCCACATCAAAGCTGGCGGGCAGGTTGGGGTCGACCTTGTTGTCCTTGGATTCGTACTTCTTGAAACCGGCTGCCTCGACGGTGAGGGTGTACATGCCGGAAGGAATGGTGGGAATGACGAAGTTGCCGGACTCGTTGGACTTGGTTTCACGAGTCAGGCCGTTCGCCTGGTTCTTGAGGGTGATCTTCGCGTTGGGTACTACTGCCGAAGATGGGTCACGGACAACACCGTTTGCGGTGGAGTTGTCCGATTGTGCGAATGCGCCCAAACTGAGAGCGCAGAGAAGCAGTGTCACCACTGCCACTGAACGCACATGGTTCATAAAGCTAACCTCCAGAAGACGAAATTGAAGCTTGCTAAGTATATCCTTTGAGGCTGTCGTCTTCAGAAAGTGCAACCGCTTTCATATCGAAAGATAGATATCGAAGGATATACTCGCATCTGTAACTCATTGCCGGATTGACCGTTTCATTTTTCAGCCCCAATTCGCGCAATCCAACGACCACCGCCCGCTAGGACGGCTGTTTGAGCCGATCGGTTCTGTTGCGCCAACCCGCCGTCAAATCTGGACAATTGTGAACCGCTTCCAATTCGTGCTTTCCCGTGTCGCTTGACTTTCGCTGCGCCGCTGGCATACCTTAGCGATTTCCCAGCCACTCCACGAGAACGCTATGAGCAACCTGGAGAAACCTAACAACGTGATCGTGGACGAGTACCTCGAATCGAGCCTCGACAGCGTCGATTCCAGTGAAGAGCGGGCCAAAGTCGTCGCCGAACAGGTTGGCCTTCCTGAAGACGACGCTTATCAGGTTGGTTACGCTGTCAGGGAAGCAATGGTCAACGCGATTGTCCATGGCAACCGCTACAGCGCAAATAAACGTGTGCACTTCGTACTCAGCCGTACGGAATCCTCTATCCAGGTTTTGATCGAGGACGAGGGAACGGGTTTCCTACCCGACCGCCAGGCGGACCCACTGGCGGAAGAGAACTTGCTTAGCCAGTCAGGGCGCGGCATCATGATCATCCGTTCCTTCGTGGACGAATTCGTGATTGAGAAGACGGAGCACGGCGGTACCCGGGTTGTGCTCCGAAAATCGATTCCTCCGGGAACTTAATCGCTGTTAGGGACTCCAATTGACGAGGGGGTATTAGAGAAGTGAGTGTAAAACTGACCACGCGCCAGGTTGGTGATGTGACTGTCATCGACGCCGCCGGCCGCATCACGTTGGGTGAGGGATCCTCCACCTTCCGTGACTCCATCAAGGATCTGACGACCAAGGGGCACAAGAAGGTGCTGCTCAACCTCGCGGAAGTGAGCTACATCGACAGCTCCGGGATCGGGGAACTGGTGAGCGGATTCACCACGGTGTCGAACGCTGGTGGCAATCTGAAGCTTCTGAATCTGACCAAGCGGATCCACGATCTGTTGCAGATCACGAAGCTGTACACGATTTTCGAAGTGTTCGACGACGAAGCAAAGGGACTGGCAAGCTTTAACTAGCCAAGGCACAGGCCCCCGCTGAGCCGAATCCGGCAATGCCTGCCGCCAAGATCCGCAGTGTCATCATCGCCGAGGAGCTCGCGCTGTTTCGCGACGGCATCGCCGCGCTGTGCGAGCTCTCCGGCCGTTTTCAGGTTGCCGGCTGTACCTCTGACGGTGAGCAGGCCTGGAAACTGGTGGAAGAAAAAGTCCCTGACGTCATATTGGTTGATCTGCAGATTCCCCAACTGCACTCCCTCGAAATCGCGAAGCGCCTGACCGAACCCAGCGAGGGAACCCGCCCAATTCCCACCCGCTGTGTGATCCTCGCCTTGCGGCGCGACCGCAAGACGGTCCTGGAAGTTCTCCGTGCCGGGGCGCAGGGCTATCTGCTGAAAGGCAGCACCGGCGCCCAGTTGCTCGATTGCCTTGAACAGGTCATCGAGGGTGGCATTTATGTGTCGCCCGCGGTGGATGTGCAGAGCCTCTTTGCGCCGGAAAAACGCGGCATGGTGGAAGACCCCATTTCTCGCCTCAGCGCCAGGGAATTCCAGGTCTTCTCTCTCCTGGTGGAGGGCGTCCGGGCCAAGGAGATTGCCGCACGTCTGCAGCTCAGCCCCAAGACCGTGGATACCTATCGCTCTAACTTGATGAAAAAACTAGATATCCACGACATTCCGGGCCTGGTAAAGTTCGCCATTCAGCACCAGATCATCCCGTCTTGAGAAGGGTCCCGCCCACCGGCCGCACACCGCGCCCGGCAGGTTTGGACGTGCGTGCTAAAATAAGAGTTTTGCTTACTGGAGTTTTCTGTGGACCGCGTCACCAGACATGATTTGAAGACCGACAAGTTCGTTGAGGAAGTCGGTCAAACTGTACATTTCGTTGATGAGCACCGCTCCGAATTGATTCGCTATGGCGGCATTGCTCTGGCTGTGATCGTGCTGGCGGCCGGTGGCTGGTTCTTCTATCAGAGCCGCAAGGCGGAACGCCAGGTGGCCCTCATGCGCGCCGTTGAGACCTACAACGCGCCCGTGATGCCTACTCCGCGCGACGGCGTCAAGTCGTTTACGACCCAGGCCGACAAGGACAAGGCGGTCAGCAAGGAACTCAACGACTTGGCGGCCAAATACTCTGGTACCGATGAGGCAGCGGCAGCGGTCTATATGATGGGCCTGAACGCCGCGGATGCCGCCAAGCTCGACGAAGCAGAGCGCTACCTGAAGCGCGCGTCGGAAGAAGGCGGCGCCGAGTTCGGTTCCCTGGCCAAGCTTTCCCTCGCTCAGCTCTACGCGGGCACGGGTAAGCAGGCCGATGCGGAGAAACTGCTGCGCGGACTCATCGACAATCCTACGATGTTCGTGGCCAAGGATCAGGCCACACTGACCCTCGCCCGCGTCATCGCCAAGAGCAAGCCCGAAGAAGCCAAGAAACTTCTGGAACCGCTGCGCACCGTGAACGGCCCCATCAGCCGGGTCGCCATCCAGGCGATCGCCGAAATCTCCTCCGGGAAGTAAGCTGGAAGGGTGAGCCTGGAACGGCTAAGGTACCCCATCGATGCCCTCAAGGGCCGGAGGTATCCTGAGCCACCACACCGCTATCGCAACGAGTTTCAGCGCGACCGCGACCGCATCGTCCATGCCCGCGCCTTCCGCCGGCTGGAAGACAAAACCCAGGTCTTCGGCGAACGCCTCAGCGACCACTTCCGGAACCGCCTCACCCACACCATCGAAGTCTCCCAGATTGCCAGGACCCTCGCCGTCTCCCTCGGCTTGGCCGAAGACTTCACCGAAGCCCTCGCCCTCGCCCATGACATCGGTCATCCTCCCTTCGCCCATGCCGGCGAGGAAGCGCTCGATCTGTGCATGCGCGCCTTTGGCGATACGTTCGACCACAACGTACACGCGCTGCACATCGTGGAGAGTTTCGAGGTCCGCTACGCCCGCTTTCCGGGCTTGAACCTGACCTTCGAGGTCCGCGAGGGCATGGTCAAGCACTCGCGGGATTTCGCTCCCGGCGAGCGCGCCGAGTTTGATGAATACCTGCCCGGTCTGCGTCCCCCTTTAGAGGCACAACTGATCGATCTGGCGGACGAAGTCGCCTACAACAGCGCCGACCTGGATGACGGCTTCGCCGCCGGGCTCTTCAACATGGAAGAGATCGCGGCGGCGCTCCCGCACTATGCGCAACTGTCCTCCGAGATTCTCGATCAGTTCCCGGGTGCGCCGGAGAAAGTGCGGTTTCAGGAGGTGCTGCGGCGTCTGATCGATCTGCTCGTCTCGGGTCTCATCGAGGGGACTGCACAGTCTGTGCAGTCGAGCGGGGTCGACTCCGTGGAGGATGTCCGCCGCTGCCCAAAACGCCTGGTCACCATGACGCAAGCCGCGTCGGACACCAACCGGGGTCTGAAGAAGTTCCTTTACGATCGGGTCTATTCCACGCCAACCCTGGTCGAGGAACGAATCCATGCCTGCGAGGGCATCGAGAAGCTCTTTCAGTTCTTCCTGGACCACCCCGAGGAGATGCCGGAAGGCCACTCCGATCGAATCGGGCTCATGCCGGCCCACCGCGTCGTCTGCGACTACATCGCGGGCATGACGGACGGCTTCTTCCGCCGCACTGCCCTACGTCTGTTGTCCTGACTTCTCGAGCGCTTCACCCGTTTACATTCGGTTTACGCGACTGCGGTATTCCTCATACTAGGCGTCCGGTTTCATTCTCATGAGCAAAGTCCTGGTGGTCGACGACGATCCGCACATTCGCGAACTGGTCAGGATCTTCCTCGAGCCCGAAGGCCTCGACGTCTTTGAGGCGTCGGACGGCTGTGAAGCCTTGGCGCGCCTCGAAAGCGTCAACGCCGACATGGTCATTCTCGACGTCATGATGCCCAACATGGATGGCTGGGAGCTTTGCCGCCGCCTGCGGCTGGCCGGCGACATCCCTCTGCTCATCATCACCGCGAAGGGCGAGACCAGCCAGAAAGTAAAAGGCTTCCAATTGGGCACGGACGACTATCTGGTGAAGCCGTTCGAGCCCGTGGAGCTGGTAGCCCGGGTCAAGGCCCTCCTCAAGCGCTACCGGGTTGCCAGTTCCCAGACTGTGCAGATCGGCACGCTCACGATGGATCGCAGGACGCACGAGGTGGCGCTCGAAGGTCAGGCGCTCACCCTGCCGCTCAAGGAGTTTGAACTGCTCTTCGAACTGGCGAGCTATGCCGGCAAGACCATCACCAGGTCAAAGCTGATCGAAGACATCTGGGGCTATGATTTCGAGGGCAACGAGCGGACCCTCGACGTCCACATCAACCGCCTGCGCGAGCGATTCCCCGAGGACCGCGCGCGCTTCCGTATCCGGACCCTCCGGGGCCTCGGCTACCGCCTTGAGGTGGCAGCATGAGGCGCCGGTTCGGGTTCCGGTCCTTCCTGCGGGCGGCAGGTTCCCTCACCTTTTTCGCGGCGGCGCTGGTCCTGGCCTTCTACCTCACGGGTTTCTTCTATACCCGCACCGGCTGGAGCCCGCACGGCGTGCTCGCTCTGCTGGTCAACGCCTTTCTGGCGGTGATCCTGATGATCGCCTGCATGGCCTTCATCGGCATCGTCATCCACAGGCGCCACCGGTCGAGGAATCCGTTCTCCCTCATCAGAGAGGCGCTGGAACGCATTGCGACCGGGGACTTCACCACGCGGTTGGACGAGAACCTGCGCTCGCACGGAGTCGTCGGCGAACTGGTACAGAGTGTCAACCACATGGCCACCCGGCTGGATGAGATGGAGAAGTTACGGCAGGAGTTCGTATCGAACGTTTCGCACGAGATTCAATCGCCGCTCACCTCAATCCGAGGCTTCGCGGCCGCGCTGCGCCGGGACAATGTCAGCGCGGCGGATCACGACCACTACCTCGAGGTCATCGAGGCGGAGAGCCTGCGCCTGTCCAGGCTCAGTGAGAACCTGCTCAAGCTCGCTTCGCTGGACTCCGATCAAACGGCACTGGCCGCGGCGCCCTACCGGCTCGACACCCAGATCAGGAATCTGATTCTCGCCTGCGAGACGCAGTGGTCGGCCAGGAATCTGGAGATGGACGTGGCGCTGGAAGAAGCAGGAATCACGGCCGACGAAGACCTGCTCAGCCAAGTATGGATCAACCTGATTCACAACAGCATCAAGTTCACTCCGCCTGGTGGGCGCGTGCGTGTCGGATTGCGTCGCAGCGGCGATCTTTGGGAAGTGAGTGTCGCCGATACCGGAATCGGCATCGCCGCGGAAGACCAGCCTCGCATCTTTGAACGTTTCTACAAGGCTGACCCTTCCCGGCGCCATTCCGCCGGGGGCAACGGCCTGGGCCTCGCCATCGCGAAGCGGGTGGTGGAACTGCATCACGGAGCGATCACCCTGCGGAGCGAGCCCGGAGCGGGCGCCGAATTCATCGTTACCCTGCCTGCGGTGTAACAAACTGGGCCGGTTTAAACCCAGTTTACGCGCCGCCGTTAGTCTGGTCGCGGAGACAAAACATGTTTCATCGACCAGGCGCTCACCGCACTCAACGCTTCGCTGCCCAGCGCGAAGAAGGACCGCCCGTGGCCCTCTCGAGCCTTCCGTGGCTTCGACTGCTCGCTTATCTGAAGCCCTATCGCGGGCGCATGGCGCTGGCGATTCTTGCGCTGCTTGGCTCATCCGCGTTGGGCCTGGCCTTTCCCATGATGATCGTGCGCCTGCTCGATTCCGCCACGCGCACACACAGCCTTTCTTCCCTGAACGGGCCGGCCCTGATGCTGCTGGGCATCTTCCTGGCCCAGGCGGCGCTCTCTTTCGCGCAGTCGAATTTGCTGGCGGTGATTGGAGAGAACATCGTGTGCGACCTGCGAACCACGCTGTATTCGCACCTGCACCGCCAGTCGTTGGATTTCTATGCCGGACGCCGTGTCGGTGAAATTGTCTCGCGCCTCTCCAGCGATGTAACGCAGATGCGCACCGTCCTCACCAGCAACATCACTTCCCTGCTCAGCCAAAGCGTCTCGCTCATCGGAGCCCTGGTCATCGTTCTCTCCATCAACGTTCAGCTCACGCTATTCATCCTCGCGCTGGTTCCGCCCCTGATCCTGCTGGTGGCCATCTTCGGCCGCCGCATCCAGAAGTCGAGCACAGGGCTGCAGGACCACCTGGCCGACTCCACCACCGTCGCCGAAGAGGCGCTGCAGGGCATCCGCGTCGTGAAGAGCTTCGGCCGCGAACAGCACGAGACCACCAGGTATGGCATCGCCGCCCGCCAGGCGCTCTCGGCCTCGATCCGCATGGCATTCCTCCACTCGTCATTCGCTTCCGTCATGATGTTCCTCGGTTTTGGGACCATCGCCGCCATCATGTGGTACGGAGGGCGGGAAGTCATCGCCGGACGCCTCTCGCTGGCCATGATCAACGGCTTTCTCATGTATGGCATCATGATCGCCGGCAGTCTCGGCGGCCTGGCCGGACTCTATGCCCAGTTCCGCGCCGCAATCGGTGGAGTCCAGCGCGTGTTCGAGATTCTCGATCTCCATCCCACCGTGCAGGACACACCCCATGCCGTCGCATTGAACAACGTGGAAGGCCACCTTCGCTTCGACAACGTGACGTTCCAGTACGAACCGAACGTCCCGGTGATCCGGGGCATCACGCTCGATATCCAGCCGGGCGAGATCCTGGCCCTGGTCGGACCCAGCGGCGCGGGCAAGAGCACTCTCTTCAATCTCATTCCGCGCTTCTACGACCCCGCTGGAGGCAGCGTTCAGCTCGACGGGCATGATCTGCGTTCCGTCACACAACAAAGCCTGCGGGCGCAAATGGCCCTGGTGCCCCAGGAGACCATGCTGTTTGGTGGCACGGTTCGCGAAAACATACTCTATGGCCGGCTGGATGCAACGGAAGAAGAGTTGATAGCGGCGGCCCGCTCAGCCAACGCCCACGGCTTCATCATGGATCTCCCTCATCAGTACGACACCGTGGTGGGTGAGCGCGGCGCCAAGCTGAGCGGAGGCCAGCGCCAGCGCATCGCCGTGGCCCGCGCGATTCTGAAGAACCCGCGGATCCTGTTGCTGGACGAAGCGACCAGCTCGCTCGACAACGACTCGGAGAGCCAGGTGCAGGAGGCGCTGAACCATCTGATGCAGGGCCGCACCACGGTGATCATCGCCCACCGTCTCAGCACCATCCGGGTCGCTCACCGCATTGCCGTGATGGATGGCGGCCGCATTGTGGAACTCGGCACCCATCGCGAACTCATGCAATTGGATGGACTCTATGCCCGCCTCTACTCCATGCAGTTTCCTGACAGCACGGCATTGACCCCTGCAGGGACGATGCAAGCCAGCGCGATGCGCTCAGCTCCGCTTCTGCAGCCTGTGGCTTCGGATTGATGGAGACGCGCTCACTCCTCGCGCAGCGCGGCGATGGGATCGATTTCCGCCGCCCGCCGAGCAGGAATCCAACAGGCAATGGCCGCGGTGAGGGTGACCAGGCAGGCCGAGGCCAAGAGCCCCCCGGCCTGAGTCGCCCCGAGCCCTACCAGGGCGCTCTTCAGGATCTGAAGTGCCGCCATCGCGGCGCCAAGCCCCAGGCCAAGCCCGATGGCAACACTGACGAATCCTTGCCGGAAGACCAGCGAGAGCACTTGCCGGGGTGTTGCCCCGATCGCCATTCGGATACCGATCTCGGCGGTTCGCAGTGAAGTTGTATAGGCGATCACGCCGTACACCCCCGCCGCCGACATCAACCACCCAAGTAAACCGGTGACCACAAGCAGCGTCATGATGAACCGCCGGTCCGCCACGGAATCCGCGATCAGCTCCCGCATCGGCACGCTAAGGAATACCGGCTGGTTCGGGTCAATCGCGGCAATGGCCTCACGAATCCCCTGGCCGACCCCACCCAGAGGGCGTCCTGTGCGTACGGCGAGGAAGACTGAGCGCTCCATCGCACCTGCCGTCAGGTACACATTGCCTTTCTCCCGCTCATCCAGCGCGGCATGGGTCGCATTAGCCACCACTCCAATCACCCGTTTCCAGTTGCCCGGATTCTCTGGAGTGCAGTACACGCAGACGCTTTGACCCACAGCATGTTTGCCGGGCCACAAACGGTTCGCGACGTACTCGTTGACGATCGCGGAGTCGTTCGTCGCGTTCATCTCCTCGTCGTGGAACCAGCGGCCGTCCAGCAGGCGGATCCCCATCGTTTGCAGGTATTGCCCACCGGCTACGTCGATCTCCGCCTCCAATCGAAGACCATTCTCTCCGGCCCCATTGCTCACTGTGCCGCCGTTGTTTTCGCCGCTGAACGGCAGGGCGTCCACCGTGCCGGCGCTATCCACTCCGGGCAACGCCCGCGCGGCATCCAGAATCCGGCGATAGAACAAAGCCCGTTCTTCCGGCGTCCGGTACCGTTCCTGAGCAGGTAGTACGACAGACGCCAGGACTCCGTCCGGCTGGAAGCCAGGATCCGTCGAAATCAGCCGGGAAAAGCTCGTCAGCAACTCTCCGCCGATTACCACCAGCAAGACGGACAGCGCGATTTCCACGACAACGAGAGACGCCCTCATGCGGTCCCGCCCGCCCGCGGCAATCCCGCGAGCCGTCTGGTAAGTAGTCCTGCGCACCAGACGGATGGCCGGGGCCATTCCAAAGACCAGCCCGCTCAGGATGCCCACCGCCAGGGCAAATCCCAGCACTGTGGAATCGGCCCGCGCGGCGGCCAATCGCGGAATACTCACCGGTACCAGCGCCGGCAGAACGCTCCAAGCCGCGACCGTCAGGAGATACCCGGTCAAGCCGCCCAGCACGGCCAGCACGCAACTCTCCGTCAGAAGCTGTCGCGCCAACCGGGCGGTGCTCGCGCCAAGAGCCGTCCGCACTATCATCTCTCTCTGGCGGCCGAAGCCGCGAGCCAGCAGCAGATTCGCCACGTTCGCGCAGCCAATCAACAGGAAGAGCACCGCCGCGCCCAGCAGCAGCATTAATCCGTTGCGGGCCTGACCGACCGTGCGCTCGAGCACCGGGTTCAGCCGCAGTTCGTGGTCCCGGTTGGTGTTGGGAAAGGCACGCGCCAGTTCGACGCTGATCAAAGCGGCTTCTTCTCTTGCAGCGGCCACGGGAACCCCAGTCCTCAGCCGGGCTACCGCGCCCAGGCCGCCGTCTCGGTTCATGCCCATCGGTGCCCAGAACTCCACGTAAGGAGAAGGCGTGTGGGCCGCACTCCGGCGCAACGGAAAATTGAACCGAGGCGGCATCACTCCAATCACCTTGCAGTTGTGGCCGTTCATCGTGATGAACCGGCCCACAATGCCCGGGTCCGACTGGAAGCGCCGGGCCCACAAACCATGGCTCAGGATCACCACATCCGGCTGCCCGGCCCGATCCTCTTCCGGTGTGATGTTCCGGCCAAGCATCGGCGAAACACCCAGCAACGGGAACAGGCTGGCCGTCACCCGCAGGCCATAGAGTGCCTCCGGCGGTACACCGGCGGTACCCGCGAGGTCCAGAATCGCATTCCGGTAGGCTCCGACCGCGGCCAACGTATTGGCTCTGCGGGCAAGTTCCTCGCTGTCGCGCCAGTTCACCCAATCCCCCGTGGATTGCTGTTGCATCCGGGGATATTCGGTTCGGATCTGAACCAGTTCCTCAGGATGGGCATAGGGAAGCGGATCGATCAGTACTGACTTGATGGCGGCAAAGACCACCGCCGTCGCACCCACGCTCAGGGCTATGGAGAGGATCGCGATACCGGTGGGCACCGGCGACCGCCCCAGCATCCGGAAAGCAATCCGCACGTCCTGCCAGGTGGACATATTCCACCACTATACGCGCGGCAGCGAGCGCTACTCTCCGAACGCCGCCAGATTTTGCTTCAGATGTTCGACAGACCGCGTCCCGGCCAGAATCGCCCCGTCAAACGGCGTCTCCCGGATCGCGGCGAAGCAATCGCGAATCGCCTGATTGCGATCCTGGGCTTGCAACAGTTCACCTTCCGCGAAGGGCCGGTTGGTGAACAACAGACGGCCGGTCTCCCGCGCGCGTGCGATCGCCGGCCGCATTGCCTGATTGCGGCGGTTGTATGGGATCTGCAGGATCTGAAACAGCTCGTGGGTGCAGGCGATCTCCACCGATTCCAGATCCTTGACGCTCGCGCCGACAATCGGGATCCCCGCCGCCTTCGCGGCCTCCAGGGCTTTGATCGTACCCGGCGCCCGCAATACCTCGGGCGTGCTGCGGTGGACCTGGAGAATATCGATCCGGCCCAATCGCCGCAAGCTCTCATCGAGGCTCGTCATCAGGGCGTCGTAACTGTGGTCCAGCACCGGCTGATTCGCGTCGAAATCCCACGACTCGCCGAACTTCGTAGCCACCACCAGCGAGTTGCGTTGCTCCACCGTCAACTCGCGCAGGAAGGCGCCAAACCGGGGTTCGCTCCACGCGTACGAGGGAGCGGTATCGAAGATCCGGACTCCGGCTTCATACGCGCCGGTCAGGAACACTTTCGCCTGTTCATCGTCCGGCACCGGCGATGGCTTGAAGCCCCAGGCCCGACCGATCTCCAGCAGGCCCAGCCCAAAATGCAAGCCAGTCCAGGGCACGTTCATTCGACGGTATGCTCCAGCAGATTCGAGACTTCCGCTTTGCGCACTCCATACACCCGCTTCAGCACGCGGCACAGCTCTTCGGCGAACCGCTGCGGGTGCTCGCTATCGTCCAGATCGACTTCGATCTTGATGTAGACATCGATGTTCTTCATCATTCGGATGGTACGATAAATCGGACGCATGGAACGCGTAACCTGCCATTTGTGCGAGTCGCGGCCCCGCGCCCCGGTCCTGCCCCGCTTTGATGAAAGACATCTGTGCGGTCTGTTGTGGGACTGAGCGGGAGCAGACGATCGACTGCCCCCTCGACTGCGAGTATCTGCGCGAAGCCCGCAGCCACGAGAAGCCGCCGGAAGTTGACCCCGAGACTCTTGCCCCACCCCGAGATTGAACTGACCGATAAATTCATGGAGGAGCAGCAACCTCTGGCGATCGTGACCGGCCGCCTGTTGCTGGTCTCCGCCCTGGAAACCCCCGGCGCCAACGACTTCGACATGCGCGACGCACTCGATGCCCTGGTGCGGACCTACAAGGTGGCCGACAGCGGCCTCGTCTACGAAACCCGGCCCGTCAACGGCATTGCCGCCGCTCTGTCCGACCGTTTTCAGCGCGAGGTCCACCAGTTCCGCGAACATGTCGCCGAGCGAGGCGGGTCCCATACCGTCCGCGACAAGGATATTCTGGGCGTCCTGGTGTTCTGGCAACGCACGGAATGGCAGACGAACAACGGCCGCCGCAAAAGCCGCTCGTTCATCGAATCGCTGTACGGGCTGCTGCCCGCACCGCCGGAGGAAGCGCAAGCTTGAAAGCCCGCCTGATTGAGTCCGTCGAAATCGCACCCGAGGTCCGGCACTTCACCTTCGCCGTCGATTCGTTGGAAACACTGGACTTCACACCCGGGCAGTTTGTCAGTTTCAGTCGCGATGTCCTGGGCAAGTCGATCACCCGCGCCTATTCCATCGCTTCGGCGCCGGACGGCAACCGGTTTGAACTCTGTCTGAATCGGGTCCAGGACGGTCACCTTTCCCCTGGTTGTTCGACATGAAGCCGGACGAAACGATTGAGATGAGTGGTCCGCTCGGCTACTTCGTGCCCAAGGCGCCGTTGCGCGACGCCGTCTTTGTCGCCACCGGCACGGGCGTCGCGCCCTTCCGCTCCTTCCTGTTTTGGGATCCCGTCCGTCACGCCGCCACAAGCCTCACCCTTCTGTTCGGCACCCGGTCTGAGGCCGGCCTGCTCTACCGGCAGGAATTCGAGCAATTGGCCGTGGAACGCCCCGGTTTTCGCTATATCCCCACCCTGACCCGGCCTGAACCAGGCTGGTCCGGCCGAACCGGACGCGTCCAGGGCCACCTCGACGAAGTCCTTGCCGGACGCACCGATCTGGACGTCTACGTTTGCGGCCTGAAAGCCATGGTCGACGACGTCCGCGCCGACCTCAAAGCGAAAGGTTTTGAACGGAAGCAGATCATCGTCGAGAAATACGATTAAAATCAATCTCATGGAATCCCCTGCAACCAGGTGGGCGATGCTGCTGACCGGCGCGGCCATCGTCTTCGGAGTCACGGTCGCAATCGGCTTGCGTTTGTTGCCCGAACCGCACTCGGAAACCGACTTCCTCGTCGTGGGCTCCATCGCGACCTTCCTGTCGCTCGGTGTGCTCTTTGCCGTCCTCATCGCAACCTGGGTCAAGTCGCCCGAAATCTTCTTCAAGCGCCGGAAGAAAGACTCCGACGACGCGCCCCCACCGGCCGGCTCCACTCCTGGCGCGTAATCTTTACTTTGTTGATAGGGTTTGTGGCCATGTGCTAGCCTGAGGCTAGTCCCCGCATGAGCACCATTCACATCGTCGGAGCCGGACCCGGCCGTGCCGACCTCCTTACGGTTCGCGCCGCCCGCCTCCTGGCCCGCGCCGATGCTGTGCTCTACGACCGCCTGGTTTCCCGCGAAGTCCTGGACCTGATCTCACCCGCCGCCGAGCTCCACGATGTCGGCAAGGAAGAAGGCCGCCAGGAAGAGATCCAGCGGCACATCCTGGATTTGCTGGAGGACTGCGGCCGGCGCCACGAAACGGTTGTCCGCCTGAAGGGTGGCGACCCGATGGTCTTCGGACGCGGAGGCGAGGAATGGCGCTGGCTGGTGGCCCGGGGCTGGAATGTGGAAGTGACGCCCGGCCTGAGCTCAGCTATCTCCGTGCCGGAACTGGCTGGAATTCCAGTCACTTACCGCGGTCTGGCGGGCGGTTTCGCGGTCGTCACCGGACACCGTCACCCCGCAGCCTGTCCAGGAATGGTCGGCCTATGCGCATGTCGACACGCTCGTTGTGCTGATGGGGGTCGGCCGGAGGTCGGAGATCGCAGACTGCCTGATCGCC
>JASGIE010000099.1:0-71967 GCA_049841055.1 Paludibaculum sp. | reverse complement strand
TATGTAGTCTACTTGGTTCAAGTACGTATTGCTAAGGTTAATAGGGAAACACGATAGAATCCGAACAGCACCTATGTGGTAGAGAGTACTCACCGCCATAGGTGGTCGAATATCTACCACTATGTGCCCCCAGCACAATCTGTTTACTTTTCTCTCGATTGCTGTCGGGTTTTCCCCACGATTGCTGCGTAGTGTGGCAGGGGCTGTCAGAGACGCCTGATTTGGGGTAGCGTCGTCATCCACGGTCGGGTCATGCGTCGTCTCCAGTTCACGGAGGAGGTTGTCCTTTCGGCCCCCACACACCTACTGGGGGAAACCATGAAAAGACATCTCGGAACCGCCTTTGCGCTGCTCTGTGGGTTCGCTATATCCTTGACTGCTCAGGAGAAATGGTCGCTGGAAGCGCCTGCCTCCGTGAAGTGGTCGCGCGTCATCCTGGGAGGCACCTACCTCTTCTCTACCGACAAGGGGCTGCATGCCATCGACACCGAATCGGGCAAGTTGCTCTGGACCCGGGCGGATCTCGGAAAGCTGCTCGAGTTCAATATCGAGGAAGTGCCCGGCATCCCGCTGCTGTTCATTGCCGAGAACAGCAGCCGCTTCTCGAACAACTCCACCCTCGTCGCCATCAATCTGGAGACCGGCGAGGACGTCTGGAAGACGGAGAAAATGAAGGGCGTCCTGATCGATCTGGTCGGAAATCGTGCCGAGAATATGGTGGTCGCGATGTCCTGCGAGTTCGCCGGCAACAAGGTCCCCGTCCGCTACATGGGCTTCGACATGGCTACCGGCCAGGTCAAGTTCGAGGGGGCCATCAAGGACAAAGCTGATCTGTACATCAATGAAAAGAGCGGCAAGTTCGCCCCGCGAGTAGATCTCGACGGTCACGCCCAACCTGCCTTCGAGGATGGCGCCATGTATCTCGCCTATGCCGGATTACACAAGATCGACACCAAAACCGGAGCGGTCCTCTGGAGTGCGCCGTTCGACGTGACCGAGAGCCACTACAAACGTACGAATTCAACTCCGGTGATCGATGGAGACTTGGTTTACAGCTCGGCCAAGGGTATCGTGCGCGCCTTCGACAAGACCAGCGGCGTGCTCAAGTGGACCTCCGCCGACTTCGGCGCCGCCATCCCTGAGATCCTGGTCCGGAACCATCTGGTCATTGCGCGGATGGGCGGCACCTACTTCGACTCGAGCAAACGGGAATTTGAGCTCAAGAAACCGCTGGGCATCGTTGCCCTGGATGCGGCCTCCGGACAGTTGAAGTGGCGTTACGACGGCGCGAAGGAATCGACGACCAACATGGTCTACGATGCGCAGTCCTCCACGGTCATGATCGCCGACGCCCGCTCTCTGGTCGGGCTGAAGGCGGATGCCGCCGGTGGCGCGAAGGAGGCGTTCCGGGTTCCGTTGGAGTTCAAGGCCAAGTCGGGCGGTGGCAAGAAGGCGGCCAAGATGGCCGGCAAGTTTGCGCTGGGCGGCGTCCGGGCGATGGCTCGTAAAGATAACAGCGACGAGGACTTCCCGCTGGCCCTGGTGCCGCGCCAGAACGGCACGGTGGTCGTCCGCGCTAAACAACACCTGTTGTCCTTCAAACCGGCGACCCGGGAAATCGCCTGGGGCGTTGAGTACAAAGCACCGGGACTGCCCGGCTGGCAGAAACTGGCCACGACGGCGGCCTTTGCCATGGCCTACTACATGAACACCGGTACCGCGCTCAACACCCAGCTGGGGACGTCCACCAACACCACCGCCAATAACCTCCGTCAGGACAACATTCCCGGGATGTTCGGCGCATGGTCCAAGCGGTTCAGCGCGGCCAATGCCACCTTCAACTACGCTTACATGCTCACCGATGTCGAGATGGACAACAAGGCCGCGCCGGGCATCGTCGGCGTGAACCTGGACAGCGGTGAAACCGAACAGGAAGTGGTATTTAACGACCGCGAACCCGACTATGTCGTAGACGAACTACGCGGCATCGTCGTCCGTACCCACAAGTCCGGCAAGCAGATCGTGGCATCGTCCCTACGCTAAGTTAAACTGTTCCATTCGGTTATGTCTGAGACCGCCGAGCCGCGCAACTCTCTCGACGACCAGCTTCCCCCTGGTCTACGAAGAGTTGCGCCGGCTCGCCGCTTCCTACCTGCGGCGCGAGCGCACCGACCATACTTTGCAGCCGACTTCGCTCGTCCATGAGGCCTATCTCCGGCTGCTGGAGCAGCGTGAGACCGGCTGGTCGAACCGCGCCCAGCTCATCGGCCTCGCCGCTTCGATGATGCGCCGCATCCTGGTGAACTATGCCTGCGCGCACGACTCCCAGAAACGGGGCGGCGGCGCCCTGCGCATGTCCATCGATGCGCCGGACTCTTCGGACCCGGCTTCCAAGTCCACATCTACCGTGGACTTACTGGCGTTGGACCAAGCCTTGGACCAGCTCGCACTCTTCCATCCGGAATGTGCCAGAATCGTCGAGATGAAATACTTCGGCGGCCTCAAATTTTGAGGAGGTGGCCGAGGTGCTGGGCATCACCGAACGCACCGTGCAGCGCCACTGGCGTACCGCCCGGGCCTGGCTGTTTGCCCGTCTGTCCACCTGAACCGATGCAACCCGCGCTGACTCCGGAACAATGGCGGCAAGTGGCCCAGCTCTTCGAGGCTGCCGTCGAACTGGAGCAGGAGGCGCGCGGTCGATTCCTGGACGAATCCTGCCCGCCGGATCCGGCCATTCGCGCCGAAGTGGAGCGCATGCTGGCGGCCGACCAGTCCGCCAACACGTTCCTGGAACGCGATCCCCTGCCCGAGTTCTCGACCGTACTTTTTCGTCCGGAGAGGGGGGCGGTCGTTGGGGCCTACCGTCTGGTGCGGGAATTGGGGTCAGGCGGCATGGGCTCCGTCTGGCTGGCCGAGCGCGCCGACGGCTCGTTCACCCAGCAGGTCGCCATCAAGTTCAGCCGGACCGGTCTGGTGACCGCGGCGGCCGAGCAACGGCTCCGCTCCGAACGGCGCATCCTGGCCCAACTCCAGCATCCGCACATCGCGCGACTGCTCGACGGCGGATCTATCGGGCCGGGTGTGCCTTATTTTGTAATGGAATACGTCGACGGGCAGCCGCTGCTGACCTATGCCCGGCAGACCGAACTGCCCGTCCGGGAACGCGTCCGGATCCTGGCCAACATCTGCCTGGCGGTCCACTTCGCGCACCAGCGGCTGATCGTCCATCGGGACCTGAAACCGGCGAATATCCTGGTGGACTCGGGGGGCCGAGTCCAACTGCTGGACTTCGGCGTTGCCAAACTACTACATCCGGAGGAAGAAGCCGGGGCGGCAACGGGCTTCTATACGCCGGGCTACGCCAGCCCGGAGCAACTGGCCGGGTTGCCGGTCACAACTGCCTCCGATATCTACTCCCTGGGCTTGATCAGCTTCGAACTTCTCGCCGGCGTGAGGCCTCGCACCGCCGCCGGGGAAGACGTCCCGCCACCCAGCAGCGTGAACCCTGCCGTCGACCGTGATCTTGACTCGATCATCCGTCTTTGCACCCACCGGGAACCCGACCGGCGCTACCCCTCGGCCCGCAGTCTGGCCGAGGATCTGCTGCGCTATCTGGAGGGACGCCCGGTGACGGCGCAGCCCGACACGCTCTCCTACCGGTTATCCAAGTTTGTCCGGCGCAACCGTAGCGCGACGACGGTCCTGGCGGCGGCCCTCCTCTCGACGATAGTTGCGGTGGGTCTGTTTTCCTGGCAGTGGGGCCAAACCCGGCGCGCCGAGACCCAGGCGCGCGCCCATCTGGAAGATCTGCACAAACTGGCGCTGAATCTGCTCTTCGACTATCACGATCGTGTGGCCCGGCTGCCTGGCTCCACCGCGCTGAGGGAGCGCATCGCCGGCGACGCTTTGAACTATCTGCAGAAACTGGATCGTGACGCGCAGTCCGATAAGTCGCTGAAAGGGATCAGCTTAGACATCTCCACGGCATGGCTGAGGCTGGGCGATGCGCAGGGCCGGCCGTGGAGTGCGAATCGTGGGAATCCGGCCGAGGCGCTACGCAGCTACCAGGAAGCGGAGAAGTGGGCCCGGCTGGACACCGCCAGGATGGATGCGGAACGCGGCCGGAGGGCGCTGGGTACCGTGCTGCAACGCCGGGGGCAGTTGGAGAGCCGGCTGTTCCTCTGGGATGACTCTCTACGACATTTGCAGGAGTCTGTATCTTTGTTCCGTGCGTCGACTCTCACGGCGGATCGGGTGCTGCTGGTCTCAGCCCTGAGCGCATGGGGTGACGCCATCCTGCGCAGCGCGAGAGCCCCGGCGGAAGGGCTGGCCCGGCTGGTGGAGGCTCGGGCGCTGGGCGCGCGGTTGCTGCCGGTCGTTCCTAGGGATCCGGGTCTGCTCCGATCTCTTGCAGTTGTAGAACAAAGGATCGGGAATCATCTGGCCACGCAGGGCAAGCCGGAGGAGGGGCTCCAGAGCCACGTCCGGGCCCTCGGGTACTTTCAGAACCTGACGGAGATTCAGCCCCGTGAGCCGGCCTTACTGCGTGACCAGGCGGACGAATTGGTGATGAAAGCGGAGGCACAGGCGCGGACCGGCGATGTCGCCGGCGCCCTGGCCGATTGCGACCGCGGTATCGCCATCCTCAAGCGCCTGGCGGAATCTGACTCTACAAATGTAGAATCTTCCCGGGACCTCGGATACGCCTGGTATGCCCGCCTGGCGGCCTACTCCATCGGGAACCATGGCTGCGACCGGACGGCCACGCGCGAAGCGCTGCGCATCTTCACTGCAATTGTCGCCAGTCCCGCATCCACGCGGGAGGATGAGGAGTCGTTGCGCAGCCTGCGGCACCGCGCGCTCGGTTGCCAGTGAACGCATGCCTGCGGTACAACGTAGGGGCACAGATGTCAGACCCGGCCCAGTCCATATCAGTCAAGCGCGCGCAGGTGGATTTCCACAACTTCGCATCGCTGGGCGAACCGGAGCGGGCGCTGGCCGCTTATGCCGATGAGAACTTCCGGCGCGGCTCGGTTCTGAAGGCAAACCGGGACTTCATCCCGTCTCTCAGCCCATTCCTCGAGGTAGGCGCCAACGCCGGTCACACCTCTTATATGCTGGCCAACGACTTCCAGGCGGACGGTTTCGCACTGGATATCTCGGCCGACGCCCTGCGGCACGGGCAATTCCTGAAGACCGCCTGGAACCTAGAACGCTCTCCGATCCTCACGGCCGGCGACGCGACACACCTTCCGTTCCGCGATAATTCGCTGGCGTTTGTCATGTCGTTTCAGACACTTTCCCAGTTTCTGGACATCGAGAGTGTGATTCGGGAAGTGCACCGGGTGCTGGCCCCGGGCGGAGTCTACTACTTCGCGGAAGAGCCGGTGCGCCGCAAGCTGACCTTGCGGGTCTACCGGGCTCCCTACCCGGAGCGGATGAAGCCCTTCGAGAAACGGCTCTACGACAGCGGCCTGCTCGACTTCATGGCCATGGACTGTCATCGGCGCCGACCAGGAAGAGTCTTTTGGGATCCGGCAGAATCACCGGTTCGGCCTGCGGGAGTGGTCGGGCCTGCTCCATAAGTACTTCCAGGAATGCCGCTTCGTGACTTTCCCGCGGCAGCGCGGTTGGGCGAATCAGATGGTGCAGTGGATGTTGCGCCAGGTTCCGGGCAACGCCGAGGCACGGATCGCCGACTGCCTGGGCGCGACGCTGGCGGCCTTTTGCCGGAAGCCTGGGCGGCTGCCGGTGGAACTTCCTCTCACCGAGGCCCTGGCCTGCCCCGACTGCGGTGCGCCGCTTCCGTTCCAGACCACGGAACAGATGTCCTGCCAGGGATGCTCTTATCAGGCGGGCAACGAATCCAACGTCTACAACCTGCTGAGCACCGCGCTGAAGGCCGAGCTCTATCCCGGTAACCGCGCGGATACATTAGACTTTTCCAAACCGGGCCATGAGGAAGGGCTGGTGGAGGGCTTCTTCGAACTGGAAGGGGAGTTCGGCAGCAAGTACCGCTGGATCGGTCCGAGGGGGGTGGTCCGCCTAGTCCGGATGAGGCCGGGGCGCCGCTGTTGCGAGTGCAGGGGTATGCACCGGCGGTCGCCAAGGTGGAGTTGCGGGCCAATGGGCAGTCTGTCGGACAGTGGAAACTGGACCGCCCGGGTCTGTTCATCCTGGAAGCGCCGCTGGCCGAGGCGCCGGAGTATCAGGTGGAGATTCTTGGCTCTCCAACCATCGAGGAGCCGAATCAGAAGCCAGGTGAAGGCCGGCTGCTGACCGTCAACCTCTCCCTCATCAAGCTTCTGCCCCGGGAATAAAAAACTTCGAAATTCGCACTGAGACCTCTTGCCTTCTTCTGTATTTCCACTATAGTAGAATTATAGAAACAAGCCGACGCAATGCCGTGGCAACTCCGGTCACCCCATTGCAGGTACAGGAGATTCCTATGAGCACGACAGATGTAAAACAGGCGGTGCAGGAGCGTTACGGCAAGGCCGCCTTGCGTGTTGTGGAGGGTGAAGGCGCTTCCTGCTGCTGCGGATCGAAGAAAGCCGTGGCCCTGGGCGCGAACGACCCCATTACCGCCAACCTCTATTCCGACGACCAGGCCGCCCAGATCCCCGAGTCGGCCGTCCTCGCCTCGCTGGGCTGTGGCAACCCGACCGCCCTGGCCCAACTGCACGAAGGCGAGACGGTGCTGGATCTCGGCTCCGGCGGCGGCATCGATGTGCTGCTTTCCGCCCGCCGCGTTGGTCCCACCGGCAAAGCCTATGGCCTCGACATGACCGACGAGATGCTGGCGCTGGCCAACTCCAACAAAGCAAAGTCCGGCCTGACGAACGTCGAGTTCCTCAAAGGCGAGATCGAGCGGATCCCCCTGCCGGACAACTCGGTGGATGTCATCATCTCCAACTGCGTCATCAATCTGTCGGCTGACAAAGACATGGTCCTCAGTGAGGCGTTCCGGGTGCTGAAGCCCGGTGGCCGTTTCGCGGTCTCCGACGTCGTCACCCGGGGGAAATCCCCGCCGATGTCCGGCGGAGTGTCGAGCTTTGGGTGGGCTGCATCGCCGGCGCTCTGGACGAGCAGGACTACCACGCCAAACTGGCCAAAGCGGGCTTCGAGAGCATCGGTTTCGAACCCACCCGCGTTTACAAAGTGGAGCAGGCCCGCGAGTTCCTCGACGGCCAGGGGATCGATGTGGAAGCCATCGCTCCGCTCGTCGACGAGAAGTTCATGAGCGCCTTCATCCGCGCCACAAAGCCTGTCTAGACTCTAGTCCTGATCCAGGGCGGCCCAATCGCGGTAGTACAATTGGGTTTCATGCGAAATCCGCGAGTTTTCGCCGCCCTGGCGCTGGTCTGCGCCTTGACGATCCCGGCCCCGGCACGGGACCCGGTGCGCACCCGCAAGGCCATGGTGGTTTCGCAGGAGCCCAACGCCACCGACGCGGGTGTCGCGGTGCTCAAGGCCGGCGGCAACGCCGTGGATGCCGCCATCACCGTCGCCATGACGCTGGCCGTCACGCATCCGCGGGCGGGCAACCTGGGCGGCGGCGGGTTCATGCTCATCCGGCTGGCCGACGGCACCAGCACTTTCATCGATTTCCGGGAACGTGCTCCGCTCAGCGCCACCCGCACGATGTACCTGGACAAGGACGGCAAGCGCACCAAGGACAGCCAGGTGGGCTGGCGCGCCGCCGGAGTCCCGGGCACGGTGAGCGGTCTCGAATACGCGCACAAAAAGTACGGCACGAAGACCTGGGCCAGCCTGCTGAAACCCGCCATCGACTTCGCTACACAGGGCGTCACCCTCACTTACGCCGAAGCCCGAAACCTCTGCAACAACCGCGAGGTGATGGAGCCGTTCGCCGAATCCAAACGGATCTTCCTGAAAGGCGGCGCCTGCTTCGAGCCCGGCGAAAAGCTGGTCCAGCCCGAACTCGCGCAGGTGATCACGCGTATCTCGAAACTGGGCGCCAAGGACTTTTACGAGGGCGAGACCGCCCGGATCTTCGCCGAAGAATCCAAAAAGGCGGGCGGCGAGATCACGCTGGAAGACCTGAAGGCGTACAAGACCCACGAGCGCAAGCCGCTGATCGGCGAGTACAAAGGCTACCAGATCATCACCGCGCCGCCACCCTCTTCCGGCGGCATCGCCATGTTCCAGATGCTGGGCATGCTGGAGGGCACCGGCTATGAGAAGGCCGGCGCCGGATCCGCCAGCGCCACCCACTACATGGCGGAGGCGATGCGCCGGGCCTACGCGGACCGCGCGCGGTATGTCGGCGATCCCGATTTCGTCAGGATCCCCGTGAGCGGCCTGATCAACCGGACCTACACGAAAAAGCTGTGGACCGGCGTGGAGCCGGACAAAGCGACGCCCAGCAGCGCCGTCCAGGCCGGCGACCCGGCACCCTACGAATCCTCCGAGACCACGCACTTCAACGTGATCGATGAGAAGGGCAACGCTGTCGCGCTGACTTATACGATCAACGGCCTCTACGGCAACGGGGTCACCGTACCCCGCCTGGGCTTCCTGTTGAACAACGAGATGGACGACTTCACCACCAAGCCGGGCGAAGCCAACATGTTCGGCACGGTGGAGGGCGAAGCCAACGCAATCCAGCCCAGGAAGGCGCCTCTTTCCTCCATGACGCCGACCATCGTCACGAAGGACAACCAGCCGTTCCTGTTGCTGGGTGCTCCGGGCGGGTCGCGCATCATCACGGCCGTCACGCAGGTTTTGCTGTATGTCATCGATTTCGGCATGGATGTGCAGCAGGCCATCGACCAACCGCGCTTTCATCATCAATGGCTGCCGGACACGCTCTACCTGGAACCTGGATTCTCGCCGGACACCCACTCCGCGCTGGAGAAGATGGGCTACAAGGTGGCCGGCACGTCGGGCGTAGCCAGTGTCGAAGCCATCATGGTGGAACGCCCCAAGGCCGCAACGGCTTCTCGGGGCGGCGTTGTGGCCGATGGAGCCACCGCGGTTCGTTCGCGCTCGAACAGCAATACCGATAACTGGATGTCGCGCATCACCTGGATCGCGGGTGCGCAGAATGGACGCTCCGCCGGCAAGGCAGCCGGGTACTGAAATCGTATGGAACACGCACTGTCCACCCACCTACTCGTCAATCACCGGCTCAACACGGTCTGGCTGGACCGCATCTGGAATGCCGGCATTCCGAAGGTGGAGATCTTCTGCGCCCGGCAGCATTTCGACTATCGCGATCAGTCGCAGGTGAATGAACTCGGCTACTGGTTTCGCGACGCGCAGTTGAAGTGCCACTCGCTGCACGCGCCCATGTACAACGACGACTGCTGGGGGCGCAGCGGCCCGTCCTCCGTCGTCACGCTCACCGACACCTCCAAGCCGCGCCGTCTGCAGTCCGTCGACGAGATCAAGCGAGCCATCGAGGTGGCCGAGAAATTCCCGTTTCAGTACCTCATCCAGCACCTGGGGGTGTCGGGCGAGGAGTACAGCGACGAGAAGCTGGACGCCGCTTTCACCGCACTGGAGGACCTGCAGCTTTTCGCGAAGCACCGCGGCGTCGAGATCCTCATCGAGAACATCCCCAACCGCCTGAGCAGCGCCGAGCGCCTGCTCTACTTCAGCGGCATCACGCATCTCGACCTGAAATTCTGCCTGGACCTGGGTCACGCCAACCTGATGGAAGGCATCGAGCCCACCTTCACCCTGTTGCAGGACCGGCTGCGGTCCACGCACGTCCACGACAACGACGGCAAGGATGATAAGCATCTCTTCCCGCTGCTGGCCGAGGGCGGCACCATCCCCTGGAAGCAGACCATGGATCTGCTGCGCACCAGGGAGTCGCAGTACCCGCTCCTGCTGGAGGTGAAGGACTCTCCCGCCTTCGCGAATCCCCTCGAAGCGGCCCGGCAGGCCTTTGACCGATTGGAGAACCTTTGATGTCTGACTACCGTCGAATCACCATTGCCAGCGCGGGCCAGCATACCGGCGAACCCGTCGAAATCGCCGGCTGGCTCTACAACCTGCGCAAATCGGGGAAGATCATCTTTCCGATCATCCGCGATGGCAGCGGGACCATCCAGTGCGTGGGCGTGAAGGCCCAACTGCCGGAAGATGTCTTTGAAGCCCTCAAGAACCTGACCCAGGAGTCTTCGGTCATCATCCGGGGCAGAATGCGCGCCGAAGCCCGCGCCCAGGGCGGCTATGAAATGGACATCGAAGGCGCCGAGATTGTCCAGCGCGTGAGCGAGGAACATCCTTACCCCATCACGCCCAAGGAACATGGCGTCGAGTTCCTCTTCGACCAGCGCCATCTGCACCTGCGCAGCCGCCGCCAGCACGCCATTCTCAAGATCCGCCACGAGATCATCAAGGCCGTCCGCGATTACTTCGACTCCAACGGCTTCACGCTGGTGGATACGCCCCATCTTCACGCCGGCCGCCTGCGAAGGCACGACGACGCTGTTTGAAGTGGATTACTTTGAGGATGAGAAGGTCTATCTCACGCAGTCCGGCCAGCTCTATAACGAAGCGACGGCCGCTGCCTTCGGGAAGACCTACTGCTTCGGCCCCACCTTCCGTGCCGAGAAGTCGAAGACCCGCCGCCACCTCACCGAGTTCTGGATGGTGGAGCCCGAGATGGCCTACGCGACGCTGGAAGACGTGAAGCGCGTGGCCGAGGAACTGATCGTCTTCATGGTGGGCCGTGTGCTGGAGAACCGGAAGATCGAGCTCGCCACGCTGGAGCGCGATGTCGCCAAGCTGGAAGCGATCAAAGGACCCTTCCCGCGCATCAGCTACGACGATGCGGTGGAGATCCTCAAGCGCAAGGGCAGCGAAATCGAGTGGGGCGGAGACTTCGGCGGAACGGACGAGACCCTGCTGAGTGAAGAGTTCGACCGGCCTGTGATGGTCGACCGCTACCCGGCTGCCGTCAAGGCGTTCTACTTCCAGCCTGCGCCGGAGCGGCCCGAAGTCGCCCTGGGCGTCGACGTCCTGGCCAGCGAAGGCTACGGCGAGATCATCGGCGGCGGCCAGCGTATCCATGACTACGACCTGCTGGTGCAGCGCATCAAGGATCACGACCTGCCGCCTGAAGCCTTCCAGTGGTATCTGGATCTGCGCCGCTTCGGCAGCGTGCCACACGGCGGCTTCGGCATGGGCATCGAACGCGCCGTGTCGTGGATCTGCGGCCTGGAACACATCCGCGAAACCATCGCCTTCCCGCGCATGCTGTACCGGACGCGGCCGTAGGAGCCTATGGCCCAGACCATCGCGATTCTCGGAGCTCCCCTCGACCTCGGCGCCGGCCGCCGCGGCGTCGACATGGGCCCCTCGGCCCTGCGCGTGGCGAACCTGAACGCAAAGCTCGTTTCTCTCGGGTACAAAGTCGAGGACCTGGGCAATGTGTTCGCGAGCCAGCAGGAGAGCTCCCGAATCGGCGCTGCCCATGCGCGCTACCTGAAGCCGATCGCCGAGACGTGCGTCGAACTGGCGCATAAAGTCGAGCGCGCCGCCGGACAGGGCAAGTTTCCGCTGGTGCTGGGCGGCGATCATTCGGTCGCCGTCGGCACCGTCAGCGGCATGGCCCAGCACTTCCGGAAGAAGAAACAGAAGCTGGGCGTCATTTGGCTGGATGCGCACACGGACATGAATACGCCGGACTCGTCACCCAGCGGCAACGTGCACGGAATGCCCCTGGCGTGCCTGGTCGGCTATGGCCCCAAGCCGCTGACCCACCTCTACGGCTACGCGCCGAAGGTAGATCCGAAGAACGTGGTGCTGGTGGGGATTCGCGATGTCGACCTCACGGAGCGGCCTATCGTGAAGCAAAGCGGCGTTCGAGTCTTCACCATGCGCGATATCGATGAACGCGGCCTGCGCGCGGTGATGGAGGAGGCCGTGATGGTCGCCTCCGATGGCACCGCGGGCATCCACATCTCGCTGGACATGGACGGCGTCGATCCCGATGAAGCGCCGGGTGTCGGCACACCCGTGCGAGGCGGCTTCTCCTATCGCGAGGCGCACCTGGCGATGGAGATTCTGTGCGACTCGCGCCGTGTGCGTTCCATGGAAGTGGTGGAAGTGAACCCGGTGCTCGACACTGCTAACCGAACGGCCCTGCTGGGCGTCGAACTGGTGATGTCGGCGATGGGCAAAAGGATCCTCTGACAAGGTATTTATGAGTAAACTCCGCGTCGCAGTTGTGTACGGCGGCCGCAGCGGCGAGCACGAAGTCTCCATCCGCTCGGCCCAGGCCATCATGGCCGCCCTGAACACCGAGAACTATGAGGTGATTCCCTACCTCATCAGCAAGGACGGCAAGTGGGATCCCAAGCCGATTCTGCCGGAACCCGGCGCCAATGAAGGCATCGATGTGGTCTTCCCCGTGCTCCACGGGACGTTTGGAGAGGACGGCACCATCCAGGGCCTGTTCGAGATGGCCGACCTGCCCTATGTCGGTCCCGGCGTCTTCGGCTCCGCCGCCTCGATGGACAAGGAGCATTTCAAGCGCCTCAGCATCGAACGCGGTCTGCCTGTCGTCGAGTATGCGATCGTCCATACCGGCAACCCGCACAAGACCATCGATTGGGATGCCACCCTCAACCAGATTGTCGAGAAGTTTGGACTGCCCGTCTTCGTCAAGCCCTGCAATCTCGGATCGTCGGTCGGCGTCGCCAAGGCGCGGACGGTGGAAGAACTGCAGGCGGCGATCGTGGACGCGGGCCGCTATGACCTGAAGGTGATCGTCGAACGGGCCATTGTCGGCCAGGAAGTGGAATGCGCCGTCCTGGGCAACTACCGCCCGCAGGCCTCCACACCCTGCGAGATCCTGCCGTCCAAGGAGTTCTACGACTACGACGACAAGTACCTGCTCGACAAAGCGCAGACGGTGATCCCGCCGAACCTTACCGAAGAGCAGATCGAAGAAGTGCAGCGCCTGGCCATCGAATGTTTTCAGGCCATGGATTGCAGCGGCATGGCGCGCGTCGACTTCCTCATTGAAAAGGCCACGGGCAACATCTACATCAACGAGATCAACACCATCCCCGGGTTTACGTCCATCAGCATGTACCCGAAGATGTGGGAGCACGCCGGCTGCCCGTTCGACATGCTGGTAGGCATGCTCCTCAGCCTTGCGCTGGAACGTCACAGCCTGCGCCAGGCGCTGCGCTACGAACGATGAGAACGCTGGCCGTACTCCTGCTGGCGGCCGTGGTGCCGCTGGCCGCACAGCCCAAACCGCCCGCCAATCCGAACCGGCCCCTGCCGAACACAGAGGAGCTGGAACGAGAACTGAAGCGTGTGCTGGATGTGTTTCTCATCGCGAGTGAGAACGCGGCCGATCCCGTGAGCCCGGACACCGCCTTCTATGGCGGAGCCATTCCCGGCATGCTACGCCGCCTGGATCCGCACTCCATCTTCTTCGACAAGGAGCAGTTCCAACAGCTCCAGGAGATGGAACGCAGCGTGACCAAGGGCTTCGGCAGCGTGGTGAGCGTGCTGCCCGGCCGCGTGATCGTGCTGCAGACGCTGCCCGGTACGCCCTCGCAGAAGGCGGGCCTGTCGCCGGGTGACGAGATCGTCGGCGTCAACAACATCCCGTTCGCCAATCTCGACCTGGATCAACTGGTGCAGGTGCTCTCCATGACCCGCCAGCAGCAGGCGCAGATCGCGGTGCGGCGGCAGGGTACGGCGCGCCTGATGTTCTTCACGCTAACGCCCGAGGAGTTGCAGTCGCCCAGTGTCGACCGTTCGTTTCTGATCGAGCCCGGCATCGGCTATGTCCGCGCGACGAGCTTCGACACGAACACGGCCACGCTGATCCAGGAAGCCATCGAAGGCCTGGGGGGAGCCAAGCTGAAGGGGTTGGTGCTGGACCTGCGTGAGAATCCGGGAGGTGTCCTGCAAGCCGGCCTCGCGACCGCGGCGCTGTTCCTGAAGCCGGGCACGCGCATCCTCAGCGCCCGCGGCCGCAGTACCGAGACCGAGAACATCGAAGTACCCAAGGAAGCCAAACCTTACGAGTTCAAGCTGGCTGTCCTGGTGAACTCGAAGACCGCCAGCGCGTCGGAGATCGTGGCCGGCGCGATCCAGGACAACGATCGCGGCATGGTCATTGGCGAGACGTCCTATGGTAAGGGCTTGGTGCAGCGCGTCTTCCCGCTCAGCGACAACGCCGGACTGGCGCTGACCACGGCGTTCTACTACACGCCCAGCGGACGCAGCATCCAGAAGCCACTCAAGGACAATGAACTCGCCGCGGCCACGGCGACCACCCGGCCCGAGTTCAAGACGGCCAGCGGACGCACGGTGCGCGGCGGCGGCGGAATCGAACCCGACTTCGTGGTCTTCCCCGAGCGGCCCGGCCGCTTCCGCTATGTCCTGGAGACCTCGGCCGCCTTTGCTGGCTATGCCACGGAATGGCTGGCCGGCCATCGCGCTGACGCCAGCCGCGACATGGAGATCACCGGACCGATGCTGGACGAGTTCCAACTCTGGCTGTCGAAGCGCAACATCCGGCCCGGCCTGGCCGAGTGGTCGTCTGAGCGCGAGTACATCCGCCGGCGTTTGAAGCAGGAGATTCTGAACCAGTCGATCAGCGTTGCTTCCGGCGACGAGATCGAGCTTCGGAACGATCCTGTGGTTCGGCGGGCTCTGGCAGGCTTTCAGGAGCCCTGACCAGCAGGACGCCGGCGAACAGCAGCGGCGCAATCACCTGAACCATCTTGCGGTCGAGTGCCGTGTCGATCTGCCAGCCGATCGCGGGTGGGGTGATCCACAGCACAATCAGGTCGGCCAGGACGAGCAGGGCGGGCACGATTAGCGGCCACCAGGGTCCTCGCGGCGAGCGCAGTTTCAGGACGAAGGCCAGCGCCGCGAAGAGCAGCACCGGATGCGCCGGGAACTCGCCCAATTGAAGCAGCGAATCGACGAAGTTCCGCAGCACCACACCGCCACGGCCCATATCCGCAAGCAGACCAAGAGAGAGGCCGGCGGTCTTCGGAGCCAGCAGCAGCGGGAAGCCGATCGCCAGCAGCAAAGCCGGCAACGACCCGCCCAACCACGCGGCGGCTTTGATGCGCGCCTGCCAGGCCAGCGCGCCGGCCAGCAATACGAAGAACACGGCGCCTTCGTTTTTGGCCGATGCGGCGAGTGCAGCCAGCAGGCCGCTCAGCGCGAGCGCGCCGGGATCCCAATTCTTTCGCTCGGACAGGGCCGCCACCACCAGGGAAGCCAGGATCACGCAGCCGACCGGCGTGTCGGCATACTGCCCCGGAGCCTGCCGCCACAGCGGCGTCGAGGCCAGCAGGATCACTCCGCCCAACCAGCCCAAAGCCGGGGAGCGCAGCAGAGCCAGCGCGAATCCGACCAACAACGGGATGGCCGCACTGAACAGCAGCGACGCGAAGATCGGCACACGGGGATCGCCCAGCACGCCGCCGTAGACCCAACCGCGCGCCACCACCGACGGCCACAGCAGCGGAGCATCGGCGTTGGCCAGTCCGTTCTCCGGGGTGATGGCCAGCCGCCACGTCGAGGCGTCCGTCAGAAACTTGGCCCGCAGGTTCCAGCTCGACCAGGCATCCCAATTGCCCTGGGGGTTGCCGTTGGTGAACGCAAAGAACGCGGCCACGAAGAGGACCATACCCACGCCGAAGGCGAGGGCAGCCAGCCAGGTCCATTTGAACTCGGGCAGTTCCTGGGGCTCATCCGGTTCCGGTGTGCTGTTCCGGCGCAGCACCCAACCCACAACGCCGCACACAGCCAGCAATCCGTTGGCGGTGTGGACGGCAGCCGGCGCGCCCAACCCGGCCCAGAGAAGTGCAAAAGACAAAGCAGCGGTGGCGGCCAGCCCCACCGGCAAGGCGAGCAGTGCTTCGAGAATCCAGGCCATCCAGCGCCCCCGCAGCCCGCCGCAAGCCTGCGACGCACGAACCCACGGCCAGCCGATCGCCCAGGCCAGCAAGAGAGCGGCAATCCCCATCATGCTAGCGGCCCTCCAGACGATAGAGCCCCACGGAGTTGCCCAGATTCTCCACCAGCACCATGCCCCGCTCGCGGCCTTGCGTCGCCAGGTTGGCGTTGTTCGCCGACAGAGCCCCAATCCACCAGACCGGCTTCACCTTGGCGTTGAACGGCACCAGCACCCGCGGGGCAATGGCGTATTGCGTATAGGCGAACGCGGCCTGTTCGGCCAGGTCGCCCGGAGGCAGATCAGAGAAATAGCCCACCTTCTCGGTGACAGGGATGCGGGCCAGCACGGGCTGGAGCCTCTCCTGCTGAGCTATGACATGGAAGGGATCGCGAAACTGCGAGGCATACTGGTCAGACAGGCCGTACTGCTGTAGTGCGCCGAAGAGCGCAACCACAGCCACCGCGGCCACTCCGGCCAGCGCGCGCGCGCCGGTCGTATGGTCTTGCGAAGGCATAGGGTGCAACTCCCAAGTATAGCGGCCGGGTCTACAGTTCTCGAAGCCGCCGCAGCCGGTTGCGCCGCTGCCGTTCGGCGCGCAGCACTTCGCGTTCGCCTAGACCGAAGTAGTGCGCCACCTCGTGCCAGATGGTCTCCTCGACCAGACGGCGCAGCTCCTCGGGGTTCCGGGCCTCCCGTTCATGAGGACCCTGATAGAGGGTGATGCGATCGGGCATCGCGTAAGGCTGGCCGGTGCTCCGTTCGGTGAGCGGCCGCCCCTCGTAGAGGCCCAGCAGGCCGGGCGTGCGAGGCTCCTGTTCGACCAGGAACACCAGGTTCCGCAATCGTGGCCGGAAGCGCGGAGGAATGATGTCCAGGCACTCTTCGACGAGTTGGTCGAACTCTCGCGGAGTCATCGTTTGGATTGTAGCGTTGGGAGCTTTCAGCTTTCAGCTGTCAGCTTGTCCTTTTCCGCGGCTTTAGGGCTATGTCCGGTGTCCGCTCAAGTTGACTTCGCTAACTCGAAAGCTGAAAGCTGAGAGCTGATCGCTGAAAGCTTCAAATGAAAGACTTCCACGAGCTGAAGGTCTGGAAGAAGGCACACTCCCTGACTCTTGCTATCTACCAATCCACAATGGCCTTCCCTCGGGAGGAGATCTATGGATTGACGAGTCAACTGCGGAGGGCTTCTGCCTCCATTCCCGCGAATCTCGCGGAAGGCTGTGGCCGCACTGGCGACGCGGAGTTGGCCCGCTTCTGCAGCATCGCTTTAGGTTCCGCGAGCGAGGTGGAGTATCACCTGCTGCTAGCGAAGGACCTGAACATGCTAACACCCAAGGACTTCGAGGTACTGACGAACCGGACCACCGAGGTCAAGCGCATGTTGACGTCGTTGATTCAGAAGTTGCGGGATGAGGGATGAAGGGGCAGAGCTTTCAGCGATCAGCTCTCAGCGATCAGCTTCCGTTTCCGCGGTTCGCCGAACTTGGCTCAGATGCGAGCGCCAGTTGACTTCGCTAACTCAAAAGCTGAAAGCTGAAAGCTGACCGCTGAAAGCTGAAAGCTCTCGAATGCCCTCCGAATCCGACGAGAAACTCCAGAAAATTGCCTCCGCCTACGGCATCGGTGGCCTCACTCGCCACATCTTTCTCTGCGCCGACCAGACCAACCCCAAATGTTGCGAGAAAGAGCAGGGCCTGGAGTCGTGGGACTATCTCAAGTCGCGGCTTAAGGAATTCGACCGCAAGGAGATCTACCGGACCAAAGCCAACTGCCTGCGCATCTGCGAACAGGGGCCCATCGCAGTGGTCTACCCGGAGGGCATCTGGTACAGGAATGTCACGCCCGCTGTGCTCGAGCGCATCATCCAGGAACACCTGATCGGCGGACAGCCTGTCGA
This sequence comes from Paludibaculum sp., assembly GCA_049841055.1. Taxonomy (GTDB): domain Bacteria; phylum Acidobacteriota; class Terriglobia; order Bryobacterales; family Bryobacteraceae; genus Paludibaculum. The sequence goes on along the minus strand of JASGIE010000099.1, from coordinate 54,148 downwards.
GGAATTCGTCTTCGCGCGCGATCTGCTGGCCCAGGCGGAGGAGTAGCCTCCGCCCTTCGAGCCACGGAACCTATTGCGGGATCGGCATGCCCATCTGTTTGTAGATGCCTTCGATCAGGCTGATCTTCGACTTGGCGTCCTTGTTCGCCGGATCGTAGGTCAGCACCTCGCGGTACTGCTTCAATGCCGGACGATACTTCTGCCTAGGCGGCAGGGCTTCGTTGTTCATGAAGCTATCGGCATACTTCAGGTGCGCGTCCGCCAGGGCCTTGTTCACTTCCGCGTCCTTGGCGTTCGCCTTGTACAGCGGATCGAGCAGCGCAAAGGCCTCTTCGTACTTGCCGGCCTTCACCTTGGCCTCCGCCTGCGTCACCTTCGGATTGGCGGCGGACAGGCAGAGCGCGGCCGCCAGAGTCATCAAAACTGTCTTTCCCAGCATAATTTCCAGTCTAGCGCGATAAACTGGAGTGTTAGCTTTGACGAAACGCATCATTGTAGCCATCGACGGGCCGGCCGGCGCCGGTAAAAGCACCCTTGCCAAACGGGTGGCAGCCCGCCTTTCCTTCATCTACATCGACACCGGGGCCATGTACCGCGCCGTCGCCCTCTGGGCCCGCCGGACCGGCGTCGAATGGAACGACCTCCAAAGCCTCGAGCAGCTCGCGCGCGAGGCGGAAATCCGCCTGGAACGGGACGGCCGCGTCCTGCTGAATGGCGAGGACGTCAGCGCCGCCATCCGGGAGCCAGAAATCTCCCAGGGCGCGTCCATCGTCTCCGCCGTCTCAGGAGTGCGCCGCGCTCTGGTCGCCAAACAGCAGGAACTGGGGGAACTCCACTCCGCGGTCATGGAAGGACGCGACATCGGTACCGTCGTCTTCCCCAACGCCGAGGTGAAGGTCTTCCTCGACGCCACTCCGGAAGTGCGCGCCCAACGCCGTGTGGCCGATCTCCAGGCCCGCGGCATTCCGGCCGACTTCGACGAAGTCCTCCGCGAAATGAAACAACGGGATGAACGGGATTCCACGCGCCCGGACTCTCCTCTGCGGCAGGCCCCGGACGCCACCTACCTCGACTCCAGTCATATGGACGCCGGCCAGGTGGAAGAAGCCCTGCTGCGCATCGTGCGGGAACGCACCAGCAATGGAAAGGAAGTTCATCGTTGAAGAATTTGCTCGTGATGAAGTTCGGCGGCACCAGCATGGGCACCGCCGAGCGGATCAAATCGGCCGCCGCTCTCTGTGAGGAAGCCCACAGCCAGCGGCCTACCGTGGTTGTGGTCTCCGCCATGTCGAAGGTGACCGACATGCTGCTGGAGACCCTGCGGCATGCCGAAGGCGGCGATGAACGCGGCGTCGACGCCAACCTGGCCGCCCTCGACGAGAAACATCGCGACTGCTGCGCCGATCTGCTGCCCGACCTCGAAGCCCGCAACGCCACTCAGGCGCTTCTGGACGACATTCTGCTCGAGTTCTCCCGCATCGCCCGCGGCGTGCTGATGCTGGGAGAGCGTCCGCCCCGATCGGTCGACGAGGCCATCGCCGTCGGGGAACGTCTCTCCTCTACGCTCATCGCCGCCTACATGAGAAGCCGCGGCGTCGAGGCCTTTGCCGTCAATGCGCGCGACCTCGTCGTCACCGATTCCGTCTTCGGCAACGCCAGCCCACTGATGGACCAGACGCGCGAGAAGTCCGTGAATCAGCTTAAGCCGGCCTTGGAACAGCGCAGGCTCCCTTTCGTCACTGGCTTTAACGGCGCCACCATGGACGGCCGGGCCACCACCCTGGGCCGCGGCGGCAGCGACTTCTCCGCCTCCATCCTCGCCTCCGTCCTGGATGCCTCCGAACTCTGGATCTGGAGCGACGTCGACGGCATCATGTCCGCCGATCCCCGCCTGGTGCCCAACGCCAAGGTTCTCGACGAGATCACCTACCGGGAAGCAGCAGAACTCGCCTACAACGGCGCCAAGGTTCTCCACCCCCGCACCCTTGTTCCGCTGATGGAGAAAGACATTCCCGTCTGGAGCAAGAACAGCTTCAATCTCACGGCACCGGGCACGCGCATCGTCCCGGAAACCCGGGAAGGCCCCATTGGCCCGCGCGCCGTCACCTCCATGACGAATGTCGCCCTGGTGACACTCGATCCGGCCAGCGCCCTGCTGAGCGGCACCAAGATCATGGCCCGATCTCTGGAAGCGCTCGCCGCCGCCAACGCCGAGGTCCTAGCCCTCACCAGTTCCAGCTATCGTCAGAACTTCTGCTTCCTGATTCGCGCCGCGGAGTTGCCAGCGGTGATCGAACGTCTGGAGGCGACCTTCTCCATCGAACTCACCCACGGCTACCTGAATCCCATCGACGTCGAACTCGACGTCGGCCTGCTCGCCATCGTCGGCGAAGGCATGAAGGGGCATCCGGGTCTCGCCGGCCGGATTTTCACAGCCATCTCCCGCGAGATGGTCAACATCATCGCCATCGCTCAGGGTTCGTCCGAGCTCACCATCGGCATCGTGGTCCGCAAAGACGGTATCGAAAAGGCGGTTCGCGCCGTCCATGCCGAGTGCGGCCTGGGCAGTTAACAGCACGTCCAGCCCCTGCTTTTCGGGCGCTCCGGCGGGTTTATAATAGTAGTTTCGCTTCAGTTAGGAGTTCTTCCCATGTTTGACCTCTTCCGCAGCCGTGAGAAGTCTGTGCGTTACCTGTTGGGTGCGCTTTTGACGCTGGTTGCTCTCTCGATGGTAATCACGCTGGTCCCCGGCTACGGTGGTGGTTGGGGCAGCGGCAGCAGCAGCGGCGACCCCAACGTCCTGGCGGAGATCGGCGACCAGAAGGTCACGGCCCAGGATGTGCGCCAGTTCATGTCTCGCGAGCGCAGCTCGATCCAGAAGGGCATGGAGCAGTTCTATGTGCCGCTGGCCGTCCAGCAGATGGTGGCGCAGCGCGCCGTTGCCTACCAGGCCGGCCGCATGGGCATGAAGGTCAGCGATGAGGATCTCGCCAACACGGTTCGCTCGATCCTGCCGCAACTCTTTGAAAATGGGAAATTTGTCGGCAATGAAGCCTACGCCGCGTTCCTCGCCCAGCAGAATTTCACCATTCAGCAGTTTGAAGAGAACGTGCGCACCGCCGCTCTCGAAACCCGCCTCGAAACGCTTGCCCTGGAAGGCACCGTCGTGACCCCGGGCGACATCGAAGGCGAGTACAAACACCGCCACGACAAGATCAAGATTGCCTACTTCGGCATCGGGCCGGAACTCTTCAAGGGCAAGGTCAACGTCTCGCCCGAAGAGGTCAAAGCGTTCTACGACAAGAACCGCACCCTGTACCAGGCGCCGGAACGCCGCAGCTACCTGATCTTCCCCGTGGACGAAGCCACCATCGCCGCCGGCATCAAGGTGGACGACGCGACGCTGCAGAAGCTCTACACGCAGAACCAGGAATCGTTCCGCACGCCAGAGCGGGTGAAGGCCAGCCATATCCTGCTGAAAACAACCGGCAAGTCCCCCGCCGAAATCGCCCAGGTCCAGAAGAAGATGGAAGACCTGCTGAAACAGATCAAGGGCGGCGCCAACTTCGCGGAAATGGCCAAGAAGTACTCTGAGGACAATGCGCCCGGCGCTTCCGCCTCCAAAGGCGGCGACCTCGACTGGGTGGTCCGCGGCCAGATGGTGGCCGAGTTCGAAAAGGCTACCTTCTCCACGCCGCCCGGCACCGTCAGCGGCCTGATCAAGACCGAGTACGGCTTCCACATCATCAAGGTGGATGCCCACGAATCCGCTCATCTCCGTACATTCGCCGAGGTTCGCGACCAGATCGCCAAGGAAGCCTCCCGCGCGATGGTGTACGACAAGATGCAGAACCTGGCCGATCAGCTCCGCGCGGCGCTCATCAAGTCCCCCGCCGAAGCGGAGAAGCTCGCCGCCGCCAACGGCATCACCCCGGTTCGCGCTGAGCGCGTCGCCCCTGGCGATCCCATCCAGGAAATCGGCATCAACCCGCAGTTCTCTGACGCGGCCGCTGGCCTCGCCAAGAACGGCGTGACGCCCGTCATCCAGGTCGGCCAGAACAAGCTGGCCGTCGCCCAGGTGACCGACATTTTCCCCGCCCACCCGGCCGACTTCGCCGACGTCCAGGCCCAGGTGCGCGACACCCTGCTCGGCCAGAAGTCGCAGGACGCCGTGCAGAACGCCGTCAAGGATGCCAATGCCAAGTTCAAGGCCGCCGGCGGCGATCTCGCCAGCCTCGCCAAGCAGTTCGGCGCCGACCTCAAGACCTCGGAACTGGTCAACCGCGACGCCGCCATCACTGGCCTCGGTTCCGCCAGCACCGTGGGTGAAGGCTTCAGCCGCAACGTCGGCGACGTCTTCGGACCCATCCCGACCCCCAACGGCACCTTCTACTGCAAGGTGCTCGAGAAGGAACCGGCCGATCTGACCGCCGTCGTCGCCAATCGCGCCGCCCTGATCCAGGAACTGAAGTCCCGCCGCGCCAACGAGCGCCGCGAACTCTTCGGTGAAGGCATCGTCCAGTCCCTCATCAAGCAGAAGCGGGTGAAGATTTACGACGACAACATCAAGAAGCTGGTCGCTTCCTACGGCGGCTAGATGTTGCGCGAGTTCATCGAACTTTGTCCTGGCCCTGAAGGACCCGGACGCGCTCATCCGGCTTCTCACCACCGTCTTCACGGGCTGGTGGAGCTACGCGATGCTCTTCGGTATCGTGTTCGCTGAAACCGGTTTGCTCGTCGGGTTCTTCCTCCCGGGCGACTCTCTCCTGTTCACTGTCGGCGTGGTGGCCGGCGCCGGTCAACTCGACCTCGCCGGCATCATCATCACCCTCATCGTCGCCGCCCTGCTCGGCAACTCCTGCGGCTACTTCCTGGGCCGGTTCATCGGGGTCCGGCTCTTCGCCAATCCGAACTCGAAGATCTTCCGGCGCGAACACCTCGACCGTACCCACGCCTTCTACGAGAAGCACGGCGGCAAGACCATCATCTACGCCCAGTTCGTGCCCATCATCCGCACTTTTGCCGCGTTCGTGGCCGGTGTGGCCGGCATGGGCCTGCCGCGCTTCCTGTCCTTTAACGTGTTCGGCAGCGTGGGTTGGGTGGTCTCGATGACCGTACTGGGCTACAAACTCGGCAGCTTCCCCATCATCCGGGCCCACTTCGAGAAGGTGGTCATTCTCATCGTGCTGGTATCGGTCCTGCCGGTGATCCTACAGGTGCTGCGCAGCCGCCGCTCGCCCGAAGCAGCCTGAGTCAGCACTCGATCACATTCAACGCCAACCCGCCCAGAGACGTTTCCTTGTAGCGGCTCTGCATGTCCATCCCCGTGTCGTACATGGTTTTGATCACCTGATCGAGCGTCACGCGGTGGCCCGTCGTGTTCTGCATCGCCATGCGCGCCGCGTTCACCGCCTTGATGGCTCCGAACGCGTTCCTCTCGATACAGGGAATCTGTACCAACCCGGCAATGGGGTCGCAGGTCATCCCGAGGTTGTGTTCCATGGCGATCTCTGCCGCGTGCTCCACCTGCTCGTTCGCGCCGCCCAGGGCCGACACCAGCCCCGCCGCCGCCATCGAACAGGCTACCCCCACTTCCCCCTGGCACCCTACCTCCGCGCCCGAGATCGAGGCATTCTCCTTATACAGAACCCCAATCGCCGCGGCGGCGAGCAGGTAGCGCTCCATCCCGTCCTCGGATCCATCCTGGAACTTCAGGTAATAGTGCCCCACCGCCGGGATGATGCCCGCCGCGCCATTGGTCGGAGCCGTGACCACCCGGCCACCGGCCGCATTCTCCTCGTTCACGGCCAGCGCCCACACGTTTACCCAATCCAGGGGAGCCAGCGGATCGTTCGCGTCGCTGCCGGATAGGCGCTGCACGAGTGAGGCCGCCCGGCGCGTAACATTCAACCCGCCCGGCAGGACGCCTTCGGTCTCCAGACCGCGCTGCGTGCACTGCTCCATGGCGTGCCAGATGCGCCGGATGCCACCGCGCACCTCCAGCTCGCCGCGCCACGCTAACTCGTTGGCCAGCATCAGTTCCGCGATACTGAGCGAGTGAGTTCCAGCCAGTTCCAGCAGCTCGGCGCTGCTCCCGAAGTGATCAGGGCACCGCCGGACGGGCCGATTCCGACGCAGCCTGGCCCTCCTCCCGGATGAACCCGCCGCCCACCGAGTAGTACACCCGGCTGTCGACCAGGCCGCCCTGGCTGCCCAGGACGGAAAACCGCACCGCATTGGGATGACCCGGCAGCACCATGTCGCGGTGGAACAGCAGGTCGCTGCCGGAATGGAACTTCACCTCATGCCGGCCTGACAGGGCCAACTTGCCATCCGACTCCAGCCGAGCCAATCGCGGACCGATCGAGCCGGGATCCACCCCATCCGGCTGCTCGCCCATCCAACCGAGCAGGATGCCCCGATCCGTGCCGTGCCCGAGTCCGGTCAAAGCCAGAGAACCGTACAGTTCCGCCCGGATGCGCCGCACCTCCGGCAGCAGGCCCCGTTCGTCCAATTGCCGGACGAACGCATAAGCGGCCCGCATCGGTCCGACCGTGTGGGAACTGGACGGCCCAATACCGATCTTGAAGAGATCAAAGAGGCTTGTTCGCAAGACGGTCCTCGTCCCCGCGTCTATTGGCGGAGCCAGCTCTGCAGGTGGGCTTTCTGCTCCTCGCTGGCATCCGGTCTCACTTCCAGGGCCCAGGATTCGGCTTCGTCCGCCACGATCGGCAGATTGAAGGTCATCAGCTTGTCGCGCCGCGCCACCAGCAGTTCCACCGTCTCACCTGGCTTGTAGTTGTCCAGCCGCGACGGCCACTGCTCAGCTCTCACCCGGTATCCATTGACCGCCAGGATCTCGTCGTCCACATTCAACCCGGCATCATAGCCAGCCGTCCCGCGCTGCAGCCGGGAGACCACGATACGGCCGCCGGTGGTTCCGGCCGTCATGCCGGTGACGATGCGCGGCGGACCGGCCCGCCGCTCCTGGGCCCTGAACCGCAGCCCGTACCATTCGAGCGCCTCCGTGTAGTCGAGCTCTTCCGTCGTCTCCAAAGCATTCTTGAAGAAGGACTTCAGATCGACCCCCGCCACTTCGGCGGCCACCGCGCGGAACTGCTCCGGCGTGTAGCCCTTGGCGCCGCTATACCGTTCGAAGGCCAACTTCAGCACGTCGTCCAGCGACTTGGCGCCGTTCGTCGCCTTCCGCACCTTCGCGTCCAGAATAAATCCGATGACCTGGCCCTTGGTGTAATAGCTGATCGCCGTATTCTGCGTGTTTTCGTTCGGTCTGTAAAGCTGGATCCAGGCGTTGTAGGACGCCGTTTCCGCCGACGTCACCAACCGGCCCGGCGTGGTTTGCAGTTGCCCGATCGCTCCGGACATGGCTCGCAGAAGCTGCGGCTGAGTCGAAAGGCCGGACCGGCGCAAGGCCAGCGGACCGTAGTAGGACGTCACACCCTCAGCCAGCCACAGGCTCCGGGTGTAATCTTCGTTCTCGTAGTCGAACGGACCCAGTTCCACCGGCCGCAGCCGCTTCACGTTCCAGAGATGGAAATATTCATGGCTCACCAGGCCCAGCCAGCCCACCCGGTTTGGCCGCCGCGTTCCCGCCGCCGGCGCGCCACCAGGCGTCTCCGGCGGATCCTGCGTATTGCCATACGCCCAGCGGCTGGTCCCCATCCAGGTGGAGTTCTTATGCTCCAGCCCGCCACCGGACTCCGTGATCATGTTGAAAAAGACGTACTTGTCGTAGGGCAGCCCGCCCCACTGGCGGCTGTACTCGGCCACGATCTTGGCCACGTCCCGAGCCGACGCCGGCCCGTCCCACATCGGTCCTTCCCCTTCGTTGACCAGATAGTGCTTCTTCCCGTCGACTTCGAACTCGTGAATAGGCCCATTCCCGGCGTAGATGGGGCTGTCCAGCAGTTGATCCCAATCCGCGGCCAGGTAGGTGTGCGGAGCTGGCCCTTCCTTCATGCCGCTGATGCTGCGCGTCCAACCGCTGGGCAACTCGAGCTTCACCTCGTAGGGCCGCTTGTCCGCAGCCACCAGGGTCATGAAGTTGGCGGCGCCGTTCATCATCGCGAACCCGGCGTCCACCCAGTTGCCCTGCACGCTCATCTCATGGGCATAGACCTTGTAATTCACAGAGATAGAGGACGCACCCCGGGTCTCGACCTTCCACCGGTTCTTGCGCGATTTGCTCCACGTCAACTCGTGGCCCTGGCCGTCCTGTGCCTTGAAGTTCTCCACATTGCGGGCGTACTCGCGCACAAGGTAAGAGCCCGGCGTCCAGACCGGCATGTACAGTTCCACCGACGACTGACCGGCCGGAATCTCGGCCGTCACCTCCACATAGTGGGTGTGGGGAGCGGGGAATTTCAGCGTGTAGCGAACAGGCGCCTGCGCGAAGACGGAAATCGAGAGTACGAGTGAAAGAAAGATGGTTCGCATTGGGCTAAGACCTAAAATGGTAGGAGCTTGACGAAAAAGGTTACCATTCACGTGCTCGGCGCGGGGCTGGCCGGCAGCGAGGCGGCGTGGCAGATCGCGGACAAAGGGATCTCCTGCATCCTATATGAAATGCGCCCGCGGCGGCAAACGCCGGCCCACAAGACGGGCGATTTTGGCGAGCTGGTCTGCTCTAACTCATTGAAAAGTGACTCGGAGAACACCGCACCCTGGCTGCTGAAGCGCGAACTGCGCCAGTTGGGTTCGCTCGCCATGCGCGCCGCTGAGGAGTCCCGCGTGCCGGGCGGCCATGCGCTTACGGTCGACCGCGACCTCTTTGCCGCCGCCATCACCCGGGCCGTGGAGAACCACCCGTTGATCCAGGTGGTCCGGGAGGAGGTGACTCAGATTCCTGCGGAGGGCATCGTGGTGGTCGCCACCGGCCCCCTCACTTCGGGTCCGCTGGCGGAAGACATCGCCCGGCTCACCGGCAGCGAAAGACTCTACTTCTACGACTCCATCAGCCCCATCATCGATGCCGAAACGATCGACCGCGAAAAGGTCTTTGCGGCGTCCCGCTATGGCAAGTCGTTGGATGGCGGCGACGACTACCTGAACTGTCCGTTCAATAAGGATGAGTACGAGAAGTTCGTGGACGCCGTGCTCACCGCCGAAAGCGCGGGAGCGCACATTGAGGAAGACCGCGCCATCCACAATGGCAAAGTGGCGTTCTTCGAATCCTGCCTGCCCATTGAGGAGATCGCCCGCCGCGGCCGCGATACCCTCCGGTTCGGGCCGATGAAACCCGTCGGTCTGGATGACCCGAAACCGGCCGCTGGCCGTACGCCGTGGTCCAGTTGCGCCAGGAGGATCAGACACGGCCGAGGCAGCTACAATCTCGTTCATTTTCAAAACTATATGAAGTTCCCCGAGCAGAACCGGGTGTTCCGCCTCATCCCGGGCCTGGAGAATGCCGAGTTTCTGCGCTTCGGCCAGATCCACCGTAATACGTACATCAATGGTCCGGAGCTCCTCACCCCCACTCTTCAGTTGAAGACCGACCCGCGCGTCTTCTTCACGGGAACAGATCTCTGGCGTCGAGGGCTACGTCGAATCCATCGCGACAGGGCTCCTGGCTGGCCGGTTCGCGGCGGCCCTGGCCCTCGATGAGAACACCAGCGCCGGCTCCTCGTGCATCCGCACTGGGCTCGCTGACCCACTACATCACCAACGCCAATCCGAAACACTACCAGCCCGCCAACATTGCCTTCGACCTGTTGCCGGCCCTGGACGAGGACACCCGCAAACGGTTCAAACGAGACAAGAAAGCCCGCCACGCCGAGGTCTGCCGCCGGGCCATCGACGCGATGGAGGCTATGTCTGAGCTGGAGCGCTGGATCGATTCCTATCTTGCTGAGCTGAAACGAATTAACGCTTCGGCGCACACCGTGCGCAACTATCAGGCAGATTTCGAACAGTTTGTGGCCTACTTCTCGCGCGGAGGCCTCACGCCTCCAGACCCGAAGGACTTCGAGCAACTCATGTTGCGCGAATGGCTGGCCGATCTCTACACCCAGGACCTAGCCCGCACCACGATTCGTCGCAAACTGGCCGCCGTGCGCAGCCTCTTCGACCATTGCGTCCGCCAGGGTGTCCTCAGCCTCAACCGGGCCAAGCTTCTGACGACGCCGCGAATGCCGAAGAAGCTGCCCGACGTCCCCACCGAAGAACAGACAAATACGCTGATCGACGATATCGCCACAGGGAAGCTCGAAAGGCCGGCCCGGGAACGCGATCTGGCTTTGTTTGAGCTACTTTACGGTTGTGGTCTGCGCATCAGCGAACTGGTCGGACTGGACACCGGCGACTTCGATTTCGCCGAAGGCTGGGTTAGAGTGCTCGGTAAGCGAAAGAAAGAGCGGCAGTCCCGTTCGGCCAAGGCGATGGCCGCCCTGCGTTCGTGCCTCGAAGCCCGGCGGCCGGAGGCGGGGAAGCGGCGGTCTTCCTGAACCACAGGGGCGGCCGGCTGACCGACCGCGGCGCGCGCGGCATCGTCAAGATGTACTCCATTGCTCTTTCGGCGAGACTCGTCGCTGCATCCGCACTCCCTGCGGCATGCCTATGCGACCCATCTCCTCAGCGCCGGAGCCGATCTGCGCGCCATCCAGGAGCTGCTGGGCCACGCGTCGCTTTCGACCACGCAGAAGTACACTCAGCTCTCCCTGACCGATCTGATGAACGTCTACGACAAGGCGCACCCGAGGGCCTGAACGGGTCCGGCGGGTCACTTCCCATTCAATTCCAAAACATATGAATTGGGATATGATCCAGCTCCGTCTTCTCCGGTAATTGCCTTAGTACCAGTGCAAAACGACCCGTTTGTGTTTAGTCCCAGAGGGGCCGAAGCGGCTGGACAGCCGGCACGCGGATCTGATCCCGCCGTCCATCCCTGACAGCGGTATGGTCCACCCCGTGGAAGGGTTTTCTCGATGAATCGATGCAGGGCGGGCTCACGGTGCACCGGTTTGCCGGGCGAATACGATAATGCCGCAAAGGCGAAGGCACGAAGATGTCCCGTTCCGTTGCTCTGATACTAAACACATTTTTGTCAGTGCTTTACCAGCCATTACTGTCAGGCGACTCTTTTCGGCAGGCCTGTCTGACTCGAGCTTGGCTGGGAAGATGGGACGCAAATGACGAGCCCCAAATCGCGGTAAGCGGTTCTCGGCAGAATCCCCGGCAGGGAGCATTTCCGGGACCGTCCAAATCGCCCCACTCGGGACCCGGTTTGTACTGATTCGAGGAGGAAAATCCGAAGCTCCGAGGGGCTTCCCTGGGGGTGGTTTGTGTAGTACTAGTAGGGTATACCCTCTATGTGGGGCGAAAGGGTGTTGACCATCCCAGGAAAAACCTCTTAGATAGAACTACTGTGTCAGAGCAAAGACGATCCAGACGTTTCGAGTTAAAGCTTCCTTTGGAACTGGTGCGCGCGGGGTCCCGGCCTATCTCCTGTCTGGGAGAGACCAGGAACGTCAGTTCCGGGGGCGTCCTCTTCAACGATCCCGCTGAACCCATCGAGTTGGGTCAGCCGATTGCAGTACATGATCAGCCTGCCGACCGGCAAGACGATGGGTGACGTCCGGATTCGCTGCATGGGCAAAGTCTGGTGCGGCGCGATGGCGAGAACCAGGGGTTGGCCGCTACCCTGGAGCGCTACGAATTCGTTCGAATGAGTCCAGCCACCGCGTAGTCCACTGCCCGCTGCGAGGCGCCGGTTGTCATCAGCGTTCTATTCGTGTACGCTAAGCAAATAAAAGGCGAAGCCTGGCGAATGAACCTGAGTCTCGATTTTCCCGATCCTAATCGCGAAGGTTCGCAAGACGATTCACTCGGATTGACCCGCAGGGCCGATCTGGCGATGACCATCGCCCGTCTGCGCGCCTGGATGGAGGAGCCCAACTCACCCATCCGGGCGATCCGGCGCCGGCCGGCCAAACCGGGACAGTTCGTCCCGATGCCCGGCGGCGTACCGGCCGCGCTCCGCAAGGTATTGGAAGAGAAGGGGATCACCCAGCTCTACACCCATCAGGCGGCGTGCTTCGAGATTCTCCAGGATGGCGGCAATCCGGTGGTGGTGCACTCCCACGGCCAGCGGGAAGACGCTCTGCTATAACCTGCCTGTTCTGCACCGGCTGGTGGCCGATCCCGGAGCCCGGGCGCTTTACCTCTTCCCCACCAAGGCCCTGGCCGAAGATCAGCTTCACGAATTCCACTAGATTGTCGAGGCGATGGGCTCCGGGGTGCGCGCCTTTACCTACGACGGCGACACGCCGCAGGACGCCCGCACGCGCGATTCGCGAACGCGCGAACATCGTGCTGACCAACCCGGACATGCTCCACGCCGGCATCCTGCCCGCACCACACCAAGTGGGCCAAGCTGTTCGAGAATCTGCGCTACATCGTCATCGACGAGCTGCACTACTATCGCGGAGTCTATGGCAGCCACCTGGCGAACGTACTGCGGCGCCTGGTGCGCATCTGCGAGTTCTACGGCTCGAAGCCGCAGTTCATCTGCTGCTCGGCGACCATCGCGAATCCGAAGGAGCTCGCCGAAGCGCTCACCGGCTCGCGAGTTCGAGTTGGTCGATCACAATGGCGCGCCCTCAGGCGAGAAGTACTTCGTCTTCTACAATCCACCCGTCGTCAACCGCGCAACTCGGGCATCCGGCGCGGCTACCTGCACGAGACCCGGCGCATCGCCATCGAACTTCATCGCAGCGCGGACCAGCAGACGCTGGTCTTCGCCAACAACCGTCTGGCGACCGAGGTCCTGCTCACCTATCTGAAGGACGCCGCCGACGCAACCCGGCCAGGCAGGCACGTTCGCGGATACCGCGGCGGCTATCTGCCGAAGGAACGCCGCGAGATCGAACGCAGTCTGCGCGACGGTGACATCCGCGCCGTGGTCGCCACCAATGCCCTGGAGCTCGGAATCGATATCGGCTCACTCGACGCTGTGGTGATGGCCGGATACCCAGGCACCATCGCCTCCACCTGGCAGCGCGCGGGCCGCGCCGGCCGCCGGCAGACCTCGTCATTGCCGTGATGGTCGCCTCCAGCGCGCCGCTCGATCAGTACATCGTCGAGCATCCGGAATACTTCTTCGACCGCTCGCCCGAGCACGCCCACATCAACCCGAACAATCTCGAAATTCTGCTCAACCACCTGAAGTGCGCCGCCTTTGAGTTGCCGATACGCGAAGGACGAAACGTTCGGCGCGCACAGGACACCGCGGAGCTGTGCCGCTTCCTGCAAGAACTCGGCCTGCTCCACTAGTCCGGCGAGGCCTGGCACTGGACCTCCGATACCTACCCCGCCGACGCCATCAGCCTTCGCGCCGTCACCAGCGACAATTTCGTTGTCATCGACATCACCGGCGAACACAAGGTCGATCGCCGAAGTCGCGTTTACAGCCGCGCTCACAACGCTGCACGAGAAAGCAATCTATCTGCACGAAGCCCGGCAGTATCCAGGTGGAAACGTTCGACTACGAAGGCCGCAAGGCCTACGTTCGCCAAGTCGAGTGCGACTACTTCACCGACGCCATCGATTACACGCAGGTCAAAGAGTTCTGGAAGAAGTTTCGGATCTCGGAACCCCATGGATGCGCGCGAGCTCCGGCACGGCGAAGTGCGGGTGAACCGGCAATTGTCGGCTTCAAGAAGATCAAGTTCTACACGCATGGAGAACGTCGGCGCCGGACAGCTCTCCATGCCGGAACAGGAAATGCACACCACTTCCTTCTGGCTGCATTTCCCGGAGGAGTTCCTGGATCAGTTTCCCGATCTCACGCCGACAGACAAGCAGAACGGGCTCACCGGCCTCGGGAACGCCCTGCGGACCGTGGCGCGCTGCTGCTGATGTGCGATCCGCGCGACTCGGCGTCACGCTCACCGAAGATATCGCGAAGCCTGATGGCGTTTGAACCGAATCTGTTACCTCTACGACAACTACCCTGGTGGAATCGGCCAGAGCGCACCCTTGTTCAAAATGACCGCCGATCTGCTGAACGGCGCCCGGCAGCTCATCCAGGCATGCGGGTGTGAGAGTGGCTGCCCCAGTTGCGTGGGACCGGCCGGAGAAACCGGAGAGCGCAGTAAGCAATCCGCACTGGAGATCCTGGCCATGCTGACGGGCGAACCGCTGCCACAGGTCACTTCACAGTAATCGTCACGCCCACCTGGCTGGTGACCGAGCCTAACGTCAACAAAACAGGGACCGCTTTGGCGGCGGTGATACCAGTCGGCACAGCTGCCTTAATCAGCGTGAGCCCGGACACCAGTCCGGGCGCCGGGCCGAAGTAGCTGGGCGTGACGTCGGTGCCGCCAATGTTCAACGTAGCCGCCGGGGCAGTGAGGTTCGACTCGGAAGCACTGATGAGTCCATCGAAACCGGCCGGGGTAGTGACCCCAATGCCGGTGGCGTAAAGCCAGATAGTCGAGCCTTTGGCGGCGGCGTTGGTGTCGGTGTTGAGCGTCAGTTCACCCGTAGTGGCGTTCTCGTTGAACACGGCGCCTGCTCCGGCGCCGGACGAACCCAAGGCGAATAACCCAGGGGCGGTCGGCGCCACGGAGACCGGAAACACCCAGGATGATGTTCCGTTGTAATCCACCGAGACATTGATGCCTGGCCCGAGGACCCCGTAGGGCACCATGGCGGCGATCTGGGTGGACGAAACAAAGATCAGCGGCGCCGGTGTGGGTCCGAAGTAGACCTGAACCCCGGCGAGGGTATCGGCGATGGGCACCGCGCCCGCCGGAGGCTGAAAGGTGACGATGGCGTCGGGTCCCAATCCAGTCCCAAAGATGCTGACGAACTCGCCGGGTGCAATGGAGCCGGACTGGAAGCTGGCCCCGTTGGTAATCCCGGTAATGCGCGGGCCTGGGGCATAGACCGTAAACGTCTGGTCGGCGGAGGAACCTCCGCCCGGGTTTGGATTCGTGACCACGACGTTCAGATTAGCCGCGGAGGCCAGCAGCGACGACGGGATGGTCGCCTGGAGGACGGTTGGCCCCAGCAGCGTCGAGGAAAGAGTCTGACCCTTCGCGGTGACTGTCGAACCGGAGTAGAAGTTGCTACCTGTCAACGTGATGGTCGTTGCCCCCGAGCCCTGCGTGGCGCCGGTGGGGAAGATAGAGTTCAGGACGGGCGTGCCGGGATTCACCGTGAGGTCGAAACTGACTGTCTGGGTCTTGTTGGCCGCCGACGGTGCGTCGATCTTGATGGACCCTTTGTAAGTGCCTGGAGTGAGGCCTGTTGGATCCACCAGCAGCGCGACCTGGGAGCTGAAGGCCGGGAAGATGATGCCGCTCTTCGGTGTGGCCGTGAGCCAGGTGGCGCCCGAGATCGTGACCGTAAATGACAGCAGCGCCCCGCCTCCGCTGAGGTTGATGGCGATCGGAGCCGGCGCCGGGTCGCCGCGCGTATAGGAGAGCGTCACCGGACTGGGCGTCACTACCAGAGTCGCGGGAGGCGCCTTCACCGAAAGGGTCACCGGCACATTCAGTGTCGTTCCGCCTACCGGAGTCAGCATGATTGTCGCCGTGTAAGTGCCGACAGGCAGGCTGGTTGGGTTCACCGACACCTTCAGGCTGGCATTCGTCTTGCCGCTGTCCGGAGTGACTGTCACCCAGGGCGCTCCGAGGACGACGGCCGTGAAAGACAATGCCGCTCCACTGGCTGGTGCGACGGCCAATGTCTGGGCCGCCGGGAATGTCGTGGAGCCCAGGGTGTAGGTATAGCTCAGACTCACCGGCGTCGCCTTCAAGGTCTGGGCGTGAGCCGGCATGGCCAATGCGACGGCCACCAGGATTCCGATATGAACGCTTCTCAAGACACGAGCCTCCAGGAGACTCATCGGGCCGGAGAAGGCGGGTATTACAGAATCGTGCGCTGATCGCCGTCGCGGCGAGTGACCCGTTCCCGGTCGAGAAACTCCAGAAGCGGGATGGCGTACTTGCGGGAGACGCCGGTCCAATCTTTGAACTCGGCAACACCGAACTGGACGCCTTTGCGGGACGACAGCAGTTGCTTCAGGTGCAGAATCGCCTCGGCGTGGTAGATCAGATCGCTGGAGATCCGGATTAACTTCCTGTCTTTCAGCAGGATCTGAAGCAGGGTCCGGGCGCGGTTGGCGTCCACACCGGACTTCGCGAGAACCTCATTGACGGCCGGGACGCTGAGGCCGGCGTCGCGGAAGAGCGCCTCCATCCGTCCGATCGCCTCGTCTTCCTCTCCCTTCAACTGGAGGCGATGCGAGCCCAGGCGGAGCAGGTCTTCCTCGGCCACGACGTCCTGCATCGACCCCAGCAGGGTATCCAGGAGAAAGGCGGGCGCCGGCGCCGAAGTCCGGGGCATGCCGCGCAGGAGAGGGTTTTGGCGGTGGAACGCAGCCAGGACCAGGCGCAACTCCGCCGCGTAAGCGTCCAGGGCGGTGCGGGCGATGAGGCGCGGTTCGGCGGCACGGACAGGGACCAAACCAGCCCCGGCAGCGGCGGCCAGGATGGATTCGGGTGTCGCGCCGACCCGGGCGGCCAGGGCAGCCACGGTGCAACCGGCGGGGTCTTCCTGGGCAAACAGGCTCATTCGCAGCGTCAGCCCCGCGCCCTCCAGTTGAGCCAGGCGGTCGAGGACCAGCGGCTTCTTCATCCTCGGCGGAGGGGCATTGTCGAGCACCACTCCTCCGCCTATCGTGATGACAGGCGAGAACATACGGGCAATGAAGCGGTCACCGGGGAGGAGTAGCAACGGCTCATTCAGCAACAGCCGGACGAAGCCGGTGGAACCCGGTTGGAGCGGTTCCGTGCCGCGCAGGGTGCGAACCTGAGCCTCGACCTCGGCCGTGCCCGCATGAAAGTGGATGGGTGCGCGATGTTTCAGCGGCTGGGCGCCGGGCAGCAGCGTGAATGCGCAGTCGATGGCCTGGGTAGAGTGGAAGAGGTCCGGCGGGGTGAGCACCAGGCCGCGGCTCAACTCGGAGGCCTCGACACCGGCCAGATTCACCGCCGTGCGCTGGCCCGCGTACGCCTTATCTACCGCTCCGCCATGGACTTGCACGCCGCGAACGCGCAGGCGGCGGCCGCCCGGCTGGACTTCCACCTCCTGCTCCACGCTCAACTGCCCGGCGGTCAGCGTACCAGTGACGACGGTGCCGAAGCCTTTCAAAGTGAACGACCGGTCGATGGGCAGCCGGAACGGTGCGTTGGTGTCGCGGCCTTTCGTGCGAGCGGCGAGGGTCGTCATGGCGTCACGCAACGCGGGAAGCCCGGCGCCCGTCACACCGCTTACGGCCAGAATCGGCGCACCCTCCAGAAAGGATCCGGCCACAAACTCGGCGGCCTCCATGCGAGCCAGTTCCAGAATCTCCTCATCGACGGTGTCCGATTTGGTGAGTACGACCAGCCCCTGGCGGATGTCCAGCAACCGGCAGATATCGAAGTGCTCGCGGGTCTGCGGCTTGATGGACTCGTCGGCTCCGATGACCAGCAGCACCATGTCGATGCCTCCGGCGCCGGCCAGCATGTTCTTCACAAACCGTTCATGGCCGGGCACATCGACGAAGCCGAAGCGGATGCCGGCGTGCTCCATATGGGCAAAGCCCAGGTCGATGGTGATGCCGCGGCGCTTCTCTTCCTCCAGGCGGTCTGTATCGATGCCGGTCAGTGCGCGGACCAAAGTTGTCTTGCCATGGTCGATATGGCCCGCCGTGCCGACGATAATATTCTTCATGAGGCCGGTGTTCGTACTTATGTTCGCCGCGTTGGCAGCGGCGGCGCAATCACCTGCTCCGCAACCGCCTCGCCCGGCGGGCGGAGGGTGGCGCAAGGTGGAGAATCCGAAACCGGCTCAGCCACCCGCCGAAAGCGTTCCGAAGAGCACGGATGCCGTCAAACCGGCCGCGCCGGGTGCGGAATTGAGCGAGACCCCTACGTTCAAAGCCGGGACCACGCTGGTCAGGATCGACGTGCAGGTGGTGAACAACAAGCAGCCGCTGCCCGGGCTGAAATCGTCAGACTTCGTCCTGAAAGAGGAGGGAGTCGAACGGCATGTCGAGTATTTTGGCCAGGAATCCGAACCATTGCAGGTTCTGCTGCTGCTCGACGTCTCGGGCAGCATGGGCAAGCTGCTGAGAGAGATGGCGACCGTGGCGCAAGAGGCCTTGTCGAGCCTGAAGCCGGACGACCAGATCGCGGTGGCGCTGTTCTCGCGACGGGCTGAGTTCACCCAGGAGCTGACCGGAGAGAAGCGTCTGGCGGTGGTGGCCCTGCAGGATGCTCCGATGGATCACAACCTGGGCGCCGGGACAGCGATCAACGACTCCATTTTGCAGGTGACAGACTATCTGAAGCAGCAGCCCCCGTTTGCGGGGCGCCGGGGCGCTGATCATCCTGACCGACAACGGCGGAGTGCACTATCAGTTGCCGGACGAGAAGGTGGTGCGCGCGCTTTCCGAGAACGATACGGTGCTGAACGCGATTGTCCCGCCGGGCGTCAAGCCGCCGCCGGCGATGCCGAAGGGCGCGGATGTGAATCCGGACTTCACGCCGGCGAACGTCTTCCGGTTGGCGGAGGACACGGGTGGCGAGGTGTTGCGGGCGGACAAGGCGGGCGCACGGTTCCAGGAGATGCTGGAGAGGATCCGTAGCCGTTACAGTCTGGGGATCACGGCGACGGCCGCTCCGGAAGGGACGTTCCGCCGCCTGCAGGTGGAATTGAGCGCCGAGGCGCGGCGCCGGTATCCCAAGGCCGAAGTGCATGCGCGGCCTGGGTACTATGCATTGGTGCGAGCACGGACTCCGCCCAGGCACAACCACTGGCACCGGCGGGTCAGCGGTAGCGGCCTCGATCAGGCCGCGAAAACGCGCTTGCCAATCGCGCCGGGGCCGAAGTCGACCTTGGCATCCTTGAGCTTGAGACCGGCGATTTCGATGTCTTCCAGGCGGGCGGAGCCGAGCCCGGCGGCTTCCGCGAGCAGCAGGCGTATTGTCGCCTCGGATGAACGGGCCCTGGCCGCGGGTGGCGCGCGGATCGTAGCCCATGACAGCCGTGCACACAGTATCGGTGCAGACCATGTTGCGTCCGACCAGGAGAAGGCCGGGCTTCATGATCTCGACACCCTGGTTCCATTCGCCTTCGCCGCCGCGGATGGTTTCGATGCCGTCGACGATGGAGAGGTCGATGGGCCGGATAGAGCAGAGATCGACGACGATGCGTGGGATGCGGTAGCCGGGCTCGCGCGGGGTGCTGAGGTCGATCTCCTGGGGCACTCCCTTGGGCGGCGTTTTGGTGCCGCTGTGGCCCACGGGACCACGCTCCTGCCGGGGATCCTCATTGCCGCTGGGACCGGCATCGCCACCGTACAGGGAGCAGGGCGTGAGGCCGAAGTTATTCTTCATCGTCATGGTCACTCCGGCGAGCCAATGGTTCTTCAGCTTGGACATGGAGACGTAGGCGTCGCAGTCGGCGAAGGAGTGATTGAGGTCGTAGGAGGGGAAGATGCGCCCGCCGCCGGGGACTTTCATGCGGGTGTACTGGGTGGCCAGGCCGAGGTTGTTGGTGTTTTCCCACTCGACCTTGGCGCCGCAATTCTCAATGGCCTGGATGTCGAGGCCGTAGCGGGCCCAGAGTTCCCGGTCAGATTTGGCGGGGAAGAAGCTCTCCAGGATGCGGATGCGCTTGGCTCCGGCGCGAGCCATCAACTGGCAGGTAGCGAGGACGCTGCCCGGATCCGTGCGATAGGGGAGTTCCGCTTTGACGGGGAAGCGCGCAGGGTTGCCGGTGAGGTTCAGTTTGAGGGCGACGGTCTTGTTGCGGACGATGGGGGCGAGGCCGCCCACCTGATCGAACATGGTGCGGAGCGTGTCGTATATTTTGGCGTCGTAAGCGCGAGAACGGGCGATGGCCACGGTGGAGGCGGGGGCCGGCTTGGCGAGGCCCAGAGCGGCTGCGGCGGGGAGTGCGAAGATTTCGCGGCGTGTCATGAGGGGCTCCTTTTCTCGAGTACGGCACCGGGCGGGTCCACTGTGGCGTCCGGCGGAGGAAGTCAAGGCCAATGTACACCAGGACGGGCCAGGATGGACAGATCATTGCTCGAATGGGGGATCCGCGGGCCTGGGTGAGTGTGTCATGCTTGGCGAGTAGAGGGGTACGCGCTGATCCAAGGTAGGGATGCCTGCGGAAGCGCTGAGCGGAGAGAGGAAGATCCGCCGCCGGCTGATGGCCGGAGATGCACCACCCTCCCTCAAGGAGAAGAAATGAACTCTGCCAAGATTGTTGAACTGCTGGGTAGCCACGCCGATTCATTGCTGGGCTTCTCTGAACCGAAGATTTCCAAGGAGCGGCTGCATATTCCCGGGCCGGACTTCGTTGACCGGATTTATGTCCACTCGGATCGCAACAACCGCGTAATTGGGAATCTGCAGTGGATGTTCCAGGCCGGCCGGCTGGCGGGCACGGGTTATCTGTCGATTCTGCCCGTCGACCAGGGTATCGAGCACTCCGGCGGCGCGAGTTTTGCGAAGAACCCGGATTACTTTGACGCCGAGAACATTGTGAAGCTGGCGATCGATGGCGGATGCAATGCCGTGGCTTCCACCTACGGCGTGCTGGGGATAGTGTCGCACGCAAGTACGCGCACAAGATTCCGTTCATTGTGAAGATGAACCACAACGAACTGCTGACCTATCCGAACAAGTCCGACCAGATCATGTTCGGCACGGTGAAGCAGGCGTATGACATGGGCGCGGCGGCGGTCGGCGCAACGATCTATTTCGGATCGGAGCAGAGTTCGCGGCAGATTGTGGAAGTGAGCCAGGCGTTCGCGCTGGCGCATGAGTACGGCATGGCGACGGTGTTGTGGTGCTATCTGCGCAACAACGCCTTCAAGAAGGACAAGGACTATCATGTGTCGGCCGACCTGACGGGCCAGGCGAACCACCTGGGCGTGACGATCGAGGCGGACATCATCAAGCAGAAGCTGCCGGAGAACAACGGCGGATACATGGCGTTGAACGCGGGCGATTCCAGCTACGGCAAGCTGGACAAGCGTATTTACACGCGAACTGACCAGCGACCATCCGATCGACCTGACGCGTTACCAGGTGGCGAACTGCTACATGGGCCGCGCGGGGCTGATCAACAGCGGCGGCGCATCCGGCGCGAACGACTTCGCGGAGGCCGTGGCGACCGCGGTGATCAATAAGCGCGCGGGTGGAACGGGCCTGATCTCGGGCCGCAAGGCGTTCCAGCGGCCGATGAAGGAAGGCGTGGAGTTGCTGAATACGATCCAGGATGTGTATCTGGATAGTTCGATTACGGTGGCGTAAGAGCCGGGGTCCCGCATGGCAGCCGGCAAGGTGGTCTTCCTCTTTGACGTCGACAACACACTGCTGAATCACGACCGGGTGTCCGCCGACCTGCGGCGGCACCTGGACGGGACCATCGGTCCGGAGCGGGCGAGGCGGTACTGGCAGCTCTTTGAAGAGATCCGGGCCGAGTTGGGGTACGCCGATTATCTGGGCGCGCTGCAGAGGTATCGCATCGAGTATCCGCACGAGCCGAACCTGCTGGCGGTGTCGTATTACCTCTCCGGGTACCCGTTCGCGAACCGGCTATTTCCCGGGTCGATCGATGCGGTGGCACACGTGCAGCAGCGGGGCACCGCGGTGATCCTGACGGATGGCGACGTGGTGTTTCAGCCGCAGAAGGTCTTCCGGGCCGGGCTGTATGAGGTGTTCGATAAGAACGTTCTGATCTACGTCCATAAGGAGTTGGAGCTGGCGGATGTGGAGGAGCGATACCCGGCGGAGCATTATGTCGTGGTGGACGACAAGCTGCGGATTCTGTCGGCGATCAAGCGCATTTGGGGCAGGAAGGTGACCACGGTGTTTGTCAGGCAGGGTCACTATGCGCTGGACCAGAAGGCGAATGCGCAGTATGAGGCGGCGGATGTGTCGCTGGAGCGGATCGGGGAATTGGTGGAGTGGCCGGTGGAGAGGATTCTGGAGGCGGCGGGGTAGTTGGACGCGGAAAGGGAAGACAAGGGGAAGAATTGGCTTTGATCCCTCCGTGGCGTTGGATTGCGGGTTTCCGGAGCGAGGCAGCCTGGATCGGATGAACGCGCCGCCCGGCAGAGAATAAATCGGGAACAAATGGCTTTGATCCCCCGGTGACGGTGGATTGCGGTCAGCCGGAGGGGGGCGAGCTCGGTGGGATGCCGACCATCTGCAGAGAGCGAAGACAACGGGAAGAATTGGCTTTGATCCGCCGTAGCTGAAGGATTGTGCCTCTTTCCGAGCCCTGGAAGACCCACCTCCGGCGGGGGTGTGAAGGTTTTTATTTCAAAGATCGGCTGACTGCAGACTAGCCGCAAAATCCAGCGGTCGGATTATACCCTTGCATCCAAGGTTCTGGTTCGGAGATCGCCCGCAAACTATTGACAGTTCAGAGAGAAGTGCATTTTTGAAGTGCTGTGACCGCCTTCTGGAAAGGGCAGAAAGCGGGCCGGCGCGAGGAAATTGGCTGTCGCGTGAGGGCGGGGCGTGGCAGGAGTTCGGGCCAAGGCGGTGGCGGCCGTCGCGCTGTTGGTTGATGGTCACCCCATCGGAATCCTGCTGTGGTGCTGGTGCATTTGGCCGGGGGAGGGAGTCGGCGGCCTGTTGCACTCATCTAGGCGACCCGTCCCAGTGGCAGTTGTAGACTGTCTCCGTTCACCGGTATCCCCGTTCACCGGTCATGCAAGACACCAGCGCAAATACCAAGACGTAATGAGCCGGGTCCTACCGGGGCGAGAACGATAATATCAGTCAGAGCCGCGTTAATCGCGCAAAGCCTACCAAATATGCTCGATTTCGACGTCACCCCATTTTTCCTTGAGGTACTCGGCTACCAGACGTCGGTGACAGTGATGCGGTTTTTCCTCACTGCAAAGAAGACAGCCGCCATCGACAATTTCTCGTGACGTGGAATCTTCAATATGTCGCTCGGCCATGAGGCCCAGGAATTTGCGCTCATAGACGTTCCAGTCGCCGTTGTTCTTCTTGTAGGCGTCCAGGATGTCTCTAGTCGGGGCCAGCGACGGTACGTGCACATAGTCGATGTCGCAGATGGCCTTGGTGAAGTAGCGAAGATCGTCCTTCTTCGTAAAGCCCGCAAGCTGCGATACGTTGTTCAGTCGTACATCGACGATACGCTTCACTCCGGCACTCTTGAGCCGAGTGAAGAAGATCTCGGCGGATTTCTTGGTGAAGCCGATTGTATAGATTTTCATCCTGCCGCTCGTTTCATGGGCAACCCGGCGCGAACCGCAGCCTCGCTGCGGTCATAGGCTATCTGCGCACCCCGGATGCGATATGCATCCTCCACGATATCGGAGTGGGTTCGGAACATATCCTGGTTCGGTAAGCCAATAGAGCGGCAAAGCCGCTCGATGGCGTCATCGTGCGTTTCAAGCCGACCGTCAGAGTGAATGTGAGCGACCCGCAGGCCGAGCCCCTCCAGATGCCTCGCAACCAGAATCGTCCTGTGGCAGTCCAGCGGTTCCTTTTCCGCACACATCAGTGCGATGCGAAATCTCTTGGCCCCTTCCCTCACACGATCCAGGCCGTCACGAAACAGCTCGGTGCGTGCCAGCCTCTCGTATTGAACCTTTCCGTCCTCGTAACAGTCGGGGTCTTCGCTTCGTGCCCCGAGTTCCTTACCGAGGAATACATAGGCGATCCCATGTTCAGCCAGTACCCACTTCAGGTCCTCCCGGTTGAATTGCGGGTTAGTGCGGCTATAGGGCTTCGAGCGAACGTCGCAAAGCGCCGTCACCCTATGGGCTTCCAGCAATCCGAGGAAGTGGTCAAGGTTGTGAGTCGAATGGCCGACGGTGAAGATTGTTTCCTGCATGGCGTGTCCTCTCACAATGGCTGCTCGCTGATGACGGTGGCGATGAGCTTGTAGCAGTAGTTGTCGGTGTGTGCCTCCGTCAGGCTGACAGAGAGATAGGTCGGCACGTGGATGGGATAGTCCCCATTGGGCCTCGCCAGGAATGCGTTTTCGACAGACGGATCGGTGACCATCAGGTTGTACGGAACGCCTCTGTACCGGAAGCTGGCCCTAACCTTACGCTTGTTGTTTCCGAAGGCCGCGCCGGGCGTAAGGACTTGGATAGAGAGGTTCTCCGGCTGGACCAGACACAGTGAGTTCTGAAACGCGGCGGCATCGGCAGGCGTGATCTGGTCGTTGTGACCGTGATACGTGGAAACACCAGTTCCCCACAATGTCACTGGCGCATCTACCAAGCCTGCAATATCTTCCCATCCGATGGCACCGCGCCTCGTCCAGTAAAAATGCGGGTCGATCATGTGATTCTCGACCTGATGGACCTTCGGCACAGGCGCAAGCATCGAAATGTCGAGTATGTCGAGGATTGACGGGTCGCCGCCATTCTCATACTGACGTTCTTCGACATTGACCTCAGCTCCAGGGCGCGCACTGACAGGCCGAATCCAGGAACCGTAACCGCCTTGGATGGTTTCCTTGCCGGCGACGCACCTTCCCCCGGGTTTGCGGGAATTGGCGAGGCAGACGATTCGTTTCTGATAGCCCATTCAATCAAACAGCCGAAGCTGTTACTCCTGGATATACCCGAGATTCTTCAGCCTGTTGACAAGGGCCTGCGTACTGACGCCGTATTTGCGCGCGAGGTCGAACAGGAACCCGTCGTCCAAGAGATCGACATACTCTTCGCTCGCCAAATCCGCCTCAAGAAATTCCTTCGGCATCAGCAAAGTCGCCGCGAACAGATTGGCCTCTCGCTCCGACTCGTCGGTCCCCTGGCTTGAAACATCATCTCTCAGCCGGACCCGGAATCCGTGATCGACGTGTAGCTGTTCCTGCTCATGCAGCAGCAGATGTCCCAATTCATGGGCGGCCGTGAAATTTTGCCGAACGGGTGCATGATGCGTGTTCACTCCGATGACGGCGTTGGAGTTGTCACGGTAGAGGAATCCGCATACGTCATCTTCTAGTGACTGGTAGAAAATTCTGGCGCCCTGCGCTTTCGCTATCCGCTCGACCGGAACCGGGGCTTCGGAGACTCTATGGGTCGTCAGTAGGTCACGGATCAAAGATTCAATTCTTCGTCGTCGAATCGCCATGATCGAGCTTGCCTCCCTTTTCGACAGTCTTGATACCGGCCTCCAGGAATTCCCTCACTTCTTTAGAGAAGGCTCCCAGATCGGGCATTGTTACAGGCTGATGAATCGCGGCTTCAGGCAGCAGGGCGTCAGTATTCGTGTCCAGCGTCTCGGCAATATCGCAGAAGGTATGCAGCAGGATATTCTGACGGCCGTTTTCGATGTTGCTCATTGACGGGCGCTTAAGCCCTACGGCCTTGGCAAGCCCTTCCTGTGAGAGGCCGCGCTCTTCGCGTCTCTTCCGGATCTTCTCCCCTACGCGTTTGTAAAAGGCTTCGTGGTCTCGCATGGCCAGAAACACCTTAGTTTACAGCAACTTCAGGACCATGTCAACAATAATAACACGTTATTATTACCACCTTAAAACAATAGCTTGCACTACAAGCCTACACCTGCTAGGCTTAAGGTGAAGGGCTGAATGTGCCTGATCCATTCGGGCGGACCGATAACGGGACTGCGGTGAAGGCCTTAAGGAGAACGGAATGAGCACTATGACGGCGGGGGTGGCGGAAACCCCTTTTGGATCTCCGCAGATCGGCCATGCAGACATCGCAGCATTTGCCGAAGATTCGGTGAACCTCAAGCGTGAGGACGCGAAAGAGTACCGCGAGCAGGTAGGGAGGCTACGCAACAAGCTCGACAAGTATGCTGCGGACCATCCGGACTACGGCCTGATCAAGACGCTCCTCTCGGGGAGCCTCGCCAAGGGCACAGCGCTGAAGACGCTCAACGACATTGATGTCGCCTTCTATGTGAAGGCCGGCAAAACGTGGAAGGCTGAGCCGGAACTGCTGGACTGGCTGGCGAAACGCCTGCGCGAAGCATATCCGCAGATGAAGCCAGAGCAGATCACCCCCAACCGGCATTCGGTGTGTATCAAGTTCGCAGTCAGCGGATTGAACGTCGATGTGGTTCCTGTCCAGTACAAGGGCGACCCCGACGACCGCGGCTATCTCTTCGCCTTCGATGGCGGCGACCCCGTACTTACGAGCATTCCGCTGCACCTGGCCTTCATCCGGCGCCGCAAGGACGTCCAGAAAATCCATTTCGCGCAGGTGATTCGCCTCGCTAAGTGGTGGGTGCGGCAGCAGAAGAGCAAGGACGATACGTTCCGCCTGAAATCCTTCATGACGGAAATGATCGTTTCGCATCTGGCGGACGCCAGCGTCAGCTTGGCGGATTACACGGTTGCCCTGGAGAAATTCTTCAGCTACATCGTTAAGTCCCGCCTGAAAACGCGGATCTTTTTCCCCGATTACTACCCGGCCTCGAAGCTGCCTGGTCCCACCGGCAAGCCTATAGAGATCTTCGATCCGGTGAATGAAACCAACAATGTCGCGGCAATCTACGACGAGACTCACCGCCAGAAGATCGTAGCGGCCGCCCAGGAGGCGCTGGAAGCTATCTCGGAAGCCCGCTTCGCCACCACGCGCGGCAGGGCGATTGATTGTTGGCAGGACGTGCTGGGACCGTCGTTTCGGGGATAAGATCATGTCATTCAGCAACACCAGGACCGCCTCATCAACATTCTCAATCATCCATGCCAGGTATCTGTCATCCAAGGTTGCGGCCGACATGAACCTTTGCGCCAGCTACTACGGACAACCTTCAGAGCCACGCATCCGGGACTATGCCGAAGAACTCGCCCAGTATTTGAACGAGGGATACGTCAGCGAGTATGAATTCGGCTACAAGAAGGACGGCAAACGCGTCGTGAGCTGGCGGTATCGCGTGGACGCAAATGGCAATCTGACGACCGATGACCGCCCTGGAAAGGTCGTCCCCTACGTGGACGTCACCGGGGCAAGCTTCTTCAACTTCCTGACACCGAGTTCTCGTTTTTGCGCTCTGTCGGCCGCAGAGCAATCACGTTTTCAGAGCAGCCTGCCGGTTCAGCGTCCGGGCGGTCAGCCGCCTGCGGACGGTTCCGGCTACTGGGTCTCCGACCGCAACTATTTCTCTGGCGGTCAAGCATTGGGTCGTCAGACCTTCCAGCCGATGTCATGACCGATACCAGCACAGGCGTCTTCGCAGAAGTGCGCGAGTTTCCCGATCCCGCGGCGGCACGTCGGTTTGCCGCCCTGGTTGGGCTCGATCGCATGAAGGAGAGGCTTCTCAAGGAAGCCCGACTCCTTCTGGACCCTCAGAGCGTTCTGGATTGGAGCAAGAAGTATCACCAACAGAAGATCCAGTTGGTCGATTTTTTCCGCGACCGCCCTCCCCTGTTCATCTTTGCGGGCGACGTCGGCACCGGCAAGACGGCGTTGGCGGAGACCTTCGGCGACGCTGTAGCGCGTGAAGCCGACCTCCGGATTACTCTCTATTCCCTGAGTCTCAACGCCCGCGGAACGGGAGCCGTCGGCGAGATGACGAATCTGATTTCCAAAGCTTTCAGCGAAGTAAAGCAGGCAGCAAAGCGTGCAGCCGGTCACGGCGGAAAGCATCGATCCGGCATCGTCCTTCTGATTGACGAAGCCGACGCCCTCGCACAGTCCCGCGAGCTGTCGCAGATGCATCACGAAGACAGGGCCGGCGTCAATGCACTGATACGCGGCGTGGACGAACTCGCCACCGGTAATCTTCCGGCGATCGTTGTGATGTGCACCAACAGGCTGGACGCTCTTGACCCGGCCATTCGCCGCCGGGCAGCCATCACTTTTCCGTTTACCAGGCCTAACGACGCGCAGAGGCTCGCATTCCTGCAGCCGGTGCTCGAAGAGCTTGCCTTCAGCGAACAGCAGATTAGTTCCCTCGTTGCCGCTACCGGCGCGACAAACGGCAGGGCGTACGGCTACACATACTCCGATCTGGCGCAGCGGCTGCTTCCGGGCTTACTTCTGGCCGCTTACCCGAATCACGCGATTACGTTCGATCTCGCAACCGAAGTTGTCGAGAGTCATCCGCCGACACCACCGTTTCAGGCCGAGATTCTAGTAGGCAAAGCCGGAGGTTAAACGTGAGCACCTGGTCGATAACTGCGCTTCTCGCAGGCCTGCACGATGAGATAGAGAATCGTCTTGCGATCGCCCGTAGGACGATGGCACATCCCGTTGCTAAAGGGGACGCCAGCGAAGAGGTTTGGCTTGAACTTTTCAAGACGTATCTTCCGCACCGTTATCAGGCGGCAAAAGCCTTTGTTGTGGACAGCACGGGGGTGTTCAGCGAGCAGATCGACGTCCTGGTATTCGATAGGCAATATACGCCGTTTATCTTCAAATACAACGGGCAGACCTTCGTGCCCGCGGAAGGCGTGTATGCTGCGTTCGAGGCAAAACAAACCATAAATGCTGATCTCGTTCGCTATGCGCAGAAGAAAGTAGCCAGTGTAAGGGCGCTACATCGAACGAGCCTACCCATTCCGCACGCCGGTGGTACGTACCCGCCAAAGCCCCTGCCGCGCATTTTCGGAGGCCTGCTGACGTTTGAGAGCGATTGGAGCCCAGGACTCGGCCAGTCCCTTCTGGACGCATTGGCAGAGGATAAGGTGGGCGGCCGTCTCGACATCGGATGCGTGGCGGCACACGGGATGTTTGGCTGTGACGCCTCCGAATGCCATGCCATCACGCCTGTTGCAAAACCGGCCACCGCATTCCTGTTTGAACTAATCGCCCTGCTGCAAAGCAGCGCCACCGTGCCGATGATAGACATTCGCGCCTACGCGAACTGGCTCAACAAGTAATGTCAGCTTGCTATCTCAACGCCGGACTTTCCTCCTCGCGCTGATCTACAATCGGATCGGCATGGGACTTGAGGTCTGGGTGTATCCTGGCCTGACTAAGGCGGAGGGCGTCGAGGTGGGCCGCGGCGGCTATCCACGGGACTGGAGCCGCTACTGGCGTGCCGACATCGTCAACGGAACATAATTCGCCTACCCCGGCCATGCTGCTGACCTAGAGCAGGATGCCACTTACGGCTACGCGGACTGTTGGGATTTCGTGGCGGGCACGGCAAAGACTTAAGGTGCATGGCGCGATGCGCTGGCGCGGCTTGCACGTTAGGAAAGCACCAAGGCTGTAAAGACGGCACGTCTGCAAACTCCCGATTCTCGCTTATTGCCTGATGGCCCATCATATCCACCTGATTGTCGAGCCGCACAAGATGCCGGTCCTGGCTGAATTGATGCAACGAGTGCACGGCCGATGCGCGCAGGATCTGAGTGCTCCCCGAGGGCTTTGTGGGCACCTTTGGCAGAACCGGTTCAATTCCTGTTCGCTGGGCGCATCGCGTCTGTGGGCGGCCCTGCGGTCTGTGGAAATGCACCCGGTTCGGGCCGGACTGGTGGCGGACCCGCAGTGCTATGAATGGTCCAGCGCCGAGGCTCAGCTTTCAGAGCAAGACCCCGCGCAAATTGCGGACATGTCGTTCTGAGTCGCGACTGGTGGCGCTTAGGCTTGGGCGCGCCTGTTGAATGAAACCGAAGTGGGTGTCGAGCTGAGATCGCTACGCCCTGCGACACGCTCTGGCCGGCCCTTTGGGGATCAAGTATTAAAGAAGAGATGCATTGCCTGGCGTCAACTATTCCGCACGCCGGGAATTCTGACTGCCACCCGTCAATGCAAGCGCAGCGATCAGGGCTTCGGGCGAAGATGGCCGGAGAGCAGGCCCCGCCGAAGGAGATAGAGGTACTGAGAGCCAGATCGTGATTGGGTGGATTCACCGAGATCGGATATGACCGCTCAGAACAGAATACCGGATAGTATTGTCTAGGAGATTATTCGGGTAAAGCGAAAGTGACAGCCCGGGACGTTCCCTTCCCTTATATACTATCGGGCATGAAGATCTTCTGCCTCACTACTCTTCAGATCGTGACTCTGTTCGCCTGCGGTCTTCTTCAAGCGCAAGTGATGGAGACATTTGATGTACCCGGTGCCACAGCTACGCTCCCCTCGAGTATCAACTCCTCAGGCGTAATTACTGGAGTTTATAGACAGCCCAGTGCGCCAGCGATGAGCTTCGTCAGAAACCCCAACGGGATCATAACAACTTTTGGTGTTCCCGAGGCAATCACAACATGGGCCTACAGTATCAATCCGTCTGGCGTGATTACCGGCTTTTACGACGTCCAAGAAAGCCAAGCCGGACCAGCGCATCACGGCTTTATAAGAGACGGCGAGGGCCAATTCACGACCTTTGATGTTCCAGGCGCTGGTTCTACAGTACCGATCACCATTAACGCTTCCGGTGCGGTCGCAGGCTATTACCTTGCTCCTAATGGTGCGGCGGCCTTTCTGCGCCACCAGAGCGGTGAGATAGTAACCTTTAGCATTTCAGGCGCCACAGCAACGGTTGCTTTGAGCATCAACAACGCGGGGGAGATAACAGGATACTATCAAAAGCCAGAATTCGGCGTTGGTGTCGTACGCAGTTTCCTCCGAAGTCCTAACGGAGCAATAACTTCGTTTGACGCTACAACAGAAGCAGCAAATGGGATAGTGACGACGACTCCAACATGCATTAGTGCGGGAGGACTAATCACGGGCTTTTACGGACGTGGTAACGAATTAGGCGGCGCTCACGGCTTTGTTAGAGATCGAAAGGGCCATCTCTCGCCAATTGATCCACCGGATTCACTTGAGATTCTGCCGGCGGCCATTAATCCCTCAGGTGTCATCGTAGGGACCTATTTCGATAATGACTGGGTTCTTCACGGGTTTATCCGCAACAATCAAGGCGCCATCATTACGTTTGATGGTCCAGGCGCCGATGTGAAATTCAACGGAACTAGGGCCGTGAGCATTAACGCTTCGGGAGATGTGACCGGATCCTACAGAACCGGCACTTTCACGGATCCGCAGAGCGCATATTTGGGATGGCACGGCTTTATCCTAACCGACAAGGCCAAGGCAGGCCATTAGCCTGGAGTCAGATGGGAAAGGGGACGTCCTGGCATGCCACTCTCGCATTTGAAGGAGAAGAAATCACCCTCCAGTGTGCTGATTGATTAGAATGCCTCGATCCGCTCGGTTCATTGCGCCGGGCGTCGCACATCGAATAGCGGAACGTGGAAACGGCCGCCGACAGTCCGAACTCGATCTCCCGTGATGGCCCCGCAAGGGACAGAATGCGGCAAGTGGGTGTCTGGCTACGCCGGTATTCGGCGATGGTCCAACCTGAAGTTGGGGCCATCAACAGGGCTACGGGCAGGACAAACGACGTTTCACCGGCGGGAGCGCAGGGTGGGGTGTGTTTTCCCTTGACAGCTACTTATCCTGGATGTCCCCGTTCTCACTTGACGGCAGATCATCGCCTGACATCCTCTCCTGTGGGTGGGCAACTATTCAAGAGGCTAATAGTGCCGATAGAATCCAGGTTTTGCGAAGGCCACAAGTTAACTTCAGACGTGCGAACAACCTTATCTGCAAATCCCACGAGAAGCACATATCTTCCCACGTCAAAATGCCCCGGAATCCCAATCACCCCATCCCGCCGCACAAGACCCTCGAATGAACGGCTGAACTGCCCGGTCATCGGAACGAGGCGCACCCACCAATCTCCTTGGAAGGCACAACCCTCCAAACGACCTGTTATCAGATCGCGGTCTGCTTCCCCGGGACGGGCTGGTCGCGGTTCATATACTGTCTGGGAGAGCCTCTCAAGGCATCCACCAAAGACAATAACTTCGCGCTCTACTCGCTCACCCTTGGGGCCTTTCAACCACACTGTGTAATTGCCTGCCGGTAGCCCAACGATATCGACTCCGGTGATCTTTGGATTGAACCCATGTTCGGCAAGCCACCCCGGCTGAGCTGCTTCCGTTTTGATGTGTTTTGTCGGCATGACAGCAGTCACCGAATACTGGAGCTTCTTGCCTCTTTCGTTATAGACAGGAATAGACACAAACTGTTCTTGACAAGTCGTCACCACCGTCTGAGCCACTTCCGCAGTGCAGCAAAAGGGAGAAAAGGATAGCCATTATACGTAGCACAGCACTCACCTTGTGCAATTTACTCATGTGGACCAGGTTAGTCAGAAGCACGTCCTACCAAGAATATCCGAGACACCAGCGCCACCGCCTCTTCCATAAGCAACATCCATTGAAAGGCTGGCACTCCTTACCGCCCTCCAGAACCAATCATGATTTGCGTCATCCGGCTTGAAGCCAAAAACTTGCTTGTGAAGTACCTCTTGCAGCATCATGCCGCCCCCGTGATCATTGACTATCTCAATGTCTTGGATTGAGCGGAAGAACCCTCTCCATACATCAGGATTTGCGAAAACGGAGTTCCCATTATATTGCGACAGCGCCCGTCGGTAGTCTCTGTCCATTCCGGACCGCTTGCCGACTGTCCCGACGTTGTCACAGCGGGCGCTGTGGCCCCACTCGGGCCTCCTCGCTCATGCCGCAATCAGCCTTCCGCGTTGATCGTAGGAGTACGACACCCCCTTGCTGGTGATTTCACCCCTTCTTGGGAATCCCGTCAGGGCTGTCCCCTGGTTCACCTCGGACTGAGGGGCATTGCGAGGGTTCGCGTGCCACGTCAAGGGCAACTCAGCGTGTGTACGAGTACACACGTTTGCCTGTTCTATCGATGTAGGCGTAGGTACCCTGCTGTTCATATATGGAATTTGGGGATAGCTTGACGTGGGCCAGGCCGTGGAAGAAGCGACTGGCCAGGACAAAAGACCCGGGGATCGCCTGCTTGCCGGTGGTGTCGACATAAATGTTGCGGTCGTCAGGGGTTCTGATCACGGTCAGGCCTTCCGAGAACGGTTCCGCGTGGTGGTAGTCGATGCGGATTTTGAGAGTTCCCGTCTTGTCAATGAAGCCGCTATCCTTGCCGTTCGACACCAGGGCCAGGCCGTCGGAGAAGGAATGCACCGCTTTGAAGGCAGGATAGATCTCATACGCGCCCTGGCGATTGAGGAAGCCCCATTGGTCCCCGGAGCGGACAGCCGCCAGTCCGTCGTGGAAGGCCATGGCACCTTCAAATTGGGAGGAGATTGCTTTGCGGCCGGTCTTGTCGATGAAGATCCACTGACAAGTTCGGGTGGGCGCGGGGGATTGCTTCGCGTCACCTCGCGTGGCGGGCACCACGTTGGGGACCCGTGCGATACAAGGGTCCACGGAGTCGTAGTTCACGTAGGAGCAGGGTCCCTCCAGCACCACCCGGGCGAGGCCGTTTTCGAAGCTGGTTCCAGCAGCGAATTGAGGTGAAATGACGAAAGCTCCCGTGTGATCAATGTAGCCAAGCTTTCCTTCCACTTCGACGGCGGCAAGGCCCTCCGAGAAGCCGCTGACCACGCCTTTTGGATAAGACGGAAATTTGGGTGGGATCACGAACTTGCCGGAGTGGTCGATGTAACCCCAAGCGGATTCGGAGGTCTCCATGGCTGCGGCCAAGCCTTCTGAGAAACCCCAGATGCGATAGAAGTGGTTGTCCAGGACCTTCTGCCCCTTTGTGTCGACAAAAGGACCGTCCGAGATTCCGAGTGACAGCAAGCCATCGTGAAAAGTCTGGCCTCCCTCACTCCGGAATGGAAGGATCGGCGGGATCACGACGAGCCCCTTGCCGTCGATGTACCCTGCGCGATTGTTCTCAACGATGCGAAACAGAGGCTCCGCGGAATTGGTGACGGGCATCCAGATCAGCCGGATGGAACTGCACCCATAGATCACTGTGGCAAAGAGAGTGAAGAGTGCCAGCAGCCGCATGGACCGATTTTAGCTTTCCGCGGGACGCCGGAAACCGGCGCTGAAGTGAGAGGGCTGGATTGAACGCCCCTCCCGGCATCGTTCCATTCGACATTCCGCATCAGTT
Source organism: Paludibaculum sp. (assembly GCA_049841055.1). GTDB lineage: Bacteria > Acidobacteriota > Terriglobia > Bryobacterales > Bryobacteraceae > Paludibaculum. The sequence goes on along the minus strand of JASGIE010000099.1, from coordinate 20,193 downwards.
GCTCGGAGATGCGAAGGCGGCAGGGGGACTGCATTTCTCGAAATGAACCGGTACACTAGGTGCTGCCGATTCCGGGAGTCCACGATGCTCAGCTCCAACCGCACCACCCGCACACTGTCCCTGTTGTTCGCTGCTTCCCTGCTTCTCGCAGTGAATGGCCAATCGCCTGAACCGAAAAACTGGACCGCCGCCGAGGACCATCGCAATATGATGGAGCAGCTGGGGATCAAGGCTTTGCGGCCGGGTCCTAGCGGGAACGAGAACGCTCCGAATCACGCGAATTACGACGAAGCGACGGCCAATCCCTTTCCTGATTACCCGGCCATCCTGAATCTGAAGAACGGGCAGCCGGTCACGACGGCTGAGGCGTGGTGGAAGCAGCGGCGGCCGGAGATTGTGGAAGAGTTCGACCGTGAGGTGCTGGGCCGGGTGCCTCCCGTCGCTCCCAAGATCACCTGGACCGTCACCAAGACGGTGAACGACATGGTGGGCCCGTATCCCGTCATCGCGAAAGAGCTCACCGGGCGAGCGGACAACAGCCTGTGTCCGTCGATCAGCGTGGAGATCCAGATGGTGGTGGTGACTCCGGCATGGACGAAGAAACCGGTGCCGGTGATGATGATGTTCGGCCGGGCGGCTCTGCCTTCCACGCCGGTGCCCGCGGCGATGGCGCGCTTTGCGGCCATGGCCGGCACGGATCCGCCCTCCACGATGCAACTGATCGCGGCAGGCTGGGGCTACGCGATGCTGAATCCCGGGAGTGTGCAGGCCGACAACGGCGCGGGCCTGACCAAAGGCATTATCGGATTGGTGAACAAGGGCCAGCCCCGAAAACCGGACGACTGGGGCGCGCTACGCGCCTGGGGCTGGGGCGCTTCCCGCGGTCTGGATTATCTCGAAACGGATCCGGCGGTCGATGCGAAGCATGTAGGGATTGAGGGCGTTTCGCGCTACGGAAAAGCGGCACTGGTCACGATGGCCTACGATTCACGATTCGCTGTCGTGCTGGTCGGGTCGTCTGGAGAGGGCGGAGCCAAGCCGCACCGCCGGAACTTCGGCGAGGCCGTGGAGAACCTGACAGGGTCCGGCGAATACCACTGGATGGCCGGCAATTTCCTGAAGTATGGGGCAGCGGAAGCCACGTTTGGGAGCAAGAACGCGGGCGACATTCCGGTGGACTCTCACCAGTTGATCGCGCTGTGCGCGCCACGGCTCACCTTCATCAGCTACGGCATTCCCGAGAAGGGCGACGCAAAGTGGCTGGACCAGCAGGGCAGCTTCATGGCTACCGTAGCGGCCGGCGGCGTGTTCCGGTTGCTGGGCGCCAAGGACATCGGGGTGACGGCAGACTACAAGACCGCCAGGATGCCGGCAGTGAATGTGAGTCTGCTGGACGGCCAGCTCGCGTGGCGGCAGCACGACGGCGGCCATACGGACGGACCGAACTGGAAGTATTTCATCCCCTGGGCGAGCAAGTTGATTTCCTATGCCGGGGAGCCGGCGCCCGCGATTGCGGCCGATGTCCCGGCTCCGCGCATGGATGCTAATTCGATCGTCGCCCACGGACAACTGGTGGAGAAGGCCAAGAAGGGCCGCATCGACATTTACTTCGAAGGCGATTCGATTACCCGGCGCTGGGGCGCCACCGACTATCCCGAATTGCTGGCGAACTGGAAGCGGAACTTCTCCGGCTGGAACGCGGCCGACTTCGGCTGGGGCGGAGACCGCACCCAGAACATTCTCTGGCGCCTCAACAACGGAGAGCTGGAAGGAGTGAATCCGAAAGTCGTCGTGCTGATGGCCGGTACCAACAACATCGGGTCGAAGACGGCGAAGGGATCGGAAGAGGCGCTCATCGCGGATGTCACCAAGGGGTTGCAGGCCGTGGTGGATGCCATCAAGACCAAGGCGCCCGGCGCCACCATCGTGGTGACGGGGATCTTCCCGCGCAACGACAATATGGCGGCGATACCAGTGATCAACGGGATCAACGCCAATCTGGCCAGGATGGCCGACGGCGGCAAGGTCCGTTATCTGAACATCAACGACAAGCTGGCCGACCGGCAGGGCATGTTGAAACCCGGCATGATGAGCGCGGACAAGCTTCATCCGGTGGAGCCGGCCTATCAGGTTTGGGCCGATGCGCTGAAGCCTCTCTTCCAGGAACTGCTGGGCGTTCCGGCGGCGGAAGATCTGGCGCCTCCACCGACTGGTGATCCCAGCGCGCGCAGGTAGGCCGTCACTCATTCCGAAACGAGGGAAGAGCACGAGGGATCCGAGGGTCCGCCGTGCTCTTTTTGTCTCCAGTGAGGCGGCGGCGCTACGCTCCGGCGCAGGCGAGCCAGACAAGGCCGCCGATGCCGATGAGAGCCATATAGAGGCCCGGCATCAGACCCGCCCATAACTCCCATTGCCGCGGCCTCAGATGGAGGCTGGTGGGGTGTACACGCTTCACAACTCCTCCATGCCGGGCGGCAGACTGCTGGGCAGCGGATTCGGGGGAGTCTTGCGGCGACCGTGCAGCAGCAATTCGAACTGCGCCGCGCTGGTGTTGAGCAGGGCCGCGAGTTGCATGTACGCTTCCGGGGTGAGTGTCAGACTGACTGGTCCAACACTCAAATGCAGATTCCCGCATCCGCCACAGTCATAGATCCGCCCAAAACCGGGGATCTCCGCCAGAACATAGGCATCCGCTTCCATATTCCCGCCTCTCCTGTGAATGGCCGACGGCCTGATCCAACGGAATCAATGCTGGCTGGCCAGCATCCGCGTGCGGCAGGTCCGGCAGTGGCCTGTCGCTCCCAACCGCACCGCCCGGATGGAGTAACCCGTCGAGCGGGCAATCTCGTCCTTCACCACGGCAAAGAGGGGGCTGGCAAACTCTTCGACGCGGCCACAACCCAGGCATTCGAGCTGAATGCGATCGGTTCGTGGTTGGTGGCTTGCGCCTTCCGGCGGCTTTCCGGTTTCCGTTGGTTCCATGGGGCTCAGTTCGCTCACTGAGAGCGCGCTGGAGTCCCCAGTCCAGCCTCTCTCCGCTTCAGATTACTAGGACGGCTGCCGCGAGTCAACAGAAATCTGCAAATGAGTTGCATATATGGAGTAACCAGAGGAGCCCCTGTCATGTGGCCACCGGGGCTGGAGTGCTGGTGCAATCTATGGGCGCACCGAACTTACGAATAGCGTTTTTATTGTGTTTCCGTGAGGCCGATGCCGCCACTGGAGTTCCGGGGCGGCCTGGGCAGCCATTCTGGGATGCTGCAGAGAATGCAAGCGACTTGCCTATCCAGACGACGGCAAGCCTGGAGGGAAAGACTTCAGCGCAGGTAACGCTCCAACCAGGCGAACATGCGCTTCCAGACATCCTCGATGTTGGCGGGTGATTGGATGACATGCCCTTCGCCCCAGTACCGGACGAAGTCGGCGGGCTTCTTCTGGCGGTAGAGGGCGGTGAAGAACTCCTCGCCTTGCTGGATGGGTACATAGTCCTGATCTCCCTGGACAATCAAGACCGGCGTGGTGACCAGATGAGCCCGGGTGATGGGGCTGTTGCGCAGATAGCGTTCGAACTCCTGTGAGGGCGGGCCACCCATGCGGTCCTGACCGGATTCGAGCAAAGGCATGTGCAGCAGGCGGTCGCGGGCGAAGTCCGCATAGCGGTGGCGAGGGTCCAACTGGCCGTAGAGGCTGACGAGGTTGCAGAAACCGCCCAGGGCGATAGCTGCCTGGAAGCGCTGTGACTGCGTGATCATCGCGTAGGTGCTGTAGCCGCCATAGCTGTGGCCCATCACGGCAAGCCTTTGCGGATCGGCCAGACCGAGCTCTATCGCCTTATCGACGGCAGGCAGAACGCTCCTGGGGATGTCCAGGTAAGGATCACTGGGCTGCCCTTCCGCGGCGAGAGGAATACTGGGCATCACCACGAGGTAACCGCGAGCGGCCAGGATCTGGAGATTGAAGACGCCGGAACTGTTCAGGGGAATCCAGAAGGGCGGTGGAGTGGATCCGAACGAGAGTCCCGCATAGAGCCAGAACACCGTGGGGTACCGCCTGCCCTTTTCGTAGCCAGGCGGGCGCAGGCACCACGCGACGAGGGACTCTCCGCCGGGCCCAGGGTAGTCGAACTTCTCAAGGGTTCCGGCGGCGATCCCGGCCAGGAATTCATTGGCAGCCAGGATGCGTTTTGGAGGCAGACGCGCCAGGTTTCGATGTCCATAGGAATGAGCCGCGCGGATTGATCCCCTTGAATAGCGCTGTGGATTGAGCGGGGGCAAAATCGACCAACTCAGCTTCCGGGCCGGGCGAGGAAAGAGGCTGGAGCGTGCCTTGCACTGTGTCGACCACGAAGAAGTCCTGGCCCGCCGTGACCACAAGCGATCGGCGCGGTGTTCTGTCGGCGGGCCAGACGATGCGGTCGAGGCTTGGTTCGGAAGGGGAACTTCCGAATCGGTTCGAGTTCGGCGCCCTGCCGCATCAGCCAGATCCGCCCGTCCGCGACCGCGGCGAGGCTCTGCTCCTCTCCGATCACGACGAACACGGACGGTGGCCGGGTCATGGCGGCCGTCAGGTTGGTGTGGACCGGCCCATTCAGGAGGAACCAGTCCAGGCGGCCATTCTCACGGCTTTGGACGAGGAGCCGGTCATCCGGAGTCCAGTGGACACCGCGTGGCGAAGCCAGCGTCCCCTCAAAACCGGGCAGCAGCCGCAACGATCCTCCGGCGAGTTCGAAGCGGGCGAGGCGCGGCCCGCCGGCCGAGTTGGACACGGAGAGGAGACCGCGGCCAGAGGGGGACCAGCGCAGGGAGGCTGGTATCACGTCGTTGGAAGTAACCCCGTCGACCGGCAGGCGGCGGCCTTGGGCGTCCACGACGACCAATCCGTACATCGTCGGATTGCAGTTCGGCAGCACATGGCCCGGCTCCGGCTGAAGGATCCCGGTGGGTTCCAACATGGCCAGGTAGCGTCCGTTCGGAGAGGGGGTGAGGCTCGTGAGTTCCCTGGCAGCAGCGTTGAGACGGATCCGGTGTCAACGTCAAACTGAAGCAACCGTCCCTGTGGACGCTGAGCCAGATCCACCGGCTCTCCGCTGTGGAGGACGCTGGCCGTGCTGGTGCGGCCGGCCCAGGCCAGGGGCCAGACGCGCATTGCTTCTTCGGGGTGCCTGTGTCTCCAGGACGTCGACACCGGGCTGCCGGCCTGGCGGGGGCGTGGCGCAGAGCAACTTCGTCGGGCTCATCCAGACAGGCCGGGCCACCTCGACGGTCTCGTCAGCGGCCAATCGCAGAGTGCCCGTAGCGCGCGTCCAGACCCACAGGCGCACCATGTTACCCCGTGTGGAGAGCATCGCCAACCGGCGGCCATCAGGCGACCAGGCGGGTTGGAAGAAGCCCGAGCCATCCGTGGCGCCGTTGGTGATGGACCGTGCCGGACCGCTGGCCGGAGCGATCCAGACATCGGCGCGGTCCTGCCCGCTCATGAAATCCCGCATGGAGTTGGCGGCCGACGTTCTGGCACGGATCCGGACGAAGGCGAAGAGTTGCCCGTCCGGGGAGGCGGCCGCCTCGCCCAGATGCTCGATGCGAAGACGTCCTGGGGCGTGAGCGGGCGCAGAGCCGGAGCGGCGTGCAGGGTGAGCAGGAGGAATATGGGGATCCAGCGGAAGGTCATGCGCGACTATCAGCATACTTGCCGCCGAATGCAGGCGCTGGTGTCTTGACAACGAAAACGTTCCTGTGAGAATCTGCTGCCAGCGCGCCAGGGGGCGCCTCTTTTCCGCGGCAAGGGAGCCTGCTCCCACCCCATCACGTGTGCACAATTCACGGACCTTTACATTCCGGCCCTGAATTAAGCGGAATCCGGGCACAGACGGAAGGAAGGTTTCCATGCAGCGAAAGCTCACCTCTACCACCTCGCTCGAAAACCTCAAGCGGGAAGCGAAGCGCTGGCTGAAAGCTCTGCGCGACGGCGACACGGAAGCGCGCGAGCGATTCCGGAAGGCCTACACCGAACGGACCCGGGACGCCAGTTCTGCGCGACGTGCAGCACGCCCTGGCGGTCGAGTACGGCCAAACAAGTTGGAAGCATATGAAGACGGCCCTGGAGGCGCGCGCTGCGGCAGCTCCGCTTCCGCCGGTCCTGGCGAGCGCGGAGGAGTACACCCAGGCAGCGGAAGATTTCGTTCAGGCCTTCGACGGGGATGAAGCTGCGCTGGAACGTCTGAATGCGCACTACGGCCGGACCTTTGTTCCTGCCGATGTTCGAGCGGAAGCGTGGCGCAGGGTGTACTCGCTTCGGCAGCGTTCGTCGAAGGTGACCAAGAATTTCCTGACCGTGGAGGAAGCCCGGGGCGTGGTGGCGCAGGATGCCGGATTCGGAGGCTGGGATGCGCTGCTGGAGGCAGTGGCGACCGGGGCGCCTCCTGCTGTCGACGCGTTCGAGGTGGACACGAAAGAGAACCGCCTCGCACCCCGGCGCCGGATGAGCCGGAGTGAATGGGACGGCTTTCTCGGTGTGTTGAAGGAGCAGAGGATCACCGCCGTCGATGCCGGCGGGTTGATGACGGATGAAGTTCTTGCTCGCATTGCGGAGCTGGGTCACGTCACACACCTGAACCTGGGCGGCTCGCGAGAGCTCACCGATGATGGGCTGCGGCAGATCGCGCGAATGTCACAACTGGAGTACCTGAACCTCAGCGAGTATCCAGGCGGCAAGCTGACTGACCGGGGTCTGGAGGTGCTGCGCCATCTGCCGAATCTCAAGAGGTTTGAGATGACGTGGCAGGCGGGCATCAGCGACGCGGGCGTAGCCAACCTGAAGTATTGCGATCAGCTCGAGGTCGTGGATCTGATGGGTTCACCCACCGGCGACGGCGCCATCGAGGCCCTGCAGGGGAAGCCGATACTGCGGCGGTTCAGTACTGGCCGCCTGGTGACGGACGCGGGCCTGCCCTTACTGCAGAACTTCCCAATGTTGAAGCGCTGGCACGGCCCCAGAATCCAGCCGGGCGACAAGCCGGCCCGGGAGAACGCCGTGAAACTGCTGATCGACGGGCCGTTCACGGACAGCGGCCTCGCCGGCCTGGCGGGGCTGGAGGGTGTCTTCGAACTGGACCTCTTCTGGCACGTCAGCGGAATCACGGCCGGCGGAATGGGCCACCTGGCGCGCATGCCCAACCTCAGCGTGCTGGGCTGCGATGGAGATCTCAGCAGCGACGAGGCGATGCCGCACATCGCGGCAATCCCCCAGCTGCGGCAACTGCGGATTCAGGAATCGACGGCAACGGACGTGGGTTTCGAGGCGTTGGCGCGGTCGCAGACGCTGGAAGGCATCTGGGGGCGAGTCTGCCGAGCACTTTGGCAGCCGTGGGTTTCTCGCCTTCTCGCGCATGCCGGCGCTGCACAGCCTGGGGATCGGGCTGGCGAAGGTAGAGGACCACGCCCTGGCGAGCCTGCCGCACTTCCCTGCCCTGCGTGAACTGACGCCGGTCGGCCTGTTGGACGACGGTTTCCGGCATGTCGGGCGGTGCGTCAATCTGGAGCGGCTGACTTGCATGTACTGCCGGGAGACCACGGACATCGCCACACGTCATATCGAGAATCTGGCGATCAAGTATTACTACGCCGGCCTCACCAAGATCACTGACCGGAGCCTGGCGATTCTGGGCGGCATCGATTCGCTGGAACAGGTGGAATTCTATGAATGCCTGACAGTGACCGACGCCGGGCTGGTCTTCCTGGCGGGGCTGCCCAACCTCAAGGAAGTCCACCTGGCGGGATTGCCGGGGGTGACTCTGGCGGGGACTCGCATCTTCCCGAAGCGGGTGCGTGTCGCTTATACCACCTGACGAGGATCGGCACAGCGGGGAGCGGACATCGGAGAATAGAAGAGCAAGCTGTCAGAACTCCAGGAGGAACTGATTCATGTCCGCTCCCGCCACGCTGCAGGTTTCCTGCGTCCAGATGCACTGGGCCACTTCATTGGAAGCGAACCTGCGCGTCACCATGAAGTACATCCAGGCCGCCGCCGAGGCAGGCAGCCGGGTAGTGTTGTTCCCGGAAGCCCATCTCACGAGCTACTACTTCCCTTACCTCGTGAAGCTGGACCAGAAGGCCGTGCTGGATGCACTGGCCCAGACCCAGGAGGCCGCGAAAAAGTTCGGCATCTGGGTGATCGCCGGCACGATCCGGAAGACGCACGACCGCTTCCTCAATCTCGCGCATGTCATCTCGCCGGACGGAGCGATCACGCATGAGTACGCCAAGGTCCATATGGCCGGGCGCGACGAGAAGCAGTACTGCCGGGGCGGGAACAAGTTAGCGCTTTTCGAGATCGACGGCGTACCGTGCACGCTGGTGATCTGCCGCGACGGCCGTCACCCGGAGCTGTATCGAATTCCCGCCATGGCCGGGGCGCAGATCCTGTTCCACCCCTCGTGCAGCTCGGACGAGATTGAAGCGGTGTGCTGGAAGCGGACATCCGGGCGGGCGCAGCAGCCGGTTGGCCCGAACTCGAAGATCTTCCATTGTGTGGCGAACACGATCGGCCAGTCGCCCGATGGGTTGCAGACCTCCAGCGGAATGTCGTTCATCCGCGAGCCGAATGGAATCCCGCTGGCGGAGGCAGGCTACTACCAGGAAGAGATGATCACTTCCGTGCTGGATCTGGCGCGGGCCGATCGCGGGTATGTGCTGGACAGCCTGGAGAATCCTCCGTTCCTGAAGGGGCACTGGGAACGGATGATTGCCGATGTCCGGGCAAGGGCGGATTCCAAACCGGAGTGAAGCCTACGCGGTTTCCCATGAGATCTCGGGAACATCCTGAGATCTCATGACGGCCGATTCTTCAGATTGTTCATAAGCCCTTGAAATCACGCTGCTGGCACTTTGGCTCGTCGATTGCACTTGCCTACTGTTGCGATTCGAGAGAGAGGGCAACGTGATGCAAGTTCAGGAGATCTGGCGGTATCCGGTCAAATCGATGGCCGGGGAACGTCTTGCCGGTGGCGGATATTGGTCCCGACGGGATTGCGGGCGACCGCGTGATCCAGGTCCGGAATGGGCATGGTCGAATCTACACGGCCCGCACGCGGCCCCTGTTGCTGCGTCATCGGGCCTCCACGACGCCGGAGGGAGAGATTCTGGTCGATGGGCTCCCCTGGGAGTCGGCCCAGGTGAGGCAGGCAGCGGAAGAGGCCGCCGGCCCGGGCGCACGCCTGGTGCGGAGCGACGCCGAAGACCGGTTCGACATCCTGCCGCTGCTGGTAGCTACCGATGGGATGCTGCAGGCCGTGGGTACGGACACGCGGCGGTTCCGGCCGAATCTAGTGATCAGCGGTGTGCCCGGCCTGGCCGAGCGCGACTGGGAAGGCGGTCAACTGCGAATCGGTTCTGTGGTGATCGGCATGGAGGACCTGCGCGGGCGCTGCATCATGACGACCTACGATCCGGATACCGGGGTGCAGGATGTCAGTATCCTGCGGCGCATCCAGCGCGACTTCCAGGGCGTTCTGGGTCTGAACAGTTACGTCATCCGGCCGGGCCGGATCAGCGAGGGGGACGAGGTGGAGGTAGTTCTGCGGTGAGTGTGTTTATCGGCGTGGATCTGGGCTGGTATGGGAAACCCAGCGGCCTGGCCTCGATCGTTCCGGATGGCGCCGGCTTGCAACTTCGTCACGTGGCACGGCTGGAATCGACCGAACACATTCTGGAGTGGATTGCCGCGGAGATGGGGGAGGAGGATGGGGTCGCCGGAGTCGACGCGCCGACCGTTATCACCCGCCAGACCGGCATCCGGGAGGCGGAACGGGCGCTCAACAAGGACTTCCGCCGGTATCACGCGGGCTGCCATGCGGCGAATCTCGGGTTGCCGTTTGCTCCGCTGGTTCTGGGCTTCAGCCGGCGGCTGGCCGAGGCGGGCTTCCGGCATGGCGCGGAAATGGAGGCCAAAGCCGACGGGCGGTATCAGATCGAGATTCATCCGCACGCGGCATCCGTGCGGTTGTTCGGGCTGGAGAGGATCGTGAAGTACAAGCGCGGCCGCCGGGCGGAGAGAGCGGCCGAGTTGGCGCGGTTGCGCAATCTGATGCTTACGAGACTGCCGGAGATGGATCCGCCGCTCCGCCTGAGCCTGCCGGAGATTCCGGAGACAGGCCCGACCAAGCCAGTGGAAGACCAGATCGACGCGGTGCTCTGCGCCTACATTGCCGCCCACTGGTGGTGGTGGGGCCGGGCTCGGAACACTGTTTACGGGTCGAACGAAGAGGGGTTCATTGTGGTGCCGGGGCCGATTGGAGCGTAGATTTCCTCGGCTCGGCCTGGGCTACTTTTCGACGCTGCGCTGCATTTCCAGCCTCAGAATCAAATTGATCCTGCGTTGGTAGCCAGGCCCCGACCGTTTGAGCCAGTCCAGTACGTCCGCGTCGAGCCGGACCGAAACTGGCTTCTTGATTGGACGGTAGAATTTGCCCACGACTGCCTGGCCGGTAAACTTCACTTCCGGGATATCCTTGGTGTCGATCTGGTCATGGGGTTGACTGACCAGAGCTTCCAGTTCCGCCTTCTGTCTGAGAGTGAGCTTCTTCATAGCCGGTTCTCGTAACTTTCCTGTTCTTTCCGAGTTGCCTTGCGAGCTGAGATGACGCGAATGACCTCATCCGTCGTGCCCTCTGCATGCCAGGTGTGGATCACCAGGACCACGAGAATGCCAGCAATCAATCCAATCGATTGCCAGCGTTCCTCGCCATCAACAATGCTCTCCAGTTCGCTGAGGACGTAGGGATCCTGGAAAACGAGAATCGCAGTCTCGAACTAGATCCCGTGCTTCGTCCTGTTGACGCGATTCTTGTTGCCGTCCCACTCGAACTGAATCACTTGTATATACAAAATAGAATATACAATTGCGTGAGGTCAGCCCCGGCGAGCCGGTTTCTGCAGCGCCCCAAAAAGGAGAACGGCGCAACCGAAGCTGCGCCGTTCGCCACGTGGATCGGAATTGACCCTGTGTCTGTTACTTGATGGTCCCCTTCTTGTCGGGGTCACCGTCAGGTATAGCTGCCACTAACTCACCTTCTGCGCAATGCTCTTGGCCTGGACAAACCAGAGCAGGTAGTCCGGCCCTCCGGCCTTCGAATCGGTTCCGGACATATTGAAGCCGCCGAAGGGGTGGGCTCCGACCATGGCTCCTGTGCACTTGCGGTTGATGTAGAGATTGCCGACGAAGAACTGCTCCTTCGCCTTGGCGATCTTCTCCGGATTGTTGGTGTAAACCGCTCCGGTCAGGCCATAGTCGGTTGCATTCGCCAGTTCCAGGGCATGATCGAAATCGCGCGCCTTGGTGACGCCGAGGACCGGTCCGAAGATCTCCTCCTGGAAAATGCGCGACTTCACATCGATATCGGCGATCACCGTCGGCGCCACGAAGTAGCCGTCGCCCTCCAGGCGTTCGCCGCCCGTCAGCACACGACCTTCCTGCTTGCCGGTCTCGGCATAAGCCAGGATCGACTTCATGGAACGCTCGTTGATGACGGGCCCCATGTAGTAAGCGGGATCGTCCGCCGGGCCGACCTTGATGTCCTTCACCTTCGCCACGAGCTTCTCCAGAAAGGAGTAGTACAGCTTCTCGCTGACGATGGCGCGCGAACAGGCCGAGCACTTCTGGCCCTGATAGCCGTAAGCGCTCCGAAGCACGCCCTGGACGGCTGCGTCGAGATCGGCTTCCTCGTCCACGATGATGCCGTCCTTGCCGCCCATCTCGGCGATGACGCGTTTGATCCAGATCTGCCCGGGCGCGGTCTTGGCCGCCAGCTCGTTGATGCGCAGACCCACTTCGCGCGAGCCGGTGAACGAGATGAACCGCGTGCGCGGATGCGTAACGAGCAGGTCGCCCACTTCCGCTCCACTGCCCACCATCAGGCGTGAAGCTGTGCGGCGGGAAGCCGGCTTCATCCAGAACCTCGGCGAACTTGGCGGCGATGGTCGGCGTATCGGACGACGGCTTCACCACTACGGTGTTGCCGGTCACCAGCGCGGCCGTCGTCATCCCCACCAGAATGGCCAGCGGGAAGTTCCACGGCGGAATCACGATGCCCACGCCCAGCGGAAGATAGCGCATTTCGTCGCGCTCGCCGGGCAACTGCACCAGCGATTCCGGCGCGGCCAGCCGCTCGGCCAGCAGTGCGTAGTAATCGCAGAAATCGATAGCTTCGCTGACATCGGCTTCCGCCTCGGCCCAGCTCTTGCCGGCTTCGTGCACGAGCCAGGCGTTGAACTCGAACTTGCGGCGGCGCAGGATGGCCGATGCCTTGCGGAGGTTGGCGATCCGTTCGGCCGCGGGGACGGCCGCCCAGACCGGGGAATAGCGTCAGCCACGGCGACGGCCTGATTGGCCAGTTCGGGCGTGGCTTTTATGAAGAAGGCCCACCACCTCGCCGGGCTTCGACGGGTTGACGGACTTCAGCAGGTCGCCGGTGCGGTGGTGCGTATCGCCGATCCGGAGGTGATATTCTTTTCCGAATTCGGCGCGAACCGCCGCCAGAGCCGCACGCATAGGCTCGGCATTTTCGGGTTTCGAAAGTCGGCGTACGGCTCGTTACCTGAAATCACAAACACACGTGACTCAGCCTTCCACTAGTTTCTTTCCGCGATCGATCATGTCGGCCGCTTCATCAGCCAGGCGGCGGCCCTTCTCATAGAGATCCCGGCCCTTGTCGGCCAGATCGCGCCCCGTGTCGGCCAGCGACTCCCGCCCGCGTTCCGCGGCCCGGCTGATGCGGCGGCGCGTCACCCGGCCCGACGACGGAGCGAACAACAGGGCGATCGTGGCGCCTACGGCGACACCGGCTACAACCAAAGAGCCTGCCCGAATTTTCTTCGATTTCCGAATACATGGAAAATGTGCCTCCGACCGTCATTGTAGCGCCCGGGGCGGCCAAACGCCCCTTATCCGCGTAGAATGAAGGCGGAGGCCTTATGAGTGATTCCAGCATCCCCACCCCGGACGTGAACCTCGTACCCCTGACGGAGGGCGGCTTGGAGCTTGAGCTCTCCGAGATGGAGTGCCTCTCCATCAAGACGCTGCTCGAAGCCAACGATATTCAGGTCGTCGTGCAGGGAGCCGGCCGGATGCCGAACCTGCCCTATGAAATCCTGGTCCCGGCCAACCAGTTGCAGGAAGCGGTCCGTGTCGTTCGCGACGCGCAACGACCTGGCGTGGAAGTTTCGGAGTAGCGATCGATCCAGATCCAGCAGCCGCCATTCCGGCTGCTCCCAGCCGGGCCTTGCCGACAGTCAGATAGCGCCCATCGCTGCGCACCGTGACCAGTCCGTCCTGATCTGTCCTGAGGACCAGCGCATGGTGCGTATTCAACTGTTCAATCACCTGGGCGTGAGGTAAGCCGTACATGTTGCCGGTCCCGGCCGAGACCAGCGCAACCGATGGACGCATGGCGTCGAGCCAGGCGTCGCTGGAAGAACGTTTGCTGCCGTGGTGGGCGACTTTCAGGACGTCGACATGGCGAAGATCCGCCTCCGACAGCAGGCGCCGCTCCACTCCTTGCTCAATGTCGCCGGTGAGCAGGAAAAGGAATGCCGGCCGTGCGTCAGCCGGAAGACCAGCGAGTCGTTGTTCTGCGGACGGCCTGTCCAGCGCTGCTCACGAGCCGGCGCCAAGGTCTGCCAGCGGACACTACCCAGGCTCACTTCGTCACCCTGCTTCAGGATTCGGATGCGTGTCCCGCAGCGCCTGGCGGTCTCTTCGAGGCTTCGCCAGACCCTGGTTTCCGGTGTGAAGCTGGTCCAGAGCTCTCTTGGGCGGAAGTTTTCGAGCAAAGCGGCCACCCCACCGCAGTGGTCGTCGTGCAGGTGACTGACGGCGATTACCGCCAGCCTCCGGATGCCGCGGGACCAGAGATAGGGCGACACGACATCCTCGCCGACGTCCATCTGTGGCGCCGTGCGGCGGCCGAACTGCGGGAATCCACCGCCGTCCATCAGTGCCAGTTCTCCGTTGGGCAGGCCGATCAACAGGCTCTCGCCCTGACCCACGTCGATGGCTGTAAGCTCCAGTGAACCGTTCTGCTGCCGGGGCGGGGGAAAGGATGCCAGACGAGGAGGACGAGAAGAACAGCGACGAGTCCGGCCGGCAGCCACCGCCAAGGCCATCTCGCGGCCAGAGCCACCAGACTGCCGGCGAGGGCCAGTGACAACCACAGCGGCGGATCGGCAATGCGCCATGACGGCTCATAGCGGGCATGCCAGGCGGCGATCGCCTGGGATCCATCCAGAAGCCAACCCGCGAGAGCCGCCGGCCACCGCCATCCGGTGAAGACGGCCACGAAGCCCACCGGGCACCACGGCGGAAACAACAGGCACGGCCAGCACGTTCGCCGTAAGGCCGGTGGCGGAAAGCCGGTGGAAGTAGAGCGCCATGGCAACGCCAGACCCACCTGAACGGCGGCGGACAGCAGCGCCTCCACGTCCACGTACCGAGCTGCACGCTCCGGTTGAGGAAGGCGAGGCAAAGACTCATCGGGATGCGCAGCAGATAGTGCAGCGTTTCCGCCACCAGGCGCCGCTCCAGGCTCGCCTGCGCTTCCCCGGCGATGGCGAGGGGTCGTCGGTGCCCGCAGCCGCCTGTCCGTGGGGGAAGCGCAGGCGAGCCTGGAGCGGCGCCTGGTGGCGGAAACGCTGCACATATGTGCTCGCATCCCGATGAGTCTTTGTCGCCTTCCTCAACCGGAGCGTGCAGCTGGTACGTGGATGTGGGAGGCGCTGCGCCTGTCCGCCGCCAGTTCCATCGTGTCGGCGTGGTGGCACTGTACTTCCGCCGGCTTTCCGCCACCGGCCTTACGGCGAACGTGCTGGCCGTACCTGCCGCGGTGCCCGTGGGCTCCGTGGCCAGGATGGCGGTGGCCGGCGGCTCTGGCCGGGTGCTTCTGGATCCCAGGCGATCCACCGCCTGGCATGCCCGGGTATGAGATAGCATCCCGATCCGCCGCTGTGGTTGTCACTGGCCCTCGCCGGCGGTCTGGTGCTGGCCGCGATGGTACCAGGCCGGACTCGTCGCTGTTCTCGTCCTCTCCTCGTCTCATCCTTTCCCGCCCCGGCAGCAGAACGGTTCACTGGAGCTTACAGCCATCGACGTGGGTCAGGGCGAGAGCCTGACTCGGCCTCCAACGGAAACTGGCGCGGCGGTGGATTCCCGCAGTTCGGCCGCCGCACGGCGCCACAGATGGATGTCGGCGAGGATGTCGTGTCACCTATCTCTCGTGCGCGGCATCCGGAGGCTGGCGGTAATCGCCGTCAGTCACCTGCACGACCGCTGCGGTGGGGTGGCCGCTTTGTTCGAAACTTGCACCGAGCTCTGGACCAGCTTCACACCGGAAACCAGGGTCTGGCGAAGCCTCGAGACCGCCAGGCGCTGCGGGACGCATCCCGAATCCTGAAGCAGGGGTGACGAAGTGAGCCTGGGTAGTGCTCCGCTGCGCGCGCTCGTGAGCAGCGCTGGCACCATCCGCAGAACGACTCGCTGGTCTTCCAGGCTGACGCACGGCCGGTCCTTTCTGCTCACCGGCGACATTGAGCAAGGAGTGGAGCGGCGCCTGCTGTCGGAGGCGGGAGTCTTCGCCATGTCGACGTCCTGAAAGTCGCCCGCCGCGCAGCGAACGTTTCTCCAGCGACGCCTGGCTCGACGCCGTGCGTCGTCGGTTGCGCTCGTCCGGCCGGGACCCGCAACACCTACGGCTTACCCTCACGCCCAGGTGATTGAACAGTTGAATACGCACCATGCGCTGGTCCTGCAGACAGTCGCGGACGACTCGGTCACGGTGCGCAGCGATGGGCGCTATCTGACTGTCGGCGAGGCCGGCTGGGAGCGGCCCCGAATGGCGGCTGCTGGATCTGGATTGATCGCTACTCCGAAACTTGGCGCGTCTGTTGCGCGTCGCGAACGACAGCGACCGCTTCCTGCGACCTGTTGGCCGGGACCGGCAGGTTCGGCATCTGGCTGGCTCCCTGCACGACGACCTGAATATCGTTGGCTTCGAGCAGCGTCTTGATGGAGAGGCACTCCCATCTCGGAGAGCTCAAGCTCAAGCCGCCCTCCGTCAGGGGTACCGTTCACCCAGGTGGACTGGAATCACTGATAAGGCCTCCGCCTTCGTTGTTGCACGATAAGGGGTTCCGGCCGCCCGGCGCTACCAATGACGGTCGGAGGCACATTTTCCATGTATGCGGAAATCGAAGAAAATTCGGGCAAGGCTCTTTGGTTTGTAGCCGGTGTCGCCGTAGGCACCACGGATCGCCCTGTTGTTCGCTCCGTCGTCGGGCCGGTGACGCGCCGCCGCGTCGCCGGGCCGCGGAACGCGGGCGGTCGCTAGCGGGCCGGGATCTCTATGAGAAGGGCCGCCGCCTGATGAAGCGGCCGACATGATCGATCGGCGAGGAACTTAGTGGAAGGCTGAGTACTCATTGTGATTTCAGGAACGAGCCGTACGCAACTTCGAAACCCGAAAATGCCGAGCCTATCGGTGCGGCTCTGGCGGCGGTTCGCGCCGATTCGGAAAAGAATATGACCTCCCGGATCAGCGACGCACCGCACCGGCGACCTGCTGAAGTCCGTGTCGACCCGTGGAAGCCAGCGAGGTGGTGGGCCTTCATCATAAAGCCACGCCCGAACTGGCCGATCAGGCCGTCGCCGTGGCTGACGCCTATTTCCCGGTCTAAGGCCACGTGCCACGGCGAACGGAGTACCAACCTCGGCATCGGCCATCCTGCGCGGCCGCAAGTTCGAGTTCAACGCCTGGGCTCGTGTACGAAGCCGGCGAGCTCACCCTGCGATGTCAGCGAAGCTATCGATTCTCATTACTACGCACTGCTGGCCGAGCGGCTGGCCGCGCATGGTGCAGTTGCCCGGCGAGCGCGACGAAATGCGCTACCTTCGCTGGCGTGGGCATCGTGATTCCGCCGTGGAAGCTCCCGCTGGCCATTCTGGTGGGATGACGACGGCCGCTGGTGACCGGCAACACCGTAGTGGTGAAGCCATCGTCAAATACGAGCCGTCGCCGCCAAGTTCGCGAGACCGTGGACCCTTCCGCGCGCGGCTTCACGCTGATGGCGGTGGAGCGGAAGTCACCGTCTCTGCATACGCATCCGCGCACGCGGTTCGTCTCGCTACACCAGCTCGCGCGAAGTGGGTCTGCGCGTCGAGCGAGCTGGCGGCCAGGACCGCGCCAGTGTCGTCGAACGCGTCATGCAGTGGGCGGGGCGCCGTGGACGAGAAGTTCGACGCAGACCGTGGGCGTGCTTTGGAGCGCTTACGGCTATCAGCCAGAAGTGCTCAGCTGTTCGCGCGCCATCGTGAGCGAAGCTGTACGATTTGTTCCTGGAGAAGCTCCGTGGCGAAGGTGATGGTCGGCCCGGCGGACGATCCCACTTGCTCCATGACCGTCATCAACGAGCGTTCCATGAAGTCGATCCTGGCTTATGCCGAGACCGGCAAGCAGGAAGGTCGTGTGCTGACGGCGGCGGGCGACGGCTACTCGGTGGCGCCGACGGTGATCGCCGATATGATGGCGCATCCTCCAAGAAGGAGATCTTCGGACCGGTCCTGGGTGTCACCAAGGCGCGCGATTTGGCGAATCGGCCTGACCGGAGCGGTTTACACCGACGGATCCAGAGAAGGCGAGGACGGTTCTCTTCGTCGGCAATCTCTACATCAACCGCAAGTGCGCGGCCGTCGTCGGAGCCCACCCCTTCGGCGGCTTCAATATGTCGGAACCAATTCGAAGGCCGGAGGGCCTGCGCAGAAGGTGAGTTAGTGGAGCTATACTGATCGTCGTTCTCCCCGACGAGAAGGGGACGCAAGTAACAGACACAGGGTCAATTCCGATCCACGTGGCGAACGAGCACACTTGGGTTGCGCCGTTCTCTTTTGGGGCGCGAAACCGGCTCGCCGGGGCTGAGCCTCACGCAATTGTATATTCTATTTTGTATATACAGTCATTCGGTTCGTGGGACCGCAACGATGCGCGTCCAACAGGACGAAGCACGGGATCTAGTTCGAGACTACAATTCTGCTTCAGGATCCCTACGTCCTCAGCGAACTGGAGGCGTGTTTGATCAGCGAGAGGAACACTGGCAATCGATTCGATTGATTGCTGGCATCTCCGTGGTCCTGGTGATCCACACCTGGCATGCGGAGTTCGCGTCATCTCAGCTCGCAAGGCAACTCGGAAAGAACAGAAAGTTACGAGAACCGGCTATGAAGAAGCTCACTCTCAGACAGAAGGCGGAACTGAAAGTATGGTCAGTCGAGCCCCATGACCAGATCGACACCAAGGATATCCCGGAAGTGAAGTTTACCGGCCAGGCAGTCGTGGGCAAATTCTACCGTCGTCGAGCCGGTTCCGTCCGCTCGACGCGGACGTGGACTGCACCTCGACGTCGGGGCCTGGCTGCCGACGCAGGATCCGTTGATTCTCAGGCTGGAGACGGCGCAGCGTCGAAGGTCACCCAGCCGAGCCGAAATCTACGCTCCAATCGGCCCCAGCACAATGAACCCCTCTTGGTTCGACCCGTAAACAGTGTTCGAGCCCGGCCCCACCACCACCGTGGGCGGCAATGTAGGCACAGAGCGCGTCGATCTGGTCTTCCACTGGCTTGGTCGGGCCTGTCTCCGGAATCTCCGGCGAGAGCTCCAGGCGGAGCGGCGGATCCGTCTCCAGGCAGTCTCGTAAGCATCCAGATTGCGCAACCGCGCCAAGCTCGCGCTCTTCCGCCCCAGCGGCCGCGCTTGTACTTAGCGATATTCCACCCGAACAACCACACGGATACAGCATGCGGATGAATCTCGATCTGATACCGCCCGTCGGCTTTGGCCCCCGTTTCCGCGCCGTGCCGGAAGCCCGCTCGGCCAGCCGCAGTAAAGCCCAGAAGCCGCGGACGACAACCCGAGATTCGCCGCATGGCCGCCGCGTGGTACCGGAAGTCCTTGTTGAGCGCCCGTTCCGCCTCCGGATGCCGTCTAGCGGTGATAACGGTCGGCCAGCGACCTCCCCATCTCCACGGCGATCAGCTCCAATGTGTTCGGTCGATTCCAGCCGTGCCACGTGACGAAGTTGCAAGCCGGCGCCCATCCGGAACGATCGAGGCCAGGCCGCTGGGTTTCCCATACCAGCCCAGATCCCCACGCCGATAAACACACTCACCGCAGAACTACCTCCACCTCGTCCCCCTCGCTGATCCGGCCCCACCGGATGACGTAACTGTTCAGACCCAGAACACCTGGAAGTCGCGCTCGATACGCCGCAGGATACTGACATCCTGCACCCCGGTTGTGCCGATCGTGTCGTCATGATGCAGCGCCCGCGCAGGTCTCGTCGATCGCCACAACCGATTCGCAGTTGACCGCCTCCCAGTCGCGCTCGGCCGCGGGCACACCGCTGATCACTGCCGTTCACCGGACCGGCCACGTGTCCGTGGCCCACCGCGCGTCCATCGGTAGCTACCAGCAGCGGTGTCGAACCGGTCCTGAGCGTGGCTCCGCCGGGCGTCCGCGGCCGGCGGCTCTTCCGCTGCCTGCCTCACGTGGCCGACTCCCAGGGGAGCCCATCGACCAGAATCTCTCCCTCCGGCGTCGTGGAGGCCGATGGCGCACAGCGACAAGTGCGGTGTAGGAGCTGGAGAAGTCCGGTTTCCGACCTGGATCACGCGGTCGCCGTCAGGGACCAATATCCGCCACCGGCAAGACGTTCCCCGGCCATCGATTTGACCGGATACACCAGATCTCCTGAACTTGCGTCGCGTTGCCTCTCTCTCGAATCGCAACAGTGGGAAGTCGACGAGCCAAAGTCCACGTGATTTAGAGGGCTTATGAACAATCTGAAGAATGGGCCGTCATGATCTCCAGATGCTCAATCTCATGGGAAACTCACGTAGGCTTCACTCAGTTTGGAATCCGCCCTTGCCCGGACATCGGCAATCATCCGTTCCAGTGCCCCTTCAGGAACGGAGGATTCTCCAGGCTGTCCAGCACGTACCCGCGATCGGCCCGCGCCAGATCAGCACGGAAGTGATCATCTCTTCCTGGTAGTAGCCTGCCTCCGCCAGCGGTCATTTGGCTCGCGGATGAACAATTCACTGGAGTCTCAACCCGGTGGAGTATGTGGATTCTATCATGTTCCCTATTAACCTTCACGAT
>JASGIE010000098.1:0-30369 GCA_049841055.1 Paludibaculum sp. | reverse complement strand
GCTTCTACGATTTCGGCAGCAGCCTGATCGGTGACTGGGGCGTACACATCCTGGGACCGGCGAACTGGGCGTTGCAACTCAGTCCGAAGTATCTGGTCAGTGTGGAATGCATCAAGAAGATGATCTGCCGCCCTTCACATTCCCCGATGAGCTCACCATCAAGTACGAGTTCGCCGAGCGGCCAGGGATGCCGCCGGTCACCGTGTACTGGTATCACCACGCCGATGGCGACGCCTACCTGCCGCCTGGGATGACCATCGAGGAAGCGCGCAAGATGCCCGGGAAGGTCCAGAGGTGGTCTGGTTCAGGGGCAGGGTGGCTTCCGGATGGGGACCGGCGGTGTGGGGCCGGCGCAGGCCCAGGCGGCACGTCCGGCGGCACGTCCGGCCGGGCCGGCCAACCGCAGCGGGTACAACCTGATCTTTGCGGGTTCGAAGGGGCTATATGGGCACCAGCGGGCGCGGCGAAGGTGTCGGCCTGTTGCCCGGGCACGCTGGAGCGATAGTACTTGCCCGATCCGCTGCTGTTCTGCGCACCCGGCGCGAGCACGGTAGCAATCATGCGGCGCATCTCCGCGACTGGGTGCGGGCCTGCAAGGGCGGCGCGCCGGCCTGCTCCAACTTTTCATCGCGGCGCCATACACGGAATGGCTCGTACTGGGTCGTCTGGTTCATTGCGACGGCAAGCTGCTCTGGGACAGCGCCAAGGGTGAGTTCAGCAACAACAAGTCAGCGAATCAATGGGTGAAGCGCCTATAGAAAGGGCTGGAGGTGGAAGCATCATGACGCGCAGGGACCTGGGCAAGGCGGGCATGGCTGTGCTGCCGGCTTCCACATTGCTGGGCGCGGCGAATTGAAGTTCGGAGGAGTGCAATTGCGCGATCACGCATAGCTTCCGCACCCTGCCCAGCACGGCGCAGGATGTCCTGAAGCATCGCGTTGACGGGGTCAGCTCCATCGAGCTGAACGCCCAGCGAGTCGTTCGCGGCGTGCCCGTTCCTCCGCAGTTTCCGGCGGCGCCGGCCGCCAGATGACGCCGGAGCGCCGGAGCGATGAGAAGAAGTTCGAGGAACAACGAGCTGGTGGTGTCGGCTTCCATGGACAAGTACAAGGAGTTCCGCAAGCTCTACAACGCGGCCGGCGTGAAGATCGACATTTTCAGTCTCCCGCTGGCGGAATCGATGTCTACTACGAGTACGAATACATCTGCACCGTTGCGAAGAACATCGGGCGCGAACTGCATCACGATGGAGCTGCCGACGAAGGCGGAGCATTCCAAATGGTTGCGAGTTCTGCGACAAAGCACAAGATCTACATCGGCTACCACAACCACACTCACGTCGATGCGCACAGTTGGGGACGTAGTGCTGTCGCAGTCGAAGTACAACTCCATCAACCTGGATGTTGGCCACTTCACGGAAGCTATCAACGCTTCGCCCATCCCGTTCATCAAGGAACACCACGACCGCATCACGAGCTTCCATCGAAGGACAAGAAGTACGACGAGGCGGCAACGCACCTTGGGGGCAGGGCGACACTCCGTTGAAGGAGGTCCTGCAGTTGATGAAGAAGGAGAAGTACAAGTGGCCGGCGAACATCGAACTGGAGTACGACGTTCCGGCTTCGTCCAGCGTCTTGCGGAAATGTAGAAGTGCGTGACGTTCTGCCGAGGACGCCCTGGCCTGAGTTTTCTGGCCGTGGCGATTCGGAACCGGCTTGATGGCGAACATACGGTATGTAACGAACTGATCGGCGTTGCCGATCGGGTGCGGCGGTTAGATAATAGACCATGGCGCCAGAGGGTAGAGAGGGCGCTGATCCAGCTGATATTTTCAAGGGTTCCTGATCTCCGCCATACCCGCAGGCAGTGCGCATCCAGGCGGAGTACAGCATCCAGTAAGACCTTCCTCGTATTTCCGAGCGAATGAGCCGGTTGCTGCGCTTCGTAGTCCAGCTCGTCTCTTGCAGGCCAGGGTCCGACTCTAAAGAGTATCTTTTTGGCGTAGGTCTTCTACTGCACCAGCGCATTCCATCCGCGGTACCGGCATCCGATTGTGCGTGTGGGTAAGCACGGCGGCTTCGATCGAAGCTCAAGGCATACTACGAGGGGCAAGGCCAGGAAGACGACCTGATCATCGAAATCCCGACGGGTTGCTATGCTGCCGTATTCCGGATGCGTGGCGAGAGCCGTCCCGAGGCGGAGCCGAGGAGATTCCGGCTACCAGCATCGCCGTACTCCCATTCTCCAATCTGAGCCCCGAAGCAGATGCTGAGTACTTCAGCGATGGTCTGACGGAAGAGCTGATTCATGCACTTACGGAGGTGCTGGCCGCGTGTGGTCGCTGGACTACAGCCGCACAGTTGAAGGAAGGCCGGGACGACTACGCGGCCGTGGGCGGCGCCTCATGGTGGGCTCCGTCCTGCAGGGCAGCGTGCGGCGTTCCGGCGAGCGTCTCCGCATCACCGTGCGTCTGGTGCTCCACCCAGTCGGTCAGTACCTCTGGGCGGAGACCTACGACCGCTGGATGGCGGACTTATTCGATATCCAGGAAGACATTGCCCGCGAGATCGCGGAGAGCCTGCGCGTGCAACTGCTGGGCTGCCCGGCCGTTATGGACAGCTCGCGCCGCCGATGGAACGTCGACGCCTACGACCGGTACCTGCAGGGCCGTTACCAATGGAACAAGCGGACCCGTGAAGGATTCGAGGCGGCGATCCAGTTGTTCTCTCAGGCCGTGACGATCGATGCCGGATTCGCACCCGGATATGCAGGCCTGGCCGAGAGCTGCAGTGTGATGGCCGAGTTGGGTTCGCCTCGACTCTGGACATGATGCCGATGGCGAAGAGCGCGGCACTGCGAGCGCTGGATCTCGATCCCGATCTCGCGGAAGCGCATACGTCGCTTGGGCTCATCGAGTCCCTTTACGAATGGCGCTGGAAGGAAGCGGGCGCCGTGATAGGTGGCTTCTGGAACTGCATCCCGGCTCACGCCACCGCGCAGCACTCCGGCACCGCTGCTGATCTACCTTGCCCTGCTGGGCCGCTTTGATGAGGCCATCAGGGATGAAGGTGGCCGTGCAACTGGATCCGTTATCCATCGCGATTCAGGATCGACGGGTCTCGCCTACCGCTGGCGCGGCGGTATGACGAAGCATGTGCAGTTTCAGTGAGGGATTGAGATCATGGCCGCCATTACAAGTCGGTGACAGGCATGGGCCGCGTCTATACGCACATGGGCCGTCACCACGGCTGGCCGTTTCAAGAGGCACGATCGACGCCGGTCATCTGTCCAGCCTGTTGGGTGCCATGGCGAAACCTACGGCCTGGCTGGCTGATCCTGGATCAGGTCAGCATCTGGTGAATTGCAGGAGATGGCGCGTCATCGCTCAGCGTGCTGTCTCCATGGTGCATGCGCTGGGTCACCTGGGGGGGAGAAAGAGATTGCCTTGGAGTGGCTGGAAGGCGTCTGCGAGTGGTGGAACTGCCTGTGAGTTCGCTGGGCGTGCATCCCGGTTACGACCTGCTCGACGGCGAACCTCGCTATGAAGCTCTGGCGCCGGAGGCTGGGCCTGCGTGGTTGAGGCCCAGCGCTGGCGCGTCACTTCATCATCACGACATGGGCTTGTGCTTCCTTGAGACAGCGCTTCAGTCCGCGGCCGACTGCTGCACCCGCGCGTCTTCCGGGCCGAAGGCGTGGGCCAGCACCGGCATGGCCTTCTGGTACAGATCAACTGACTCCGACATAGTGGCCTTGCGCCCGGCGCAGCGCCGCAAACTCCAGCCGGAGCAGGGCCACGTCGGGATCGTCCTCACCTCTGGTTTCCACGGAGAGTTCAATCGCATGGCCGAACGTGGCCACCGCCAGTGGACAGCGGCCGGTTTCCGCCTGGAACCCCGCATGATTCCCCAGGATGCTCGCCGCCCTGGTCGACCCCTGGACCCTTCCAGCAATTGCCGGGCCGGAGGAATACGGAGCGGCTTCGTCATACCGTTTCTGCCGGCGGAGGCTGCGCAGATCGTTGAGGTGATCGCCTTCATGCGCGGCGTCGGTGCGGGTGCTGCTGCCAGGTCGACCGCCTTCCGGAAGCGCTCGGTCTGCCCTCTTCATAACGGCCCGACTTTACGGCAATCTCTCCCAGTTCATTCCAGGTGGCGGCGTGTCGGCCCGCGCGGAGTTGCTACTGCCGGTGGACACGGCCAGGATCCGCTCGCAAAGCGCCTGCGCTTCGTCGAGACGGCCCAGGGCGAGGTAAATGCTGGCCAGCACGCGCAGTTTGTGGCCTAGATGCGGATCGGCCGCGCCGATCCAGTGGTCGGCAATCCGGACGGACTCCTCGGCGGACCGCTGCGCCTCCTGCAGCTTGTTCTGATCGCGCAGCAGATCGGCGAGGTTCGCCAGTGCACCGGCGTATTCCAGACTCTCCGCGCCCTGCACCGGCAGAATCGCCTTCAGCGCGTCCCGGTACAGTCCGATCTAATCGCCTCATTGAGATGACCCTGACGCCTCAGGATGCCGGCAAGATTGACGAGCGTGGTGCCCAGCCCGTTTGGCTTGGACCGTGCTCTTCGGCCATTCCTGCACCGCGCGGCGGTAGAAGGCCTCGGCGTCGTCGGTTTTGGCCTGTAGGTGACACTCGGCGCCCAGGTTCGGCGCACGAGAGCCAGGCGGGGCTCGTCGTGTCCGCTGTGCTCCATGCGGCTCAGGACCTTGCGGTAGATACTCTCGGCGTCGGCATGGCGCCCCTGATCGTGTGCCAGCGCAGGCGCGATCGAACTCGTCGTCCAGCACGGGACCCGAGGCTCTCCCAGCGGCCATCAGAACAAACGAAATGGTGAGGCCGCGGGCCAGGCTTCCGCTGCAGAGTCGCCGGCAGCGGCTGCGACGTGGCGGAATGCGAAACCCAGATGGAATTTCATAGCCTCTCCTTATCTGCATACTGAGGCAGGAGTGGGCCGGCTTCGGAGTAATGCGGGGTCAGCTTACGGTAGCGATCTTACGGTACAAACCGGCGGCGGAAGGGCACAAAAAAAGTGCGGCATCACGCGGATGCCGCACCTGTTCCGAACTTTGGGGTCACGGGGATGAGAAGAGGAACTTCAGGGCAAGTTGCATGTAGCGGGCGCTGCCGGCACCGGTGATGCGGCCGAGCTGTGTGCTGGCCACATTGGTGTTCGGCGTGTTGTAGTTCACCCGGTTGAGAGCGTTGAAGGCTTCCCACCGGAATTGGAGGTCTTTCCTCTCGGCGATACGGAACCGCTTGGAAAGAGAGGTGTTGAACTGGATGGCCCCAGGGCCTTCCAGAATGCCCAGCGGCGCGCTGCCCCAGGTGTAGAGCGTGGGGCTGGCGAAAGCGGCCGTGTTGAACCAGCGGTCGGGCGTCGGGTTGGAGATGTGCGGATCCCCTACCAGGTTGGCGCGTGACCCGTCGCCGTTGCCCAGGTTGGCATAACCGCCACCAATGGAGAACGGTGCGCCGGAGCGGCCCTGCTGGGTGAAGGAGAAGTCCCATCCGCCAGGGCGGCGTCGGTGAGCCGGTTGGCGGAGGAGAGGAAGTGCCGTCCGTTGCCGAAGGGCAGTTCCCATACCAGAGTGGCGTACTCGACATGGCGGAAATCGAACGAGGTACGGCCGCGGTTGTACCAGGACGGGGAGAAGGCGAGGATCGACGTTCCCTCATCCGTCCCGTTGGACGCTTCGCCCATCGACCGGGAGAACGAGTAGGAGAAGGTGAACGACACGCCATTGGCGAACCGCCGTTCGGCCTTCGCCTGGAGGGCGTTATACCAGTTGCGGCCGTAGTTCTCCATACGCTGAACGCTGCTGATGAGCGGGTTCGGCCGGTCGGCCTGCAGGTTCGTGTGCGGACCCACCGTCGGCGCGTTGTACGGGATGAAGATCACCTCGCGATCCACCTTCGTGCCGACGTAGCTCAGTGTCAGGGCGGACTTCCAGGGCAGGGCAGTCTGGACGGTCATGTTCCATTCGTGCGTCCGAGCGGCCTTCAACCGGGGATCCACGGCTTCGCCGATTCCGAAGATGCCGAACGCGTTCGGATCGGAACTCCATACGGTCTCCCAGGGTTGCAACTGGGAGAGACCAAAGCCGAGCGATTCCACACCCCAGAAGGGGAGATTGGCGGCCGAAGAGGCAGACCGGTTGCCCGTGAAGCTGTTGTAGAACAGCCCGTACGCGGCGCGCAGGACGATCTGGCGCTGGGAGAACGGACGGTAAACCGCTCCAATGCGCGGAGCCCAGTTCCCATTGCCTTCCAACAGGTTGTCGCCATATCCGGCCTGCCGTGCCGTCGTCCACAATCCGGCGGTGGCGGCCGCGACATTCGGCGTGTTCAGGAACGCGTTGATGTTGATGTTGCCATCACCCTGAACCGCGGCGACCACCTTCTGCAGCTTCGGATCCCACGTGCTGGTCGCCTGGCGCATGTTGTGGCGCGCAAACCAGCGTTCATAGCGCAGGCCCAGTTCCAGCGTGAAGTTCTGCCGCAGACGCCAGCTGTCGTTGACATAGAATCCGGCATAAGGGGCGCGGTTGGTGCCGAACTCGGCCAGCGGCGCGTTGCGTGAGCTGGCGGATGTCAGGCCCAGCAGGTAGTCGGCAAAGCCGTCATTTGTATACAGGTTGCCGAAGGTGTAGGTGCCGCGGACACAGCAGCTGCCGTGATCGCCGTACGTGTGCGAATCGCCGTATTCGAAGCCCGCGGACATCGTGTGCGCGCCATGGAAGTGACGCAGGTCCGCCTTGGCGTTGTAAACGCTGCCCCCAGAGGGAGCCCGGAGCGCCCCAGCCCGAGTAGTAGATGCCCTGATACCCGCTGCCGATGTTCAGGTTCGGAGGCCCGATCCACTTCTCACGGCCGGCGGTCGGAAAGCCCTGGATCCCGGCCGAGAGCGCATCGTTGTTTACACCGAGCTCGGCGTTCGTGTAGTTCTCGCGCGTCCTCAGCATACCGCCCAGCAGGGTCAGCACGGTGTTGGGCGACATGGTCCACGTGTAGTTGACGCCAACATTGTGCTGGGTCACGGTGTCATCCGTCACCGCGCTGGGCTTGTAGCCGAGCTGTGTGCTGGGCTGGCGGATGGTGACATAGCGAGCGTAGATCCGCTGTGAATCGTTGATCTGGTGATCGACGCGGCCGGTGCCCTCCCAAGTGTTGTTGATCGTACCCGTGTTGGCCTTGAACAGGCCGCCGGCGGAGTTGGCTTCCAGCAGCTTGGGCAGGAAGTACTTCGACGCGCCCGAGATCCGGCTGGTGGGAATCACATTGTTCGGAAACGCCGACTTCGAGAGCGGATCCAGAATGGTCCGGCCGAGTCCCGAGAAGTCGCCGGTCTTCATGGCCGCTGTCACGGCCTGCGTATTCCAGATCTGTTCGTTGTGGATCACGGTTCCTTCAAAGCTGCCGAAGAAGAAGGTCCGATTCTTAATGACCGGACCGCCGACGGCCGCGCCGAACTGATTCCGGCGGACGCGCGGCGCCTTCGTCGCGAAGGTATTGCGGGCGTTGAAGGCGTCGTTCTGAAGGAACTCCCAGGCGGCTCCGTGCAGTTCGTTGGTGCCCGATTTCGTGGCGACCTTGACCTGAATGGGATCCCGGCCGTTCTCGGCGCTGAAGTTCAGGGTCTCCACCGTGAACTCGGCCACTGTATCCACGTTCGGCATGCCGGTTCCGCCTTCGTCCATCGGCGCGTTGGATACCAATCCATCCAGCTGGAATGCCGCTTTGTTGCTGCGCAGCCCCTGGCCCTGGACATAGGTGGCACGTTCTCCGCCCGATTGGGTGCTGGCCCAGCGCATGCCGGGTACCAGAGAGACAAGGGCTAGCGGATTGCGGGTGTCCAGCGGCAGTTCCCTGATCTGCCTCATCTGCACAACCGTCTCGGCGCTGGTCTTCTCCGTCTGAAGAAGTTCGGCGTTGCCGGTGACCGAAACCGATTCCGTAATCTCGCCCACAGTCAGGACCGGCGAAACGCGGCTGCGGTCACCTACGGTCAGTTCCGCCTTGACTACCTCCCAGGTCTTGAAGCCTTTGGCCTTCACTGTGATCGTGTACTGGCCGATAGGCAGCGACAGAATGCTAAAGCTGCCATCCGTGTCGGTGGTTGCGCGCTTGACCAGCCCGGTTCCGAGATGCTGCGCGGCGACCTCCGCCCCAGGTACGGCGGCACCGGAGCTGTCGGTGACCGTGCCGAAGAACGCGCCTTCGGTACCGATCTGGGCCGGCAGCAGAAATCCGGTGAGAAACAAAAAAATACATGCGAGACTCACGATTCGCATTGGTGGCTCCTTTGGGTCAATCTTCGGTGTGGAAACGGGTTGAGTCAATTGAAGGCAGCCTCCACTTTCCTGTGTATTGGAATCTTGCTTTGCGTGGCGTTCGATAGTTGCTAAAATCCAGCAGGTTGGATTTCCAGGAGCCCCTTATGCCCGCCCAGAAGACCCCCACGGTTCCGGCGCTCGAACGCGGACTGACGATTCTCGAACTGGTGGCGAAGTCCAAGAACGGCTTCACTTTCTCGCAGCTGGCGTCGAAACTCGAATTTCCGAAGAGTTCGATTCATAGCATCCTGGTGACGTTTGAACGGCTGGGCTACCTGCAGAAACTGGAGTCGTCCGGACGCTACGTGGCCGGCCTGAATCTGGTGCGCATCGCGACTGTCGCTTCGCACGGCATCACCCTGCGCCAGAAGGCCGGGCCGCTGCTCTGTGAGCTCACTCAGCGCACGGGGATGACCGCCCACATCGCCATCCTCGAGAACAACGAAGCCCTGCTGGTGGCCAAAGTGGAACCATCAGGAATCATGCCGGTGGCGACCTGGGTTGGGAAGCGGATCGACTATCACTGCACAAGCCTGGGTAAGGCTCTGATTGCGTGGCGGCGGGAGGAGGAGATCAACCGGCTCGTCAAAGAGCGCCGCATGCTGCGTCACAACGAGAATACCATCTCCACCCTGTCCCGCCTCAAGCAGGAGCTCATGCGGACACGCCAGGCCGGGTATTCCGTTGACGACGAGGAAGAGGAGATTGGCATCCGCTGCATCGGCGCTCCTGTGCTGGGCGTCTCCGGCGAGGTGGAGGCCGCTCTCAGCGTCTCAGGCACCGTGGAGCAGATCCGCACCGAGGACATTCCCCGCATGGGCGCGCTGGTCCAGGAAGCGGCGTTCGAGATGTCGCGGCGGCTGGGCTGGGCTCCCTCCAACCGCGAGAGCTGAACTACTTTCCAATACCCTGGATTCCTGGTTTGCACCGGCCGGAAGTCGCGGCAGAATGGGTCAATATGCGTCTGAAGGATAAAGTTGCGGTTGTAACGGGTGGAGCTCACGGCATTGGCCGGGCGATTGCTGAAATCTTCGCCGAACAGGGCGCTGCCGTCCTCATTGCCGATCTCGACGCCGAAGCGGGCGGGGCACTGGCAGAGGCGCTGCGGAGTGCAGGCAGCAGGGCCGAGTTCTGGCAGACGGACGTCAGTTCCCGAACAGCCGTCGAGGCGGCTATCGACATCGCGGCCCGCTGGACCGGCCGCATCGATGTGCTTTGCAACAACGCCGCTTACCTCGGCGAGTTCCACGGCGTGCTCGAGGCCACGGACGACGAATGGGACAAGTGTCTGCGGGTTCAACTCCTGGGCACCAACAACTGCACTCGCGCCGTGCTGCCTTACATGGTGGGCCAGCAGGCCGGCTCCATTGTCAACGTCGTCTCGATCCAGGCCATCGTCGGTTGCCCAACCTCTGTGGCTTATACGGCCGCGAAAGCCGCTCTGCTCGGCTTCACGCTCAGCGCAGCCTACGACTATGGCAAGGACAATATCCGTGTCAACTCGCTCTGCCCCGGGCCCATCCAAACCCGCATCTCGCCCAAGCCCGGTGAGCCCGCCTACGACTGGCAGTGCGCCCAGACGCTGCTCGGCCGCGTCGGACAGCCGCGCGAAGTTGCGCAGGCCGCGCTCTTCCTGGCGTCCGACGAGTCATCCTATATCACCGGGGCCACGCTGCCCGTCGATGGCGGCTGGACCGCTCGTTAGCGGCTTTCCGATTAGCTGGACAGATGGCCCGGAATCGCCATTTCCGGGCATGGCGTGGCAGGCGCCGGTCCGTATAATCGCAGTTGATGAATCGATGCCTGTTCGTCCTGTCGATCACAGCGGCCGCCTGCTGGGCTCAGCCGCTGCCGGTGCGCATCACCTGGGGCCATCACGCGAAAGCCCAAGCAGCACGGCCGCTGCGGGTCGCGGCCGATGGTGGCATGACCATTGGGGCGCAAGCCAAAACCGGGGCTGTCGATGGCGCCGCGGACGGTCTCCGCTTCGTCCTGGATGCGCCCGCGAGGACCGAACCGAAGCTCCAGAAGCTTCAGGTCATCTGGGCCGACCTGCTGGCCGCCGCCGACGCCGATACCGCCCGCCGCCTCGGCGAAGACGCTTCGATGGAGCCGCATGCCCCCCGCCTGTACGTCAAGACCCGTGACGACGGGAAAGGCGGCTTCGCTGTAACCATCGAGCAACTCAGGCGGGAAAAGGCAATCTGGGTTCCTTCTCTCGACGTTTACATCACCGCTGGAGAGCCATTTGTCCCCTTCGCCGACCACCTGAAGTCGCTGACCGAATGGAAGGGCAAGCGAATCCTCGATCAGATCCACGCCGCGCCCGAAGCGAGCTATGAGGAGTACACCGGCCGCTGGGAGGACATGGGCAGTCCAACCTATGTGAATCCACAATCCACCGGCGCCGGGCACATCATCGGGCTGGCCTGGGACAGCTCGATTCACAAGTTCGGCATCGATCGCGGAGCCGGAGTCCGCAATGACTACGGCAACCCGGATCGCTTCCGCTTCTGGTTCGAGTTCGGCGACATCACCAAGGGCATCGCGAAATCCTGGAAGCAGCAGGGCCTGCACGACGGGTTGCCCGTGGTTACCACGGTCTTCGAAAGGGAAGGAATCCGCTATGAGGTGGAGCAGTTCGCTTACCCTCTGGAAGGCCCGCCGGCCGAGCGTCGCGGCGACATGCCCATGGTGCTCATGCAGCGCCTGCGCGTCTCCACCCTTGACGGGAAACCCCGGCGCGTGCCCATCAATCTCAGCCATCGCCGCACCATGCCTGGTGGGTTGAGTTCCATCTTTGACGTCGAGCAATCCGGTGCGAGAACCGTCGTCCGGAACCGCAGTTTCGGGCAGACGCTGCTGGAGATCGACGGTGGCGGCGGCCGCGCCGTCTGGTCCGGTGTGCAGGACTACGACGACCAGAAGATGCGGCGTGTGAACGTTTCCATTCCGCTGGAAATTCCCGCCAACGGCACTCGTGAGTTGGTAGTCAAGCTCCCGTCCCCCATGGTGGACGATGCCGGCGCGGCCTTGCTGTCGCGGCTCGATTACGATCAGGCACGCGACGCCACCTTGAAGTTCTGGTCCGCCTGGATCGACAAAGGGGCCCAATTCCAGGTGCCGGAGAAGGTCGTCAATGATCTCTTCCGCGCCAGTCTGTGGCATGCCTTGCGGCTGCCCCGGCGCCATGGCACAGGCGATACGGCCCGCATCGACCTGCCGTACTCCAACTTCGCTTACGACCAGACTGGAACGCCCTGGCCCGTGAACCAGGCGGTTTACATCGACTACATGATCTTCGGTCTGCGCGGCTATGGGGACGTTGCCGCGGAGGAGCTCAAGGCGCAGTATCGCAACAATCAGGAAGGCAATGGGCATGTCAGCGGTTATGCGAACTGGCTCGTCTACACGCCCGGCATGCTCTACGCCACGGCGCAGAACTACTTCCTCTCCGGAGATCGCGCGGCCTTCGAGCGCGTGCTGCCGCAATCCCTGAAAGCCCTGGAATGGTGCCTGGCGCAGGTTGATGCCGCCCAGCATCGCGAGGGTCCCGCCAAAGGACTCGTGTCCGGTCCGCTGAACGACCTTACCGGTGAAGGGCTCTGGGCCTTCAATCAGGCGTACATGTATGCCGGCCTGGAACTCTTCGGCAAAGCCCTGGAACAGACCGGTCACGCGCAGGGGGCGGCCACGCGCCGGGCCGCGAAGGAAGTTGCCATGGCCGTGGATCACGGCTTCCGCACCGCCAGCGCCAACTCGCCTCTGGTCCAATTGCGCGATCATACGTGGATCCCTTACGTGCCTTGCGAAGCAAACACCTTCCGCCGCATCCTCGACGACTGGTATCCCACCGACGTCGATACGGGAGCCGTGCATATGCTCCGCTTGAAGGCAGTCCCACCGGGCAGCGATCTGGCCGACTGGCTGCTGAACGACCACGAGGACAACCTGCTCATCCGCGGCTGGGGCATCGCCAACGAGCCTGTCTACAATCAGCACGCCACGGCTTACCTTTGGCGCGATGATCCCAAGGCCGTCATTCGAACCTTCTACAGCTACATGGCCAGCGCCTTCAGCCATTCCGCGCTCGAACCCGTGGAGCACCGCTCAACACATGGGCAGTACTTCGGACCCCCATCCACCGACGGCGCCTGGTTTGAGCTCTACCGCAACATGCTCATCCTGGAGCGCGACGACGACTCGCTCCTGCTGGCCGGCTTCACCCCGCGGGCCTGGCTCGGTGAAGGGAAGACCATCTCCGTAAAGCGCGCGCCCACCCGCTACGGACCGCTCTCGATGACCGTGCAGAACAAGGGGGGACGGCAGCTCGAGGCGTCGGTCGAACTGGCCGGTGGAACCCGTCCGGCTTCGCTCCTCGTTCGATTCCGCCATCCCGCAGGCAGCCGGATTACCGGTGTCACGGTGAACGGGCGCGCCTGGACGGACTTCGACGCGGCGAAGGAATGGGTCCGCGTCACCGATCCGAAAGAGAAAAGCTACACGATTGTGGTGCGTTACTGATGTTTCCAACTAATGGGAATCTACTCCCAAACCCGCTGCAGAATGGCGTTGGAACGCCGATTTGTGGGGTGTAATGGTGCTTGGTCCCGCCCTGGCCGGCAGCGGCCCGGCGGGCGCCCGGTTGGACAGGATGAGGGTCCGGCAGTGATAAAGGAACAATGAGCGAAGGCTACTTATACACGCTGTTGGGCCTGCTGGCATTCAGTGCTCTGGGTGTCTTTCACAAGCTGGCCGACACCTTGAAGTGCCGGCCCAGTCCGGTGAATGCCCTGATGTACGGCTGGTCGCTGATCTTTGTCATCATCACCATCACTCTGCGCGGAGCCGAGTGGCACGGCCCCACGGGCGCCTGGACTCTGGCCCTCCCCTTCGGTGTGAGCGCATCCATAGCCATACTGTCCTTCCAGGCCGGCATTCGCTACGGAGACATCGCCACGAGCTGGCTGGCCATTAACCTCTCCTCCGGCCTGCCGACCGTGGCGTCGATCCTGATCTACAACGAGCCGGTGGGCCTGAAGCGCGCCATCGCCCTCAGCCTGATCCCGGTTTCCATGGCTCTGCTGTGGAAGGACAAGCGGGACGCGGAGCGGCGCCATGAGTAAGACCAACGTCTGGTTGCGCCTGATGCTCGTCGCTTTCGTCGCCAACGGGCTGGGTCCGTTCGGTTTGAAGATTCTGACTGAGCGCGGGCTGGCCGCCTATCAGCAGCAGTACCTCCTGTTCTGGTACCTCGGCGGCTTTGTTTTTGCCCTCGCGGCCCTCCTCGTGAATCGGGATGGCGTGAACTTTCGCGAGGTGCTGTTGGGTGCGGCCATGGGCGGCTGCAGCCTGGCCGGCCAGAGCTTCACCGCGATGGCGTTGTCGCGTGGAGTACCGGGACACATTGCGTTCCCGCTGACCACCGGCGGTTCCCTGTTTCTGGTGGCGGCCGCCGGATTGCTCCTCTTCAAGGAGCGCATCGGATTGTATGGGTTTTTTGGTGTTGTTTTAGGAATCGCGTCGTTAGTCATGTTGAGCGTTGCCTGACGGCGAAGGAAGGTGCAAGTTGGCCACTGAACATCAAAGCAACGGAAGAGCGCCGGGCAGAATCCTGCAAACGGCGGATGTGGAGCTCTTCGAACATGTGGAACAGAATCTCTATACGGCGGTCCTGGCCGATGCCCTGGATGAACTGGGCTTCCGCCAGCAGGCCATGCGGGAGACCATCCGGCCGCTGTCGCCGGATCTGGTCTTTGCCGGATGGGCGCGCACCATCTCGTGCATGGACGTGTATCACTTGTCCGAGAACCCCTACGACATCGAGATCGAGGCCGTCGACAGCCTGCTGCCCGGCGAGATTGCCGTAGTCGCTACCGGCGATTCGAAGCGCAATGCGCCCTGGGGCGAGCTCCTCTCCACTGCCGCCTTGAGCCGTGGAGCGCGCGGCGCCGTCATCGACGGACTCGTTCGCGACGTGAAGAAGATCCAGTCCCTCGGCTTCCCGGTCTTCGCCACCGGCATCAAACCCGTCGACTCCCGCGGCCGTGGGCTGGTGGTCGACTACAACATCCCGGTCGAGTGCCAGGGCGTTCTCGTGACGCCGGGTGATCTCGTCGTGGCCGATTTCGACGGCGTGGTTGTCGTCCCGGCCGCGGTCGTGACCGAAGCGGTCCGCATGGCGACCGACAAGGTCTCGAGAGAATCACAGCCGGGCCGAGCTCATGAACGGGATGCTGCTGCGTCAGGTCTACGATAAATACGGGGTGCTTTAGTGATCGTTGACGTCCACACGCATGTCTGGGAATGTCCTTGCCACATCGGCGAGCGGTTTGTTCATGACGCCAAGGTGACGGCTGGAGCCGGGTACAAGGACATTCACGTTGATCTGGACAAGCATTGGGCGGCGATGGAGCCGGTGGACCGGGCCATTGTGCTCGGTTTCCGCGCCCGTCACGTGGGCGTGCTGGTCCCGAATGAGTATGTGGCCGAGTACGTCGGCAAGCATCCGGAGAAGCTGATCGGCTTCTGTTCCATCGATCCGCAGGACCCGGATTCAGTGGAACAGCTCGATCACTGTGTACAGACGTTAGGACTGAGGGGCCTCAAAATGGGGCCCATCTACCAGAACGTCGCGCCCACCGATTCGCGCTTCCGTCGCATCCTGAAACGGGCGGAAGAGCTGCGTATCCCCATGCTGATCCACCAGGGCACGACGTTCTGTGAGAACGTCTCGCTGGAGATCGCCAATCCGGTCCTGCTGCAGCCGCTGGCGCTGGAGTTCCCGAAGCTGGTCACGGTGATCGCGCACATGGGCCACCCGTGGATCAACGAAACGCTCGTTCTGATCCGCAAGAATCGCAATATGTACGCGGACATCTCGGCGTTGTTCTACCGTCCCTGGCAGTTCTATAGCGCGCTGGTGGCGGCGATGGAATATGGAGTGCTCGATCGCCTGCTGCTGGGGTCGGACTACCCGTTCACCACGCCGCAGGGCACGATGGACGCGATGCGTTCTGTCAATCGGATGGCGGAGAACACCAACCTACCGAGGATCCCGGAGAAGGCGATCGAGGACATGATCCATCGGGACACGCTCGATTTGCTTGGGCTTGGCTGATCTCTGAAGAGCGGACCCAGGCGGGTCCGCTAGGCAATCCGATACTTCGCGATCACTTCCTCGTTCACCTCCACACCCAGCCCCGGCCCGTCCGGCACACGCAGGTAGCCGTCCTCGAGCCGGATCGGATCCTTGCCCAGTTCCCGGCTCAGCGGACCGCTTGCCGTGTTGAACTCGATCAACACCGCCCGCCGCTGGAACGCGTTCAGGTGTAGCGAAGCCGCGGTGAGCAGGTCCGATGACCATGAATGCGGAACCACGTGGATGTTGGCGCGCTCCGCCATGTGTACGATCTTGCGCGCGACCGTCAGTCCGCCGCAGCGCGTCAGATCCGGCTGCAGGATGTCCACCTTCGCTCGCTCAATCAGTTCACGGAAGCCCCACTCCGTGGCCTCCTGCTCGCCGCAGGCGATGGGCGTCGTCACTGCTTCCGCCACGGTCCGGTAGCCATCGTAGTCCTCGGGATTCAGAATCTCCTCAATGAAGAACGGCCGGTACGGTTCCAGCGATCGCACCACGTTGATCGCCTGTTTCGGCGTCCGGTCGACAAACCAGCCTGTGTCCACCAGTAGGTCGTTGCGGTCTCCCATCGTGGCGCGGGCCGCCGCCACGAGTTCCACATCGCGGCGTGGATCCTCTCCGAAAACACCCCAGCCAAACTTGATGGCCGTGAAGCCCTGGTCGAGATATCGTTGCGTCGCGGCCTTCATGGCCTCCGGCGTCGGACGGAAGAGCGTACTGGCATAGGCCCGGATCTTCTCGTGCCAACGCGCACCCATCAGAACGCAAACCGGCTGGCCGTAGAACTTGCCGCAGATGTCCCAAAGCGCAATGTCGATGGCGGAGATCGCCTGGATGGCCACGCCGCGACGTCCATAGTAGATCGACCCGCGGTACATCTTGTACCAGAGCCGCTCCACTTCGAGCGGATTCTCACCCACCAGCAACGAGGCCAGGCCCTCGAAGCATTCCATGCCGGGTTCGCTCCACTGCGGAGCCTCGACCGCCGCCTTGGCGACGGGCGCCGAGGTCTCCATGTCGGAATACCCGATGATGCCGGCATCGGTCGTGACCTTTACCAGACCCATGTAGGTCGGGCCAATGGCCTCTTCATCGGCTTCGGGCGACCGGTAGAGTCCGGGCGATTTCAGCACCAGCACTTCGACATTGGTAATCTTCATGCGGGAAACTCCGTCTCTTCGCCGATCACGAACAGCGTAAGGCCCTTGGGGCAAACCGCGGCGGCGTAGCGGGCGATCAGCACGCCGGAGCGGTGCGCACGGATCTCCAGTCCTGGTGCGGTGTGGTCGGAGAAGTCGTGCAGCCGGCCGAGCAGTTGTCCATCGGTCACATCCTCTCCGGGCACAGCCAGCGGCTCCCAGATTCCATCGCGCGGACACGGACGGTAATCGTCCAGATTTGGAGCCTGGACCAACCGCTGTTTCCTCGTGCTCTGTTTGACCGGCCCAGGCAGCAATCCGTACTGCCGCATCACGTTGAGCGAGCCCTCGTAGGCGTGATGGACTCCCTCCGGGCTGACCAGTTCGCCGGACCCGAACTCCCCGCCAATGGCGATCTTGCCGTCGTCTTCCGCTTCATCGGTCAGCAGGCCGGAGCCCATCTGGCGCGAGTACACAAAAAGGAACGGCGTATCAAAAAGACGGGCCGCCCGGGCCATCTCGGCAAACTGCGCGGCATCCGGAAGCCGGTGGAACGACGTGCAAAGCGGGAATACCGCTTCGCGGCCGCCGGAGTGGATGTCAATCACCACCTTCACGCGCGGGAAGACCTGCGTCTTCACAAAGTTCGAGATGCGGTAAGATATCGACCCTCGCGGGTTGCCGGGAAAGGCCCTGTTCATGTTCACGTTGTCGAGCGGGGAGAGTCTCGTGCCGGCCCGGCAGGCGCTCTCGCTCAACTGCGGTATCAACACCACGAGTCCAGTCATGACGGAAGGGTCAAGATCTGCGCACAGCCGCTTCACCGCGACCTGGCCTTCGTATTCGTTTCCGTGCGTTCCGCCGAACACGGCCACACCCGGCGCGTCGCCGGCCGCACCACGCACGACAGTCAGTGGCACCAGCGAGTAGCCCCAGGCCGAATCCAGGTGGAATCCTAATTGATAGTGACGCTTGCCGGGCGTATCGAAGTCGACGGCCGAAAGGTCGTGGAGCAAAGTGGGTGATTCAGTCATGATCGGCAACCTCAGCGAACAGCGTGCAGGGAGCGCTGTCCAGACCATCGAACAACCAGGGCATCAGTGTGACTCGCCGCAGCGGCGGCAGATTCGCCGGCAGGCAGGCGTCTTCAATTAATAGGACGGGCCGGTGGGCATAGGTTGTGCAACCGAGAAAGACTCGATGCGCTTCCGCGCCTTCGGCATCGTGCGATAGGGCAGAGACCGAGGGGATGTCCATCGCGACAGCGCGCAGGGTAGGGAAGCGCTGCATCAGAAGATGGGCCGCTGCCGATCCAAAACCCGGACCGTGATCCACGTAACGCCGCTCATCCTGCCGGTGCCGGCCCCATCCGGAGCGCAGCAGAACGATATCGGCCTCCGGAGCAGCATTGTCGAGAGCCGGTTCCAGATGGCGAGGTTCGATCAGTTCCTCATCCTTGAGCGGCACGTCCAGAATCGCCGGAGTCTGAAACGAAAACTCGTCCAGGGCGTAGTCGGTGATGGCGCGTCCGCTGGGGTTGAAGTGAAGTGGAGCGTCCACATGGGTGCCGGCGTGGTTGCTGGTAGTGAAATAAAAGGAGTTGCACGCATGGCCCTTGGCCAGAGCGTAGATCTGGTCCAGTTTCGGCTTGGGCAATGTGGAGTAGAAGGGCGTGTGCTCAGACAGGTTGTAGGACAGCTTGATGAGCATCTTGCGCCATTCTAGCGAACGGCCTCACTGCGGCGTCACCATTGAGAGGCGTCGTTTCCTTGGTATTGGAAACCTCCCCATGTCGATAGTATTAGCCACTGTGATGATGCAGGGTCATCAACAATTTTCTTCGTTTCTGTTGCGGGGTCTGGCACAATAAGACAATTAGAGCATTATGTCTGCTTTAGTCCAGTATCCACACTCCGACCTGATCGAGCTGCTCCTGGGTGAACACGCGGCCATACTGGCTTTGTTTCGTAACTTGGAACAACGGCTGCCGGAAATGGGTCTGCGCGAGATGCAGGGTGCCGGCTACACGGTCGAGGCGCTCCTGATGGCCCATGCAATCGAGGAAGATGCCCTGCTGTTCCATGCGCTGCCGGAGAAACGGGAAAGTGTGAAGCGGACGCTCGACGCCATGTTCGGCGAACATAACGAGCAGCGAAGGTTGATGGAAGAGTTGCGCTCGGCCAAAACGACCCAGGCCGTCAGGAAGCTCCTGGGCCAGGTGATCGATCTCACCCGGGAACACTTCGCGGTGGAGGAGCGCGTGCTCTTCGAGATCGCCCGCAAAGTGCTGGGCAAGCGCCGCCTGGGCGAGCTCGGGGCGGAATTTGCACGCCGGCGCGGTCTTTCCACCGTTTGAACCCTGCAGCCACCAGGGTTCATGCATTACCTTAATGAGATGCCTGTTCCCGACTGGGATCGTTACTACCTGGAAATCTGCCGCGTCGTCTCCAAGCGGAGCAAGGATCCCTCCACCAAAGTCGGGTGTGTGATTGTGGGACCGGCTCATGAGATCCGTTCCACCGGGTATAACAGTCTGCCGCGTCACGTCAGGGACGATGTTCCTGCCCGGCTGGAGCGGCCGGAGAAGTATCTCTGGATCGAACATGCCGAGCGCAACGCCATCTACAATGCCGCGCGGGCCGGTACTGCCTTGGAAGGCTGCACCATTTACACAGACCTGATGCCCTGTATGGACTGCGCCCGCGCCATCGTGCAAGCCGGCATCATCGCTGTCGTGACCGACGAGACGCGGTTTCAGCAGTACTCGAGCGCGCAGTACAACGAGCATTTTCAACGCACTATGGACCTCTTCCAGGAAGCGGGGGTCACCATCCGGACCGTGCCATTTGATGCGCCGCCCACCACTTGAGCGATTGTTGCTCAGCCAATCCAGCCAATTGTGAAATCTTGGCTTGCTGTCGACAGGCCAATTTGCTATTCTCTGACTTCGGCAATGATCCCGCTGCCTCAGCTCGACGCGAACTCCGATGAACCGATTTACCGGCAGCTCCATGCCAGGATTAAGGCGTCTATCCAGGATGGCAGCTTGGCTCCTGGAGAACGGATCCCTCCAACTCGGGAATTGGCTGGCCTACTTGGCCTGAATCGCACAACGGTGGCGGCTGCGTACGAGCTATTGGAGTCCGAGGGTCTGATTCGTGGGCATGTGGGCCGCGGCAGTTTCGTGGCCGGACCGAACGAAGCCAATCCGCCCGCTGCCTCAGGATCCATGGAATGGGAAGACCGCTTTGTGGCGAATCGCGCGCCGGATCCGCCGGTTCCCGTTGCGGCGCCGGGCGCAGAACTCATTAGCTTCACCTCTGCCCGCCCCGCGGCCGAACTGTTCCCTCTCACCGAGTTCCGTGCCGCCTGCCGCGAAGTGATTGACGGTCCGGAGGCCGCTGAGATTCTCCAGCTTGGGTCTCCGTTGGGCTACGCGCCGTTGCGTGCCTATCTCCAGGGCCAGAAGCGGAACGACGACGAACTGTTGATCACTAACGGTTGCCAGCAGGCTCTGGACCTGTTGCAGCGTCTGTTCACGCGTCCGGGGGATTGCGTGCTGGTGGAGGATCCGATCTATCCCGGCCTCCGCAATGTCTTTGCGCACGCGGGAGTACGGATTGTCGGCGTGCCGGTGGGCCCCGATGGCCTGGATGTCGATGCACTCCCTCGGCTGATCGCCCGCGAACGGCCACGCCTGATCGTGGTCACGCCCAGCTTCCAGAATCCCACCGGCGCGACCATGCCTCTGGCGGCCCGGCAGACACTGTTGCGAATCGTCCGCGAGAACCGCCTGGTGTTGGTGGAGAACGACATCTACGCCGAGCTGCGCTACCAGGGCGCGGAGCTGCCGTCTCTGAAACAGATGGATGATTCCGGCGACACCATCCAGATGAAGAGCTTTTCCAAGCTGGCGTTCCCCGGTTTGCGTGTGGGTTGGGTGACCGGTCCGCGGCCGGTGATTGGCCGGTTGGCGGAGTTGAAGCAATGGACGGACCTGCACTCCGATCAGCTGTCCCAAGCCGTCCTGTTGCGCTTCGCGCAGTCCGGCAGTCTGGAGCGGCATCGTCAGCGGATGGTGGAAGCCGGCCGGGCCCGGCTCCATGCGGTGCTGTCAGCCTGCGAACGCTATTTGCCGCAGGGCGCGCGATTTACGCGGCCGCAGGGCGGCATGAATCTTTGGGTTCGTTTGCCGGATCCGCTGGACGCCTCGGAGTTGCTGCCGAGGGCTCAGCGGGCCGGTATGAGTTTCTACCCGGGCGCTATTTCGCGGTTTCGCGGCAGGAGCCCGGCGCATTGCGCTTGAGTTTTGCCGGATTGCCGCCGGAGCAGATCGAGTCCGGTCTGGCGATTCTCGGCCGGGTGTGTCAGGAAGAGCTGGCCGCGGCTCGAGCCGCGCAATCGGCGGGTCTGGCTCCGGTGATTGTATAAGCCCCATCCAGGATGGACTGGTATGGGCACAGAGTCTTGGAAGGAGAACTGAACATGATGTATCTCGACGAAGCTTTCCGCGTGAAAGTCGGTCTGGCCGAAATGCTCAAGGGTGGCGTGATCATGGACGTCACCGACGCAAAGCAGGCCGAAATCGCTGAAAAGGCCGGCGCCTGCGCCGTGATGGCGCTGGAGCGCGTGCCTTCGGACATCCGCAAGGAAGGCGGGGTGGCCCGCATGGCCGCCATCAGCAAAATCCGCGAGATCATGGCCAACACGAGTATCCCGGTGATGGCGAAGGTCCGCATCGGCCATTTCGCCGAAGCGCGGGTTCTGGAAGCCCTGGAAGTCGACTACATCGACGAAAGCGAAGTACTCACCCCAGCCGATGAAGAGCACCACGTGTGGAAACGCGACTTCAAGGTGCCCTTTGTTTGCGGTTGCCGCAATCTGGGCGAAGCACTGCGCCGCATTGCCGAGGGCGCGGCGATGATCCGCACCAAGGGCGAAGCCGGCAGCGGCAACATTGTCGAGGCCGTGCGCCACATGCGGACCATTGTGAAGGAAATGAAGCAGTTGACGGTGCTCGGGCCGGAGGAACTGGTGGCCGAGTCCAAGAAGCACCAGGCTCCGCTGGAACTCATCCAGTATGTGCACGAGAACGGCAAGCTGCCGGTGCCGAACTTCTCCGCGGGCGGCATCGCCACACCGGCGGATGCGGCTCTGGCGCGTCTGTTGGGCGCCGAGGCGGTGTTCGTGGGCAGCGGCATCTTCAAGTCCTCCGATCCGGAGAAGCGCGCCAAGGCGATTGTGAAGGCGAACACCCATTACAACGAGCCGCTGGCCGTGCTGGAAGCGAGCGAGGAACTGGGCGACGCGATGCCGGGACTGGATGTTCGCCAGATGGCGGAAACGGACCTGATGCAAACGCGCGGCTGGTAGCTGAAGCCGCGAAAGAGAGGAACGTTCACGATGATGGTTGGAGTGCTGGCCCTGCAGGGCGACTTCGAGGCACATGGCGCCGCGCTTCGGCGTGCGGGCGCCGAGGTGCTGGAAGTTCGAACCAAAGAGGATTTGGCGCGGGTGGATGGTCTGGTGATCCCGGGCGGCGAGAGCACGACGATGCTCAAGCTGATGGGCTACTACGACCTGTTCGAGCCGCTGCGCGAGTTCGGGGCCAGCAAGCCGATCTTCGGTACGTGCGCGGGTGCAATTCTACTTGCCAGTGAAGTCATGAATCCCGCGCAGGCGTCGTTGAACCTGATCGACATGGCGATCCAGCGCAATGCGTATGGCCGCCAGTTGGATAGCCGGGTGGTCAAACTGAACGGCCATGGGCTGGAAGGCGATCCCGAACTGGAGGCGGTCTTCATCCGGGCTCCGATTATTCGCCGGGTGGGCGAAGGGGGGAAGGTGATGGCCAGCTATCAGGACGATCCGGTGCTGGTGGATTACGGCCGGCACATGGTGGCGACCTTTCATCCGGAACTGAGCAATGATTTGCGCATTCACAGCCACTTTCTTGCGAAACTGGGATAGTCGGAAGCGAAGTTGACCGGAGACTGAGACCTACCAGTGCGACGCATGAAAGTTCTGTTTGTTTGCGTGGGCAATGCCTGCAGGAGCCAGATGGCGGAGGCATTTGCCAGAACATACGGGACCGATGTGCTCGAGGTGGAAAGCGCCGGGGTGAGTCCGGCTTCCATGATTCCCGAGATCACGCGCAAGGTGATGCTGGAGAAGGGAATCAAGATGGATGACCAGTTCCCGAAGGATGTTCTGGACCTGCAACTCCATGATGTGGACCTGCTGATCAACATCTCCGGCATCACATTGCGAGGCCTGCCGGTCACGCGGTCGCGCGAGTGGAAG
This sequence comes from Paludibaculum sp., assembly GCA_049841055.1. Classification (GTDB taxonomy): domain Bacteria; phylum Acidobacteriota; class Terriglobia; order Bryobacterales; family Bryobacteraceae; genus Paludibaculum. Next base: position 7,452 of record JASGIE010000098.1, on the reverse strand, counting down.
GTCAAGGATCCGATCGGGCAGAAGGAGTCGTTTCACCGTCAGGTGCGCGATGAACTCGAGCACATGGTGATGTCGCTGATCCTGGAAGTGCGGCTACACCAGCAGTCGTGGCAGAGTGGTCCGGCGAATGCGCCGCGGAGTTGACATTCGGTCCCTGAGTTGAAGATACTAAGACTGTTGTTAGCCCATCGTGCGGATGTGGCGGAACTGGCAGACGCGCTAGATTCAGGTTCTAGTTCTCGCAAGGGAGTGGAGGTTCAAGTCCTCTCATCCGCACCATATTGAAAACAAAGGATTTAAGCCACTCGCAAGGGTGGCTTTTTTGATGCCCAAAAACACCCTTGGTAAACCGTTTGGTAAACCGGAGGGTTTACCAGAGGGAAAAATCTTTCAAGGAAGCCAAGTTGTGCTGAGCGGTGATGCCCCACGACGACCAAAGAATCTCATTGCCGCCCAGGCACATCTGAAGTAAAGTAGATCCAGTTGTCCGATGTCCAGCGGGAGGCAACGCAGCATAGCTCAAGACGATTGAGTTGCTTCCCGCCCCCCTCCATCTGCGGTACACTAGCTACCAATCATCAACCTGTCCCGACGTGGGAAGTAGACGCTGAGCGCAAGACCACAATTCCTACTTCCCACATCCCCTCTAGCCGTCACCTTTCTCGTGCTCCTCGTTTTCCCTCCGCAGTTCCTCTGCGGCCACTTTTAAAGCCGCAAGGTATTCATGTGTGGCCTTGAGACGGAGTTGACAATCGTGGCACACAGAGAGGTGTTCATCGACCGAGGAAAGGTCAGGGCCGTGTAGCTTGCCCAGCGCATACCGCTCTAGGACGGTGTCACTGATATGGTCCACACACCAACGATAACGCACAAGGCAAATCAGAGATGCAAGTTGAATCGCTTGCCGTAGTACCATGAAGTTGTTCTCACTATGAATCGCTTGGTGACTGTCTATGCGCTTTCCAAAGACAAAGACCAGAATCAAAGAATGCTACGCCCTTCTTCGTGTCATCGACTCGGTCAAAAGCAACCCCGCCGAATATCGATCTGCCATCAATGCCGGAATCAACGCCATACAATCAATCTCAAATACATTGCGAAAGGATGGTAACAAGATCCAAGGATTTGAGGAGTGGGCTAAAGAAGAGTGGAGCAAGCTGCAAGCCAATATTCACTTTAAGCGATTCAAGGAGCTCCGGAGCGCATATTTCCACGGCGATGATAACATTGTCAGAGCCACTGCACGCATAAACGACTTCACGCAAACGCCAACGGAGTCAATTGAACTCACATCAGAAGGGCTTTCTGTTCACGGAGAATATCGAGCCGAATCCGGAATTGTGGTTGAGCAATCTATTCAGAATGTGCCATCGCATCAATTCAATATAAGAATGATCGGAGTCAATATCAGTGTGGCTCCTGGGAGTGTGATTGATATTCACAACGCCGAAATTTGTGACGAGGGTGATGTCGGTTGTGATGACCAGCCGAGTCCTCATGACGAGTGCCTGCTGGTTTTGAAACTGCTAGAGGATGTAGTCATGCGAGCCGAAGAGAAATTCGGAAGCTGAGTTCTAACGAAAAAGAGATTACCCAATAAACGACAAAATCAGTTTCTTCAAGGCGTCCAACGCCCCATCCCATTTGACACCGAGAACCGTGACCGCAGTAACGCACACGATAGCGACCACCTTGACCAACGTTGCCGAGGACACCTTCACCGACCCGGCCATCTCATCCACCCTCGTTTGAAGTGTCGTGATGCTAGACTCTCGCTCCCGCATCCCCGCCTTGAGTTCGGCGATATCGGTAACGATTCCGCTAATCTTCTCATTCAATTGGTCCAAGGTATTCATGATGCGTTCGATGATCTTATCGGTGTCCATTTCAGATAATCCTGTATTATTTATCTCAAACATTGACTAAAGACCTCAAATCATCTGAAAATCTGTAGTTATCATCAACACCGTGAATAGATCGCAAAACTATCAGCACACCGTATACTTGATTGGTCAGCACTTGCGTATGTTGAACCTGAAGGGCCGCACGATCTTTTTCATATGCGGCCTCTGCTTCAGTTTTTAGTTTTTCGATGATGGCGATTTCTTGTTCGGTTAGCGGAATCATTTTAGCTGCCTGTATATCCGGTGTATGGATCGGTCATTGACACCGCTTTGATCCAACGAGTTGAACCATCAGCCATTCGGACCTCGACATCCTCAGTGTTGACGCTATGCTTGTGTGAGGTTGGTGTTCTAGCATTGCTCAATCTGGAGTCGTCTCCAGCACAGACGGTGCCTGAACTGGTTCCCACGGAGAGATAGGCAGCGCCGCCGAATGTAGGCTTGCCTGTGATGTCAGCCCATGCTGTTGACCCGGCTGATACCGTCACTGCTCCTGTCTGCCCATTCACCGAGGTCACGATGGTCGGTTTGCTCGTGATATCGCCCCATTGAACGCCGTACACTCGTGATGCCGATAGGGTGCCGCCTGTATAGAATCCAGTCGAACTCCATTGCGCAGTTCTCAAGCCACCTTGGAAGAAATCAATGGATCCCGTGAAGCTGACGGCTCCTGTGCTGACTAGGGAACACACGACGCCTGTGCTGTTGACTGCGAGATTGTTTCCGCCGCCAGAAATGGTCACTGAGGTCGGACTGACGGTCACGTTCGAAGTTCCGCCACCAACGATCAAGCTGTTAGTGGCGACCAGACCAGCAAGCAGAACACCAACCTCAATCGCCTTCTGTTTGAAAACTCCGGTGTTGGTCGAGAAGATCGATGTATCGAAGTTCTGTGCCTTCAACATATCGACCACGTTCTGCGAGATTGCTCCAGTTGCCGGGTCGTATGCTAGGTCAGTGCCGTTGAGCTTTACTTGCAACTTGCCGCCAACCACTTCAAGGCCCTTCACCTTGCTCGTATCCGCCGCACTGAGATCCAACCCAGCAGACGCACTCAACGTCTGTACGGTCGAATACGTGTAGGAGCCGTAGGTGCCGTCCTGATTGATCCCGCACACACGAGCACGGACGTACTTGGTTACCTTGTCCCAATCCCACCAGTCTGATTGAGCCGTGGTGGTCGCCTTGTCGTTGATGGCATACTGAGCCCATTCTGAGTCAGGGGATGTCATGGCCGCATCGTTGAAGACACGCACCTCAACGGAATACTGCGCTGACGTGCCGATGACCGTTGCTGGATTGATGGTCACAGTTGAGCGCCACACAGGTGACCCGGCTTTGGTGGTGGTCGCCAATGTCAGCGTGACGCCTTGCGGTGCTGGTGGAGCCGTCAGGATGTTGATGGTGCCGATGGTGCTCGACGTGATCCAATTGCCCGTTCCTCCTGTGGCGTTCATCGACCTAATGCGCAGGCGAGAATACGAAACGTAGTTGGCCCGGTCGAATGGGCCGAAGGGCGACAGGTCAGTGATGTCGAGACGGTTGCCCAGGTCGATCCATTCACTGTCTGGAGTTGTGCTTGCGCCTGAGTCGAGGTAAAACCGTGCCTGCACCTGATAGCCGATGATGGCCGGATCGGTAGGAGCAGTGAACGACGGCACGAACGTGAACTGATAGTTGTTCCCGCCGACTGTGTAAGAGAAGCCACTGATGTCTGATGGCGTCTGGTAGATTGTGCCTTGCGGGACCAGTGCACCAGAACCCGACATCGTGACCCATGCTGATGATTGGCCATTGCCGTTGATAGCCTTGACCCGGCTGAAGACATAGCGGTCAACACTCTGCCGTGCAAATGGTCCAATCGTGACTGAGGTTGTATTCTTCCCGTTCTCATTGGCGGGTGTCGGTGCCTGCCAATCTGTGCTCGTCAGCGTGCCTGTTGGAGTGTCGAGATACTGGACCTCTGTCACATAGCCGACATTGCCGCCCTTGTTGGTCGGTAAGGCCCAGCTAGGTGTGAGAGAGAACACATCAGGAGCCGATGAGTCTACGGAGACTGAGACCGTGAGAGGCGCAACAGGAGCATCGTCGGTGCTTGCTGCGGAGTCGATCTCGGTCTGTGTAATCGCAATCGCAATCCAGCTTGACGGGTTGGCCAACGTATGGTCTTTGTACGCAAGTTGGCCATTGGTTGAGACCGACAGGACGTGATAGTAAATCGTTGTCGGAGCCGATGGCTTCGACATGTTGACGGTGATAGTCTGGAGATTGTCAGGGACATCCGCTCCTGGATTGCTGGTGTACGGCTGACTTGGGTAGCTCAGTACACTACCATCGGCCAACTCAATGATTGGGATTGCGGCGATCAGGTTGGTCACCCGGCTCGGTGGGGCAGGGTAGGGCGGTCCATACTCGACGGTCACATCCAACGTGCCGTCAGCCTTCGAGACCACCTTGTAACCGGAGCCGTTGTAATTCGTGTTGAGATTGACGTTCTCCAATTCCGAATCAATCGGAAGCGTACCAATCGCCAATGGTGCCGTTGTGGTGATCCATGCCGATTTGGTTGTTTCGTAATTCAGGGTTGCAATCCTGCCTTCTACCTTGAACTCGCCGCTTCTCTTTTCAAACGGTCCATCCGTGGCCGTCAATGTGGAGGTATCGATGGTTTGCCCGGTCGTGATCCAATCTGAGTCGAGCACCCACGTTGAACCAGACTTGGCATAGTAACGGACCTGACGGATAGTTCCGATTGCGGTTCCGAGTGTGGCCGGGTTAGTCCACGACCAGTCGAAGCCGAATGAGCTTCCCAGATCGGTGACAGAAAAGGCCAATGATGCGATTGATGGCGGTGGAGCAATGGGCACCCGCACGTCAGACATGCCGACCGTGTTGTAGGCGGTATGTGTCGAGCCGCCCAAAGCGTTGAACCCACCAGCCGTATTCCCCGAAAGGTTGCAATCCGAAAACCGCACTGCGCACGTATCGGCAGTGACGCCATAGCCTGTGTTGCTGGTGCTCAGCGTGGTCGAAATTGCGATGTCTGTCACCCGCTTTGCACTGATGCCATCCACAGAGTTGCCTGTGGCAATACAGTCAGTGATATTGGCAACTGGCACGAGACCAGCCGTTGCGTTGTTCTGAATGCCAAGGCCAGTTGTGCAACCTGTGACTGTGCAACCGTTGTAGACCACGGACGAAGGGACGCCAGCACCAGAGGCAGAGACCGCCATGATGCCGCCTGACTTGCCATTGGTGGCCATCACTGCGTCTGCCGTGATGGTTCCGGTGCAATTGGAGAAGTACAGCAGGTGATCGACAGCATTGGGTTGGCTAGTCTTGTTGCCATCCATGACGATGCCTTCGACGTATGGCTCGACACAGTTGGTCACCAGCAGCAATGACGAACCCGCAGGCGCATTAGCCTTCTGCTTCAGGGTGCCGCCGCCGTAGATGTAGGGCGATGTTTTGCCGGATACGGAAAGGCCGTTGACGAGGAATGTGTAGCCTGCCGGGATTTTCAAACTGATGTTGTCGTTGATGGCGTTCTGGACAGCGAGTGTGTCGTCGGTTACACCATCACCGAGTGCACCATAGTCGATAGGCGTCTTCTCAACTGCGTCCTCGAAGTAAAACTGTAGGCTGTCGATGTCGATGGAGCCTGAAGCGAGCTTGCCAATGAACGCAAAGAAACTCAGGTACACAGAACCAGCAGGGGCAACGCCGTGGGCCGTCAGGTGAGTCCAGGTGGATGTAGTACCTTCAGGATACGAAAAAACAAATCCACCGAGATATGTTTGAGCAGCGTTGTAGAAACCAACCTGCGTGAACAAGTTGTTTCCCACGGCTTTGACGGCACTGCTGGTTCTGAACCATCCCTCGAATTTGAACGACTGACCTTCGACAACCGGGTAGAAGCCGGAACCGTTGTAACTGTGTTTGACCGATGCAGCAATAGATTGTCCACCAGCGATGCGGAGGAACTTGTTGCCCGACTTTGCGCCGCCAGTCTGGATTGAGGAGTAGTTGACTAAGGGAACCTCAACTTCCCACTGCTCTAGCGCCCGCTCAAAGTCTGGATTGAGCAACAGGTTTGCGCCGACCGTCTGCTGTGAGGGCGCACCTTTGTACATGCGGATGGCATCGATGTCCACAGTGCCTGTGACCAACTTGCCCCAGACGGCGATGAGAGAGGCTTTGGTCGCATTTTCCGGAACCTGACCCGAGACCCTAAAGAATGTCCAATCGTAGGTCCCTACCGGAATACTGCCTTGGATCGAACCGATGTACGTTCCACTCGCAGACTGGAAGTTCATCTGAGGCGACGAAATGCCCTCGTCGCCCGGTCCCAGTGCGTAACCATTTGCACGAGCCCAGAACTCGATGCTGAACCAATCGCCTGCCGCAACTGGAAATGAATGGCCACCGTACTGGCTCACGTCACCATAGGCCGTCATCGGCTCCATATTGCAGGTACTTGGTTCCAGACTTGGCCGATGTCGAGCCAACGCTGACGCTGCTGGCGATTGGTGAATACACACTCCATCCGTCAAGGTCATGCTCAAAATCAGCGTTGACGAGCAAGTTGTCGCCGATGCTTGCAAGGCCCGATGTGCTGCTCGATGTGTCCGGAGGTAGCGTGACAGTGCCGCCAGATAAAACACTCTGCCCGGTCATCGCCGCAAACGCATCGAATCCGTCAGATAGAATATTGCCCGTCACGCACTCAAAGGACCGCCGCATGTGAGCGCCGATCAGATAGGACCGCACAGACCGCACCACGTAGTTGCCGGGTGGGACTCCTGTGAGGTTGATCGTGATGCCGTCCCCGATCTGGGAGTCAATGACGTCAGACTCGAAAGTGACGACGTTTGAGATGTGCTTGTACTTCTCCAACAAGCGATCTGCAATCGATTGAGCGTCCGTGATGGTGGTGTCTTCGCTGACGTTGATGTTCTTCACAAACACGCCCGATCCACCAACAAGAGCCTGCATCGCCGCAACGCCGTCAGGATCGATGGCATCCTTCACATCGATCACCCGGCCACGAGACCACGGTGATCGTAGCGCCCGATGCTGGAGCGGTCTGGAATGTGATCTCGACCAGCAGCAGTCCAGTACAATTGCTTGCCTGTGTCGTGAAAAAACACCAATGGATTGAATTGTTCCATTGAGTTTGACGACGGGCTGTGAGGCTACAGGGGGTTGTTGACGGAGAAATCGGTTTGAGTTCCGTTGCCTACAAAAGACTGGCTAAAATCCTTGACTAAGTTGGAGTACCTGACTAGAACTGTGTTTTGCGTACTGTTCCAACGTCCCTCTAGACTTCAGGCTCTGCTCTTTACATTGTGGCTAGTGTCGGTAACCACGGCGCTAATGATTCCAGCGTCCCAATTGCCGAACTGCAGAGTTTTGGTATAGTCGATACGCCAGTATTTTTTGTGAAGCGTCGCCAAGGCGTTCAACACATCAGTCAGAGTGGAGTAAACCGGATTGAAGCTTTCAGTTGTAGGCGCTGTTTGGATTATTGTGTTTCCCTATTAACCTT
>JASGIE010000097.1:0-28010 GCA_049841055.1 Paludibaculum sp. | reverse complement strand
ATTGCTAAGGTTAATAGGGAAACACACGAGAATCCGAACAGCACCTTATCCCGCGCACGGTGAGCAAGTACATCGGCGAGACCGAGAAGATATTGCGCGAGGCCGTGCTGGAGTGCGAGCGGTCCCGCTCCGTCCTCCTGTTTGATGAAGCGGATGCGTTCTTTGGCAAGCGTACGGAGGTGAAGGACAGCCACGACCGGTTCGCGAATATCCAGGTGAGTTATCTGTTGCAGCTCGTGGAGGAGACGGACCACGCGGTACTGCTGCTGGCGACCAACCGGCGGGATTCCATCGACGAGGCGTTCCTGCGGCGGTTCCGCTTTGTGGTGGACTTCCCGGCGCCGGATCGAGGCTTGCGCAAGGAGCTGTGGAACGCGAGTCTGCCTGCCGCCGTTCGGCTGGATGGCGTGGACCTTGACGCGTTGGCCGACAGGCTGGCCGTGACGGGGGCCAGCATCAAGAACATCGCGCTTGCGGCGAGCTACATGGCGGCCGCGGATGGTGGGGTCGTGAATGCGGCCATGATGGCGAAGGCCGCGAGGCGGGAGTTGGAGAAGCTGGGTAAGCCGGCGACCTTTACTGCCGCGGACATTGAACGGCGGGGAGCACCGGCATGAATCCGCAGAGCCAGTTCCTCGCGGTGAAGCCAGGCACGCTGCAGCGCAAATGCGAATGCGGCGGGTCGTGCGACAGCTGTAGGGAAAAAGAGAAGCAGGTGATTCAGCGGCAGGCCACGGCCGGAGCACCGGGCCGGGCCACGCTGGCGCCTGCGGCCGCAAGCCAGATTCAGTCGGCCATGAGCAGCGGGGGGCAGTCGCTGCCGGCGGTAACCAGGGCGGCCATGGAACCGCGATTTGGAGGCCGTGATTTCTCCGGGGTTCGCGTACATGTCGATAGCCAGGCTGACGGGCTGGCCCGGCAGATCGGGGCGCAGGCCTTCACGGTGGGGAACAGCATCTTCTTCGCGTCAGGGCAGTATGCTCCGCAAACTCCGTCCGGACAGCGGCTGTTGGCTCACGAGCTGACACACACGGTGCAGCAGGGAGGGCAGGCGGGAACGGTGCAGCCTCGCATGGAAGTGGGCGAGGTCCACAGCGCAGCCGAGCAGGAGGCAGACAGGGTGGCAGAGATGGTGACACGCGGCCAGAGCGCGGGTCCCATCAGTTCGGGGCCCACCAGCGGCGCGTTGATCCAGAGGTATGCCACGCCGACACTGCGAGAGGCGATCGGGACAACGGGGGGCGAGCGGATCGTGCTGCCTCCGGAAGAGCCGCTGAAGGTGTATGGCTCGAAGTGCAAGGATGCAGCCGATTTCACACGGATCACGCAGGCCTATGACAATGCGGCGCGGCGGGGCGCCTTGCGGGCAACGCACTCAGGCCGGGTAGGCAATACGGATCATCTCTGGGACCGCTGGGCTCGGTCGCGTGGGGCGGCAGGCCAGACGGTATTGAACAGCACGAGTCCCGACTACCGGCATACTTGCTCTCCGGATCACATCATCGAGTTGCAGGTGGGCGGCTCGGACGATCCCAACAATCTGCGGATTCTCAGCCGCGGCCGTAACCAGACGGCCGGCAGTTCACTGAACTCGCAGCAGATCACGCCGATGTTCCAGCACTACTTCGGCAGCACGCCGACGAGCCTGGAGCGTTCCTATATCCAGTTCTCGAGGGCTGTCGAGAAGAGTGACGATCCGCCGAGCGCGGATGCCTGCCTGGCGGCGGATCCGAATCCTTATCCATGGAGCGGCATCGCGCAGAGCGCCGACTTCGCTTCGACTCTGAATGTGAACGCAGGTGGCAATCCGATTGTGATCGGGTACGGGCGGCGGACCGAGACGGCGGCCCCCTTCACGATCAATCCAGACCATCAGTACGCGGTGGCGGGGCTTGAATTGAAGCGCGTGACCGCGACGGCCCCCACTCCCGTGGTCAGCGCGAACATTTCGGATCGCGTTCGCAGGCTGCCGCTGAAGAACCGCACCATTCCGGATTTCGACCTGACGGTGGGTGCCGGCAACAACCTCGTCCTTTCTCCGGCCGCGGCAGCAAGCGACAATCTGCGTCTCACGTTCCCATTTCTGAGTGAAGCGGCGATGACGCCGTCCATCGGCGCAGGTCAACTGAATGCGCGCGGGGTGTTGAGGCCGACGCTTCCGCTGCTGCGCTTCGCGGAGATCAACATGGAGATCCGCGACCAGTCGTTGTTCGCGAATGCGCAGATTCCGAACGAGCGCATCCGGCAGGCGCTGCCAGTGCCTGGTTTGACGATTGAGAATTGCAATCTCGGGATCGCGGTGACGCAGGGTGAGTTTTCGGCGACCGGCGGATTTGGATTCCGGTTTGGGTCGATGGCGAGCGGATCGATCACGGCGTCATTGTCGAATACGCGCGGCTTCAATGCACAGGGCAACATCATCATGCGGATCCCGGGCATCGATGAGGCCACGGGTGAGGCCTGGGTGCGCAATCGGGTCTTCGGTGCACGGTTGACGGTGAGCAAGGACAATCTGCGGTTCCCGGGCGTCCAGTCGGCGCGGCTGGTGGTGGATGTGAACGGCGATGGGCAATTGTCGGGCACAGGCAATATTGTGCTGCGAATCCCAGGCTTGCGGGACGCCAACCTGACATTCACCGCGAACTCGCAGGGGCAGTACGGAATCACGGGTGCGGCCACCGGGACCATCCCGGGACTGCGTGATCCGCGGCTTCAGATCACTTACGCGAACGGTGCGCTGTCCGGCACCGGATCCGCGGGATTTGTGATCCCCGGCTTCGAAGGCGGCAACGTCACGTTGCGGTATGCGCAAGGCGCCTTCTCGGGGGACGCGAGTATCGACTACCGGCGCGGGCGGCTCTCCGGCCGGTTGTTTGCCCGGCTGGGTCCTCAATCGCGGTTGAGTGGCGGCGGCGAGCTCTCCTATCAGATTGTGCCCGGACTCACGGCGATGATCGGCATGCAGATCAGGGAAGACGGCACAACCCGCGTACAAGGCGAGTTGCGTCTGCCCGATCCGATCGTACTGTTCCCGGAGTATGCCTACGACCGGCGGCTGTTTGGCGTGTCAATCGACATCCCGATCTTCGGCATCTCGTTCGGCAGTCGCAGCGTCGGGATCATCGCGAACATCTCGGCGTCGATGAACGCCCGTGCTGGTGTAGGCCCGGGTCAGATTCGAAGACCGCGCATCATGGCGGCCTTCGAGCCCAGTGAGGAGGCGAATCCGGCGAGTTTCCAGGCATCCGGAGAATTGTACGTGCCGGCTTCGGCGGGACTGTCGCTGGTGGTGAGCGGCGGCATTGGCGCGAGCCTGCTGATTGTCAAGGCCCTGGGTGGGATTCAGGCTACGGGTACGGCAGGGTTGGAGGGTGCGCTGCTGGTTCCCATCACCCTGGCGTATCAGGGTGGCAAGTTCAATGTGACCGGCGCCGCGGAATTATATGCCCAGCCGAAGTTGCGATTCCAGTTGGATGCCTTCGCCAGGGTGGAAGCGGACCTGCTGCTGACGACGATCGAGCTGTATTCGAAGACATGGCGGCTGGCGGCCTTCGAGTGGGGCAGCGACTTCCGGATTGGGCTACGGTTCCCGGTGAGCTATACCTTCGGCGAGCCGTTCCGCCTGTCGCTGGATCAAGTGCAGTTCATTGCGCCGCAGGTGGACGTACGCCGGCTGATGCGCGATCTGTTGCCGAAATAGGGGAGGGACATGGTCACCAAGGGAGCACTCATCAGTTTCGCCGGCGGCTTCATCGGGCCTATTCCCGACATCATCGTCTTCCAGTACAATCCGGCGGAGTTGAGCCGCAGCCTGTCGCAGAAGCGCGTGGCGCCTTGCGGCGGCGGGGATCCCACGCAGGCGGAGCCGTTCCGTATTGACGGACCGCCGAACGAAACCATCACCATTAAGGCCGAGTTCAATGGCGACGATATGGCGATGGATGGCAACCCCATCACGCCACTGGTGGGCGTACGACCGGCCTTGGGCGCGCTGGAGCTGCTGCTGTATTCGAAGGGTGAGCAGGCGCTGAGTTCGATTCTGCGATCCCCGGGTTCGCTGACGACGCCGCCGGACGAGTTGCCGCTGGTGATCTTTGCCTGGGGGCCGGGTCGAGTGCTGCCTGTGCGGTTGACTGCGCTTACCGTGCGCGAGCAGGAGTTCGACAGGCTGCTGAATCCGATTCGGGCGGAGGTCGACCTCTCGCTGGAAGTACTCAAACGGTTGCCCATGGATCATGTGGCCCGCGGCATTTACGACTACACCGAAAAGCAGATGCGCGTGGTGGCGCGTATGCAAATGATCAACAACGTCCAATCGCTGCTGTCAGGAGTTCTCCCGTAAGCCATGTTTGAACGCGGAAGCAGATACGAAAAATTACCCACCTACACGGTGCCGAATGCGCAGGGTGAGCCTGTGTCCATCGTCAAAGTCCGCCAGTTGCCAGAGGTGGAAGGGGTGGTGACCCGCACCATCCTCCAGCAGGATCGGGTGGACCTCCTGGCCTACGAATGCTACCGCCGCGCGGACCTCTTCTGGCGGATTGCGGATGCCAACGAAGTCATGGATCCGGCTGAGTTGACGAACGAAGTCGGAAAGATCGTGGAGATTCCCACGCAACCGGAATAGGCGATGGCGGTTCCCAGCACCATCTCGCTCAAGATCAACGGGGCGCCCGTTGACGACCAGCTGCTGCTGACGCTGCAGTCGCTCGAGGTGGAGCTTGCGGTGCGGGAACAGGGCATCTTCCGGTGGAAGACGATCATGGGCCAGGATCCGGTTGGCGACTGGGCCAGTTTCGCGGAGCAACGATTCGCACCTGGCAGCATCATCTCGATCGATGTCGGTCTCGAGGCGAACCAGCGAAGCCTGATCCGGGGTTACCTGACCGAGTTCAAGATGAACTTCAACGCCGACCCGTGTTCCTCGTCACTGGAAATCGTGGGTCTGGACGCACTCGAAAAGATGAAGCGGAGCGAACGGCGGCGCAATCTCTCGGGACTTACTCTGAGCGCCGCGGTTTCGCTGCTGTTCAACGACAATCAGATTCTGCCGCCCACGTCTGGGGTGCCGAACACCGGGGCGGCGAGTCCGAACGGCCAACCGCCCACGCAAGCGCAGAACGATCTGGAGTTCATCCGCCGGCTGGCTGACGAGAACAATTGCGAAGTGTACGTGGAACCGGTCAATGGGACGGACCAGGGGTACTTCCAACCCCTGAACCTTGCCGGCGCGCCGGAGATCCCCAGCCCCATCATGATCCAGCAGGGCCCTATCAATCATGTCCGCAATGCCTCGTTCTACTACGACCTCACCGGCCCGACGGCCGTTACCGCGAACTTCGTCGACGCGAACGGGCGTGCGCTCGGCGATCCAGTGCGGGTGGATCTCCGTGACAACCTCACTTCTTTCGACAAGACCCTGCTGGGGCCACCCGGCTTCGCCAAGGTGGAACGGCTGCAGCGCTCGGGTTCAGAGACGCGCGAACATCTTCAGGCGCGATGCGCCGCGCTGCTGGAGAGGAACTCGTGGGTCGTGGTGGGCAAGGGCGAACTGGACACGCAGTCCTATGGCGATCTTCTGTTCCCGCGGCACCGCGTCCGTGTTCAGGGGGCGGCGGGTTCGTTCAGCGGCGACTATCTGGTCTGGAAGGTAAAGCACACGCTTACGCGGGAACAGCATTGCCAGACCTTTGAACTGCGCAGAAAGCTGGGGGTGAACTGATGGGCGACACGATGGGGCGCGTTCTCTCGGAGTTGGTGCAGGAGCGGAGCCGGCGGTTTTACGGCAAGTACCGGGGTGTCGTGACCGACAACAACGACCCTCTCACCAGTGGCCGCCTGAAGGCGAAAGTTCCGGAGCTATTTGACGATCAGGAAACCGGCTGGGCATTGCCGTGTGTACCGTATGCGGCGGATAGTGCAGGGTTCCTCCTGATGCCCGAAGTAGACGCACCGGTCTGGATCGAATTCGAAGCAGGCGACCCGTCGCGACCGATCTGGGCCGGTTGCTGGTGGCCTTCCGGCAAGGCGCCCGCTGTGACCGAGCCGGATGTGAAGGTGATTCATACGTCGGGCGGCAACAAGATCACGCTCGATGATACTTCGGGCAGCGAGAAGATCTCGATCGAAGATACCAGTGGCGCGACACTGACGATCAGCCAGCAGAGCATCGAGATCAAGAAGGGTGGCATGAAGATCGAGCTGACCGATAGCCAGGTGTCGATCAATGACGGTGCACTGACGGTGATGTGATGGCGGCACCAATTCTCCAGCAGGGTTGCACGATGTTGTGTCCGCACGGCGGGCAGGTCACGGTGATTCCTTCACAGACGAAAGTGAAGCTCAGCGGGGCACCGGCGCTTCTGGCGCGGGACGCGACGATCGTCGCCGGTTGCGCCTTTACGCCCGGACCCAAGCCTCAGCCTTGTGTGAGCGTGCAATGGGTGGGCGAAGCGACAAGGGTGAAGGCCGATGGGCAGCCAGTTCTCCTGCAATCGAGCAGCGGGTTGTGCAAGTCGGCGGAAGGTATCGTGCAGGGCACAGTGATCATTACCGGGGCCCAGACCAAGGTGAGTGGCGAATGAGGAAACCCAGCAAGTTCTATGGTTCGCCGTTTCGGGTCGATCCGCGTGGCCGGACGGCCGCCGTCAACACCGATGAGCACGTGAACGACCTGATCGAGGCGGTGTTGTTTACCCGGCCCGGTGAACGAGTGAATCTTCCCGACTTCGGCTGTGGCCTGCGGCAACTGCTGTTTGCGCCGAACGGCGAGTTGTTGGCTTCGGCCACCGAGGCGCTCGCTGCCGCGGCTCTGAATCGCTGGCTGGCTGACTGGATCGTTGTCGAGAAGATTGAGATCGAAGCTGTGGATTCTCGCTTATACGTGCGGTTGAACTACACGCGCCGCGACACGCGGGAGCCTGGCCGAGTGGAGTTTGTACAGTCATGAGCTGCTATCCGCCGGAAATCTGCAACGACAATCAGAGACGCAGCGAGCTGTCCGCACCGGGCGCTCCCGTGAAGGGGATCCGGGCCGTCGAGGTGCTGAAGACGGTGCCTGGCGATCCTCTGGAGCAGCGCGTACTCGTGGTCTATTTCTTTAACAACGCGATTCCGGCGCAGTTGGACAATGCGCACCTTCAGAAGTTTCATGTCAGCGGCGGAGTGCGGGTGACCGATGTTCGCGTCCAGTCGGTGCAGGGTTTTGCTGACAGGATTGAGCTGACGCTGGATAAGTATGGAGATTTCTCCGAGTACATCCTGGAGATCGATAGCAGCGAGCTGGACCCGATCTTCCGCTGTCGCCGGTTCAGCTTCAAGGTGGATTGTCCGAATCCTTTCGACTGCCAGCCCCCGGATGCTCCGCCGGGGCCGTTGCCGCTGGATCCACCCATCGATTATCTGGCCAAGGACTATAAGAGCTTCCGGCGGGCGCTGCTCGACTTCCTGACCTTGCGCGTGCCGGGGTTTGACGAGACCAACGAAGGCGACCTGGCGGTGACGCTGGCTGAACTGTTTGCCTACGCGGGGGATCAACTCAGCTATTACCAGGACGCGGTTGCGAACGAAGCCTACCTTCACACGGCGCGCCAGCGAGTTTCTGTCAAACGGCATGCGCGGATGGTGGATTTCCGGATGCACGATGGTCTGGCGGCGCGGACCTATCTTCAGTTCCAGGTGAATCCATCGATTGTGGTGCCGCAGGGTTGGGCGGTGCGCACTCGCGAAACGGATCCGGCACGGGCGCAGATCTTCGAGACCGAGTCCGCGACACCTTGCGAGGTGGAGCAGAACGAAATTGCCATTCATACCTGGCGCAACCGCCAGTGCTGTCTTGCCAAGGGCACGACTTCGATGGATCTGCTGGGCAAGCTGACCACACTCAAGAACGGTCAGTTCCTGCTCCTCGAAGAAGTACTGGGTCCGGTTTCCGGCCTTGCTCATCTGGCTCCGGAAGCGGCCGACCCGCAACGCCGTCAGGTGATCGTCATCAACGACATCGAATTTCTGCAGGATCCACTCCAGCCGCCCGGCAAACAGGATGTGACGCGAGTCTCCTGGAGCGAAGCGGACGCATTGCGGGCCAACTTCTGCCTGGAACAAGTGACAATCGACGGGAAGCCGGTGGCTGCCACCGTTGCGCGTGGCAACCTGGCCGTCGCCAGCCACGGGCGCACCATCACCGAGAACGGTCTGCAGGGCTTAACGCTCAGCGAAGGGCCCATCACGTGGCTGGCTGCCTGGCCTTCATCCGACCCCGCCAAGGGCCGTGCGCAGATCCAGGTACGTGTGAACGGTGTCACCTGGCGCCAGCAGGAGTCGCTGCTCGATGCCGGGCCCAATGATCAGGTCTATGTCGTCGATACCGATCTTCAGGGCCGGGGCGTCCTGCGATTCGGGGATCACGGGCTGGGGCAACCCCTGCCGGATGCGGCCGTGGTGGATGCGACCTATCGCGTGGGTAATGGGAGTGCCGGAAACGTCGGCGCCGATTCGCTGGTGATGCCCGTGGTGGCGTTGGGTGCCATGACCTCTGTGCGCAATCCGCTGCCCGCCTGGGGCGGCATCGACCCGCAACCGATCATCGAAGTTCGACGCGACGCTCCGGAGGCCTTCCGGCAGGTGCAGTACCGAGCCGTAACCCAGGCCGACTATGCGATGGCAGCCGCGACCGTGAAGGGCATCTCGGCGGCAGTGGCGGATTTTCGATGGACAGGCAGTTGGCTCACCGTCTTTGAGACATTGGATCCCGTCGGACGCGAGGGCGTGCCGGCCGCGTTGCGGCAGGCGGTTCTGGATCGCTTGAACAGCTGGCGCCAGGCCGGATACGACCTGGAGGTTCGCGATCCGGTCTATGTCCCGCTCGAGATCTGGCTGACGATTTGCGTTCGGCCCGACTATTTCCGAGGTGATGTCCTGCGGGCCGTGGCCGATGCGCTTTCCAGCGGCTACCGCCTCGACGGGCAACTGGGATTCTTCCATCCCGACAACTTCACTTTTGCCCAGCCGCTGTATCTCAGCCAGCTCTATGCGGCCGTGCAGCGGGTGGCCGGTGTGACGGCGGTGCACGCCACCAGGTTCAAGCGCTTGAACCGGATCGACTACGGCGAACTGGCGGCTGGTGTCCTGCACACCGGAGCCCATGAAGTGCTGCGGCTGGACAACGACCGCAGCCTGCCCGACAACGGGCTGCTGATTCTCACCGCGGAGGGAGGCAAATGAGCGGCTGCAACTACTTCGAAAAAGATCCCTGCACAGCCTGTGATCCAAGGGTTCCTTCAACGCCGCTTTCGCTGCGCAACCCTCCGGGACAGCCGGCGCTTCGTTATCGTGCCGGCACCTTCAGCACCTTTCGCCAGGCCATGCTTGATGCGCTGGTTGAGCGGCCCGTCGTGAGCCAGGATCCCATCAACCCTTCCGCCCGCTATCAATTGACCACTCGAGACGAAACAGACTTTGGCATCGCCACTCTCGACTTGTGGGCCTATGTCTGCGACGTTCTTACGTTCTACCAGCAGGCAATCGCCAATGAGGCATTCCTCCGCACAGCCGTGCTTCGTGAGTCGCTGGCCCGTCAGGGGATGATGCTGGGCTACAAGCCGGCAAGAGGGAAGAGTGCCACGGTTTTTGTCGCGTTCACCGCCGACAAGGATACACGCACCACGGTGCCCGCGGGAACCAAGCTGCAATCCGTGCCGCCGGAAGGCAGCCAGCCGGCAACGTTTGAGACGTCCGAAGCCCTCGTCATCAGCACAGCCGCGAATCAGCCGCTATTGATGGGGGCTCCTGTTGCTGCGTCGTTTGGGAAGTCGGCGGAGTTGAAATCGGACCTGGGTGGACCGGCCGTGGCCGCCGGCACCAGGCTGCTCTTCTACAAGGAGAGCCCGGCGGAACGGTACGAGACTACAGTGACCAAAGTGACGCCCACGGTTCTGGGGAAACGCGTCGAATGGCTGGGAAACCTGGGTGGCAAGGCCGTCAGCAGTCTGAAGGTGGCGCGCATGGGACGCAAGTTCCGGCTGTTCGGCGCAGCTTCTCCCGACAAATACCTTGTGCCCGACAGCAGCAACCCGCCGGTATTCAGCGTTGCCAATACGAGTTTCGATTTCGCGAGCTCAAAGACTGTGGCCCTGGATGGAACATTCGAGAATATCTCCAGCGGCAGCCGCTTCCTGGTGGTTCACGATAACGGCAGCAGCGTGCTCTCCTACGTGCGCACCATACAATCCGTGAGCCAGGGCAGCTCGGCCCGGGGTCCAATTACCGGGGCATGCACCATTCTCACGTTCGACAGCAGTCTCGACAGTTGCTCCGACATCCGCCACTACCAACTGTTCGAGCTCATCGGCGACGACCTGGTCTTCTTCCCCAATAACAGGGCCACCACCGTGCCCAAGAACGCCACGAAGTTGTACGTGCTCGATGTGTCGGGATTGGCAAAAGGCTCCCGCCTGTTGGTGAAGTGCGGCGAGCAGACTCAGATGGTCCAGGTGACCCAGGTGGTGGCGGAGCCGGACGGGCCGCCCGATTCAGTGCTCATCACTCCGAAACTGGATTTCGACTGCCCGGTGGCGAGTACCGTGCTCTATGGGAACGTCGTGCCCGCCACTCACGGCGAGACTCAGGAGGAGAAGGTACTGGGCAATGGGGATGCGTCCGTCGAGTGGCAGGTGTTCAATCTACCTGTTGCGCCCACTTCCTACGTCGACGACCCCGCGGCGGATTCCGGAGCTTCCAGCACGCTTCATGTTTACGTGAACAACCAGGAGTGGCATGAGGTCGATAGCTTCTACGCCCGCGGCCCTGGTGACGCGATCTTCCAGACGTCGGTGGATGATGCGGGCAAGGAGCAGGTGAGATTCGGCGACGGGCGGACCGGGCGCCGTTTGCCCACCGGCTCTCAGAATGTACGAGCCACAATGCGCAAGGGGCTGGGGGCTTCGGGTAACGCGGCAGCCGGCACGATAACGGCCATCCTGCAGTCGCGGCCCGGGATGAAGGCCGTGACGAATCCGGCTCCTGCTACGGGTGGGGCCGATCCGGAGAGCGGCGACTCCATCCGGCAGGCCGCGCCCGGAACCGTTGTGACTTTTGACCGGGCGGTCTCGCTGAAGGACTACGATGCCCTCACCCTGAAGTACTTCCGGGGAGGGAAGGCGAAGTCGTCGTGGGCGGATTTCGGGTCGAAGCGCGGCGTGAAATTGACCGTCTCACCGCCAGGCGGCGCGGCGTTGAGCACGGTGGCGAAAGAGCTGCGGGCGTACCTTGATCTGCACCGCGATCCCAATGTGCCGCTTTCCATCTCCGAAGCGGTCAAGGTCCCGTTCGTACTTCGCCTCACGGTCCATGTTCAGGAAGGCTGGAAGCAATCCGCGGTGATGGCCGCGGTGGAAGCCGCCTGCGGCACGACTACAGGGTTCCTCAGCTTCAACCGGATGCCATTGGGAGAGACCGTCTTTCAAAGTGCGATCCTGGCGCAGTTTCAATCGGTCGCCGGTGTGGAGTGGGTCTTCCCGCGCGGGTTCTCCACGAGTGTCGCGAACCACGGCTTTCCAGCCGGTGAATCCAGGATGGACGCGGTCTTCGTGGGGCCGGATGAGATTGGGTGGCCGTCGCTGGATGGTTCACTCACTACGCCGAGCATCGACGTAATCTACCAGGGCGGCATCGCCGACGTGGAGGTTATCTAGCCATGCCGCCGCGGTCGACCGATCTTTACGCACTGCTGCCGGAGTACCTCCGACGTTCCGACTATGAACGAGGCAGGCCGCTGGAGGCACTGCTGCAGGCTGCTGAGAAGCAGGGACAGATTGTCTACGACGACATCACCCGGCTCTGGAGCAGCTTCTTTGCGGAGACATGCGACGACGCGCTGTTGCCGTACCTCGCGGATCTGATCGCACTGAATCTCATCGACGACGATCCGTCAAACAATCGCCGCGAGGTGGCCCGCACCATTGCCTATCGCCGCCGCAAAGGGACTGTACCCCAGTTGGAGACCATGGCCGGCGATGTCACCGGCTACTCGTGCCGGGTCGCCGAGTTCTTTGAACGGCTGCAGTGGAATCAGAGCATGATCCACTTCCGGATGAACTGTCAGAACACGGTGGATGTGCGCGATCGTTCGGCTCTGGCGCGAATCGGTGGCGCCTTCGATCGCTGCCAGCACACGGCCGACTTGAGACCGTCCACACAGAAGCGAGGGTGGCACAACATCCGCAAAATCGGATTCTTCCTCTGGCGATTGCGCGCCATTCCATTGCGCGGCGTGGAAGCCAAGCCTCTGGCGGCCACACCAGGCGCTTATCATTTCAACAGTCTGGGGCAGCCCCTTCCTCTCTTCCAATCGCCCGAACCGCTGGAGCGCGGGGTGAGTGCGGATTGGCCCCGTACCGGTGAGCACAATGTGATGGCCCCGATTGCCCCTGTCTGGTTCCGGGAAGATCCGGCCGCTTACATTCACACACCGCTAGGCTTCACGATCTACGAGAATGGCGTGCCGACAGCAAAGCCCGTGATCCCGGCGAACCTGTGTGCCTGGGTTTCACCGGATACCACGAAGATCGCCGTGGATGTAAAGCTGGGCCGGATCCTCGTCGGGTCCGACATCCCACTGAAGGCCGGAACAGTTGTCACGGTCGACTACTATTTCGGATTCAGTGGCAACGTGGGCGGCGGGGGCTATGAGCGCCGCTACAGCAATCCCGGTGCGGCGATTGTTCAGGTTTCCAAGTCCGGGGCAGTGAAGAACGTCAGCGACGCCCTTACGCAACTCGCTGCCTCGACCGCGGCCGTCCGGATCGTCGAGATCACCGACAGCCGGACCTACGCTGAGCCGAAGAACTGGGTTCTTCCCGGAGCGTTCACCACCCTCATTGTGCGTTCAGCCAGCGGCCAGAGGCCCACCATCGTGCTATCCGCCACTCAGCAGGCGTTTGTTGGGCCCACCGTCGGAAAGCACCTGGAAGTCAGCGGCATTCAGTTCACGGGAGCCGGCCGCACGCTGCTAATTCCGAAGGGCATTGAGACGGTGAGTTTTCAGGACTGCACGATGGACCCTGGCGGGGGGACCGGCGAGGACGGTGTTACCGCCCGGCCGGCCGGAGTCACTTTGCAGGTGGAGTCGCCCGGCAATGGCGTGCAGTTGGCCCTGGATCACTGCATCACCGGCATTCTGAAGATGCCTGACGCGATGGACTGCCTGACCATCAGTGATTCCATCGTGGACGCTCAACCGTTTGCACAACCAGCACTGACAGGTGGACCGCCCGCTGTGGTCCTGCGCTCCACGATTCTGGGCGACTTCAGTTGCATCAAGCTGGAAGCCAGCGAGGCCCTGGTTCGCGGGACCACGAAGGTCCTGATGCGCCAGGAGGGCTGCGTCCGCTTCTCCTACTTCGGGCCCGGCTCCGATGTGCCGCGCCGCTATGAGTGTGCGCCCTCCACTCCTGCCCCCATCTTCACCACTACGCTTTTCGGCGCGGCGGGGTATACGCAACTGGCTCTCGATTGCCCGGCGACCGTTGCCGCGGGTGGTGCAGACGGCCATGAGATTGGCGTCTGGGCATCCCTCGGCGCTCCACGCCGGTTGGAGCACCTGACCCTGCGTCTGTCTGAGTATCTGCCTGCCGGTCTGCAGCCGGCCATTGTTTTTGTGACTTGAGCGAGGAGATTCACCATGAATGGCGATTTCAGCCGATTGACGTTCGACTCCCGGAACCACTATTCCGCCGTTCTGCAGCAACAGGGCCGTGTCGGCCTCGATGCCGATTGGAACAACATGGTGGAGATTCTGCTGCGCCGCCTCGCTGTTGAAACCATCGATGTCATCGGCAAGTGCGGCCGGCCCAAGGATCCGGCGGTGGGCGGATTCAAAGTGACCGTGCCGGCCGGTCCGAAGATCGAGTTCTCGAAAGGCCGTTTCTATGCCGGCGGATTGCTGGCCGAAAACGCCAAACAGCGCGACATCAACAGCCAGCTCGATTGGCCGGTATGGCAAAAGGCGGAATGGGAAGCGGCGTTTGGAGCCGGGTCGTGGCTCGGTTTCGATCCAACCAAGATCACAACGGCCCGCCGGGATCTGGTCTATCTCGAGGTCTGGAACCGGCACGTCACCGCGCTAAACGAAGAAGCGTTGCGCGACACTTCCAACCGCACAGCCGACTTTCCTGACGCCCCCGTGGATGCATCGTGGATCCGTGAGCGGGCACTGGGCGGTCCGGATACCTGTACACGCCTGCGGACTGTCGCTCAAGTGAAGCTCTATCCCGGGATCGGGAATGTTGCCGACTGCGAGGCAGCCTGCGCCAAGCTCAAAGCGGACCGGCCGGTGAAAACGCGCGGCACACTACAGGTCTTCGTGCTTTCGGCGCCACCGGTCAACAAGCCATGCGAGGAGCCACAGACGGGTGGGTACGGAGGAGCGGAGAATCGGCTTTATCGAGTACAGATCCACGATCCCGGCACCGCCGGCGTCGCGACCTTCAAATGGTCCACCGAGAACGGCGCGTTCACGGTGCGTGTGATGGAGAACGCCAAACAGAAGATTCCGGCGGGTACGGCCATCACAATTCAGTCGCTCGGCAACGATCAGATCATCCAGTTGCACAAGGGAGATTGGGTCGAACTCTGCGGAGAAGAGACCGAACTCGGTGGCTTCCGCAACGCCGTCGCTCAGATCACGGACACGCCCGCCGCAAAGCCTGACGGTATGTTCACGGTCAAGCTCTCGACCGCGGTTGTGGTGCCCAGTGCCCCCTTCCTGCGCCGCTGGGACGCCGCCGCGAAAACGATCACGCTCAATGCCGCGAATCCACTCGACGACGGAAGCGGTCTGAGCATCAGGTTCTTCGATGAGAATGGCGGATCAACGGGGGTCCAGTACTTCCACGAGTTGGACTACTGGGTCTGGTCCGCCCGTGTGGCAACGCGAGATGTAGAGCCGCAAGCCCTGGTGGATGCCCCGCAGCCTGTCCGCGGCATTGAGCGCCACTACTGCTGCCTGGCGCTGATTGACTGGACCAGTGGAACAGCGCAGACGCCGAAACAGGTGATCGATTGTGCTCCGGAGTTCCCGCCGCTGACGGACTTGCCGGAGGGAGGGGATTGCGGGTGCTGCTGCGTGCTCACCGTGGGCGACGGAAAGACGAGTCACGGGCAGTTCCAGTCCATTGTGGAGGCCATCACCAACCTGCCTCCCTGGGTGGGCGAGCAGACGCCGACCGCCATCATCTGCATTCAACAGGGAACCTATGATCTTCCGGGCCTGCTCCCTCTCGTGCGCGACAAAGTCATTATTCGTGGATGTGGCCCGGGGACCATCATCAGGGCGCCCCAGGGTGGCTTCCTGCTGAAGGACCGGAATCGCGTGGTGATCAGCGGCATCAGCTTTGAACAGTTGATCGAGCAGCCAGGAGTCCTTGTCGCCAATGGGCGCGAAATCCAAATCCGCGACAACGCATTCGTCACGCTGGATAAGGCAAAGACCAACTGCGTCGCCCTGGCCGGCATTCAGATTCGGTTCGCCGGCAATCAGCTCCTCGGGCTGGAAGGAACCCATGAGGGGGACGGTGGACTCCTGATCGCGGGATTCACTGAAGACATGGCGATCCTGTGCAACTCCTTCGGCCCGTTCCTGGCGGGCGGCATCACATTGGAGCAGGACAAGTCGGACGACGGTAAGTTCTCCACCGTTCAGCATGTCCTCATTGAGGAGAACCGCTTCCAGCGGCTTACAGGCGCGGCCATCGTTTCCTCCGGGCAGAATCTGGAACTGCGCGAACTGCGCATCGAGCGCAACACTGTCGTCAACAGTGGACGCGGGAAAACCGCCAGATCGGCCATCGTGGCGCCCGGACTGATTGAACTGATGGAGGCGGAGCACGTTGCCATCCTGGATAACGACCTCGTCGGGAATGCCGTGGCCGAAACCACGGCCATTCTGCTGGGCAATGTGGCCGGTGCCGTCATCCAGAACAATCGAATCGAAGGCAACGGCTTGGAGAATGATAAGCGGGTCCAGCTCGGAATCTATGTGGCCAACGCCATCCCTTCCAGCGGAGACGGCCAGTTCCTCGATTCATGGCCCGCGTTGGATGTGAGCGGCAATCAGGTACGAACCGATTTCGGAACCGCCGTCTACGCCGCTGGATTCGGCCGGATGAGATTTACCGGCAACACCCTGACACGCCTTGGAATCAATGCCAGCGGCCTGAAGCTCGCAGCCACTGCGCATATCAACAATTCCGGAGTCGATGAGTTCAAGGCCGGCGCCGCCGGGTTCTCCGCGCTGTCTTCCAACTATGCCGTGTACGTGCCGGCAGGCGATGAGCAGGCCCAGGCGAATCCGCTGGTCGGTGGAGAGGTCCTGTTCGCGAACAACCAGTGCACTCTCCTGCTGCCGAGCGGCGGTGTGGGAGACGGCGACTCTGCAATGTCCGTGCGCATTCAGGCTCTGGATGACCTTGGTTTCCACGCCAATCAGTTGCGCATCAGGTTAGGCAAAGATGCCCGCATCCAGTTCAATGCCGTGCTGGAGGCCACGACACTGCGGATCACGGACAATCGTTTCGTCGAGAGCCCGGTGGAGAGCATGCGCTTCTCGTGCCGGGGCAAAGGCGAACTCCTGACCGCCACCGGCAATCAGGCGACCCATTGTCTCGACTTCAGCGGATCACTCACCGCGATCAACCTGAATCTGATCCGGCCCCAGTTGGCGACTCTCCTCAAATGTCCCGCCGTCAACTTCCCGTCCACGGCACAGCCTCCCGCGCCCGTGGGAATCGGCTTCATCGCACTGGACGCGCCGCTGACTGTTCAGGCGGTGGGGCAGGAAGATTCGGCCAAGCGAGCCGCCCGGCTGGCGAAACTC
The DNA here is from genome assembly GCA_049841055.1 of Paludibaculum sp. GTDB lineage: Bacteria > Acidobacteriota > Terriglobia > Bryobacterales > Bryobacteraceae > Paludibaculum. Next base: position 11,140 of record JASGIE010000097.1, on the reverse strand, counting down.
GCCAAGGCGGAAGAGGATGCACAACGGCGAGCCCGGCTGCTCTACCAGGCTTCCGTTGCACAAACGGCGAAAGATCGGCTCGACACAGTCGACCGGGTCTCCAAGAACGATCCCAATGCCTTCATCCTGCAGGTCAATGTGGCTCGCAAGGACGGAAAGGCGCCGAAGGGTTACATTGTCTCCGTCAACGACGCATCCGGGAAGCTGAGGGAACGCCGGCCGCCTTTGTCCCTGAACGATCAGGGGTCGGCCATCTTCACCCTGCCCGCCGGGGAGTTCCCGGATCTGGCCAAGGATAAGCTGCCGATCTTCATTCGCGTGGCGGATCCAACCGGGGTCGAAGTCGGCGGCCAGACCGCGGGTATCCCCTTCGAGGCAGGGAAAGTGGCTGTTGTGGTTGTCAACGTCTAGTCGTCCCGCTGAGCCAAATGCAGCCTGAAACGGATACACCCCATCGGGGGTATCCGATCCGCGTCTGCTGGCTCAGAATCATGCTAGAGATGGCAGCATCCAGCTCCCTGTATGCCTGCCTGATCGCGGGTGGACGCCGCCTGTGAAGCATTCCGCCGAAAGCCAACAGCTTGCGGTGACGAATCCGCCTCTTTGCAGCGCGGCGCCACCTGTGAAGCAGCGAGTGGCCGGGAAGGGAAGCGGGTCATGCGGATTCATGCCCAAGGAGTTTGCATCGACCGGTATCGGACGGGCCCGGTTACCCAGGCGTGAAACGCCCTTCATATGAATCCATCCACCGTCACCCAACTCGTGAATGAGCCCAGCAAGGAAGACGAAGTTCTTCTGCAGGCGGCGCTGCTGCTCCTTACCTTCACTACAGGTCTCATCGACGCGGTCAGCTTCCTGGGTCTTGGTCACGTCTTCACCGCCAACATGACGGGAAATATCGTTTTTCTGGGGTTCGCGGCGGCGGGAGCCCCGGGGCTTTCCATCGGAAAGTCGTTGGTGTCACTGGCCGCCTTCCTGGTTGGAGGGATCGGTGGCGGCCGTCTGGCAAAGACGATGGCGTCCCATGCGGGCTCTCAGTGGTTGATCACGGCGGTGCTGACGGAAGCGGGCTTCCTGCTTGCCGCGGCGCTGGCTGCGATCGGCTTTGATGTCTCCACCGGGAACCCGGCCAGCAGCCTCTATGCCGTGATCACCCTGACCGCGATAGCCATGGGATTGCGGAACGCGACCGTGCGGCGCCTGGCCGTTCCCGATCTCACCACGACGGTCCTTACCCTGACCGTGACCGGGATTGCCGCCGATTCCTCCTTGGCAGGGGGCTCCAATGTCCGCATGGCGAGGCGGCTCTCTTCCGTGGGGTTGATGTTCGCTGGCGCGCTGGTGGGCGCCCTACTCCTCCGGATGGGGCCGGCGGTGCCACTGGCGATGTCCGGCGCGATTGCTCTCATTGCCGCTGCTCTGTTTTCCTCCACGACCATCTCCCGATAGAAGGCCGGCTTCGTCTTTCCCGCCACCAGTCCACCCGAAGGCCAGAGCTGGTGCAGGAATCCCATCGCGCGCCTGCATCCTTCGATTCTGAACGAAAGTATGCGTCTTATCCCGCGGGCTGATCTGGCGTGAATCTGAAAATATAAGTCAATTTATGCACGGTCAAATTTGTTAAGAATTGCCCGGCTGGCCGTGTGTCCGAGCGTCTTTCTAGCCTATCCACAGGGCTGTCAGCGCCAGCACAAGCGGGACCAGACTTCGCACGTAAAGCTAAAGATTCAAGCGGCGCACGTGCAAATCGCCACTGGATATGCGCCGAAACCAACCATTGCTAAGAGCGTGTAAAGTACTGTAAATAGCCGCTTGGGTACGAAACCGCGCGATCGCGCCGCACTTCTATACGTTGACCAGGTCATTTCCTGAGGTTAAGTTTATGAACCGATTTCTTCTAATGCTATTCGTGTGTCTGTACTCTGCCGGCGCTTGGGCTCAGTCGGTTGTGGGCTCTGGAGTGGTCCGCGGACGGGTTGTTGATCAGCAGGGGGTCGGCATGCCGGGCGCCGAACTGACCCTGGAGAATCCCGTCATGGGGGTGACCCGCACTTTTCTCAGCACGGACGACGGTGTCTTTGAAATCACCGGACTTCCTCCTGCCACCGGCTACCGCTTACGATCCACTCATCAGCGCTACCTCGACTGGGACAGCAAGGAATTCGAGGTGCTGGCTGGTAAACAATCCACTTTCGAGATCTCCATGCGGCCGCAGGACTCAGCAACAGCTCCCTCGGATGCTGCTGCGGACGTTCAGTTGGATAACTCGCTCCTGCCCGTCGGAGTGGCCCTAAGCCAGCGCCAATTGCGGCTGCTCCCGGTCCAGCAACGCCGATGGGACAGCCTGATCCTGCTATCGCCTGTCACAAATTATGATCTGACGCAGAATGCACCGGCCATCCGGGGTGATTCCGCGGGAACGGCCTACTTTACCGATGGCATCCTGACGACGAATACCTACTCCGCGCGGCGATCCGTGGCGGCCGGACCGGTTTCGCAGGATGCCGTGCAGGGGTTGGAGGTGCTGTCCGCAGCGGCTCCCGTTGAATTCGGACATGGCAAGGGCGGAGCCGTCAATGTGGTGACGCGCAGCGGCAGCAGTCAGCTGCATGGCGGGCTTTACGAGTACTTCAGCAACAACAGTCTGAACGCCACCGACCGCTATGCCCTGGGCAACCAGCTCTTCGGAAAACGCAACCAGTTCGGTTTCAATCTGGGTGGCAACGTACCGCGCACCAAGCTGTTCTACTTCACGAATCTGGAGATTGCCGACGGGCACGGGCAGCGTCTGAACCGGATTACGAATCCGCTCCTGGTCGATAGCAGTGGTACGTCTGTCTTGTCTTCGTCCTGCACCGCCACTGCGGTGCAGTGCGCCGCGGCCACCCGGTTCATCCAGGACCAGATGAATGTCCTGGTGCCGCGGTCGGAGCGTACTGTCTCAGGCATTGCCCGCCTCGACTACCGCCGCAGTGATCGAAATACCTTCAATCTCACCGTCGCCGCCACTCAGGCGCGCTCGCCCCTCGGATTGCAGAGTCAGGCGGTCAGTGTGAACGGCGGATTGTTGGACAACGGCAGCGCCAAGCAGGATACCCAATATGCACGGCTGGAGTGGATCAGCACTCCAACCAGCAGTTCGACCAATGAAATGAGGTTGGGTGTGTTTCAGGATCGGATCGCCACCCTGCCGACGGCCTCGTCCCTTTCCACCGGCGGCATCGGCATCAATCTGCTGGGATCTTCCATTGGGGCAACCAACCAGGATAGCGGCATCATGCGAGAGCGCCGCTACCAGTTCGTGGACAATGTCCGGCTCAGCGTTGGGGCCCACACGTTCATGTTCGGCACGGATCTGACGCGGACTCGCGACTGGATCGACATGCTGCCGAATGGCAAGGGGACCTACTACTACAACTCCCTGACTTCGTTCGCTCAGGACCTGGCCAGCGGGGCAGGGAAGAACTACACCGAATTCACCCAGTCGAGAGGGCTCTCCCTCAGAAGACTGCCAAGTTCTGAGATTGGCCTGTACGCCCAGGACGTCTGGAAGCTGACTCCCAACTTCCAGGTCACGGCCGGACTTCGCTACGGCAAACAGTACATTCCGAAGCCGACCGCCTGGGATGCCAGCTACTACCAGACGCGCCAGATCAAATCGCCGTCCTACAATGCCGATCCCCGCATCGGATTTGCGTTGAAAGCAAACGACCGCACCGTGGTTCGGGGCAGCTTCGGGATGTTCCACTCCATGCAGAGCGGTGAACTGCTGGACGCCCTGTTCACAGGCAACGGCGCTTATCAACCGAGCATCCTGGCCTACCCGAGCCAAACCGGTTCGCCTTACTTCCCCAACAGCCTCACCGTCAGAACCGCGCCAAGCGGCACCGGCAACCTCATGTATGAATCCGGCAAGCCGAGCAACCCGTACACCAGACAGATCACTCTGTCCCTCGAGAAAGCTCTGTCTTCCGGGTTCACCATGAACCTTGGCTACGTAGGCAGCCGTGGAGTGAAGCTCCGCACCGCGGAGGAAGTAAACATCGCCACCACAACCAAGAAGGTCACCTACACGATCCTCGACGAAGATGGCAGCAAGGCCGACACCTACTCCACCTACTTCTATCGCTATCGCCTCGATACAACGCGGGCTCACGTCTATGAAGTCACCAATGGGGGATCGTCCTGGTACAACGCACTGGTGGCGGAACTCAGCAGGAAGATGACCCATGGATTCACCGCCCACATCTCCTACACTTGGTCGCATGCGCTGGACGATATCGGGAGTCCCCTCATCGCCGGAGGCTTGCCAATCGGCAGTTCGGCGAACGATTTCCGGGCCGATCAGGGCAATTCCGCGAATGATCAGCGCCACCGGGCAGTGATCGACTGGACCTGGCAGCCAAGAGTCATCAAGAGCGAATCCGTGGCGTCCCGCTTCCTTCTAAACGGATGGGAACTGTCGTCGGTCACGACGCTCGCCTCGCCCCTGCCTGCGACAGCAATGGCGATCGTCCTCGGGCAGCAGTTTTCCGGCGTGCCCTCTGCCTTCGCCAACTCACTAACGGGCGCCGGCGGCTGGTCGCGTGTGCCGTTCCTGCCGGTGAACAGTCTGCGCGGCGACAACCAGTACACCGTGAATGCCCGGATCGCCCGCCCGCTCCCCTTCACCGAACGCTTCACGGGGCGCCTGGTGGTGGAAGCCTATAACCTGCTGAACACTCAATTCAATACGGATGTGAACACCGCCGCCTACACCGTAACCAATGGCATCTTCACTCCGATCGCCAGTGCCGGCGCCGGTAATGCCTCGCGCGGCTATATTACGGGATCCAATGCCAGAAGCCTGCAGATCTCGTTCCGTCTGAGCTTTTAGCGCGAGTTGGTTCCTAATCCAAAGCAGGAACGGGGCGGCCTTCCCCTGAGGGCCGCCCTCATTTTCGTTCGTACGCGGGGATCATCAAACATGAAACACGGGATCGAGAGTCGAGACCTTCGACTTCAGTTCCGCTAGCTCCACGCCGGACAACGGCGGCAGCGGAGTGGACGCCAGTTCCACGGCCAGGTCGAAGATCCGCTCGTCTCCGGGCGGTACGGCCGCTGTGATGTGCTGATTCAACGTGAACCGCAAAGCCTGACGCGCCATTTCGCGGTCGTCGATCGGCTGATACCAGCACTTCGGGTACTTGCGGTCGCTCTCCTTCACGCTCTTGGGCCACATACCGAAAGCCAGGGCCTTGAGGGCCATCCTCGCCATGCCTTTCGACTCCGCCTTTGCCAGGATCTGTGGACCAAAGCCGCCGTTCTCCCAGGCATTGACATTCACCGGGAAGAGGACGCTGTCCAATTCGAGCGCGTCCATCAGGCGAAGCGCCGCGGGCGCATGGTGGGCCGAGAATCCCAGGTGCCGGACCTTGCCTTCCTTGCGCGCGGCGATAAAGGTCTCCGCCGCGCCACCCGGAGCCAGGATCTTGTCTACGTCTTCCATTCCGCCGACGGCGTGAAACTGATAGAGGTCCACATGATCCGTGTGGAACCGCTTCAGTGTCTGCTCCAGTTCCTGACGCGCGCCTTTGGCGTCGCGCCGGGTCGTCTTTTCAGCCAGGAATACTTTGTCGCGATAAGGCTGGAGCGCCTCACCGAGCTTGATCTCCGCTTCGCCATCGAAGTACGACGGAGCGCAGTCGAAATAGTTCACGCCACGTTCGTACGCCTGCGCCACTCTCCGGTTCGCTTCCGGTTGTTCCAATTTGCACACAACGATTCCGCCGAAGGCGATGATGGAAAGATCGATCCCAGGTTTGTACTGCCGGCGAGGGAGAGGGGTTGTTGCACCGTATGCGGCCGTGGAAGTGCCGGCAACAGCAGTGCCTAGAAACTCGCGACGATCCATAGGGTGATTCTCCTCGCTTCATTGTAAGGCGCGACGCGGCTTTCAGGTCCGGGCCGTTCAAAACGCGTAGCGGGACGGGGCGAAGAAAGAGGTAGTTGCCAAAAGCAACTATATCCGTTAGTCTGGGCTCGATGGCGAAATCTGAACTTCAGGGCAATGAAGCGGACCAGATTGCTGTCGTGCGGGACTTCAATCGCTTCTACACGGCGCGGCTGGGATTGTTACGAAAACGCCACCTCGATGGAGAATTCTCGCTCACCGAGGCCAGGATCCTGTACGAGATCGGCACAACGCCGAAGACCACCGCCTCGGCACTTCGCGGCACTCTGGGTCTGGATGCGGGCTATATCAGCCGGCTCCTCTCGCAGTTGACCAGAAGGAAACTGATTCGCCAGTCCGCCTCCAGCAAGGATGGCCGGGAGCGATTGCTCTCCCTCGCGCCGGCGGGCGAGGCGGCGGTTGCCCGGTTGAATGAACTGTCCTCCCGTCAGATTCGCGACCTACTCGCCAGTGTGGCGCCCGAGGAGCGAACCGTCCTCGTGAACTCTCTCTCCAAAGTTCGCGCCATCCTCAACCATGCGACCAGTGGTGCCGTGGAGGTGGTGCGGGTGTCGACCGCCGGAGACGATGCACTTCGACTTCTGCGTGAATACTATGAAGCGGTCAGCGTGATCCAGCGCGATTCTCCTCAGGCCATTCAGAAGATGATCACAGGTGCCGCATCCGGAATGTGGCTGGCCTATCTCAACGGCGAGCCAGTTGGTTGCGTCATGCTTAAGGCCCTGCCATCAATTTCAAGAGCAGGCGAATGCAAGCGCCTGTACGTCCGGCCTTCCGCGCGCGGCAACCAGCTTGCCGCGAAGCTGTTGGATGCCATGGAACAGTACGCGCGCGAACAGGGATTGCACTGGATCTACCTGGACAGCTACGAAGATCTGAAGGCGGCGATCTCACTGTACCGGAAGCGAGGCTACGTTCCTTGCGAGCGCTACAACGACAACCCACAGGCAACCGTATTCCTTCGAAAAGACCTCCGTTCCCGTTCCTAGTTCTGCGCTCGACTCGTTGCGCATAGAATAAGGGGCGTTGGAAAGCGCCCCGGGACAATGCCCGGGTGCGGTGGAGGTAAACCATGAGGCAGTTGAGTTTAGCCTTTGCCCTGGCATTTCCTGTTCTGGTCTCGGCCGCGGACCTGCCGCGGCTGGCGCCGGCACCGAATGGAGTGCAGTTGCTGGTCCAGGACAAGCCCTTCCTGATATTAGGCGGCGAACTCGGGAACTCCTCCGCGGGCACGGCTGCGCAGGCCGATTCCATCCTGCCGGAAATGGCTCGCCTCCACTTGAACACGGTTCTGATCCCGGTCGCGTGGGAGCAGACCGAGCCGCGGGAAGGACGCTACGACTTCAGCATCCTGGACCATTGGATCGATACCGCCCGGCAGCAGAATCTGCGCCTGGTGCTCCTCTGGTTTGGCAGTTGGAAGAATGCATTCTCGGAGTATGCGCCCGCCTGGGTGAAAGCCGACACACGGCGGTTCCCCAGAGCTCGAATCGCAGACGGGACCCCGGTTGAGATCCTCTCGACGTTTGGTGGCGAGACCCTGCGTGTGGAGCGTCTGGCATTCGCCGCCCTGATGCGATTCATCCGCGAGAAAGACAAGGCACAGCAGACGATCCTGATGGTGCAGGTGGAGAACGAGGTCGGGTACCTGGGTCCCGGCCGCGACCGTTCGGCGGAGGCGAATGCCGCCTTCGCAGGCGCTGTTCCGGCGGACCTCCTCCAGCGGTTGAGCGCACAACGAGCCGATCTCTCGCCCGAGCTTCGAGCGCAATTCAACCCTCAGGGCAAAGACTGGCAGGGCGTCTTTGGCGGCGCCGCGAACGAGGTCTTCATGGCCTGGCGGTATGCGACCCATATCCAGGCGGTGGCTCAGGCGGGCAAACGCGAATATGCCTTACCCCTGTTCGTCAATGCGCAATTGCCCGCGCTCATGGAACGGCCCGGCGAGTATCCCAGCGGCGGTCCCCATCCCTACTATCTGGATATCTATCGCCTGACGGCTCCGGACATCGATCTGTATACGCCCGACATCTATTGGCCGGAGTTCGAGTATTGGGTCAACGCTACCAGTTGCCGGGCAACGGCGTCTTTGTCCCTGAGGCGCGGATGGATGTTGCGCCCTACAATGCGCTCTACGCTTATGGCGCCGCCCGCGCCATCGGTTTCTGTCCCTTCGGCGTCGACAGCCTCCATCCTCCGTCGAGACCGTCAGACCCGGTGCCGCCTCTCATGCAAACCTATGCTGCGCTGGCCAGCTTGCAGGATCTCCTCATTCCGGCGCAGAGTGAAGGGCGCACCCGAGGCGTCGTTCTGCATGCCGGCAGCGCGCGAGCCACGCAGACCGTCTCTCTCGGCGGCTATCTGTTCGAAGCATCCCTCTCCAGAGCCTGGCGGTCCGGAGAACTGCTGGCGAATGACGGCGGGCTGCTGTTGCTGGAAAACGGACCGGGCGAGTTCCTGGTTCTGGGCAGCGGGCTCACCGTCAGGATGAGCCGCGATCCGGATACCGACAACCATGTCGCCGGAATCGCGAGCATCGAGGTGGTCGCCAGAAACGGTGCGGATTGGACCGTCTCTGCGAGGTTGAACGGAGATCAGAGCAATCAGGGCCGGCAGTTGACGATGGACCCTAAAGAGATTCGCATCTACCGGCTCCGAATGTATCACGCACCGCGCTGAGCCACGCCGGATCAGCGCTTTGCGCGCCGCAATACCAGCGGTGCCGCCGGACCGCCGCGACCAGGGCCGAAGCCGGCTCCAAACGACGGGTCCGTCCCATCAGGCGGAGGTCCAATCGCCGGGCGCAGCGCGCCGCCGTCGGGCTGAGCCAGCGCACCTCCGAAGCGGCGTTGCGCTGTACTGCGAGCCAACTCGATTCTGTCGCCCACGATGGTGCCGGTATACGTGGTGGCGCCTGCCCGGAAGGAGATCTTCGAGTCGCTGACCACCCCATCCTGGATCGGTCCGCCGGTGGGCCCGCCCCCAAATCCGCCGGCCGCCGCGGAATCCACTGCTCCGGCAAGGACATTACCCTCCTGGCGGAATGTGAAAACCATGTCGGCATTCGCGCCAGCCAAGGCCATCGGATCGCCACCGGTCGAAGCCGCCACTGCTGCCGCCGGCCGCCAGAGTCCGCTGATGCCCGTACCCGAGGGCACTTCCCGCTCCCACACAGGTACCTGTGGCCGAAGGGTCACAGCGCTCGAAGTGATCACGACGGATGCACTCGCCAATCCAGGCGAGGTTGCCTCCACCAGAATCTCGCCCGGCGATTTCGACGACTGAACGATCGCCATGCACAACCCCGCGAATGCTTTTCGGGTCGACCCGGGATCCGGCTCGTGATTCGTTGGATCTCCGTTGCCAGTGCCGCTCACCGCGCCGGGCCCTTTGACATGGAAGCTGACAGGGTTCTCCGTGACCGGCAGAATCCGGCCTGCTGCGTCCTGGACTTCCACAACACAAACCGCGACATCCTCACCATTCGCCGATACCAGCCGCCTGTCCGCTTTCACGACCAGCTTTGCTGCCGGACCAGTCGTGGCCCGCGTCGCGACCATCACCTGCTTGCCATCCTTGAAGCCGCGCGCCTCAATGGTTCCGGGTGCGTACTTTACATTCCAGGCGAGGTGCTGATCCTTCTGGATCTCCTTGGCGCCCAGGCTCTTGCGATCGAGATACAATCTCCACCCGGTCGAGGTTGGAATGTACCCAGACCGCGATCTCCTGACCCTCGAGACCCGGCCAGTTCCAATGCGGGAACAGATGCAGCACCGGCCTGTTCGTCCACCAAGACTGGTAGTAGTAAAACGAATCCTTCGGGAAGCCACAGGTGTCGAGAACGCCATACTGCGAGCTGATGTTCGGCCACTGATAAGGTGAAGGCTCACCGCGGTAGTCGAACCCCGTCCAGATGAAGCCGCCCGAGATGTAAGGCCGTGCGTTGGTAAAGCGCCACCAGCCCTCGGCCGACGCACGCCCGGTAGTCGTATACGGGTCGTAGGAACCGACAAATCCCTTGGTCCTGTCCGTCACATACTGCCCGCGCGTGCCCACCGCACTGACGTTTTCCGTGCCGAGAATCGGGATCGCCGGGTTCTTCTTGTGCCACGCCTCGGCCTGCGGGTCGGCGTAGTTATAACCCATCACGTCGCACACGACCAGGCCGCCCTTCCCCATGTAATCGCCCGCCGGCGGCGGAGCAATGGAGATCGGCCGCGAAGTGTCGAGAGCGCGGCCCGTGCGCCTCATCGAGGTCAGGATCTTGAGGCCGGTCTCAGTCATCGAGACGCTCTCCTCATTGCCCATGGACCAGATGAAGACACTGGGGTGATTCCTATCGCGGCGGATCATGTTCTCGAACTGGGCGAGCCCATCCGAATTGGAAGACAACATCCGGGTTTCGTCCAGCACCAGCATTCCGAGTTCATCGCACGCATCCAACAGTTCGGCCGTCGGCGGGTTGTGGGAAGTGCGGATCGCGTTGCAGCCCATCTCCTGCAACTTCCGGATGCGGTAATACTGGATCGCATCAGGAAGCGCTACGCCAATGCCGGCATGGTCCTGGTGGTTGCAGGTGCCCTTCACCTTCACGGGCTTCCCTTTCAGCAGGAACCCTCCTTCGGCATCGAACTTGAGGTCCCGAATCCCGAAGCGCGTTTCATACCGGTCGGTGATGATCCCGCCGGATTCGATCTCAGTGACGAGTCTGTAGAGGTTCCGCGATTCCAGGGACCACAAGGCTGGCTGCTTCACAACGGCCTGCTGGCGGCACGTGAACTCCCCAAGTTCAGCGATCGAAGACGGCTGGCTCACGGCTTCCCCACCTGCTTTCCGGATGGGTCCAACAGTGTTGAGTGAACACGCACGTTGCGGGCGCCTGCATCGCAGTTCACTACCTCGGTCTGGACAGCGACGCTGGCGGCGCCTGCTTCCAACTTCGCCGTCGCGAACACACCCCACTTCTTCACGTGCAACGGAGCCGTCTTCACCAGCCAGACGTGCCGGTAGATGCCGGCTCCTTCGTAAAACCATCCGTCGCTCAGGGTTGCATCGACACGGACCAGCAGTACGTTAGCCGCGCCGGGGAGAGCGAAGTCCGTCAGGTCGAAGCTGAATGGATCGTAGCCACCGGTAGGTGCTGTTCGGATTCTATCGTGTTTCCCTATTAAGCACCAAACGATACGT
>JASGIE010000096.1:0-63268 GCA_049841055.1 Paludibaculum sp. | reverse complement strand
TTGCTAGGCTTAATAGGGAAACACGATAGAATCCGAACAGCACCTAGAATATTCGGGTAGGTGCAGATTCGCGCTCAGCGTGTAGGTCTGCACCTGGACCCCGTTGGGACATCGCCGTACCGGTGAGGATGGAGGGCGTGCGGGAGTAGAAGATCCCGTAGCCGCCGCGCAGCAGTTGCCGGCCCTTCTCGTCGAAGCCGGTAGGCGAATCCGAAACGAGGTGCGTGGTTGTTCGTGTCCGTATTGATACGATTTGTTGCCAGCCCCTGGGCGGCGAGGCCGGCATCCGGGTTCAATACCGAAGGTTGCGCATACGAAGCGATGTCATAGCGGTAGCCGTAGTTGAGTGTCAGGCGGTCCGTGACGCGCCACGCATCCTGCACAAACAAAGCGAATTCCTTGATGTTCGGCTTCGTCAGTGGCCCATCGGTGCCGGCGCCGGCAAAGCCCTGCGTGAACTGGACAATGGCTGCTGGGCGGCGAAGTCCGCCAGGCTGTTGAAGCGGTAGACGCCCGTAGAAGTTGCCCGGGAAGAAGTTGTCGATCCGCTCGAAGTTCAGGTCGCCGCCAATCTTGTAGGCGTGCTTGCCGCGCAGGTAGCTGACCGATTCGATGAACTGGTAGCGCTTGGAGTTGGTGTAGCGGGGCGAGAAGTTGTTGCGGCCAAAGGTGAAACTGCCGCCGCTCTGGTTCACCACGGTCTCTGGCGCGGTCGAATTGGCTTCGCCGGGTTCGTCGTCCTTCACCCAGTTGAACCGGGAGTCGAAGACCACCGCCGAGCCGAACACCTTGCTGTAGTTCACGGCCAGGCTGTTGGTGGAAACCAGCGAGTTGCCGGTGTGCTCCTGTGCGCTCTGGCTGCCGCCGTTTTCGAAATTGATGCCGGTGAAGCGGTGAATGTTCAAACGGACACTCAGGCGCTGCGTATTGGAAAGGTTCCAGTCGACCTTGGCCAGACCGATGTTGTTCCGATAACCCGTCGTGTAGGGCGTCAGGTACTTGGCCAGTTCGGCCGCGCCTGCCTGGGACTGCGCATCGCTGGGGACGGTGAAGTTGAAGAACACCGGGTTGGGGTTCAGGTTCCGCTGTCCGTCATAGCTTAGGAAGAAGCAGATCTTGTCCTTCTGATGGGTCCGCCCACCGTGCCGCCGAACTGGTTGTAATGGTAGGGCTGGCGCACGATTCCACGCGACTTGTTGATGAAGGTGTTGGCGTTCAGCTCGCGGTCGCGGAAGAACTCGAAGGCATTGCCGTGAAAGGTGTTCGGCGCCCGACTTCGTCACCACGTTGATGACGCCGCCGCCGGCCCGGCCGATCTCGGCCGAAAATCCGTTGGTGTTCACCTGGAACTCTTCCACCGCATCCTGGGAGAACGAGTACGGATTGCGACGCCGGCGCGGCCGGAGCTCTGCCCGAAGAACAGGTTGTTGGAGTCCATGCCGTCCACAAGCAGGCTGTTGGCTGTGCCGCGCTGGCCGCCGAAGGTCAGGTCGCCGCCGCGCGTGTCGCGATTGACGCCGGGCGTCAGCAGCGTGAAATCCAGGAAGTTGCGGCCGTTGATGGGCAGTTCCTTCACCGCCCGTTCATCCACATTGGTGGAGGTTTGCGAACGCGTCGTCTCGACCAGAGGCAGATCGCCGCTGACCGTAATGCTCTCCGACGTGGCGCCGACCGTCAGGGCCGCGTCGATGGTGACCAGGGCGCCGACAGCCAGTTCGATGTCGGTGCGCTTGACGCTCTTGAAGCCGGACTTGTCGATGGTGAGGTTATATCGCCCCACCGGGATGCGTACAAAGTTATACAGACCGCTGGCGTTGGTTTCAAAGACACGGGTAAAACCGGTCTGGTTGCTGTTCAGTGTAACCTTTGCGCCCGTTACGGCGGCTCCACTGGGATCAGTTACGGTGCCGGTGACGGTTGCCCCACCGGCCTCGGACTGGGCGAGAGAGTACTCCGGTGAGTGTAAACACACCAAGAGCGAGTTGAAGCAATCTAGGCATGGAACCATTTTAAAGACTCGGACAAGTTCCCGCGCCAGTGAAGTGTGCATAAAGATACAATGAATCTGCTAAGAAGCGCCTATCTATTGATTGTGATGATGTCAACAGCAATGGCCCAAAGTGCGATAGGGTTAAACCACTTCTATGTCACTGTCGACTCGGCAACTTATGCCGCTATCGACCAGAACGCCTTCCTGAAACAGGAATTTGCAGCCTTCGAGAAGCGGACCACCGTGCGTGCGGATCGCAGCTATACGGGCATATACTTCTACGGCACGCAGACCCATTTCGGTTCTCCGATACCGCTCAGGAGAAACGGGCCGTGGGCGAGACCGCGGTGGCTTTGGGCGTGGATGCAGCCGGCGCGATGCCGGCGGTCGAGGGCGCCCACCGGGATCTCATCACCCGAGGCTGGAAGGACCCGGCAGATCCCCTGGTTCTACCGTTTGAGCCCGGTGCCGCAACTGGCCAAGGGCCTGGAGTCCTGGGTGATGGAGTATACGCCGGAGTTCCTCGCTCAATGGCGGCCGGAGGGCGGCGTGGGCCAGGGCGTCGAGCGGTCGGAGATCCTGAAGCGCTACAAAAGCGTCCTGGCGGAAACACCGAAGAATCCGTATCTGGAAGATGTGACGGGGCTTACGCTGGCATTGCCGGCCGACGAGATGGAACGGATGATGCACTGGATGGAGCAGCTGAAACCGGCGGTGACGATCCGGTTTCTGCCAATGTGGCGCCGGACCGCACGGGTTGCGGAGCGTGTCGTTCCGGCTGCGAAAAGCTCCGGCGGAAGGCTGACGCTGCGGTTTGGGGCCGGCTCCGTCCTGACTCTGCGTCCGGACAAGACGGCGATTTGGGAGTTCTGACGGTCCAATGAACGATCAATATGATTCCGTGATCATTGACACGGATCCCGGGGTGGACGACATGTTCGCCATCCTTTCCGCTCTTGGGTCCAGGCGGATCCGAGTGAAGGCCCTGACCACCATCGGGGGTAACGTCGGGTTGGCGCAGGTGACCCGCAACGCGCTGGGCATCCTGGCGATGGCCGGCCGGCCGGACGTGCCGGTTTACGCGGGCGCGGAAGGTCCGCTATCGGTGCCGCTCCGGACGGCCTCCGAGGTCCATGGGGACGACGGACTGCACGGTTTGGCGCTGCCCGCTCCGCAGGCGGAGCCCGGACGCTGCACCGCCGCCGAATTCCTGTGCCGGATGGCCCGAAAGTGCCCGCTGCGCAGTTTCCGCCTGGCCTGCCTGGGTCCCCTGACCAATCTGGCCCTGGCGCTGCACATGGATCCGGGCATCGTCGATCTCCTGGGGCCCGTCGTGATCATGGGCGGCGGCTTCGGCACCTACGCCGTACAGGGGCAGGGAGGTGTACTCCCGTCGCAGGGCAATGTCACCGAATGGGCGGAATTCAATATCTGGGCCGATGCGGAAGCGGCACAAATCGTGGCCGCCTCCGGCCTGGAATCGGTGCTCATCCCGCTGGATGCATCCCACCGGACGCTGGTGACCGAAGAACGGCTGGTGCGGATTGCGGCGCTCGACTCCTGGGGACCCGGCCTGGAGGAGACGCTGCGTGCCTATGGCGCGTGGACAAGGGCTCGTTGCGGAACAGCCGGCGGGCCGCTGCACGATCCGAACGTCCTGGCCTATCTGGAATCGCCGGAGCTGTATGAGACCGTAGAGGCGACAGTCAGCGTGGACACGGGACAGGCCCGGAGCGAGGCCGCACGACGCTGGGGGCCGGTTCCAGGCACCGTGTCGCCCTGAATGTGGACGTGAACGGATTCTTTGAGCTGGTGCAGCGGAACCTGGAGTTGGCGCTGGGCTGACGGAACCGGTCCGGCTCAGCGCAGGTCGAACTTCTTCATCTTGTAGCGCAGCGTGTCGCGGGTGATCCGCAGCAGGCGTGCTGCCTGCGTCTGGTCGCCGCTCGGTTTCTCCAGGGCGGAGATGAGCAGGCGGCGCTCGCTGTCCTCCAGGGAGATTCCTTCGTCGGGGAAACCGGGCGAGAAAGCGGCCGGCGCGGCCGCCGCGGCCACGGCGCTGCTGTGGCTGACGCTCATGGGCAGGCTGGGTGCGGTGATGTAGCTGGAATCTTCCAGAATCATCGCGCGCTCGATCGCATTCCTCAGCTCACGGACATTGCCGGGCCAGTCGTGGGTGATCAGCAGGCGCATGGCGTCGGGCGCGATGCCGTCCATGTGGCGTTTGAACTTCTTGTTGTAGTGCTGCAGGAAGAAGTTGGCCAGCGGCGGAACATCCTGCGGACGCTGGCGCAGCGGGGGAATCGTGATGTGGATCACGTTGAGGCGGAAGAAGAGATCCTGCCGGAAGGCGCCTTCCTTGACGGCTTCGCGCAGATTCTTGTTGGTGGCGGCAACCACCCGCAGCTCCAGCTTGATGTCCTTCAGGCCGCCCAGCCGGCGGAAGCTCTGCTCCTCCAGCACGCGCAGGAGCTTGGCCTGCAGCATGAGTGGAATCTCGCCAATTTCGTCAAGGAACAGGGTTCCCTTATCGGCAAGCTCGAAGATACCTTTCTTCTGGACTCGGGCGTCGGTGAAGGCGCCCTTCTCGTAGCCGAAAAGCTTCACTCTCCAGTAGCGTGTCGGGGATCGCCGCGCAGTTGATGGCGATGAAGGGCTCCGCCTGCCGGGTGCTGTGGTAGTGAAGAGTCTTGGCGATGAGGTCCTTGCCGACGCCGTTCTCGCCTTCCAGCAGGATGGTGGTGGCTTCGCTGATGGCGACGCGGCGCACGAAGTGCATCATCTCGAGCATGGCCGGCGATTCGCAGATGATCTCGCGCTTCTGCGGTTCGACTTCGGCGGTGACGTCCTTAATGGCGGCGACGGCGCCTTCCAGTTCTCCCTCGGCGTTGTGGATCTGGCTGGTGCGGATGACGACCAGGCGCTCCATCCCGTTCTGGGTGTGGAGGCGCACGGTGGAGTTGCCGTTGGAGGGTTGGATGAGCCCGGTGTGCATGCCGCAGCCGGGTTCGCAATCCTGACAGCGGAACATTTCATGACAGTCTTTGCCGACCAGTTCCTCCGCGCTCATGCCGAACAGTTTCTCGGCCGCCGCGTTCACCCCGGTGATGAGGTGGTTGGTGTCGTAGAGCACCAAAGCGTCGGAGAGCTGATCGAAGACGTGGTTGAGAACGTTCGCGTTTTGCCAGGTTGCCGTTCAGTTCGGCCATATGCCCCTGTGAAGACCTATTGTATGGCTCTTGAGGGGGAGATGGAAGGCACCCACGCAGATAAGTGGGGGAATTGCCCCATGAAGAGCCACCCGCAGTGGGAGATCGCCCGAGGGAAGAGGACTGTAAGTTGAACAATGAAATAAAGATATGAGGGTCTTCTTGTGGCGCTGGCATTGGCCTTCTGATTGCAGGTGTGAAAGCGAGTTCTTGAACGAATCGGGCGCATTGGAGCCGGCAGCCGGCTTCGGACGGCAACGAAAGCTGCCGGAATGCCTCTGGAGAGGAAAGGAACCTGGGCACCGGCGTCAGGCCGGGCGGAACAGGAATTGGAGACGAGAATCGCGATTGCCGCGTGTAGGCCAGCCGCAGTGGGGCGAAAGAGCAGGCGGGAACTATGGGATCCATTCAAGTAACGATGTGCGATGCGGCGCGGGCCGATGCGTTGCGCTCCCTGCTGGCGCGCAGTACGCATGTGCCGGTGCACTGCGTGGAATGTCCCGATTTTGACTCTGCGTGTGTGGTGGTGATGGATGGGGAACGCTTTGGGGCAATGACCCCGCCGTTGGCCCATCCGGAGCGGATCGTACTAATAACCAGGAATGATGCGGGGACATCTGAGGGAAGCCTGGGAAGCGGGTGTGAATTCCGTGCTCTCTGAGCAGGATCCGATGAACACGGTAGTGCTGGCAGTGTTGGCCGCGTGTTTGGCACGGGGACGACGAAACCGAAGTCGGCGGGTGGCCGGAACGAACATTGATCACGGGCCGTCCGCAGTTGCTGTAAAGGAGATACGATCATGAACCTATTGCCATTTGCGATTGCCTGGGCTGTTCTAGGTGTCATTGTTCTGTCGTTGGCGCTGATGAGACGCAGCGTCTCAGCGAACGAGGATGACTCGCTCCATCTCGGGGCGACCGGCGCGATCGATCAGCAGGTGACCATTTCCAAGAAGCTGGAAAACATCGACAAGTGGGGCAAGACCCTCACTGTGGTGCTCGCGGTGAGTGGACTCGCCCTAGTCATCCTTTACGGGATGCAGGTGTGGAAGCCACCTCGAAGGCCGGCTTGGGCTAAACCCTTGTTTTTGAGCCGGCAGCCGGGAGGTTGCCGGCTCGCTCTGAGTGAATCCGATTTGGGCTGAAGATCGCCGGCGCGGCGAAGAGGGGTTCGACTGCGCTTGCGATGAAGGAAATGTTCATGCGACTGGGGATACCCGTTTTCATTCGAAGTGTCGTTTTGTGTCTGGCGGCCGTGGCCGGATTGTGGGCGGGCCAGAAGCCCGTTCCGGCGCCCACCAGCCCCAATACAGTGTGCCTGGACTGTCATGACCAGGGTGCGAAGCTGGACAAGTCCGCGCACAGCAAAGTGGCGTGCTCGTCCTGCCACCTGAAGCACGATCAGTATCCGCATCCGGAGAATCTGCCCAAACCGGTGTGCGTCACGTGTCATGAACAGCCGGCCAACGACTACTCGCAGAGTGAACATGCGCAGCAGATGAAGAGGGCAACGGTTCGGCACCGGAGTGTTCCACCTGCCACGGCGGCGTCCATGAACTGACGCCGGCGCTCTCCGAGGCATTCCACAAGAGCGTGCCCGAGACCTGCGGCATGTGTCACGAGAAGGAAGCCGCGGAGTTCAACTCCAGTGTGCACGGGAAAGCCGTCGCCGCCGGCGTGAAGACGCCCCTGTCTGTACGGATTGCCATGGCGGTCATCGCATCCTCAAACCGGACAACCCGAAATCCACTGTCTTTTCGACCAGCGTGCCGGATACCTGCGGCCGCTGCCATGGCGATGTCCGTCTGATGTCCCGTTTCGGCCTGCCTCTGGACCGCATCACGTCCTTCAACGACAGCTTCCATGGTCTGGCGCTCAAGGCTGGCAATCAGAGCGTGGCGGACTGCTCCTCCTGCCATGGATTCCATGACATTCTGGCTTCGGACAATCCGAAGTCGCGCACGAACGCCAAGAACCTGGCCACCACCTGCGGCGCCTGCCACCCCGGCGCCGGCTCCCGCTTCGTCATAGGGAGCATCC
Organism: Paludibaculum sp.; assembly: GCA_049841055.1. Classification (GTDB taxonomy): domain Bacteria; phylum Acidobacteriota; class Terriglobia; order Bryobacterales; family Bryobacteraceae; genus Paludibaculum. The sequence continues at coordinate 56,030 of JASGIE010000096.1, read as the reverse complement.
ACGAAGTGCAGGGCCAGACGGCTCCGATGCCGCTGCAGTACGCGCAGTTGTTCTATGTCCTGGTGATCCCCGGGACGATCGGATTCATGCTGCTGCATCACGGCGGCGACTTTATCGTGAAGACGATGCGCATGCGATTCCAGGGCCGCATGGTGCCGCTGCAGATGCTGCGGCCGGAACAGCCCAGGCACGAGCGGATGTACAAATGGGAGCGGATCCAGCATCTGCTGCTGGCGGTGAGCTTCCTCACCCTGGCCTATACCGGCTTTGCCCTGCATTTCCCCGATTCCTGGTGGGCGCGGCCCACGCTGGCCTGGAGAAGGCCTACCCGGTGCGCGGCGTGGTGCACAGAACCGCCGGCGCGGTGCTGGTGCTGACCTCGATTCTGCACATTGTCACTCTGTTTGTCAGCCGCCGTCTGCGCGACCACTGGAAGGAGTTCCTGCCGGTGGTGGGCGACCTGCGTGAGATGGTGGAGGGCACATTGTGGCGGCTTGGCATGCGCAAGGAGAAGCCGCATCGAGTCGTCCCACTCCTACATCGAGAAGATCGAATACTGGGCGCTGGTGTGGGGCACGATTGTGATGGCGTTGACCGGCGTCCTGTTGTGGGCCAACAACTGGACGATGAAGTTCCTGCCGAAGTTGTGGATCGATTTCGCAAGGTCAGTGCACTTCTTCGAAGCGGTGCTGGCCACCCTGGCCATCTTCGTATGGCACTTCTATTCGGTCATCTTCGATCCGGATGTATACCCGATGGATCCGGCCTGGCTTACCGGCTACAGCCCGCGTCCCGAAAACGACAAGAAGCACGGCCACTGAGCCTGCTCATTTGAGGAGAAAAGCGAGTAAGCTATCAAGGTCCTATGAAACTGAAAGAATGGTTGGCGCCTATCGTCTATTTGGCCAGCAATTGGATTAGCCTCATCGGCGTAATCCTGGTCACGACGTCCGGCATACTGTGGCTATTTCTTCTGCCGAGCACCCTGCGCGGGCACTCGCCGGATCCCTACATCGGCATTCTGCAGTTCATGGTATTGCCGGGCGTGTTCTTTCTCGGCCTGGGGCTGATCCCCGCCGGCATCTGGTGGTTCAAGAAAAGAAACAAAGGCTCTCTGCCCGCGGTCTTCCCTCCGCTCGACTTCAGCAACCCGCGCTTCCGCCGTCTGCTCGCGTTCCTCGGCGCGACCACGCTGGCGAACGTGATCATCGGCGGGCAGTTGACCTACAAAGCCGTCAGCTACATGGAGAGCGTGAATTTCTGCGGCCAGACCTGCCATGTGGTGATGAAGCCCGAGTTCACCGCCTATCAGAACTCTCCGCATTCCCGGGTGGAGTGTGTGTCGTGCCATATCGGTCCGGGTGCGAACTGGTTCGTGAAGAGCAAGATCTCCGGTTCGTGGCAGGTGATCTCGGTCACGCTGAATCTGTATCCAAGACCGATTCCGACGCCGATCGAAAACCTGCGTCCGGCGCGTGAGACCTGCGAAGTCTGCCACTGGCCGCAGAAGTTCGGCGGCGACCGCATCCGGGTGTTCAACAACTTCTCCGACGACGAGAAATCGAAGTGGACGAAGTCGGTGCTGCTGATGCACATCGGTGGCGGCAACGGGTATGAGGGCATCCATGGAGCGCACATGGGACCCGGCGTGAAGGTCCGCTACGCGCACAGCGACAAGCAGCGGCAGAAGATTCCGTGGGTGGAGTATACGGGGAAGGACGGGCAGACCTTCACGTTCAAGGCGGACGGGTACAAGGCCGACGGGCCGGGCGATCTGGACGTACGGACGATGGACTGCATGGATTGCCACAACCGCCCGTCGCACACCTATGAACTGCCGGAACGCGGGCTCAACCGCGCACTGGCGGCGGGCGATATCGATCGCGACCTGCCGTTCGTGCGCAAGGTCGCCCTGGAAGTTTTGAAGGCTAAGTACGCGACCACGGAAGCGTCGGAACGGGATATTCCCGCGAAATTCCGGGAGTATTACGAAAAGAACTACCCGCAGGTCTACAAGGACCGCAAGTCGGCGGTGGATAGCAGCGGCAAAGCGGTGCTGGGCGTGTTCAGCCGCAGCGTTTTCCCGGAGATGAATGTGCAGTGGGGCGCCTATCCGGTGAACCTCGGGCACACCGACTTCGACGGCTGTTTCCGCTGTCACGACGAGCGTCCTTCGACCAAGGGAAACCGTACGATTCCGCAGGATTGCGATACCTGTCACAAGACGCTGGCGCAGGACGAGGAGTCGCCCAAGGTGTTGGCGGATCTGGGGCTTGACAAGCCCAGAGCGGTGGGTCATTAAGAAGCAGGGAGGCGCGGTATGCCGCTCGGCGATGTGGTGGTTCCGGTCGATTTTTCGGAAAAAGAGCGAAGGAGCGGCGCGCTATGCCGAAGCCATGCAGCGCCGCTTCGGAAGCCGGGTGACGCTGCTGAACGTGCTGCCCGCTCCGCACTACGAGTTCGGAGCGATGGAGGTGGGCGGCAGCGTCCTGGAAGACCTGTTCCGCAACCGTGTGGAGCAGGCGGAGCAGGACCTGAAGTTGTTTCTGGCGGACGAACTGCCGCCGGATTCGACGGAACGGTTGCTGAAGGAAGGGGATCCGGCGACGGAGATCATCAAACTGGCCCACGAACGGGGGGCCGGCTTGATTGTGATGCCGACGCATGGATATGGAACCTTCCGGCGGTTCATTCTCGGCTCCGTGACAGCCAAGGTGCTGCATGACGCCGATTGCCCGGTGTGGACGGGCGTGCACCTGGAGTGCGAGGCTGTGGACGCGCTGCAGTGGAAGCGGGTCACGGTGGCCATCGATTTGGGTCCGCAGAGTGAACGGGCGCTGATGTGGGGCAAGCGGTTCGCGGAGCTGGCGGGCGCGGAGCTGCAGGTGATCCATGCCACCCCCAATCTTGAGGGGTATGCCGGCGAGTACTTCGATCCCAACTGGCAGAAGCATATGGAAGCCTCGGTCCGGGAAGAGGCGGCGGAGTTGATGGGCCGGGTGGACGTGCAGGCTCCATTGATGGTGGCCTGTGGGGAAACCGCCTCCACGGTGTGCGATCTGGCGCAGGAATCGAAGGCGGATGTACTGGTGATCGGGCGCGGGTCCGCCGCCGGCGTATTTGGGCGGCTGCGGGCGAACGCCTATTCGATCATCCGGCAGTCGTGCTGCCCGGTGGTGAGCGTCTAACCCTTCTGAAAGATCACAGCGGCCTCGCGCTGCAGGTCCGCCTGAAAGCGTGGATCGGCAATGCTGATGAGCGCATCGGCGCGCTGGCGCAGGTTGCGCCCGTGGAGATTGACGGCTCCGAATTCCGTGGCGACCCAGTGCACATCGGCGCGTGAGGTGACCACCCCGGCGCCCGGCTTCAGGCGCGGGACGATGCGCGAAAGTGCTCCGTTCTTGGCGGTGGCGGGCAGGGCAATGATGGGCACCCCGCCTTTGGAGTGGGCGGCGCCCCGAATGAAATCCGCCTGCCCCCCGACCCCGCTGAAGGGAATGGATCCGATGGAATCCGAGCAGACCTGGCCGGAAAGGTCGACCTCCAGGGCGGCGTTGACGGCCACCATCCGATCATTCTGCGCAATCACGTACGGATCGTTGGTGTAGCGGTTGGGCAGGAACTCGAAGACCGGATTGCCGTCGATATAGTCGTAGATGGCGCGCGTGCCGAGCACAAAGCTGGTGACGGCCTTATGCGGGTGCAGCGTCTTGCGCTCGTTCGTGATCACGCCCGCCTCGAAGAGCGGGATGATGCCGTCGCTGAACATCTCCGTATGGACGCCGAGATGTTTGTGGTTCACCAGACTGGCCAGGACGGCTTCGGGAATTCCACCGACTCCGATCTGGATGGTGGCGCCGTCAGGGATGAGGGCCGAAACATGGGTGGCGATGGCGCGGTGGGCCTGGGTGACCTCACCCTGCAGGAATTCAGGCAGTTCGTGTGTGGCTTCCACGATGGCATGACATTCCTCGACGTGGATCATCGTGTCGCCGCAGGTGCGGGGTAGGCGGGGGTTGACCTGGACGATGAGGTGGCGCGCCTGGCGGGCGGCGGTGAGGGAGATGTCGATGCCGGTGCCGAGGCTCATGAAGCCGAAGCGGTCGGGCGGGGTGCACTGGATCAGCGCGACGTCGAGGGGCAGGGCGCCTTCCGTGAAGAGGTCCTCGATTTCGTGGAGGAAGACGGGGATGTAGTCGCCGCGGCCTTCCTGCACGGCGCAGCGTGTGTTGCCGCTGACGAAGAGGGCGTTGTGGCGGAACTTGCCGCAGTAGGACGGGTCCGTGTAGGGGGCTTTGCCGATGGTGATGCAATGCAGGACTTCGACGTCCTGTAGGCGGCCGGAGTGGGCGCACAGCGCGTCGAGCAGGGGGAGCGGAGCAGCGGCGCCCATGTGAACAAAGACGCGGTGGCCCGATTCCACGGCTTCCAGCGCCTGGGCGGCGGAGCGGCGGCGGGCTTCATACACGGATAACCAGTTCTTCATGTGTGTTTTTGCGAGAAGGGTTCAATAAGTACGACTTGATACCGATGAGCAATTTGCATGCCATTGAGAATCGAAGGACAAAGCGCGGAGAACGAGGGACGGCCGGTATCGATGGAACTGTGGCAACAGGCTTTGGGGCCGCATGAACTGTGGCTGGAGCAGCGGCCTGGTGGGACGCGTGCCGTGCTGGAGCATCTGAATCTGGTGGACCTGCAGGCTCCGCTGGTGCGGCTGAGATCCGCGATCTTCCGGCACCTGGAGATGCCCGGGTCCGACTTCAATGGCGCCAATCTGGCCAGAGTGGAGTTCGAGGAATGCGATCTCTCCATGTCGAATCTCTCCTCCTCGGATCTGACGGGCAGCGTCTGGCTGAAGTCGCGGCTGAATGACGCGAGCCTGTCGGCCGCCAACCTGTGCGAAGCGGAGATGCAGACCGCCAGCCTGCAGCAGGTGAAGGCGCCCGGGTCGCGCTGGCTGGAGGCAAGGCTGTCACGGTGTGATTTCACCCAATGCGTCCTCCGGCAGGCATCGCTGCATCATATCTCGTTGATGGAGTGTGCGTTTGTGGAGAGCGATCTGGAGGGCGCGCTGTTCTACAAGGCATCCCTGCAATTCTGCCGCTTTCGGGAAACGCGCGCGGTGGGGGCAAACTTCACCGGATCGAAGCTGGAGTGCTGCTCGTTCGACCGCTGTGTGCTGGACGGGATCCGGCTGGCTCAGACCTCGCTGCGAGGCACGTCGTTCCATGCATGCGGTCTGCGCGGGGCGGATCTGCGCGAGACAGACCTGGGCGGCTGCGCCTTCCAGGGTTCCAGGCTGGAGGGCGTGCGTTTCCAGAATGCCAGGACCTTTGGAACCGACTTCCGGGGTGCGAATCTGCGGGGTGCGCGGGAGTTGACCCCGCAGCAACTGGGCCAGGCGCGGACGGATGAGACGACGACGCTGCCGAGCGGAGCGATGGGTCCTTATCGCAAGGGCGGGAAATAGGGCCGCCGCTATTGGTTCTGGTGATCCTGCTTGACCGTCTGCGTCTGTGCCTGCTGGGCTGGTGGAGCCGGCGACTGGGCGGCCTGCGGCGCCTTGACGGGCAGAGCCGGTGGGCGAATCCGAGTGGGACGTGCCTTTTCCTCCCCACGCAACCGAGACGAAGAGCTGGGTTTGTTCCGGAGTGGGTGGAGGAAGCGGGATTTCCAGAGTCTGTTTGTGGAGGTCGGCGTCGACCGTGAGCGGCAGGCCCGGGACGGCAATGCCTTCCTTATCGTTCCAGGCGGCTTTCTCGATAGTCTCCAGGTTCTGACCGGAGAGCGTGGCGCCCGGGACCAGTCCTTCGCTCGCCACGGTGAGCGATTCGACTCGCGGCAGGCGGATCACGCGCCCAATCTGGAAGACCTCCGATTCGCTCTCGTTGCCGTTCAGAATGGTGGCGCCCAAAACGCACCCGTTCAGCCAGATTCCCGTGTCGAAGGACATGAAGAGCTGGCCGGGCGCGAGTTGCTGCAGGCTCATCTGGCCGGAGCGTTCGCCCAACCGCAGGGTCACGACGGCGGAGTTGGGTTGGGCGCAGGTGAGCTTGACGACGCTGTTCGACTGGAGATGATCTGCCTTGATCATGCTGCTGAGCAGGACGGAGCTGGGTAGCTCGCCGCGATCGAGCTGGACGTCGGTGGCGGGCAACTGGGAGACGCGCAATTCCTTAATGCGGGGACGAGGGCCGACAATGCGCACCGCGTCGGCGAAGGTCAGGGGCTCTGTTCGGCCGTTGGTGAAGGCGCGGACGGCGAGGCTGGTGCCGGCGTCGATATCGGTGGCCATGCGCAGGATCACCCGCCGGGCCGTAGGGTCGGAAGAGGGCGGGGCGAGCTCCGCCTTGCCGCGCGAGACTTCCAGTCCAGTGATGAGATCCAGGCGCCGGCCGCGCAGCGTGAACTCGGTGTAGCCGGTGCCCTGGCTGAGGGTGACGGGGAAGTTCTCGACCTGGGGTGGGGCGGGGAGGACCAGCAGGGGTACGGTGTGGGGGCGTCCATCCACCTGGGAGAGGAGCAGTTTGTATTGGCCCGGGTCCATGTCGATCGTATTGAGCTGGATGTCCATGCGGTCCTGCGGTCCGCGGCGGACGCCGGTTGGCAGGACGAACGGGACCGATGAGGGCGAAGCGAACTTGTCGTCGAGTTTAATGACGTCGATCTTATTGACGAACTCGAAGTCGGCGCCTTCCAGGGTGAGCGGGACCTTGCCGGTGCGCGCGACGAGCAAGTCCTGGGAACTTGGAGTCAGGCGGGCGTTCTGGAAGTCGGCGAGCGGCCGGATGAGGACATCGCCGCGAAGCTGGAAAGGGTCCCAATCCCAGCGGCCGGCCAGTTTATACTTGCCGGGCTTGAGATTGGAGGGCATCTCGATCTCCAGTTGTTTGGGATCGGTGAGTTTGTGGACGGCGACCGGAATGGGCAGGCCGGTTTCCGGCTCCAGCGCCCAGGCACGGGCACGATCGATGAACTTCCACTCTTCGTCGGAGGCCGTGACGGGCAATGGGGACTTGACGCCCGGGGGCAGGACGTTCGCTTCCTTGACGTAGATCTCCGGTAAGGTCAGATTCGGCAGGCGGGCGGCCCAGAGGTAGGCGACCTTGGTGTGCGGGGCGGCGGGATCGATGCGGCCGCAGAGTCCCATGGCGTCGCCGGGCATCGACTGCGAAAGCAGCGAGCGGAACTCGGCTTTCGGGAAAGCGATGGAGCGCAGTTCCATCACCATGGCCGTGCCGCCCGCGGCGAGGCCTACCGGGCTGCCGAAGAAGAGAGCCGCCACGGAAGTGGCGAGGCTGGCGGTCTGGCCCACCTGCTGGCTGGCGCGTGGGGCAATGGGGTCGTAGTTCGCAATGGCCGGGTTGATATTGCGGAACAACGCCATGGCCTGCTGGTTGGGCGGCGCGTTCTTGTCGATCTGGACGTTGATGCCGAATTGGGAGGAGAAGCCCTGCAGGGCGGACTGGACAAGCGCGGAGGATGAGTTGGGCGAAGAGAGGGCGGAGATGAGGGCTTCGGTTTGGGCGGTTTTCTCGGCGTAGTCGGCCAACTGGGCGACGAGCTCGTCGTCGCGGGAGAGGAAATTCTTGATCTTGCCTTCGTTCAGACCGGAAGGCCCGTAGACGAACGCGACGACTCCGACTCGCCACGGCACGGTCCATTCCTGGATCTTCTTGGCGTCCTTGGGTTCCAGGATGAGGAGTTTCCCTCCGGTGGCCTCGCGGTTGGCGGGCACCAGGACCAGGGTGACTTTACCCTTGCGTTCTTCGCCGGAGCGCAGGATGGGCCGGTATTGCAGGCGGTCGCCTTCCTGGACGCGGTTGATGGTGCGGAGGGGCAGCGGCTCAGCATTGCCTGCGGAGATGACGCGTAGATCGACGTTGCCGATGGGCGCTCCGGCAGGGCATACCAGCGGGGGCATGGGCGCTGCGAAGGCAAAGATCGACGTGCCGCAGAGGACGAGCCAGGGGAGGCGGGAGAGCACCTTCCAATTGTAGCCTTCTCTAGGACTTGCAGGCATCCAGATTCCTCATGCGCGAGATCCTCCTCAGGATGGACGGACGAGGCGGTGGTATGCGTTGCGGCGAAGTTGCGATCAATCGCCGGTGGCCTGGTCGGGCGTCATGGAGCGCCAGGCGTTCCACTGCTGGCGGAACCAGATATGGAACCCGGGACCGCCCTTCCAACCGGTGCGGGCGACACTCAGGAGGATCATGAGGGTAATGATGGAGGCGGCCATCATTACCGTTTGCGGGACCGACAGCGATTCCTTCCAGAAGCCGAACCAGCGGCCGTAGACCAGCTCCGTGTGCACCCAGTAGACGAGCAGCGAAGTGCCGCCGAGCTGGCGGACAAAGCTCCAGCCGGGGTTCATGAACGTGGTCCAGAGGTAGGCGACGCTGGCGAGCAGCAGGATGACCCCCACCTTGATGAAGATGAGGCCGGGGCTGTTCACCCAGAAATCCGAATTGGAGTAGACGGAATAAGGCAGATTCGAGAAGTACTGGGCGCCGAAGATCAGGCCCAGGCCGGCTAGGGCGGACCACTGCATGACGCGCTGCATATCGGCGTCGGCGGCCATGCGAAGAATGGAGCCGGCGCTCAGACCGAAGGCGATGAAGGCGGCCCAGGGGAAGAAAGCAAAGAAGTTGGGATCCGGAACGAACCAGTGGCGGGCGAAGGGGTGCACCCAATCGAGGTTCAGGGCGCTGATGACGGGCGCGGCGCAGGCGATGGACAGTCCGCTGATGGCGGCGAAGCGGATTCGTTCGCGCGTCTCAAAGATGGCGAGTGGCGCCAGGACCGCGATGCCCAGGGCCATGCAGTTCAGAATGTCGACGCGGAAGATGTCGGTCCAGGGGCTTTGGCCGAATGCGAAGGCCCACATCTGGAAGCGGAAGGCGATGGCGACGATGAGGAGATAACCGGCGCGGCGGAGCGCGGCCGTGGTGCGCTGCCAGCCGGAAAGGCCTTTGCGGCAGCCGGAGTCCATCAGAAAGCCGAGGGTGACGCCGGTCAGGAACAGGAAGACGGCTGGTGTCAGGCCGCCGCAGAACTGCGACAGCGTATATGGCCCATCGGAACGCAACTCCTTGCTGGTGAAGGAGTGGAAGACGTGGCCTTGCAGCATGATCATGGCTGCGAAGCCGCGTGTCCAGTCCAGAAATGCGAGCCGCTGGCCGCTCCTGTTGGTGGAATTACCCATCGCTTACTTTTGCGGCGTCTCCTTCTTTACGCCCTTCGGCAGTTTCAACCGTACCGAGTTCTCATTGATCGGGGGATTAATCTTGATGTCCGTGTAGACGAATAGAACGTAGTCGTTTGAAGGCTGGTGGGCCTTCATCTGCACGGTAATCCCGTCGGCTTGGGAAACCCAAACCTCAAAATGGCGGAAGGCCTTGCGGGCCTCTTCCGAGTTCGGTACGAGATCGAGATGGTCGGTTTTGACGCCGTTGAGGGTTTCCGGGCCCAGGTATTTGACGGCGTAGCTCTTTTTGATCTCACTGCCGGGTGTACCGAAGCCGAGCAGGAGGAACTGGTCTACGAGGGAACTCTGCTTGCCGAGATCGTATTCCTGTACCACGTTGGCCTTGGGCATATAGATCTGAGCTTTCTTGTTCTGGAAACCGACGGCATGGGCCTCTGGTTTGTTGAACTCGATGAGGACCCGCATGTCGCGGGGTTTGGGCCGGAAGAGAGTCATCGTGCCGCTCTCGACCGTGGATTCCTTAATCAATGCCGTGTACGAGGTTTTGCTCAGGGCGGCGGTGAGGCCGCGAAAACCGACGGCGGCTTTGTCCATGCGGCCCAGGGCTTCCTCGAGGGAATTGGCGCGGGCGGAAGGGCAAAGCAGGAAGGCGGCCGCTAGTGGAAGGGCCAGGGAGGAGAAGAGCGAAGAGGAGGGAAAGGATTTCACTGTTTCACGATGACCATGAAGCCCCGGACTTCCTGCTCGGCGTCGTAGAAGGGTTCAACACGCGCCACATTCAGTCGTTTTCCGGTGCGGGCAGCCAGAAGGTCAGTCGCTACTTTGGGGCGCATAGCTTCAGGGGTATCGGCCAAGAGTCCGGTTTCAATCCAGTAGATGATGGCCCCTTGTTCAGAGGGCATCTGGACGATGCTGGCGGGCCGGGGCTGATCCTTGAAGACGTCCCGGGGCACGCCGAAGATGAACAGCAGGATCAGTGCGACGGCGATGTCGTAGGGGCGGCTCCCGCGAGGGAACTCCCAAAAGATCAGGCGCTTCATTACTTCCAGAACCAGTGTAACATTCCACTGACTCGCTTACTTAGATGGAGGTATGTAGTCAGAGTTTCAGGAACTCTTACGTTTGGACACTTTTTCGGCTGCTTCGGGCTGGCGGGCGGCATCGACTTCCTGGAGACGGAGGACCTGACAGTGGGCGCAATAGCCGCCGATCTCGGTGCGGGCAATGATGATCTGGAAGCCGAAGTGAGCTTCGACCTGGCGGCGCAGGCGTTGCAGCGGGTCGCCGAAGAACTCTTCGACCTTGCCGCAGCGCAGGCAGATGATGTGGGCGTGTTCCTGTTTGGTCCGGGTTTCGTAGAAGTGTTGATCCCCGGTGTGGTGCATGAGGTCGAGCTCGTCGACGAGCCCGCCTTCCTTCAGCAATTTGAGAGTGCGGTAAACGGTGACTCGGTTGAGCTTAGGATCCCGCTGATGGGCCATCTGGTAGAGCGTTTCCGCGTCCAGGTGCTGGCCGGACTTATCCAGCAGGTCAAGAAGGAGTTGGCGCTGCCGGGTCAGGCGGATTCCACGCTGCTTCAAAGAGTCTTTGGCTACTCCGCTGGCGGCGCCGTGGGCTGCTTCGGGCATCAATAGGACCTCAGACCAACTTTACCATGAGCCTTCGCTTCTACTATCTTGGCAATGGGCCATATCCGTGCCAGCAGACGAGACTCTCGGCGTTTTGCGCGAAAGGATTTTCCATTTCGCGGCATCACGTCTATCGAGGGAGGCGGCGGAAGACGTGACGCAGGAGACGATGCTCGTGCTCCACGAAAAGTATCCGCAAGTGGCGGAACCCGCTGAACTTCTGCCTCTGGCCTTCCAGATTGTACGGTTCAAGATGTCGGGCGCGGTGCGCAAGGCGGTGCGGCGGGGCGAACATACAGCGGTGCCGGTGGATGAGCTGCCGCTGCCCAGCCAGGGCGATGATCCCGAGCGGGCGGCGTCGCGGGCGGAACTGCGGCGGCAGTTGCTCGATGCAATCCGCGGGCTGGGGGAGCGGTGCCGGGAGATTTTCCGGCTCAAGCTGATGGGCCGCAACTTTGAGGAGATCCGGATTCACTTCGAGGTGGATTCGATCAATACGATCTACACGTGGGATTCGCGCTGCCGGAAGTCGCTGCTGGAGCGGTTGGGCGGGCGCTGGGAGAGATCGCGATGAACGAACGCTTCACTCCCGAACAGATTGAGATGCTGCTGGGCGGCTACGCTACCGGTACGCTGACGCCCGAAGAGAATAGGGCGCTGATGGAAGCGGCGTTGCACGATCAACGTCTGTTTGACGCGCTGATGGATGAGGAGGCGCTGCGGGAGACGCTGGCCGATGGCGACACCCGGGCGGCTCTGCTGGCGGCATTGCGGCCGGTGGAGAAGGCGCGGGCGTGGTGGCAGGCTCCGTGGCCCTGGGCGGCTGCGGCGACGGCCGTGGTGGCTTTGCTGGTTTTGTTTGTGGTGAGAAAACCCGCGCCCACGACGGAACTAGCCCGGGTGCAGGAGCCCGCGAAGGTCCAGGAAATTGCCCGGAACCTGCCGAAGCCGGAGCCGGTTGAGTCGGCCGTGGTGACTCCGAAGACTCTGACGGCAACGCCGGAAGCGCGCAGTGTGAGTGAGCGGTTGGAGAAACAGGATCTGGCGGATCAAGGTACGGCAACCGGCCGGGCGCAACCGGCGGCGGCAGGGCGTCTCCCGCAGCCAGCGAAGGAACGCGTGGAACGCGATCGGGCACCGCAGGGGGTCGCGGGCGGCGTTCCAAGTGGCGCCGCCGGGGGCGTGATTGGCGGCATCATTTCGTCCGCGCCGTCTCCGGTCGACCCATTGGACGTGCGGCGCTCGTATGCGGCGGCACCGCCTCCGCCTCCTCCAGCGCCTGCTCCAAAGTCGGCCACTCTGCAGGAAGAGAAGAAGTCGAAGGACGACGAGTTTCGCGCTACTGCCGCCAGAGAGAATGTCACCATCGCGCCGGCGCTGGATCTAAGTGCTCAGAAGAGCGAGCTATCCAAAGCCAGGGCGGCCGTGGAGCCGCTGCAACTCGCACTGGCGTTCCTGCAGCCCGATGGAACGTGGCAGGAGGTGGGCGCCGGAGCCCCGGTCCCGTCGGGACGCGGATTGCGATTGACGGTGACCAGTGAGAGGAGCGGCACGATTTCGCTCAACCCGCCGCTGGCTCCGCCGCGAGCAATCCAGGGCGGGGCACCCTTGGCACTCTACCTGCCGCCTCGCGAGAAGGGTGAAGTTGCATTGGTCGTCACAGTGGGCGACGCGGCTGTCACGCCGCTGCAAATGTCGGCGTCGCGGGCAGACAGCGTCTCCAATGAGCCTGGTTTGCGGGCCAAGCGCCGGGCGGCGGCCCTTCCAGCGCCTCCACCACCTCCTGCGATGGCCGCGGCGCGACAGGCTCCGGGTGGCTCGACGGCGAGTGGACCACTGGTCCGTTCCATTGTTTTGAAAATCGAATAACTCGCTGAAAGGATCGGCGGCAAGGCGGCATATCCCGGGTGCAAGTCACTTTGAGGAGTATGCCCGATGCAAAAAGCTGACCTCACACTCGTCGCGGCCACCCTGATGGGCGCCGCCCTGATTCTCTCCGGCGCCGGCGGCCGGCCCACCCCACCCAAACCAGCGGATCGTGCGGTTGCCAATGGCGAAGTGACCGAGGGATCGCTCATTCGCGTGGATCCCTACAGCAAGCACACGGGCGAGCTGTGCCCGTTGAAGCACACCGACGTCAGTGCGGAGATATCCGGCTTCCTGGCTCGCGTTACGGTGACCCAGGAGTTTGAGAATTCCACTCCGGACAAGATCGAAGCCGTCTACACGTTCCCGCTGCCGCGCATGGCGGCCGTGGATGATATGACCATGCTGGTGGGCACCCGGACGGTGAAGGCGCAGATCAAGCGCCGCGAGGAAGCCCGGCAGATTTACGAGCAGGCCCGGGACCGGGGCCAGGTGGCATCGCTCTTGGAGCAGCAACGGCCGAACATCTTCACGCAATCGGTGACGAATATCGAGCCGGGCGCGAAGGTGAAGATCGTGATCAGTTATGTCGAGACATTGAAGTACGACGAGGGGTCGTACGAGTTCTCGTTCCCGATGACGGTGGGGCCGCGCTACAACCCGGCCAGCATGAGCCAGCAGGAGGCTCAGGCGGTGACGCCGAAGTACGCTCCGCCGGAGACGCGGGCAGGGCACGATGTTTCCCTGAAGGTGAAGCTCGATGCCGGCGTGGCGATCGACAGCTTCAGCTCGAAGACGCATGAAGTCGCCCTGGACCGGCGGTCGTCGCATGAAGCGCTGGTTACTCTGAAGCAGAATTCCGTCATCCCGAACAAGGATTTCGTGCTGAAGTACGATGTGGCCGGAGCGAAGATCCAGGACGCGGTTCTGACGCACCGGGCGCAGCGCGGCGGATTCTTTTCGTTGATCCTGCAGCCGCCGGAGCGGGTGACGCAGGAAGACGTGACGCCGAAGGAGCTGGTGTTCGTGCTCGACACCTCCGGCTCGATGAGCGGCTTCCCCATCGAGAAGGCCAAGGAGACCATGCAACTGGCGCTGGCCGGGCTGTATCCTCGCGACACGTTCAACCTGATCACGTTTGCCGGCGATACGCACATCCTGTTCCCGCAGGCAGTGCCGGCGACTCCGGAGAATCTGCGGCAGGCGCGGCGGTTCCTGGCTGGAACCTACGGCAGCGGCGGCACGGAGATGATGAAGGCGATCCGGGCGGCGCTGCAATCTTCCGGGGATCCGGAGAAGGTGCGGATTGTCTGCTTCATGACAGATGGCTATGTCGGGAACGAACCGGAGATCATCGCCGAGATCCAGCGCAATTCGAATGCGCGGGTGTTCAGCTTCGGCATCGGCAGTGCGGTGAACCGCTACCTGCTGGACAAGATGGCTGAAGTGGGACGCGGCGAAGTGGAATATGTTGCGTTGAATGACGACGGCTCCGCCGCGGCACGGCGCTTCCATGAACGTGTTCGCAATCCACTCTTGACCGACGTCACGATCGACTGGCACGGGCTGCCCGTGTCCGACATCTACCCGAACCGCATTCCGGATCTGTTCAGTGCGAAGCCGGTGGTGCTGAGCGGCCGCTACTCGAGCGGAACCAGCGGGATGATCACGCTGCACGGGCGGATGTCGGGCCGGCCGTTCTCTCGCAATATCCAAGTAAATCTGGCGGCGCAGCAACCGGAGCACGATGTTCTGGCAACGCTTTGGGCGCGGACGAAGATCGAGGATCTGATGCATCTGAATCCGCAGAATCCGGATGTGAATGAGGTGACGCGGCTGGGCCTCGAATACCGCTTGATGACGCAGTACACGTCGTTTGTAGCTGTCGAAGAGAAGACCGTGACCCGTGACGGCAAGCCGGTGCGGATCGAGGTGCCGGTGGAGATGCCGGAAGGTGTGAGTCATGAGGGCGTGTTTGGGGCTCGCGGCGACGTTGCGCAGGAGCGGCGGATGATGTCGCCCATGAAGCTCGGAATGGCGAGATCCTCCGGGTATGCGGGCGGAGCGCCCGGCGGGGTGGCGGGTGGCGTCATTGGGGGCATCATTTCTTCCCAGAACCAAGCAGCCGCGCCTCCGCCTCCACCTCTAGCCGCGTCGAGGGGTTCCCTGCCGTCGCAAGCCGTCTCAAGCGATGAGCTGAAAAAGGAGAAAGACTCGAAGCTCGATGCAAACCTGTTCTCGGCCGCAGTAAAGCAGAAGGCCGTGGGCGGCAAGATCGAAGTCGAGATCTGGCTCACCGAGGCGACGCCCGAGGTGCTCGATCAGTTGAAGAAGCTTGGCTTCGAAGAGACGAAGCCGTCGAAGGTGGCGAAGATTCGCACAGGACGCATCAGTTTGGATAAACTCCAAGAGTTGTCACGGCTCGACGCTGTCCTGAACGTTCGGGCCGCCACAAACTGAGCCCATTCAGACCCCCCTGGCCCACCTCTCCTCTCAGGGCCAGGGGGCTTCTTCGTCTCCGGGCCTGCTAAAATCGGTCTGCGACCACTATGGCTGAGGAAGTCTGTCCAATTTGCGGCGGCCTGGGCTGGAAGATCCTGGAGAAGGATGGTCTGACCGCGGCGCAGCGCTGTGACTGCAGGGTGGATTCGCGCACCGACTCACTCTGGAAAAGGGCGCGCATTCCGGCCAACTATCTGGGCGACCGGTTCGACAACTTCTCTGACCGCGGCTCCTCTGAGCTGCGGATGCTGCAACTGCAACTATCGCGCTACTGCCAGGAGTTTCCGGCTGTGGATCCTCCGGGGCTGTTGTTCATCGGCGAGCCGGGCACGGGCAAAACGCACCTGGCGGTCGCGGTCCTGCAGAGACTGATTGAATCGGGCCACGAGGGCATCTTCGTGGACTACCAGAATCTGCTGCAGCGCATCCGCGCGAGCTACGACCCGTCGTCGGGCGAAAGCCCGCGGGAAGCCTATGAAATGGCTCTGGAATGCGATGTGCTGCTGCTGGACGACCTGGGCGCGCACCGCGTGACGGACTGGGTGGAAGATACGGTGACATCGATCATCACCTACCGCTGCAACGAGCGGAAGCCCATCATCGCAACGACGAATCTGCCGGACGCCGAAATGGGCGGCACCCTGATTGAGCGCATGCCGGAAGGCTCTCCCGCTCGCTTTGACGTCAAGACGACGCTGGCGGAGAAGATCGGGATGCGAGCGCGGTCCAGATTATTTGAGATGTGCAAGATCATCCGGATGCCCAAAGTGGGCGACTTCCGGGTGGCGATGCGCCGGTAGGTTTTCGCTTCGCACGGCCCCCAGCGGTGAAGACGCACCGCCAGGGGCACATTCCTGTCTTACTTCTTGACTTCCGTGTCGCCGCTGGGGCCGTAGATGCCAGGCACCTTCGCGCCCATGGGCCGGAGGTAGGCCGACAACTGCCCGCGATGGTGCACCGAGTGATTCACCATCAGCGTCAGGTAATTGATCGCCTGGGCGTTCATCATTCCAAAGAAATCGATGTTCTGGCTGATGGATTCGCCGGAGAGCGACTTGACCTCATCGATGGCCGGCGGCACGTTGGCGTCGTACCAGGCCAGGACGTCGGCCGGGGACTTAATGGTGTCCGGCATCTGTCCGCCGGAGGCGAATTTGCCGTTGATCACGCCATCGAGGAAGAAGCGCTCGCTGGACACGATGTGAAAGGCCAACTTCAAGGCGCACATGCAGTTGCCGTGAGGCTTGTATTCTTCCTGGCCGACCGGGATCGAGGCGATCACGGATTTGGTAGTGTTTCTTTCCCGCTCATAGTTGGCGAGGGTGTAACCAGCGATCAGTTTGGCTTCGTCATGACTGAATGGCATATCAGTAACCTCAGGATCCATCCATCCTGTTATATAGTATTGGCAGCCCGTAAAGGAGATCGAATGAACCGCCGCCACTTCCTGATGAGCGCAGCCGCCGCGGCCCCGTTATCGGCAAGCGCACTGGCCAGTCCGAACGACACGATCCGTATCGCCTGTGTAGGTCTTCGCGGGCAGGGAAACAGCCACATCAAAGCCTATGAAGGCATGAAGAACGTTGAGATCGCCGCGCTGTGCGATATCGACGAAAGCATCCTGGACAAGCGGTTGGGCGAAGTCGCGACGGTAACCGGAAAGAAGCCGGAACGGTTTGTCGATCTGAGGAAGCTGCTGGAAGACAAATCGATCGACGCGATCTCTATCGCGACCCCCAACCACAACCACACGATGCAGACGATCTGGGCGCTCCAGGCCGGCAAGCATGTGTACGTCGAAAAGCCCGCTTCGCACAACATCTATGAGTCGAAGCAGATTGTGGCGGCGACGAAGAAGTACGGCAAGATCGTGCAGCATGGTGTGAACGCGCGTTCCACGGAAGGCCTGCGCGAAGCGGCCCAGCAGATCAAGGACGGCCTGATCGGCGACGTCTACATGGCTCGCGGGCTCTGCTACAAGTGGCGCGACACCATCGGGCGCGCGAAGCCGGAGGCGGTGCCGGCCGGGGTCAACTACAACCTGTGGCTGGGTCCGGCGCCGAAGCGGGAGTTCACCAAGAACCGTTTCCACTACAACTGGCACTGGTTCTGGGATACGGGCAACGGCGATTTCGGCAATCAGGGCATCCACGAAGTGGACATCTGCCGCTGGCTGCTGGGTGTGAAGCTGCCGACGAAGGTGCATGCCATGGGCGGCCACTTCATGTTCGACGACGACCAGGAGACGCCGAACGTCCTGACGGCCACCTACGAGTTCAACGAGGCCGGCAAGACGAAGATGATGGTCTTCGAAGTCCGTCACTGGATGTCGAACCACGAAGCCGGCATTGGAGAAGGCGGCAAGCGGAAAGACAGCAATACGGTGGGCAACGTCTTCTACGGTTCCAAGGGCTACATGGCCATCGACGGCTATGCCACCTACAAGACGTTCCTGGGCCGCGAAGCGGAACCGGGTCCGGCCAAGAGCGCGGGCGGTTCAAACTGGGTGAACTTCATCGATGCAGTGCGCGCCAACGACTACTCAAAGTTGAACGGGCCCATCGAGGAAGGCGCCCTCAGCGCTACTCTCATGCACCTGGCCAACATCAGCTACCGCCTGGGCCGCAGCCTGACGGTGGATCCGGTGAAGTGCGAAGTGAAGGGCGACGCCGAGGCGAATGCCATGTTCACGCGGCCGTACCGCAAGGGTTTCGAAGTCCCGAAGATCGCGTAGTGTAGTTCTCTCTCCTCCTCAAGGCGCCGGGGTGCTTGTCGCTCCGGCGCCTTCCTTACAGGCGTCCTGCCTGCCGCGCAATTCCCTCAGTTTCCAATCCGTGAAGTCATAGGCTCGCGTGTAGCCCGACCATTCCCCCTCGCTGGGGCAGTGGTGCAGTTGTTTGCGGCGGATCACATTGATGTCGCGGTCGCGATAGAGGAGCCGCAGGGTGAAGGTGAGCAGGTAGTCGTCTTCGGCAATAGGGTCGGAGTCGATGTAAATGGTGGCGGAGCGGGGCAGGGCAGGTACGGCGCGGTGGAAGCGGTCGATGATTGTGTCGACCTGCGCCTCATCGTTGCGGATCCAGGCATTGCCGAAGGGCTTGCGGTAGGCATGCAGCGGGGCCAGGCCGGCGAGAACGGCCAGCAGGAGCAGCGGGCCCAGGATGCGTTCCGGAAAACAGCGCAGGCAGGTGAGGCGGTGGAGAACGATGGCCAGGAAGGCGCAGAGGAAGACGAATGGTAGATAGATGACGTAGAGACTGCGCGGATCGATCAGGAGCACGGGCGCCAGCAGGAGAAAGAAGAGCAGAAGGGACAGGGCCGCGCCGCGGCTGCGGGCCAGGATGGCCAGGAGGAGGGCGCCCACGGCAAGGCCGAGGAGTTCGCGCGGCGTGAGATCGCGGTGGATGTAGAACAACATGCCGCCGTAGTGTTCCAGATTGGCGAGAATCCGGTTCGGCGTCAGTCCGACCTGGTAGGCGGGATTCTGGGCAAGCTTCGTGGGTACGGCGAAGCGGGCGATGGCGGCCAGCAGTCCGGCCAGCAGGCAGAGACCGAGCGGGACGCCGGATCTCCAGCCGAGGCGCGGCCAGACCCTGAAGAAGAAGATCTCGAACAGAACAAGGCAGAGGGGTAGGAGCAGGCCGAGCTCCTTGGCTCCGATTGCGCCCAACAGGAGAAGCACGAGCACGAGGCTTTGCGTGAGGCGCATGCTGCTGCCGGCGATGCGCCAGTGCGCGTAGAGCGCCAGGGCGGAGATTCCGAAGGTGAAGCAGAGCAGGTCGTAGAGGGTGGCGGAGCTGTAGTAGAGGTCAGACAGGTAGGCCTGATAGGAGAAAAGCGCCATCGCCCAGAGGGCGGCCCAGCGGGAACCGCTCAGCAGCCGGGCGAGCCAGCCGGCGAGGATCAGATTGGCGCCGAGCAGGAGGAAGCTGAGGACCCGGTAGGGCAGGGGAGCGAGGCCGAATGAGAGATAGAGGGCCCGATAGGTGAGAGCGCCGGTGGGCCGGTAGGCGGCTTCGTCGGGCCAGACAAGGTCGAGCAGCAGACGCGGCAGGGGGCGTTCCCAGGCTCCGCTGATGTTCATCATGACATCGGGAAAGAATCCAGTGCGGAGGCCATCGCCGGCGAAGTAGAGGAAGTAGCAAACGATGAGGACGGAGCCGGCCCAGAACGACAGGGACCGGCGGTCGAGGAGCGACTGCATGAGTTTCCATTGCAGCACAAATGCCCGCCAGGCCGGATTTGAAGCGTAGTCACAGCCCATCAGAGGTGCCGCGGACCCGGTTCAAGCCGGGTGTCCCTGGTCACCGGCGGCTTGTTCTACACCCATTGGAGTGTAAGGAGCACTACATATACAAGTTCGACCGTCTGGAGCGCTAAAGGTCCTGAGCCTCTACCCCGATAACAAAGGAAGGGATGGGGTGCCGTGGGGACTCCCTCTAAACAGATAACAGGTATTCAAACCCGTATGTCGTATACTTTTGTATCCTTTCTTCGCGTCTTCCTGGGCGTAGTTCTGGTGTTCGCAGGTGCAGTGAAGGCTCAACCCGCTGGCGGAGTGGACAAGCAGCCGCAGACTCTCTCACTGGAGGAGTGCCTGCGGATCACGATGGAGAAGAACCACAGCCGGCCGGCGTCCCGGTTTGCCGTGGCGATGGCGGAGGCGCAGCACCGTCAGGCGCTGGCGGGCTACTGGCCGCAGGTGAACGCCAAGGCCGGCTGGTTCCGGTTGGACGAGGCTCCGAACTTCGTGTTCCCGGCGGGCAACATGTACATCCCGTCGCAGACTGTCACGGTGCCAGGCGGATCGACCGCGGTGACGATCCCCGCGAATGCCTTCGGGCCAGGCTTCCCGCCGGTGGCCGTGCAGATGCCGGTATCGTTTCCGGGGCAGAGCTTTACGACAAATGCGCAGGTGTTCCCGATTCCAGAGCAGGATGTGAAGCTCATGGATCCGCAATCTGTAACGGCGTCGGGCAACTTCACCTGGCTGCTCTTCGACGGGGGCATGCGCAGCGGATACCGCCGGCAGGCGTTGGGCGGCAAGATGGCGGCGCAGGCGGACCTGCGGCGGACGGACCTGGAACTCACGGACAGCGTGGTCAGGCTTTACTACGGGGCGGTTCTGGCCAGACAACTCCATCAGTTGGGACGAGACACGCTGGCGCGGATGGAGGTGACGCTGGAGCTCACCGAATCGATGTACAAGAACGGAGCGGGGCGGGTCAACAAGACTGACTATCTCGACAACCTGGTGATGGTCGAGACAATCCGGTCGATGGTGGCGGAATTGGCGAAGAACGAAGCCGCTTCAGAGGCTGCCTTGGCCTACACCATGGGGCTGTCGTGGGACTCGACGGTAGTTCCCTCCAGTGAGGAAGTGCCGCACCGGCCGTTCGCCGGGAATGCGGCCGAACTGGTTGCTTCGGCGTACGAGTTCAATCCGGACTGGGCCAAGTTGGAGGCGGGTCTGAAGGCGCTCGATGGAGCTCTCTCGACGGCACGGAGCGGCTATTACCCCAAGGTTGCGCTGACCGGTGAAGTGCATCGTTGGTGGAATGACTATTCCTCCGGCACGGCCACTGCGAGAAACAAAACGGGCTGGACGATTGGCGCCGGTGCCGAAATCGCCGTTTTTGACGGCTTTCTGACCAGGAACCGGGTGAGTGAGGTACTCGCGCGCATTTCGAAGCTGAAGGAAGAGAAGCTGCTGCTGAAGGAAGGGCTCGGATTGCAGGTCCGTGAACTGTTCCTGCAACTGGAGGCTGCAAGCAAGAGCTATCAGTCGGCGGAGAGGGCGATGGCGGCGGCCCGGGAGAACCGGGAACTGACGTCCAGGGCCTATCAGAACGAGCTCGTGGAAACGGAAAAGGTGATCCGCGCACAGCTCTTTGAAGCGTTGATGAGCGCGCAGTTCTACAAGGCCCGGTATGACCATGTTGCGATCGAGTCGAAGTTGTCGCTGGTCATTGGGAAGGAAGTCAGAGAAAGGATTGCGGCCAGGCCCTGACCCCGGGGTTCGAAGCAGGTATGACTGAACGCAATTCAGACTTCCCGATTCGGGGTGGCCTCGGTTTGAGCACCCGCCTGGCAGGCTCTGTCGCTATTGGTGGGGGGCTCGGCTGTGCCGGCGGCCTGGTGCGCGTCCGATCCCGTGCCGCCTCTCAGGCTGGCGGTGTCGGAGAGTCTGGTGATGGACGTCAATACGAATGATGCCAGCGCCGCGATGTCCATCTGGGTGAAGAGGATCGCCCAGGAAATGAACATTGCGGTGGACTACAACCCAAAGGCCTTCGATACGACTCAGGAGATCCTGAACCGTGCGCGCAAAGGTCTGCTGGACGCCGTCGCGCTGAATGTTCTGGAGTACCGCCAGGTGGCGGAGAATCTGGACTCCACCCAGATTGTGGCCGAGGGCGGATTGGCGGGGCCGGAGCAGTACCTGCTGCTGGTCAAGCTCAGCAGCGGGATCCATAAGGCAGCCGATCTGCGGGGACTCCGGCTGATGATGCTCCGGAATCCACGGATGTGCGTTGCCGGCTCCTGGCTCTCGACGATTGTGGAGAATGCCCATTCGGGTCCGGTCGAAAAGTTCTTCGGGTCATTGAATACGGACAGCAAGGTGGGCCGCGTCGTATTGCCGGTCTTCTTCGGTCAGGCCGATGCCTGTATCGCGACGAAGCGGGGCTTTGAGTCGATGTGCGAGCTCAACCCTCAGGTTGGGCGGGAGCTCAAGGCAATTGCCGTTTCGCCGGGCATGGTGGTGAACGGCTACATGTTCCGGAAGAACTATCAATCGGTGTACCGCGACC
This sequence comes from Paludibaculum sp., assembly GCA_049841055.1. Classification (GTDB taxonomy): domain Bacteria; phylum Acidobacteriota; class Terriglobia; order Bryobacterales; family Bryobacteraceae; genus Paludibaculum. The sequence continues at coordinate 34,008 of JASGIE010000096.1, read as the reverse complement.
GGTTCGTGAAAGCTCTGTCGGGTCTGCGCTCGACCGTAGCGGGCCGGCAACTCGCAACACTCTTCCAGTTCGACGAGCTGACCTTGCGGGATGCGGGTTGCTTTGCCACCGCGCTTGGAGTTCTGGAAGCGGCCGACAGGATCAATTCGCGCCACGGCAGCGGTGCGCGGAAGGGGCCACAGCAGTAGGAGCCGGTAAAGGGATGCAGAGTGATCGCCGAGTTGTGACAGGGACCGGGCTGATGCTGCCATCGCGCAGGCATGCCCTTGGGCTTGCATTGAGCCTGTTCCCCATGGCGCCCGAAACTTCGGTGCCGGAGCAGGACAGCACGTCCGTACGGCTTGCGCTTTCGCAGAGCGTTGTCGGCGACGTCAACCTGAACGACGCCCGGGCGGCGATGAAGATCTGGATCTCTCTCATCACGAAAGAACTGAATGTGGTGATGGATCCAAAGCTGTTCTCCACGACGCAGGAGATCTACGACCGGTTGCACAAGGGCGAGCTTGATGCGGTGGCGCTCAATATCGTGGAGTACCGGCCGATCGCCGAATTGCTGGATGCCAGCCAGATTGTGGCCGCGGGCGGTCCGGCGGGGCGCGAACAGTACGTAATTCTGACGAAGTTGAGCACGGGCTTCAAACAGGTGACGGACCTGAGGGGCCGGCGCTTCTGCATTCTGAAGACACCCAGGATGTGCCTGGCCATGGATTGGTTGTCGACAATCCTGCCTGATACCCACCCCGGTCCGGTCGAGCAGTACTTCTCCTCGGTTACGCTGGACGCGAAGTTCTCCCGGGTTGTTTTGCCCGTCTTCTTCGGTCAGGCGGATGCGTGCCTGACGTCAAAGCGCGGGTTTGAGACGATGTGCGAGCTGAATCCGCAGGTGGCGCGGGATCTGCACGTCATCGCCAGTTCGCCCGAGATGGTTCTGAGTTTCTATGTCTTCCGGAAGCACTTTCAGGGACCTAGCCGGCAAAGAGTGATCAAGGCGATCTCCGGGTTGCGGAACACCACGGCGGGGCAGCAGCTTGCGACTCTCTTCCAGTTTGAGGAACTGGCCCTGCGGGACGCCACGTGTCTTGCTCCGGCGTTGGGAATTCTGGATGCGGTGGACCGGGCACGAGGCCGCCGGATGCCGGGCGGGAGGAAAGGGTAGATCATGATGCGACTGCGTTGTGCAGTGATCCTCCTCCTGCTCGCCGCCACGGTGACGGCCGGAGATCTGCCTGGCAGACCCGTGCTGACACGCTCGTTCCTGAGGGTCGCAGCCAGTGAATCGGTCTTCGCCAACGTGAATCAGGCGGATGCGGTGGCGTCAATGAAAGTCTGGTCGGATCAGATGGCCAAGCTGCGGGGCTTTCAGTTGGACGCCAAAGTTGAGATTGCGCAGTCCCTGGCGCAGATGCGGCAGAGTCTCAAGGACCGCACGGTCGATCTCCTGGTGCTCGACACGCCGGACTACCTGACGCTGGCTGAGACGAACCTGCTTGACGTCGTCTTCGCGGGCACCGCCAAGGGGCAACTGGCGGCCTATCCGTATCTATTGCTGATCGATGATCCTTCCGGATCCGTGCCGATCACCAGCCTGCGTGAGAAGCGCGTGGTCGTCTGCTCGCGCACGAAGTCGAATCTGGGTCTTGTCTGGCTGGAAACACTTCTGGCCGAAAACCACCTGGGCAGGGCGGCCAGCTTTTTGGCGGCGTGGAGATGACCAACCGGTCCTCGCAATGCGTCATGCCGTTGTTCTTCCACCGGATCGACGCCTGCATTGTCGACGCGGGGAGTTGGGAAGCGATGAAGGAGCTCAACCCACAGATGGGCCGGTTGCGGATTGCCGCGCATTCCGAGCCGTTTCTGGAAGGCGCCGTGGCCATGCCGGTGCAGCCGCATCCATACCAGTCTGAGCTGATTGCGTCGCTGCTGAATATGCACAAGACACCGGCGGGCGAGCAACTTGGCATCGTGTTCCGGATCGGACAGCTCGTTCGTGTGAGCAGGTCGGAATTCGAGACGGTACGCGTCCTGCGAAACAGGTACCGGCGCGTGGTAGAGGGCTCCTCTGCCGGTTCAGCGCGGTCAGATGACGCCCTGGGAAGGGGACGCCCGTAGATGCAACTCGCAAGCCCCAATCGGAATCCGATTCGCCGTCCGCCTGCTCCTCTCGTGCACTCGAAGCGGGTTGCGGTGAAGCGTCAACGCGGAGGGGAGAGGTAAGATCATGCGCCTTCCAAAAGGGATCACTCTTCGCATCACATTGCTGGGCTGGCTTGTCACCCTGGTCACCCTGGCGGTGTTTGTCATGGTGATTGTGCCGGAACAGAAGCGGGAGTTCGAACTAGGTCTGGAATCCAAGGCTCGAGGCGTGGCTGTATCCATTCGCGGCGTGGCGGCGGGCGCCGCCGTATCGGAAGATTACTCCTCGGTTGTGGATCAGGCCATGCAGGTTCTTTCCGGAGATACGGCCATCGACTACGTGGTGATGACGAAGAACGACGGGTTCTCGATCGTGGTCGATCGGTCCAACTGGAAGATCGACAAGCTGGGCGACGGCTGGCGGCCCGCGGCGCGCACTCCGGTCAGTTCCATTGGAACTGCGCCGCTGTTTGGGCGGCGGGTCTTTCAATACGCTTTCCCCTTCGATTACAGCGGCATCCAGTGGGGCTGGATCCATGTCGGATTGTCGTTGGAGGCCTATGACGAGAGCGTCCGTCGTACGTACACGCGAACGGCCGGACTGGCGGTCTTGTGCGGCGGTCTCAGCCTGTTGATCTCGCTCATCTATGCGGCTCGCCTGGTGCGGCCCATCCAGATTCTGCGATCGGCCGTGGATAAGGTGGCGCAAGGTGATCTCCAGGCGCGGGCCGACGTCCGCAGCCGCGATGAGATTCAGCGTCTGGCGGAAGCCTTCAACGAGATGGCGCGGACGATCCTGGCGCGCAACCAGATCCTGGACAGTGTGAGTTTCGCCGCCAAGGAGTTCCTGTCGGATGGAGATGGGGACACGATCATCGGCAGAGTACTGGAGAGAGTGAGACAGGCCGCAGCCGCCAGCAGAGCCTGTGTGCTGAAGATCCCGGCAGTGGCCGAACCCGGGCGCACGGCTGTGGAGCAATGTTGGGTGGCGTCCGGCCAGGAGAGTCCGATCCGCGGGTGGGAGAGCTTCGCCTGGTCCACCGAGCCCGCCAGGGATTGGATTGAAGAATTCCGGACAGGGGCGATCGTCACGGTGACCCCTTCCCGGTTGGTGGCACCACTGCGAGAGGAAATCGATCCCGGCATACAGTCGGCGATCCTCGTTCCGGTCAGCGTGGCGGGTGAGTGGTGGGGTGTGGTTTGCATCGATGACTTCGCCCAGGCGCGTGAGTGGGGTGAAGCCGAAAAGGACAGTTTGAGGGCGGTTGCGGACATGCTGGGCGCTTCGATTGCCAGGCACCGGGTTCGCACGGCGCTGATCGATGCCAAGCAGACCCTGGAACAACGCGTCATCGAACGCACCAGGGAACTGCGGGAGCAGATTGCAGCGAAGGACCGCGCCCATTCGGAGCTGGCGGCCGCGCAGCAGCGCCTGATCATTCTGTCGCGAGAAGCCGGCATGGCCGAGATTGCAACGGGCGTGCTGCACAACGTGGGCAACGTCCTGAATAGCGTGAATGTATCCACATCGCTGGTGGCCGGAAAGATCAGGGAATCGCGAGTCGATAACCTGGTGGCTCTCATCGGCATGCTGGAGCAGCATTCCGACGATGTCTCCGGCTTTCTCGCGAACGACCCCCGGGGGCAGCGGGTTTTGCCTTACCTCGCGAAACTGGGAGGGCATTTCAAGTCGGAGCGGGATGGCCTGTTGCAGGAGCTGGAGATGCTCAGCTCCCACGTAGGTCACATCAAGCAGATTGTGGCCACACAGCAGAGCTATGCCAAGGTCTCTGGCCTGGTGGAAAACGTCAGGCTTTCCGAGATGATGGACGACGCGATCAGGATCCTGGATCCGGGCTTCGCAAGGCACGGGATCACGGTGGAACGGGATTTCGAGACACTGCCGGAGATCTCCGCGGAGAAACACAAGATCCTGCAGATCCTGCTCAACCTGCTGCGCAATGCCAAGCAGGCGCTCAAGGATGTAGACGACAGGACCGCCCGGACCATCCGGGTTTGTGTGCGGCGCAAAGGGGAACGCCGGATCACGCTGAGCGTGCAGGACAATGGCGTCGGCCTGCCCCCGGAGAATCTCACTCGGATCTTTGGACATGGCTTTACCACCAAGGCCGATGGTCACGGCTTTGGATTGCATTCCTGCGCGCTGGCGGCCAGCGAGATGGGAGGCTCATTGAAAGCCGAGAGCGCTGGGCCGGGCAAGGGGGCCACATTCACGCTGGAGTTGCCATTGAAGCTGGCTGATGACATGAAGGGGATCGTGACATGACGACAACGGGGCTACTGGAACCGAATCACCGGATTCTGGTGATTGACGACAATAAAGCGATTCACGACGACCTGCGGAAGATCCTGCTGGGAGAGATCGAGGCGCAGGAGAACCTTCAGCAGGATGAGTGCATTCTGTTCGGAGCTGAGCCGATTCCTCTGACCCGGTTTGAAATCGACTCGGCGTACCAGGGCCAGCAAGGGTTGAAGAAGCTCGAACAATCTCTGGAGGAGGGACGGCCCTACGCGCTGGCCTTCGTCGATGTCCGGATGCCACCCGGTTGGGATGGCGTCGAGACGATTACCAGGCTATGGCGAGTCTACCCAAGCCTGCAGGTAGTCGTCTGCACGGCGTATTCCGACTACTCCTGGAATCAGATTCAACATCATCTCGGACAGTCGGAGAATCTGCTGATTCTCAAAAAGCCCTTCGACAACATCGAAGTGATTCAGTTGGCCCACGCATTGACCCGCAAATGGCTGGTGAGCCGCCAGGCGCAGGCGCGGCTGGAAGATCTGGACCTGATTGTGGCGCGGCGGACGGCGGAACTGTGCGATGCCAACAATCGCATCAAGAGTCAGTTGGAGGAGAAAGCGGCGGCGGAGCTGGCGTTCCGGACCGTGTTCGAGGCCAGTCCGATCGGCATCACACTCTCCGATCTGGAGGGACGGTACGTCGACGCGAACAAGGCGATCGAGGATCTGGCCGGTATTGAGAGATGGGAAATCATCGGCCGGCGAGCGGCGGAACTGGATTGGTTGAGACGCTCGCCGGAATTCGCGGAGATTGAACAGTGGTTGTTCGAGGGACGGGCGATCGATTCGCGCGAACTGAGCTACCACAATGCGAAAGGAGAGGCGCGTACCGGACTGTTGTGGGCGCGGCGAGTGGTGATCGCTGGAGTCGGCTACTCCCTCTGTTTCGTTCTCGACATCAGTGAGCGGAAAAGGATGGAGGAAGAGCTCGTCCGGGCGCGGCTTGGAGCCGATGCGGCCGCCAAGGCCAAGAGCGAGTTTCTGGCAAATATGAGTCACGAGATCCGTACTCCGCTCAACGGAATCCTCGGGCTCAGCTTCCTGTTGGAGGAGGAACCGAACGCGGACGATCTGCGGCCGATGATGGGTCTGATTAGAACTTCCGGCGAGGTTCTGCGGCGCGTGTTGGACGATGTGCTGGATTTCAGCAAGATCGAGTCCGGCCGCCTGGAACTGGAGGAAGAGCCCTTCGATATCCGAGGGTGCCTGGAATGGAGCTTTGAACTGTTCCGCAAGGGCGCGGAGGAGAAGAACCTCGACTATTCCATGCAGCTCGACAGCGCCCTCCCGAAGATTGTCCTGGGTGATGCGACGAGATTGCGCCAGGTGACGGCGAACCTCATGAGCAATGCCGTGAAATTCACGCACGCCGGCTCGATTCGGATGGAGGCGCATCTGGATGGGCCGGGTCCGATGGAGGGACGGCAGTTTATCCGGATCTCGGTCCGGGATACGGGCATCGGCATCGCCGAAGACAGGCTGGACCGCCTGTTCCAATCCTTCAGCCAGGTGGACGCGTCCACCAGCCGCTGCTACGGGGGTACCGGCCTGGGCCTCGCGATCTCGAGGAGCCTGGTGGAGATGATGGGTGGAGAGATCCACGTCGAAAGCCGTCTGGGGGAAGGAGCGCTCTTCGAGTTCACCATTGCGGTCGGCATCGCGTCCAGAGCGAGTCAGCCCGTGCAATCCGCTGATTGCGAGCATCTGAAGGCTCTTAAGATTCTGGTCGCCGAAGACAACATGGTGAATCAGATGGTGATTCTGCGGATGCTGCAGAAGCTTGGGTGTCAGGCGGATTTTGCCAGCGACGGAAGGGCGGCCGTGAGCCGTGTGGAGGCCAATTCCTACGACATCGTGCTGATGGACGTTCACATGCCGGCGGTCGACGGCCTGGAAGCAACACGGAGGATCCGGAAGATGCCTTCGGCGCAATCGTGCGTGCCGGTAGTTGCCTTGACGGCTGCCGCCACGACGGAGGACCGGACCGCCTGTCTGGCAGCCGGCATGAATGACTATCTCAGCAAGCCGATTGCCTTTGAAGAACTGCGCCGCACGCTCCACCTGTGGGGGCAGTGCCAGGCGCCCGACCTGAAGAACGATCTTGGTCGGACGTCCGGCGAACGAGCGATGGTGAATCCCGCGGAAACGCGGAGTCCCACACTCGCCACCTCTTCAGAGGGCACCGGCTCCAGACCTCCGAACCAGGCGCCATTCACCGAGCGGAACCCGTAAACTCGAAGCGGCCGCGGCGAGCTGCGCCGGGGCCCTTCCCGCACCAGGGAGAAGAGAAAAAGGGCCCGGTTCCGCGATGGAAACCGGACCCTTGTTGGTTGCTCGGCTAGATTGGCCGGTCAGGCCTTTTTCTGGCCCTGCTTGGCGACCGCGTCCATGGCTGCCTTCACCTTCTCGGGATCGCCGAGATAGTAAGACTTGATGGGCTTCAGATCGGCATCCAGCTCATAGACCAGCGGCATCGCCGTCGGAATGTTGAGCTCGAGGATGTCGGCTTCACTGACGTTGTCCAGGTACTTCACCAGGGCCCGCAGGCTGTTGCCATGGGCGCCGATCACCACGCGCTTGCCGCTCTTCACGGCCGGCGCGATGGATTCGTGCCACAGCGGCAGAAAGCGGGCGACGGTGTCCTTGAGGCATTCGGTCAAGGGCAGGTCGGCCGGCGCGACATCCGCATAGCGGCGGTCGCGGCCCGGGAACCGTTCGTCATCGGCCGTGAGGGCCGGCGGCGGAACATCGTAACTGCGGCGCCAGATCTTGACCTGCGCTTCGCCGTACTTGTCCGCCGTCTCGGACTTGTTGAGGCCCTGCAGACCGCCGTAGTGGCGCTCATTCAGGCGCCACGAGCGTTCCACCGGAATCCACAACTGGTCCATCTGGTCGAGCACAGTGTTCAAGGTCTTGATGGCACGCTTGAGCACGGACGTGTACGCCAGATCGAACTGGAAGCCTTCCTTGGCCAGTACCTGACCCGCTTCAACAGCTTCCTGGACGCCCTTCTCGCTGAGATCGACGTCCGTCCAGCCGGTGAAGCGGTTCTCCTTATTCCACGTGCTTTCGCCGTGGCGGATGAGGACGAGTTTGTACATGCTGGATCCTTACTGGTTGAACGCCTTGCGGCCGGCGTAACGGGCGGCGCCGCCCAACTCCTGCTCAATCCGCAGCAGCTGGTTGTACTTCGCCATACGGTCGGTACGGCTGGCGGAACCGGTCTTGATCTGGCCGCAGCCGGTGGCGACGGCGAGGTCGGCGATGAAGGAGTCTTCCGTTTCACCCGAGCGGTGCGAGGTCATGCAGGTGTAGTGGGCCTTGAACGCCATTTCCATCGCATCCAGGGTCTCTGTGAGCGTGCCGATCTGGTTCACCTTGATCAGGATCGAGTTGGCGGTGCCGGTGGCGATGCCCTTGGCCAGGATCTCGGGGTTGGTCACGAACAGATCGTCGCCCACCAGCTGGATCTTGGTGCCGAGCTGGTCGGTGATCTTCTTCCAGCCGTCCCAATCGAATTCGGCCATGCCGTCTTCGATGGAGAGGATCGGGTACTGGGCAACCCAGTTGGCCCAGAAAGCGATCATTTCGTCGCTGGACAGCTCGCGCTTGTCGCTCTTCTTGAAGACGTACTTCGACTTCTCGCGGTCATAGAACTCGCTCGACGCGGGGTCGAGGGAGATGGAGATCTGCTCGCCGGGCTTGTAGCCGGCCTTCGAGATCGCCTCGAGGATCACTTCCACCGCTTCGTCGTTCGACTTCAGGTTCGGAGCAAAGCCGCCTTCGTCGCCGACGGCCGTGGAGTAGCCGCGCTTCTTCAGCACACCCTTGAGGGTGTGGAACACTTCGGCGCCCATGCGGATGGCGTTCGAGAAGGTGTCGGCGCCGTGGGGGCTGATCATGAACTCCTGGAAGTCGACGCTGTTGTCAGCGTGCGCACCGCCATTGATGATGTTCATGTTCGGCACGGGGAGCGTGCGGGCGTTCACGCCGCCCAGGTAACGGTAGAGAGGCAGACCGTAAGCATCGGCGGCGGCGCGGGCAGCAGCCATGGACACAGCCAGAATCGCGTTGGCGCCCAGACGGCTCTTGTTCGGGGTGCCGTCGACCTCGATCATCTTGGCGTCGAGGTCCTGCTGGCGGCCGGCGTCCATGCCGAGCACGGCGGGCAGAATCTCTTCGGTGACGTTCTGAACGGCTTTCAGCGTACCTTTGCCCAGGTACCGCGACTTGTCGCCGTCGCGCAGTTCGCACGCTTCGTTTTCGCCCGTGGACGCGCCGGATGGGACGGCCGCGCGGCCCATGCTGCCGCTGGACAGGTAAACGTCCGCTTCCACGGTCGGGTTACCGCGGGAATCAAGGATCTCACGTGCGACGATATCTACGATTTCGGTCATAAGGATGTCTTCTCTCAAGGGAATGGAATCAGAGGGCTGACTCCCTTATTTTCGCACATCTTGAGGGTCGGACTGCTTCCTTGTGATGCCCGCGCCGCTGTCACCAGGTCGTAACCCGCGCAACGGTCCCCAATGCGCTACGAACCGCGCACGTCAGTAAGCGGGCCCCGCAAGCACCAACCCCGAACCGCAAGCGCCTAGCCCCCAGCGCGCAAAGAACACCGCATCCAGCGCAGCAACGAACCACGACCGTCAGGGAGTGGTCCCCTTGCGAACCGCGCACGTCAGTAAGCGGGCCACGGACAGCCCCTGAGCGCGTCTTCAACCGCGTGGTCCCAAGCCCCCCTGCGAACCGCGCACGTCAGTAAGCGGGCCCTCATTCCCCAGTCTCGGCAGCACATCTCCTGCTATCGAGCGGTCCGAGTGGATGCCTTCCTTCTGACGCCCAGCGCTGTCACCGGGTCGTAACCCGAGCAACGCAGGCGTCAGGCTTCAGAGCGCGGCATCAGGAAGCTGAATCCGGTGACATCCCGGACACCGGGCGCCTACCTTCAGAGGAAGGCCAGCGCCCGCACTCTTTCACCGGCCCACCAAATCGGTCTACGGAATCGTCCAGGTTCCTTTCTGCTGGAATCCCGAGTCTCTGCTCAGAGCGTCATGGCTCCGCAGATACGTATTCTTCGTGCCGCTCATCGGCGCCTTGAGATTCAGTGGAACATTCAGTACGAGGCTGCCCGCCACATTCTGAACCGTGGTCCCACCCGTATTGACGGTGCAGGCGGAACTGTCCAGAGCATTCGACGCCACGCCGGGGGCCACCGGCCCCAGGAAGAACCCGACGTCCGACGAGTACATCCAAAGCCCATTGCCGGCCCTGTCATAGTGGACGAAACAGAAAGGCTGACCACCGCCGTCCGTCGCGGCCGCCACCAGGAACTGTTCTCAACCCAGCGGCGATCCCGCAAACCCAGGCGGGTCACCATACGTCAGGACGAAGGTCCGGGTCGAGCCGCTTCCGCTCGCCGGCGATACCGCCATCGAAGGCAGTGCGGCGGCGGCCTGCGTCCAGGTACCGCGCGGCCAGCGCGGATTGCGGCAGTTCCAGCGTGGCCTTGACCGACGCTCCGAACATCACTTTCCATGACTCGGCCTTCGGGACATCAAAGACTGATCGTGGTCTGCCGACCTGGGTCTCCCAACTGGGCAAGCCCAATGTCTGCATGAGTTACGACATTGCCGGCAACGTGATCAAGTCGCTACGAACCACGACCGTAAGATATCGTCCCCGGCGCACGCTTCAGTCCCGTCTTCAACGGAGTCCCCATGGCCCTGTGGGCCATAATAGTGGATGAAAGCCCCATTGGGCCAGCAATACGGTAAGGCGGACCCCCTGGTCTGCGGTCGACCCCCAGGTCGACCCCGCGGAGCCTCATAGTCACCAACCGGCCCTGACTTTCAACGGAGGGGGCCCAAGCCCCTCAACGGCGAGTGGGCGGTAGACCCCAAGGCGCCCGAACCCCAGAATCGGACGAACACCTCCATCCACCCGCAACTCTAGGAGGGCCGACCATAGCGCACGCGTTTGTCGCCATGGCCAAACACCCGGAGTTGAGTCGTCGCGCAGTACCTGGCATTCAACGGAACGGGCTCAGGTTGCCCAACCTCATCTCCGGGAGAATCCCCCGCATCCTCATCCTGCCCGGCTGAGCTGCGTCGTCTGATTGACACCCGACCGTCATCTCCACCTTCTCTGCAGTGTCATCGGGCATCAATCTCGGGAGCGCGCGAGGCGGCTTAGCTGACCCCTTACTCGCACCCCGGCAAGTGGCCTGGGTTCGGTCGGAACAGGAGCAATCGGCGACATCTCAAACGGAACATCAAACCGCAAGACTCATCCAGCTCAAGCCCCTGCTAGCAGGAATAATTCATCTGGATTCGACCGGATAGACACGCGATCTCCAGCGTAAAAATTGGCCAGTGGGCATAGCTGAATCAAGAATTATTTCTCCAATAGTTTCAGATGCCTACAAGATATATGCGGAATGCTGCTGCGGTAGTGCGTTGCATTACATTGTTTCGACGTGATAGTTTCTGCCCATGCCTTCGCCCCGCCTACGCCTCTGGACTTATGGAGCATTCCTTTCGCTTCTGCTTGGAGTCTTCCCCTCGACGCACGCCCAACCCAGAATTCTTGGACGTAAGGTCATCGCTGTTGTGCCCTTGGTGGGAAAAGGCACACCTGACGATCCGCGTCGTCCGAAATTTGTCCCAGGCCCGAGCGAAAAGGCTCAGGGCGATGCGCTGGACTACCAATTTGTCGTAAGCGACGACGGGAAATGGGCCGTTGCCGTCTTCAGTACTAGCCGCCCGAGCGCTGCCACATTGAAGCTGTTGGACGAAATTGAGTCGTCCAGGGAGGATGGTGTGGTCTCATTCGATACAGGCAAGTCAAAGAAATCGGACCTAGAAGCCGAGATCAAGAAGAAAAAAGCGGACTTTGACCTGGATGAGTTCCTAACCGGATCGAAAGGACGGGGGAAAAACTAATGAGACGTCTCGCCCTGCTTCCGCTGCTTGCTCTGCCTGTGATGGCAACTTATACCTACTTCTACTCCGAGGTCTTCAACAATCCGAACGGCGTCAATACCTCGTACTGGACGGTGGTGGGCTCTCCCAGTACGTCGCAGGGGTGGTTGACCACAATTGCTCCAGGATTCGTGCTGTACTTGTTGGCGCCGTCGGGAGCATCGGAAGTCCACTCTACCTTGAAATTGACGGTGAGTGACAACGCCAGCGTCCCAGGGGTCTATAGTCACCTTCTCAGGGCATCGTCGGATGTTTCCGCTGAATCCCTACGCCCCGCAGGGCTCCTATATTCAGGCTGCTTTGACGAACGTAGTATTCAGTGGGAGCAACTGTTCAGCCACGCTGGTAGTCAATTCGCGAAACTCTGGTGTGCTGACGCAGCACGCCACGGAAATCAGTCGGGTGTCACAACGGAATGGAAATGAGGGCCGTCACCACGCAATCCGGGGTCCTCGTCTACCTGGACAACGTGCTGAAGTTAGGGCCGATTGTCACTCCCTTCCCGAGTTTCAATAACGCAGGATTGGCAGTAACTGGCATGGCAGAACTGGGCAATGGATTCCTCAGCGCCGACTTGGGTGCCTTGGATTCAACCCCTCCGAATTCTGTGAGCGGTTCCTCGATTGTTGTCAGCGCACAGCCAACCTCCGTAGGACTGTCATGGGCCGGCGCTTCGGACTCCGGCACCGGCACCGCGCGTTATGTGATCTACCGGAACGGCACATACCTCACCGAGACCGCCGGCACCTCGATCACCGACGCCACCGTTACCCCCACTGCAACCTACACCTACGGCCTTTACGCGGTAGACTTCCACAACAACTGGAGTTCTGTCACCAACAAGATCGTCACTGTCCCCACCACCAGCGGCCCCGAATGGATGCGGCGCGGCCTGCGTTCGACAAACTCCTACTGGGGCGGGGAAGGCGAAAATATCGGCCTGTTCAGCGGAAACCTGAACTTCTCTCTCCCGCTGATCACCGCCGTGGGCCGCAACGGCTGGAAACTGCCGTTGGGGCTCAGCTATAACTCGCAGAACTGGAAGCAGGACCAGTCGGGCACTTACAACTCCGGCCAGGACATCGGCTACGGCTACGGCTTTATCATGACGCCCGGCAAGATCAAGCCGAGCTACAGCGACTCTGTGACGATCCACCACTACACCTACACCGATCCGACCGGAGCCGAGTACCACCTCGACGTAAACGAAACCGGCAAGTGGCGCACCAAAGAAGGCCCCCTCGTTCGCTTTGAAGCTTCCACTCAGAAGCTCTGGTTCCCGGACGGCAGCTACTGGTGTTTCTATGGGCTCTCTGGCGGTAATGAGGCCGACGCCGGAACGATGTACCCGACAGATCTCTACGATCGCAACGGCAATTTGACGAAGATCCAGTACATGCAGGGGAGCCAGGCTCCGGCTGGCTCCACGAGCGGGCGAATCTCAACCATCGCCGATGTTCGCGCATCTCAGAACCTGGGCGCGGTCTTCCAGTTCGAATACAACACGGATGCCGTACCCCACCTGATCCGGATCACGAACCTGATCGCCCCCGATCAGAAGTTCGAGTTCGCCTACTCGACCGGCCAGACCCTCAAGTCGCCCTTCTCCCCCTATGGGACCTTCGGGACAACCACCTTACTCACAACGGTGACGCATGTGGGTCTCGGCCTGTCGCACACCTTTGCCTATGCCACGAACAATTCCGGCGAACTGGACAATGTGACGATGCCTCGGGGCGGTCGCCTGCGTTGGAGCTACACGGACATTCTCTATGGGAACCAGCAGCGGTTCCGTGAGGTGAACAACCGCTGGCTGCGGATGTGCACAAGCTGCGGTGAGTACTCGTATACGGTGACTGCCCCTGGATCCGTTCCGACAGCCGGCCACCTGTCGCGGACGATTGTCGATCCGGGCAATAGCGGCGCCAACGACCATGTCTGGTACTTCGACAACAACGTCGCTTCCGCCTACTTCGGGTTCACCACGAAGGAAGAAGAGCGGGTCCTGACCCCGTCGCAGCGGGCGTTGGTCCGCTGGGAAACGACCTGGACGGCGAACTCGAACCAGAACCCGTATGCCGGCGGAGTCACCACCAAGCTCGACCCCGACACCGCCAACGAGAAGGTGTCCAAGGTCGAGTTCACTCGCGACGGGTACTTGAACGCCACGGAAGAGCGTCAGTACGACTATGGCAATCTGACCACCCCGGCTCGGCGCGCCTGGAAGGTGATGGACACGACCGTGGCGAGCCAGGGCATGTATGACCGGGTGTCTAGTGTGGGGGTGACCGCCGGGTCGCAAACGGTGACCACGGCTCAGTTCAAGTATGACGGTGCAGCCAGCGCGGATTGCGGCAGTTCCAGCGTGGCCTTGACCGACGCTCCGAACATCACTTTCCACGACTCGGCCTTCGGGACATCCAAGACCGATCGTGGTCTGCCGACCTGGGTCTCCCAACTGGGCAAGCCCAATGTCTGCATGAGTTACGACATTGCCGGCAACGTGATCAAGTCGCGCGAGCCGTTGACCTCGAAAGAGGTGGCGGTCACACTGAATGAGACGACGAAGTACACCGTGCCGTCCATGGCGACTCCGAACGGCAATTCCAACCTGGCGACCTCTTACCAGTGGAACCAGATGCTTGGCCTGACGCAGACCACCGGGGCCAATGGGGCGAGTTCGTCCTTTACCTACGACTCCATCCAGAGACCGGCGACCACGACCAATCCCCATGGCGGGATCACCACCTACTACTACTGGACCAACACCACTACATCGAGCTCCGCTAGTGGAGTCACTTCGAGCGATTTTGATGGATTTGGCCGCACCGTGCAGACTCGGCTCGCGGACAGCTACTCGATCCTTTCGATGAAGGACACGCAATATGCCCCCTGTGCCTGTTCACCGACCGGCAAACTGAAGCGAGTTTCGATGCCCTACGCAGACGGGGCGACCCCGAAGTACACGGAGTACACCTACGACGGGAGAGGGAGAACCGTGACGGTAGCGCTGCCTGACGGCGCAGGTCAAACCACGTACCTTTACGAAGGGAATACAGTGAAGGTGTCGTCTCCGGTGCGGGATGCGAGCCGGCCGATCTGGAAGAAGTACACAATGGACGCCTTCGGCAATCTGGTCCAGGTGAACGAGCCGAACCCGGCCGGTGGTGCCGATCTGGTGACCACTTACACCTACAACCTGTTCAATCAGTTGCTGACGGTGTCGATGACGCGCGGAACCACGACCCAAACTCGGACCTTTACCTACAACTCACTGTTCCAATTGACAAGCGTGGTCCAGCCGGAAACCGGCACGACAACATACACTTACGGGCCGGATGGTCAGGTGGCGACCAAGACCGATGCCAAGGGAGTCGTCACGGCATACGGGAGAGACGCATATGGCCGGCTGATCGGCGTGTATGTGAAGCCGGTAGGCTGGACGGGTTACGACTACTCACAGTCGCCCACATACTTCTACGACTTGGGGGTGAATGCCCAGGGACGGCTCAGCACTGTGACGCTGGGCTCGGTCGTGGAAACATACGAATACTCGGTGGGTGGTCTGGTCACGAAGAAGAAGATGACTCTCTCGGACAACAACACCCCGCTGGAGGCAAATTACACGTACGACACGGAGGGGCGGTTATCCTCCATGAAGTACCCAGACGTCTACAACCTTGATGGGACTGTGGCCGAGACGGGACGCACGCTGAGCTATTTGTACGACTCATTGGGGGTCTCGTCATTGCGGGACTCCACATACCCGATTGCGCCTGGAACTCGGGTTGGAGCGCTGCGGAATGCGACAGCGCAAATCACCCAGATGGTGGTGTACAAGCCGGACGGCACCTCTGACACGGAGTCCTTTACTTACAATGCATTAGGCCAGTTGACGCAGGCATCAGGGCGTGGCTCGAACATCGAGTATCGGTACTCGGCGACGGCCAACGACGGACGCATCACTTCGCGGAAAGACAACGTGAGCGGCGAGGAGGTCTCCTATCAATACGATCAGTTGGGGCGCTTGATCGCGGCTTCGACGACGGGTCCGGAATGGGGCCTCGCATGGGTTTACGATGGATTTGGCAACCGCCTGCAACAGAACGTGACAAAAGGCACGGCGCCGTCGGCCGTTTTCAATGTGGATCCGACGACGAATCAGATGACCGGAACGGGCATCACCTATGACGCGAATGGAAACATGACCGGCTTCGGAACCGGTTCGGGCACGGCCACCTACGACCTGTTCAATCGGATGGCGACTGTGACGACAGGCAACGGAACCGAGGGCTATATGTACTCGGCGGCGAACCAGCGAATTCAGGTCACGCGGCCGACCGGAAACGTGGATACGTTCTTCTACGGCCTTGGTGGAGAGTTGCTGGGTGTGTACCAGCGCGGCACGAAGGCGAATGGGCACAAGTACTTCTCGTCGGCGTCGATCCGAGTGTGGTTCTCTGGGCGCTTGATCGGCAGCGGTGCAAACTCCATGGTCACCGACAGACTGGGCAGCGTGGTCAAAAGCGGGGCTGAGTCCCTGAGTTACTACCCGTACGGGGAGCAGCGGAGTGGGGATGCGGCGTCGGATCGAGAGAAGTTCGCGACGTATACTCGGGATGCGGTGAGCGGGCTGGACTATGCCTGGAACCGGTACTACTCGCCGCAGTTCGGGCGGTTCACGAGCGCGGATCCATACAAAGCGAGCGGCGGGGCGCGGGATCCGGGGTCTTGGAATCGGTATGCCTATGTGGAAGGCGATCCAGTCAACGGTAATGACCTTAGTGGATTGGGGGTGTGTTGGGTTAGTGATGCGTTTATCGGTGTCAGCTCGCCCTTTCCGTGCATCGGAGGGGCCCTGTTAATGCCCGACTTCCTTATCGTAGAAGCATTAACGCCGCTCTTGCTGGGCGATTATGCCGCGGAGGAAATGGAGCTCACAAATTGTGAGTATCAGTTGTATTCTGAGCCACTGGAGAATCCTGCTGCGGGACTATATGGTTCTCATTTGTACCTGGCTTTGACCGACAGAAAAGGCCAGAAGTATGTCATTGAAGGCGGCCCGGAAAGATACGATGTGCGAGACTATGGGAAACTTATGGCATATGTAACTTCCGCCCCTCGGGCCCCAGAGGACGAAGGACGAGCCGTCGGGCCACATTTTGGCATGCCGCAGTCAATTATTTGCGACGATGTAGATCGACTTCTTGGCCTTGCAGATAGCTTCAAGAAAACGGCAGATTATCAAACGTTTGGGCCAAATAGCAACTCATTTATGCATTGGCTTCTCTCTAGGGCCGGACTCATTGATTGGTATACGCCGCCACCCTCGGGTGCAATTGGATGGTATGATCCAATACCAGGTAATCCACTCTAGTGGAGAGAAAGGCAATCACAAAAGGCGCTATATGGGTGACCGCTCACGATTCCTCCCGAGTTCCTTTGAATTGCGCACCATGATCATCGTCGGAATGCACGTTCTCTCCGTTGCAGCATGTCTGTTCCTGGCGCGAAGCTCAATTGGCTCAATCATTGCCAGTATATGCTGGGCGCTCAGTTTTGTAATCGTGATAATAACATTCCGTGGACGACGGTTTGTCAAGGTGCTCACCGTCGTGTCTCTTGTTCTAGCAGCCCCGGCAGTGATCGGCGCACTTCTTGCGTGGTCATGCTCTGCCAATGGCATACGGGGTTGTCTCTAAACGCCTGAGATAGAGCGATGCCCTTCAGCCTGAGACTCTTTCGGGATGAATTCCCGGGAGACGGTGCACTGCAGCCTGTAGTGCGCCTAAAACTGACACACGGCAGGTCTCGCAGGGAGCGCCTTAGCGGTCAGAATAGGAAGGCCAATGGTTGCAAAATTGGGCGATACCGCCAGAAAAAGACGATGACTTGGCGTGTCAGAGGACGGGACATCCATGATAAGTAGTTGTCAAGGGAAAACACACCTCTCCCTGCGCTCCCGTCGGTGGAACTTCATTCGTCCTGCCCGTACCCCTGTTGACTTCCCCAGCTTCAGATTGGACCAACGCCGAATACCGGCGTGGCCAGACATCCATTTGCCGCATCCGTTCCCTTGCGGGACCATCACGGTAGATTGAGTTTGGACTACCGGCCGGCCAAACAGCCTGTGTGGCGCATCCGGACCTTGCGGGTCCTTCGCACAGTCCCGAATTCCGGGAGGAACGGCCGGTGCTGGCTCTCATCAATAGTGGAGTTCGTGTGCATTCTTCAACGGGCGTTATTGCGCCGGCATCGCAACGTGATCCTCCAAGAGAAGGGTTGGAAGGGTGGAAGGCTGCCCGCCTGACGGTCCTGCGGATTCCGAGCGATGCCGATTAGCGTTCCGATCTCAAGCCAATCACCGTTCCGATCTGATACCGATCGCCTTGGGCTAGGCTTGGACCGGCCGGTGTCGACAGCCCAGAAGGGGCGGCGCTGGACAATCGAATCCACGGTTTGCCAAATCTCCTTCAGGAGGTTCGGTTGCCGCAGAAGTTGTCTATGATTAAGTCAAAAACTATACTACCGTTGGCGGACGCGCGGCTCAATCAGCCTCCGATTGCCGCCAACTGTGCTCTCGGCCGATCTACCGTCTCGGACGATCTCACCCCCGCTTGGACCGCCACACTCCCCTGTGCGGTCATCGCCAACCAGCCGGATGAGCAACTCTTGGCCGCTGTCGGCGTTCCAGAACACCGCCCGCGCCAATGGCGCCGGACCGCGTAGCGAGACTTCGCTTTCATGCGGCGCGAACTGCGAACGGAGACGAGAGGGGTCAGGCTCCCACTCTGTCCCCTTTTCGAGGACAATGCTTGGAAGAGTAGATATTCATCATGAAAGTCGCAGCTTGCGCACTTATCTTAATTGCCTCTTTTTCGATCGCCCAGACAAACGCAGACCAAACGCAATTCGAGAGGCTCAGTGACTACCCGTACGGACTGCCGACATTTTTCACGAGGACCGACGGCTGGGCCTGGAGTGGACCTTTGAGCCTCATCAACACAAGGGATGGTGGTCGCACTTGGCGCACGGTTCCATTGCCCAAACCCGCAGACATAAGCGACCCGTCGGTCAATGGGCTCTTCTTTCTTTCTAACTCGGAGATTTGGGTTGTGCTCGAACCAAAACACGCGGACCATCCCGGATACGGCGGCGCACTCTATCGCACATTGGATGCCGGAGCCACGTGGCAGGAGGATCAATTGCCGAGAGCGGACGGTTGGTATCGATCGGGGCTGGCCTCCTACTCAGAGGGCGGCGCAGCCTGGTTCGGAGGGGCCACGATCTTGGATGCGCCTCCGCGTCCAGGACAAACAAACCGCACTGGCCGTGTGATGTTCGCATGCGAAACCACCATCTTCCATCGTGCTACCTCGGGCGGCCCATGGATCCGGCAGACCCTTCCTACTCTCAAGGGTTGTGAAGTGCGGCACATTCGCTTCTTCGACGCCAAGCGCGGAGTGGCCGTGCCCGATAGCGCCATCTACTTCACCGAGGATGCCGGTGCGCACTGGACTGAGAGCGAAGTGAAAATGAAGAAGCCGGCCCCACGGTGGCGAGATGTTGAGCCGGAGCGTCCGGAAACTCTCCAGTTTCTGGAGGGCGACGAACGCATCGGCTGGCTGAGCTTCGAGGAAGGGGATGTCTACAAGACCACCGATCGGGGCAAGCACTGGCGGCAGATCGTGGAGCGCGGGCAGTTTTGCCTCGGGCAGGGTGGCTTTGGACAGTGGGGCGCAATTTACTTCGCCACCGAAAAAATCGGGTGGCTACTGGATTGCGGCGAAGTCTTCGAGACTCGTGACGGCGGCGAGCATTGGTCCCGGTTGCGAGCTTCCGAGCGTTTCATCGCTTTGGCCGGCGCCGGTGGGTCGTGTTGGGTAACTGGAAAAGGCCAACTCTACCGGCTCGCCTGGCGGTGAGGCCAGAAAGCTCCACGGCGTGACTGCTTCCATTGCGATTGCTACGTCTCTTTGCCTTGTGAAGAGGGAGGCAGACTGACACCGCCCACCACTGAGGCCCGCACCGCGAGCGCTGCGCATAGAAATACTGTGCGAACCATCCATGGACACGCCGCAGTTGAACCGCCGGGGAGTCGTCTTCCGGAGAGGCCGCCATCACGGGTACAAGATGGGGCATCAGCCAGTAAACGAACACTGCGACCTTGGCGCTTCCGGCCTGCTCGCGAAGGGAACGGATCAGCACCCCCACAAGACCCCCCAAGACCGCTACTCACACAGCCCACAGCCCTGGTTCTCCCCGGAATTCAGCCCTCGTCTCAACCCGGTCACACGCTTTCAAAATAAACCCAAAACTCCCTTAACCATTGGATCGGCCATCACTTACACCCGTCTCTCCATCCCCCGGGTGGAGCCTGTTTTGGATCTCGTCCTCTATAATCCCGGCCAAGGAGTTGTATGGAACGAAGAAGTGGATTGGATCAGGTTCGAACGGAGTATGCGCCCGCTCATCGACCCGTGGCCTCCGTGGCCAAGACTACGCCTGGCGTCGCGGACGCGCCGCACGCCAGGCCCTCGGGAGAACACCGCCTGGACGGCGAACGCCAGGGAACCACCGCCACCCCCAGGCAACCCATCTCCGAGCGCCGCCTCGCCGCCAACCGCGCCAACGCCCAAAAATCGACCGGCCCCCGTACCGCCGAAGGCAAGCGCCGTGTCGCCCAGAACGCCTGCCGCCACAACCTCTACTCGAAGCTCCATCACCTCCCCGAGGAGATCGCGGACCTCCTCTACCGCAAGGCTTTGGAGGAAACGGCCGACATCGCCGACCCGCGCTTCCGCGCCCTCTTCGTCCACCGCCTCATGCTCCGAGGCCACGAACGCCGCCTCCTCCAACTCGAAGGCAAGCTCTGGGCCGAAGCCCTCCATGTGAACCACGGGATCATCCCCTACGCCTCGCTCTGGATCCGCGAAAACCACGCCGAAGTCGTCCAGGCCCTGGGCCGCTATCATGCCTGGATCTGCGTCCGCATCCGAGCCATCCAGAAGTCGATCTTCCCCTACGTCATCGGAGACGTAGAGAATCAGACCGGCATCCCCGCCCGAACCCAGACCCTCCTCGCCTCCGCCGCCGGCTCCAGTCGCTCCATCATGCTGGCAACCACGGCCGGCACACACCTCAGCTCGGACAACCAGTTCACATCCACAGGACCCTGGAATCCCAGCCTATCCGGCCAACCGGTCGAGACCGTCTCAGCCCAGCCAGCCATCTCCAATAATCGAAATCTCCCTCCGGCCGGCGGAATCTCATCGCTATTCACAGCCCGGCGTGGCTTCCGCCCAGTCCGCCCCGTCCCAGCTCCGCAAGCCGTGAAAGCCATCCGTCCGCCCACGGTCCCGGGCCTCAGCCTCCGTTTCCTAAACCGGTCCCGCAAGCAAAACTCTTCCACCAACCCAGAGTCCCCCACACCGAACCACGACCGTCAGGGAGTGGTCTCCGCACCACCAACCGCGCACGTCAGTAAGCGGGCGCCCGTCTCCGTCTCGTCCTCAACGGAGCAGGCCACAGCCCGCACCATCGCCAAATCGGAGAAAAGCTCCAGTCAACCCAAAACCCTGGGACGGCGGACCCCCAGGTCCGCGGTTGACGCCCTCGTCAACCACCCGGAGTCACATCCGAACGTACCGGCAGTGCTTCCGCAGGAGCGGGCAACATCAGCGCAATCCACTCTCCCTGAGCGAACAAACCCAACACCGGCACCCAAACGCATCCCCAGCCCGAAGCCCAACTCCAGCACCACCCCCATCCCAGTCCCAGAGCCCAACCACCGCCCCATCCCCATCCCGAAGCGTAAGCGACGGGCTACCCCACAGCCAACAAGCGCGATCCGCCGCGTCAGCACCACCACCCCCGCCGCACCCACCCAATCCAATCTCCCCGAGCGAACAAAGCCACCGCCGCACTCACCACCCATCCGGCCGCGCCACTTCTCGGAGTGCAGGCGATTCTGCTCCGATCTTTGACAATCGAATCCTGAATCCATCGTGGGAGCGGACTAGCCAGAGCTCCGTGTCGCTCTTTGCCACGCGATTGGGCCGAACAAAGCCACCCCGGTTCGGCCCCATCCGCGGATGCACCGGCCATCTCCGCGCTGCGTGGCCCGATCTCCATGGGCCGCCGGGGGTCCCTGCTCAGGCGATCGTTGCGGCGGCCAGCAATCGCCGGCAGAGCCCGTCCAATGCTTCCTCGGGCGACGCACACAATCCGCTGTGGACGGGCGATACCTGGATGATGGTGCTGCGCGTCGCAGTGAGCCAATAGAAGCGTTCACTTTGAGAGAGCTGGGCGATGGGGCCGGCCTCCGGATCGCCGGCGGCGATACGCTGGAATGCCTCCAGCCGGCACCGGAAATCGGCGGCATCGGCCTCCGGCCAGAGCGCCTTCAGTCTCGCCTCATCCAAATGGATGAAAACCGACAGAAAACGAAGCTGACGGCAGAAGAGGACGACTCCGGCGTTGATGAACTCCTCCCGCTCCACACGCGGCACCAGGCGGATGACGGCGTAATCAAACGAGCTCTGATCGGGCACGCAGGGCCTCCTCTGTAAAGCTCGCGGATGCTGCAAGTCTTCCTGTCAGAAACCGCAGATAGCCGGCACGGCGGTCCGCCGGGTTAGCAGGTTCGCCGTTGACGGTCAGCCAGGCATCGGGCACCTGAGCGAGGATCTCAACAAACACCTGTTCGTTTCAGTCTACGCTTCGCTTCGGCGTCGGCCTCCGGGATCCCGGACGCCCAGCGCAGCAACAGATGCTTCTTTACCGCTGAGAAGGCGGACTGCGTCATCTGCTCGAGGCTCTGCCAGTTGTGGTGGAAGTACAAGGCGGCGCCGTGATCGATGAAGTACAGGGCCTTGTGCCACAGCAGCAGGTTCGGGTTGCTGGCTGTTCGGTCGATGTTGGTGACGAAGGCATCGAACCAGACCGCCATGGAAGCCAGATCCGCCGGCGCCTTGTCACGGGCGGCGGGGTCGAACATCGTGGAACCCGGCAGGTAATCCAGAGCAAGATTGAGACCCACGCTGGCCTGCAGCAACTGGCGGATCTCGTAGTCGGGATCGTTGCGACCCAGGCCGGGGTCGATTTCGACGAACACAAGTTCCGGCACGTTGAGGCCCAGCGCGCGTCCGATTTCGCCGGCGATGAGCTCGGCGACCAGGGCCAGCGGACCCTGGCCTGCACCGCGGAACTTCACTACATAGAGGCCGAGGTCGTCCGCTTCCACGATGGCCGGCAGCGATCCGCCTTCGCGCAAGGGCGTGACGTAGCGCGTTGCCTGAACAGTTCGCAGCATGAACTCAAAGTGTAGCGGCTGACAGGCCGCCAGCGCATCCTAGCAGAGGGCACGGGACATGCCGCGCGCACCGGCGTCCACCTGTTGGCGGGCCTTGTCGCGCCAGACGGGTAGTTGCTTGGCGAGACCCTGCTTCTCGAGCAAGGCCAGGTCCAGAATGGGCCAGCGCGGCTTCGAACTCGGACGCCGGATCCGCATCTCTTCGTGCAGCAGCGCGTCAGCGACATGGATGGCGGTCAGCACGCCGAAACCCGGTATCTCCACGTTGGATGGAGAGTGATGGTTCGCCACCGCCTCCACAACGGAGTAGGGAAGTCCCCACAAGCCCAGCAGGTAGGCGCCGATCTGGGCATGCGTCACGCCGAGCACCTGAACCTCCGCGTCCAGCGGGCTGATCTCGGGCTTGAGGCAGAGCATCTGAATCTGTTTATGCGCTTCCGGCACCTCGGTGGCCAGCACCAGTTTGCCGATGTCATGCAGCAGCCCTGCGATGAAGGCATCCTCCTTGTCGCGACGCTCCGGCAACAGGTTGGAAGCCAGCGCCCCCACCAGACAGGCGTGCGTCTGCATCGCTTCGAGTGTGATGCTGGGTAGCGCCTTGCTCTTCGGCCGGTGAAAGACCTCCACCGTGAGGACTATCTGCCGGATGGTGTTGTAGCCCAGATAGGTTACGGCGTCTTCAACCTCAGTGATCTTCTGAGCGAATCCGAAGAAGGCCGAGTTGACCAATTGCAGAGTCTTGGCGCACATCGCCATATCCTGCTTGAGAATAGATGCGACGCTGATGGGGCTTGCGAATTCGTTGTTCAGGGCCACCATCAATTGCGAATAGATGACCGGCGGCGACGGCAGGTTCTCGATGCGGCCCACACATTGTTCCAGAACCTCGTTGTGAAGCAGAGATTGTAAATTGCAAGCCCGGTCCACCACGTTCTCGATGACACCGGCCTCACAGGGTTTGCTGAGGAACTGGTGGGCCACATGAATCGCCCGCAGCGCCGCTTCCAGTTCGGCGTGGCCGGAGAGCACGATGCGAACGACTCGCGGGAACTCTTCCTGCGCCCGCTTCAGCAGGGTGACCCCGTCCATCTCGGGCATGCGCATGTCCGTCACCAGGACGTCAACACCGCCCTGGGCCATGCGCTCCAACGCCTCTTGCCGCTGAGGACGAAGATCATGTCCCACTTGCTGCGCTGGCGGTGCAGGCGCGTGCGCAGACCTTCCAGGACATTCAGCTCATCATCGACGAAGAGGACTGTTTTCTTGCTCATCGGGACGTCTCGCTTTTCTAGATTTGCTTGCCATCGATGGGCAGCAGCACGCTGAACGTGGTGCCAAGCCCGTGGTTGGATTTGAAGGTCAGAGCGCCGCCGTGCTTGTCCACCACCACAGACCGGGCGATCGCCAATCCCTGACCAGTGCCTTTGCCGACCGGTTTCGTCGTGAAGAAGGGATCGAAAACACGGTCGCGGATCTCATCCGGAATGCCGCCTCCCGTGTCTTCGATATCAATCCTCACGTTGGGACCCTGTCTCAGTGTCGTGATGCCGATGGCGCCGCGCAGGCCTGTGTTCTCCAGGTGTCCGGCAATGGCGTGGACGGCATTGACAATCAGGTTCAGAAAGACCTGATTCAGTTCGGAGACATGGCAGATCACATCGGGGATGTCGCCAAAGTGGGTCTCGATGTCGGCGACATACTTATACTCGTTTCGGGCGATCGTGAGGGTGCTCTGGATGGCGTGATTCAGATCGGCCGGTTTCTTCTCGCGCTGGTCGGGATGCGCGAATTCTTTCATCGCGCGGACAATGCGCGCCACTCGTTCGATACCCTCCAGGCAGCGGTTGAAGGAGGTGGGAATCTCGTTCAGCAGCCAATCGAGATCCATCTCCTCTTCCTGCCGCCGGATCTCTGCTGCGAGGTTCGCCGCGGCTTCGGGATCGGGTGGCGCTGAAAGCAGTTGGCGGTACTTTGGCAGGACTTGAACGAAGCTGTCGAACGCCTCTTTCAGGAACTGAACGCTGTCGCCTACATACTGGATCGGCGTATTGATCTCATGGGCTACGCCCGCCGCGAGTTGGCCCACCGCCTCGAGCTTGCGGGAGTGGCCCAGTTCCGTTTCCAGCCGCTTGCGGTCGCGCAGATCCATGAAGGTCTCCAGCCGCACGATCTCGTTGTCGAACTCGACCGTATGAGCGCTTTTCAGCACCGGCAGCAGCGCCCCGTCCGAGCGGGACATGGTGGTTTCCGCGCTCATTACGGCGTCGCCCGAGTCGCAGAACGGGCACTGGGAATCCGAGAACTGGCAGAGAACCTGGTTGCACGGCTGGCCGATGATGATGTCCAGTTCCTGCGCGCCGATCATGCTCACCGCGGCTTGATCGGCCCAGCGGATCCGTTTGTCCAGGCTCACAATGGCGATGCCGACGGGCACGCTCTCGAGAATCTTGGTGAGGCGATGCTCGCTCTCGCGTAGTTTGGCCTCAGACAGACGCTGGTTTTGTTCGTGATCCACCCGGGCCGTGATGTCTTCGACCATGACAAGGCCGTACTTCGGCGCCCCGGCTTCATCGCGGATCAGTGAGACCGAGGTGTGAGCCCAGATCTTGGTCCGGTTCTTCCGCACATACCGTTTGCGCAGCTGATAGCTCGCGATTTCGCCCCGCAGCAGTTTTCCGGCCTGCTCAATGGTGGCCGGCAGGTCCTCGGGCGCCGTGAAATCCGCCACCTTCAGTTGTTGCAGTTCCGACTCCGTGAAGCCCAACATCGTGGTGAGCGCGACATTGGCACGGTGAATGGTCATGTCGGGAGCAATGAGAGCGATGCCGAGCGGCCCTTCTTCGAACAGGCGCCGGAACCGCTCCTCACTTTCCCGGAGCGTGGTTTCGACCTGCCGGCGGCGGCTGATGTCCCGCACGATGCCAAGAGCCCACCATTTGCCGTCCAGCGAAGTCGCGGTGAGGGAGAGTTCAATGGGGAATTCGTCGCCGGAACGGCGCAGGGCCACCAGTTCCAACGTAATGCCGACGGCCGGCCCGTCTCCTGTCTCGCGGAATCGGTCGAAGGCGGCGCGATGCGCCTCCAGGAAACGGGTGGGCGCCAGCAGGGCGTGCAGGTTGCGGCCCATGGCCTCTCCGGCCTCATAGCCGAACATTGCCGTGGCCGCTTCGTTCCAGTGAGCCACGCAGCCTTCGTCGTCCAGCAGGATGATGGCATCTTTCGCTGCCTTGCTGATCAGGCTCAGGCGGTCCTGCGTGCGGCTCTGCTTGCGAATCGCTTCCTGCAGGCGGAGCTGGGTCCTGACCCGGAACCTCACCTCATCCATGTCGAACGGCTTCTTGATGTAGTCGGAGGCTCCGGCTTCAGCACCGGCCTCGACATCCTCCTCGGACACCATGCCGGTCAGGAAAATGATGGGAATCGACGCCGTGCGCGCATCCGACTTCAACCGGCCGCACAATTCGAGCCCCGAGACGTCCGGCATGACGACATCCAATAGGATGACGCTGGGCAGATCCTTGCCGTGATCTCCAGCGCCTCGGCCGCGTTCTGAGCCGTGCGGACATCGTAGCCGTCTCTGGACAGGCGATCCGCCACTAGCTGTCGGACCTGCTGGTCGTCGTCGACGACCAGAACGATGTGTCGGGCCGTGCGCGATTCCCGATCGTTCATGGTTCGGCTCCCATGCGCAACTGATCACTCAGCTACATACCATATTCGGACATGGACGCCTTAACCATAACGCACTCGAACGCTATCTGTTTACGCTCTAAGGTCGTGTTCCAGGATCGCTAAAGGTTTCCTCTTAGTTCCTGTTCCCGTTCAATGGCCTCGAAGAGGGCTTTAAAGTTGCCCTTTCCGAAGCTGCGGCTGCCCTTTCGCTGGATGATCTCGTAGAACAAAGTCGGCCGGTCGACCACCGGTTTTGTAAAGATCTGCAGCAAATATCCCTCTTCATCCCGGTCGACCAGAATCCCCAGGCGTTCCAGTTCGTCCAGCGGTTCATCGATCGCGCCGACCCGGTCTTTGAGTTGCTGGTAGTAAGTGGTGGGCACGTGAAGGAACTCCACGCCCTGGGCTTTCAGGCGGCTGACCGTGTCGACAATATTGCCTGTCGTCATGGCGATGTGCTGTACTCCCGCGCCCTCATAGGCATCGAGGTACTCCTCGATCTGCGACTTTCGCTTGCCCGCGGCCGGCTCATTGATTGGGAATTTGATGCGCCCATTTCCATTTGCCATGACTTTGGACATGAGCGCCGTGTATTCCGTACTAATGTCCCGATCATCAAAGCTCTGAAAGAGCGAGAAGCCGAGCGTGCGCTGGTAGTGCGACACCCAGCGCGTCATTTCGCCGAGCGGGACATTTCCGACGATGTGGTCTACCTGGCGCAGCCCAACCGGACGGGCTGCCTCGTCCTCTTGCGGAACCGCCACGAATCCGGGCCGGAACACGCCCGTGTAGCCGTGGCGGCTGATGAAGGTGTGGATGGTGTCGCCATATGTCTTGATACCGGCCATCCCGACGGCGCCGTTCTCATCCTCCAGCACGGAAGGGTCGTAGGCGGATTCCGCGCCGCGTTCCACCGCCCCTCGCCACGCAGCGGCCGCGTCCTCCACGAGAAAAGCAACATCCCGCACGCCGTCACCGTGGCGGCGGATGTGGTCGTACATGGGATTGTCGCTGCTGAGGGGCGTGGAGAACACGAACCGGATGCGGTCCTGTTCCAGGAGGTAGCTGGCCGCCTCGCGCGTCCCCGTTTCCGGACCGCGGTAGGCGATGATGCGGAATCCAAAGGCGGCCCGGTAGTAGTAGGCTGCCTGCTTGGCGTTGGCCACAAGGAAGTGAATGTGATCGATCCCGTTCAACGGGACGAGGTCGGACTCGGACATGATTGCTCCTCCATAATGGCCCGGCGCATGTTATCAACACAGCGTTCGTTGGCTTCCATGCTCCCCGTGGAAATCCGGAGGCAAGTCGGCAGCCCAAAGGCCTGCAGCGGCCTGACGATACTCCCCTGGCTCATCAGGCGATTGGCGACGCGGTCAGCTTGTTCCGGCGCCGACAGGGGCAGCATGACAAAGTTCGCCTGAGTGGGCACGACAGTCAATCCGAGCTCCTGAAAGGCTTGCGTAAACAGCCGCAAACCGCGCGCATTCAGTTCCAGCGAACGGTGCAGAAACTCGCGGTCGTCCAACGCGGCGATACCGGCTGCCTGGGCCACGGAGCTGGGTTCGAATGGCAGTTTGACCTTCAGCAGGTTGGCGATCAACTTCGCGTGCGCGAAGCCATAGCCGATCCGAATCCCGGCAAGCCCGTAGATCTTGGAAAAGGTCCGCAACGTGATGACGTTGTCGTACCGGTAGTGCATCGAGTCCGGGTACTTCGGGTGGTCCTTGGCGTATTCGAAGTAAGCCTCGTCCAGAATAATCAGCACCCGTTCCGGCACATGACGGTAGAACTCGTCGAACTCGTGTCGCGTGAAGATGGTGCCCGTTGGGTTGTTCGGATTCGCCAGGTAGATGATCTTCGTCTTGTCGGTGATGGCCGCGGCGAGCGCCGTCAGGTCGTAGCGCCAATCCTGGTAGGGGACGGTCCGGTAGGCCACGCCGCGGGATTGGGCCAGGACGCGAAAGCCGATGAAGGCGTTCTCGGTGGTGAGCACCTCGTCGTCGTCCAGCAGGAAGGTGCGAATGATATTCGCCATGATGCCCTCGCTGCCGCTGCCCGCGATGACATTCTCGATCTGCACCTCGTAGAGTTCCGCCAGGCGGCGTCGAAGTTCCACGCCTCCGCTGGGATAGAAATGGAGACCGGCGAGGGTGCGCTGCATGGCCTCCACCGCCATCGGCGAGGGGCCCAGCGGATTCTCGTTGGACGCCAGTTTGTCGACGTGATCCAGGTTGTAGCGAAGCCGGGCCTCCTCCGGGCTCATGCCCGCCACGTAGGGGCGGAGGGCTTCGATATACGGCGGGACGAGAGGCATCGATCGTCCCTTATTATAGACACCGCGCCAGTCTCATCGAAGGCCAGCAGTTTCGCGTGGGTTTGAATGCCTGGTTACTCGTAGAGAGACGCTATGAGGTGGTGCGTCGCTCACCTTGATTACGATAGGCTCTTCTGAGAGGTCGTTTTTCCCGTGTCTTCTTCCACTCTTCCGCCGGCACTTCTTCCATGGCGCACTTCTGGCAGGCGCCATTCCCATCGGTGGCTTCGGCAGTGTTGCTTCCCTCAAGGCGATGGGGTACGAATCCCCCGAACCAGAAGCTGGAATCTGGCGGCGATCGGAGCGGGCGGGCAGCCCGCGGCCGACCTGAAACTCGCGCATTCCGGTGTCGAGAACGTCGTCGCGCTGGCCGACGTCGATTGGGCTCGCGGCAAGGAGTCCTTCGAACGCTTTCCTGAGGCCAGGAAGTACAGAGACTTCCGCGAGATGCTCGGACAAGTCGGGCAAGGACATCGACGCCGTGGTGATTCAGGTACTCCCGATCACATGCACGCCTACTGCGCGATTCACTGCATGCAGGCGGGCGAGCATGTATATGTCGAAAAGCCACTCACCAGGCTCTCGGGCGAAGCGCGCATGATGGCCGCCGCCGCTGAACGCTACAAAGTCGCCACGCAGATGGGCAACCAGGGCTACTCGCACGATGCCACGCGCGTCGCGTGCGAGATCTTCTGGTCCGGCGCAGATCGGCGAGGTGAAGGAGGTCCACGCCTGGACCGGCAAGCCAGAGCTGGCCGCAGGGTATGACGAGAGATGCCTGCCACCACACCAGTGCCCGACACGCTGAGCTGGGATCTCTGGCTGGGCACCGCGGCGGGTCGGCCGTTTTCCGCGGGTGACGCCGAATACACGGCCTTTGTCGCCGAGCGCAATGCGCGTTCCGGCCGGCCGAACTCCACCGACGGCTTCGCTTGTATCTCCCCTTCAATTGGCGCGGCTCCTACGATTTCGGCAGCAGCCTGATCGGTGACCTGGGGCGTACACATCCTGGGACCGGCGAACTGGGCATTGCAATTCGATTCCGAAGTATCTGGTCAGTGTGGAATGCATCGAGAAGAGCGATCTGCCGCCCTTCGACGTTCCCCGCAATGAGCTCACCATCGAGTACGAGTTCGCCGAGCGGCCAGGGATGCCGCCGGTCACCGTGTACTGGTATCACCACGCCGATGGCGACGCCTACCTGCCGCCTGGGATGACCACCGTCGAGGAAGCGCGCAAGATGCCCGGGGAAGGTCCACAGGTGGGACCGGTTCAGGGGCAGGGTGGCTTCCGAATGGGGACCGGCGGTGCGGGGCCGGCGCAGGCCCAGGCGGCACGTCCGGCGGCACGTCCGGCCGGGCCGGCCAACCGCAGCCAGGGTACAACCTGATCTTTGCGGGTTCGAAGGGCTATATGGGCACCAGCGGGCGCGGCGAAGGTGTCGGCCTGTTGCCCGGGGCACGCTGGAGCGAGTACAAACTGCCGAATCCCTACCTGTCCCGCGCACCCGGCGCGAGCACGGGTAGCAATCATGCGGCGCATCTCCGCGACTGGGTGCGGGCCTGCAGGGGCGGCGCGCCGGCCTGCTCCAATTTTTCGATCGCGGCGCCATACACGGAATGGCTCGTACTGGGCTCGGCCGCGGTTCATTGCGACGGCAAGCTGCTCTGGGACAACGCCCTAAGGGTGAGTTCAGCAGCAACAAAAAATCAGCGAATCAATGGGTGAAGCCCGCCTACAGAAAGGGCTGGGAGGTGAAAGTACGATGATGGTGCAGGGACTGGGCAAGGCGGCACTGGCCGTGCTGCCGGCTTCCACATTGCTGGGCGCGGTGAATGATCCGCAAGTTCGGAGGAGTGCAGATCGGCGCGATCACGTATAGCTTCCGCACCCTGCCCAGCACGGCGCAGGATGTCCTGAAGTATTGTGTTGAACTCGGCCTGAGCTCCATCGAGCTGATGTCCGACCCAGCGGAGTCGTTCGCGGGCGCGCCCGTTCCTCCGCAGTTTCCGGCCGGCGCCGGCACCTGACCACGCCGGAGCGCCGGGAAACGATGAAGAAGTTCGAGGAAGAAGACGCAAGAAGTGGCGGCTGTCGGCTTCCATGGACAAGTACAAGGAGTTCCGCAAGCTCACAACGCGGCCGGCGTGAAGATCGACATTCGAGTCTCCCGCTCGGCGGAATCGATGTCTGACGACGAGTACGAATACATCTGCACCGTTGCGAAGACATTGGGCGCGAATTCGTACCACGATGGAGCTGCCGACGAAGGCGGAGCATTCCAAACGGGTCGGCGAGTTCGCGACAAAGCACAAGATCTACATCGGCTACCACAACCACACTCACGTCGATGCGCACAGTTGGGACGACGTCGTCGCAGTCGAAGTACAACTCCATCAACCTGGATGTTGGCCACTTCACGGAAGCTATCAACGCTTCGCCCATCCCGTTCATCAAGGAACACCACGACCGCATCACGAGCTTCCATCTAAAGGACAAGAAGTACAGCACGAAAGGCGGCGGCAACGCACCTTGGGGGCAGGGCGACACTCCCGTTGAAGGAGGTCCTGCAGTTGATGAAGAAGGAGAAGTGCTTGGCCGGCGGAACATCGAACTGCAGTACGACGGCTTCCGCTTCGTCCAGCGTCTTGGCCGAAATGAAGAAGTGCGTGAACGTTCTGCCAGGACGCCCTGGCCTGAGCTTTTTGGCCGTGGCGGATCCCGCAACGGGCTCCGCCACGGCGAACATACGGTATGTAACGAACTGATCCCGGCGTTGCCGATCGGGGTGCGGTGGTTAGATAATAGACCATGGCGCCAGAGGGTAGAGAGGGTACTGAATCCAAGTGGACAGTTCCAAGGGTCTTCTGATCTCCGCCAGTCCCCAGGCAGTGCGCATCCAGGCGGAGAAAACAGCATCCAAGTAAGACCTTCCGCACTTCCGAGCGAATGAGCCGGTTGCTGCGCTTCGTAGTCCAGCGGTCTCTTGCAGGCCAGGGCTCCGAACTCAAAGAGTATCTTTTGGGCGTAGAGGTCTTCGACCGCACCAGCGCATTCGATTCCGCGTACCGATCCGATTGTGCGTGTGGAAGCACGGCGGCTTCGATCGAAGCTCAAGGCATACTACGAGGGGGAAGGCCAGGAAGACGACCTGATCATCGAAATCCCGACGGGTTGCTATGCCGCCGTATTTCGGATGCGTGGCGAGAGCCGTCCCGAGGCGGCAGCCGAGGAGATTCCGGCTACCAGCATCGCCGTACTCCCATTCTCCAATCTGAGCCCCGAAGCAGATGCTGAGTACTTCAGCGATGGTCTGACGGAAGAGCTGATTCATGCACTTACGAAGGTGCGCGGCCTGCGTGTGGTCGCCTGGACTACAGCCGCACAGTTAAAGGAAGGCCGGGACGACTACGCGGCCGTGGGCCGGCGCCTCGATGGTGGGCTCCGTCCTGCAGGGCAGCGTGCGGCGTTCCGGGGCGAGCGTCTCCACATCACCGTGCGTCTGGTGCTCACCGAGTCGGGTCAGTACCTCTGGGCGGAGACCTACGACCGCTGGATGGCGGACTTATTCGATATCCAGGAAGACATTGCCCGCGAGATCGCGGAGAGCCTGCGCGTGCAACTCGCTGGGCTGCCCGGCCGTTATGGACAGCTCGCGCCGCCGATGGAACGTCGACGCCTACGACCGGTACCTGCAGGGCCGTTACCAATGGAACAAGCGGACCCGTGAAGGATTCGAGGCGGCGATCCAGTTGTTCTCTCAGGCCGTGACGATCGATGCCGGATTCGCACCCGGATATGCAGGCCTGGCCGATAGTTACAGCGTGATGGCCGAGTTGGGTTTCGCCTCGACTCTGGACACCATGCCGATGGCGAAGAGCGCGGCACTGCGAGCGCTGGATCTCGATCCCGATCTCGCGGAAGCGCATACGTCGCTTGGGCTCATCGAGTTCCTTTACGAATGGCGCTGGAAGGAAGCGGGCGCCCGCTCATAGGCGGGCTCTGGAACTGCATCCCGGCTATGCCACGGCGCAGCATCGTACGCCTGCGACTACCTTGCCCTGCTTGGCCGCTTTGATGAGGCCATTGAAGGGACGAAGGTGGCCGTGCAACTGGATCCGTTATCCATCGCGATTCAGGATTCCATGGGTCTCGCCTACCTGCTGGCGCGGCGGTCTGACCAGCACTGGCGGAGTTCCAGCGAGGGATCCAGATTCACGGCCGCCCATTACAAGTTCGTGACAGGCATGGGCCGCGTCTATACGCACATGGGCCGTTACGACGAAGCTCTGGCCCTGTTCAGAAGGACCATCGATGCCGGCCGAATCTGCCCAGCCTGTTGGGCGCCATGGCGCAAACCTACGGCCTGGCTGGTCAACCGGACCAGGCTCGAGCACTTCTCTGCGAATTGCAGGAGATGGCGCGCCATCGCTACGTGCCGTCCACGGCGCATGCGCTGGGTCACCTGGGGCTGGGAGAAAGAGATTGCCTTGGAGTGGCTGGAAGGTGCTTGCGAGCGGGAACTGCCGTGAGTTCGCTGGGCGTGCATCCCGGTTACGACCTGCTGCACGGCGAACCTCGCTATGAAGCTCTGGTGCGGAGGCTGGGCCTGCGTGGTTGAGGCCCAGCGCGGCGCGTCACTTCATCATCACGACATGGGCTTGTGCTTCCTTGAGACAGCGCTTGTAGTCCGC
This sequence comes from Paludibaculum sp., assembly GCA_049841055.1. Classification (GTDB taxonomy): domain Bacteria; phylum Acidobacteriota; class Terriglobia; order Bryobacterales; family Bryobacteraceae; genus Paludibaculum. The sequence continues at coordinate 576 of JASGIE010000096.1, read as the reverse complement.
CTGCCTACTGCTGCACCCGCGCGTCTTCCGGGCCGAAGGCGTGGGCCAGCACCGGCATGGCCTTCTGGACAGATCAACTGACTCGACATAGTGGCCTTGCGCCCGGCGCAGCGCCGCAAACTCCAGCCGGAGCAGGGCCACGTCGGGATTGTCCTCACCTCTGGTTTCCACGGAGAGTTCAATTGCATGGCTGAACGTGGCCACCGCCAGTGGATAGTGGCCGGTTTCCGCCTGGAACCCCCTGCATGATTCCCCAGGGCTCGCCAACTCCCGCCGTGGTCGACCCCGGACCTCTTCCAGCAATTGCCGGGCCTGCAGGAATAACGGAGCGGCTTCGTCATACCGTTTCTGCCGGCGGTAGGTCTGCGCCAGATTGTTGAGGGCGATCGCCTTCATGTGCGGCGTCGGTGCGGGGTGCTGCTGCCAGAGGTCGACCGCCTTCCGGAAGCGCCTGGTCTGCCTCTTCATAACGGCCCGACTTTACGGCAATCTCTCCCAGTTCATTAGGTGCTGTTGCAATTCCTCATCGCGTTTCCCTATTAACCTTAGCAATACGTACTCGCAACCAGCCACATA
>JASGIE010000095.1:0-22062 GCA_049841055.1 Paludibaculum sp. | reverse complement strand
CGGATTCGCCTACCGGCTGGACGAGAAGGGCCGGCAACTGCTGCGCGGCGGCTACGGGATCTTCTACTCCCGCACGCCCTCCATCCTCACCGGTACGGCGATGTCCCTCGACAACGGGGTCCAGGTGCAGACCTACACGCTGAGCGCGAATCTGCCCACCTACCCGAATATTCTTTCGGCCCCGCCCACGGTTTCGCGCACGCCCGACATCTATGTCGTGTCGCCGAACTTCGTCTCGCCGCTCACCGCCCAGTGGAACTTTAACTACGAAGTCCAGTTAAGCAAGGACTACGCCGTGACGTTCGGCTATCTCGGCCTGCACGGCTACCACCTGTCCCGGACGCGCGACATCAATCTATTCCCGCTGTTTGCCGACACGGCTACCTACGCCGACGGATCGCCCACGGTCATCTACACGCGCCTGGCCAACCGCCCGAACGCGACTTCGGCCGCATCAGCCTGTTCGACTCCGGCGCGGACTCCATCTACCACGGCGCCTTCGTTCAGGGTACGAAGCGGTTTCCCCAACTTCCAGTTGCTGGCCAGCTACACCCTCTCCAAGGTCATCGACACCGTGCCGGATGCCACCACGTGTGGTGGGCAGTGATGACGGCAAGGTGGCTCTGGACACGCTCAACCCGAACCTGGGGACCGCGCGGTGGGCGACACGAAACGTGAAGCACCGCTTCGTCGCCTCCGGCGTGTGGGACCTGAACTACTTCCAGCGCTACAACAACGCCTTTGCTCACTATGTGTTGAACGGCTGGCAGATCTCGGGCATCTTCAATGCGCGCAGCGGCCAGCCCTATTCTCCGACCGTCGGCGGCAACGCCGATATCAACCGCGACGGCAACACCCGCAACGACCGTGCTCCGATGGCGGGCCGCAACATCTACACGCTGCCCAGCGTCTACACGCTCGACGCCCGTGTGACCAAGATTGTCCCGCTCTGGAAGGAGACGGTCCGTCTCCGCCTGGTGGGCCAGGCGTTCAACATGGCGAACCGCGCCAATGTGGCCAACGTCAACCGCACGCCGTTCAACACAACTTCCACCACCAAGGTCTTCTCCCCGGTGGCGATCTTCGGCACCGCCTCGACGGCGGCCGATCCGCGCATCCTCCAGATCGCGGCCAAGATCGAGTTCTAGTTCACAGTCACCTGCAGACAAAGAAAGGCCGGGCACAATGCCCGGCCTTTTCTTTGATTCCGACGAGCAGGCTGGCGATCAACCTGCTCATTTTCTTTGGATCCGCGCCTTCGCGAGGAGTAGCGCCCCGGCAGGATCGAGAAGTACTCCGAAAAGCGCTTCTTGGTGTCGATCTCCATCGGTTTCTTATCCAGGATGGCGTTGGCGAGTACCGATGAACTGTTTGCCGAGTTCCGTGGTTTGATCCACGGCGCGGCCCGACTGCAGTGCGCGATGGACGCCCTGGTAGTCGTTCGAGAAATTCATCATGACGGGCACGCCCAGCAGATCTTCGATCTGGGCCGGGCTCACGACGCTGCGTTTGTGGCCGCGGTTGAGCAATACGCTGACGCGGTCACCCAGTTCCAGGCTGTTCAGGAAATTGAACTTTTCCCGTGCCAGATGGAGCGACGGGAATCTCCGGTGTCACCACCAGGAAGATCCGTTTGGCTTCGTGCATGATCTCCAGCGAATACCGTTCCAGATTGCCCGACAGATCCACGCAGATGGCGCGGTAGTGACGGCGGGCGAATTCGAGGAGATTCCTGACTTGCGAGGACTCGATGCGGAAGTCGGGGTTGAGACGTCCGGAGTGGAGGACATCCATCTGGCCGACCCCGCGTGACAAGCTGCGGCCAGAGGGACTCGTCCAGAGTCTGAGCGTTTTCGGCGGCATCGACGACGGAATGAGCGTTGTTCAGCTTCAACATGAAGCCGATGATGCCCGAGGTCAGATCCATGTCCAGCAGCAATACGCCTGTGTCAGGATTGCGGGACAGGGCGACCGCCGCGTTGAGGGCCACCGTGGAGGTGCCAACACCCTGCTTGGACGGCAGGAACGCAAAGAGCTGATCGGTTGAGTTCACGGCCGTGGGCCGTTTCTGGGCCACTTCGTCCACCCGCGCCAGTGTTTCGTAGATGGCCTGACGGGCAAACGGCAGAGAGAGGAAACTCGCGGACACCTGCCCGCATGATATCCAACAGAACTTGGGGGTCGGTGGAATGATGCACCGCCACCAGTTGCAGGCCCGGGAATTCCCGGTCGACCAGACGAATGATTTCGGTCGCCTTCGGCAGCGACTCAGTGCTGAGAAATACTACCTGTGGTGCATGCGCCCGGACGAACCGCATGAACTCAAGTTCCGTCGGGTAACGGTCAAGATCGCGGACCAGATTGATCTGACCCGTCTCCGACAGAGCTTGTTCCAGCCGTTCCGCGAGACCGGAATCCGGACAGATGACAAGTCCCCTCAACATAGTCCTATATCCTAGATATCAAATTAGAGCGGAGACTCGACCGCAACAATCGAACCTTCACCCTAGTCCCGCTCCCCAGAGTTATACGGACTCTAAGGCGCTCACTAAGGTCAATCCCGTACACGCCCGGCTGCAACCCCAACCTTTACACGCCACGCCGATTGCCATAAATCAACACGTGCAGCCTCGGACAGAACCGGTAGCCGTACTGCTTGTAGATTTCCACAAGCCATCCGGCGCGCTCTTGCAGTCTATCGGCGGAAATCCCTTCGGGCATGAGGAGGATCCGCTCGGGTTTCGCTCCGATTTCTGAGGCGATCTTTCGAACCTCCTCCAGGTCAGCAGGATCGGCCACTACAAACTTCACCTGATAGTCAAAATTGGACACCAGGCGCTGGAGGACATCCGGCCGGTACCGAAGCCGTTCGTGACTGGCGGCGTACCGGCCGCCTTCCTGGCTCCAGGGGGTGGAGTTCTGTAGTTTGGGGCTCACGCTCATCAGGTCGCAATCCACGGGCTGCCAGACGGTGCCGGCGGTTTCGATGGTGATATGGCGGCCCAGATCGCGTAGCCGGCGGGTCAACTGCACCGTATCCGCAAAGATCATGGGTTCGCCGCCGGTGATGACGATGTGTTTGTAGGCTGGTTCTGCCTCGACGCGATCCACCAAAGTGTCCAGGGACATCTCCTCGCCTTCCGGCTGCCAGGAGGTGTAGGGCGTATCGCACCAGGAACACCGCAAATTGCAGCCGGAGACACGAATAAATAGAGAAGGCACCCCGGTGAGGATCCCTTCCCCCTGAATCGTGGTGAAGACCTCGGATATCTTCACCCGGCGTACTCCAGAGGATCCCTCAAGCCTGCTTCCTCCGAATCCGGCCAGCCGCAACTGGCAGGAGTCGCAACGGCCGCAGGGCTTGCCACCGACCGGGTCGTAGCAACTGTGCGTCAACCCGTAATCCACGCCTAATGAGACACCTAGCCGGATGATGTCAGCTTTTGACAGGCTGATGAGAGGGGTGTGGATCTTCAGGGAACCACGCCCTTCGACGCCGGCCTTGGTGGCCAGGTTGGCCATCTTCTCGAAGGCCTCGATGTACTCCGGTCGGCAGTCGGGGTAGCCCAAATAATCGACCGCATTGACCCCGAGGTAGATATCGGTGGCCCCGAGAACTTCGGCCCAAGCCAGAGCGATGGACAGGAAGACGGTGTTCCTTGCCGGCACATAGGTGATGGGGATGCCCTCGCCCATCTCTGCAGTGGGCGGCCCTTAGGCACGTCGATATCGTCGGTCAAAGCGGAGCCGCCAAAGGATCGCAGATCGATCTTGACAGACTTTATCGCCTGAGCTCCCAGGGCGGCCGAGACGCGTTTTGAACTCTCAAGTCCTAATTGATGCTCCTGGCCGTAATCAAATGACAATTGTATATACTTCAAAACCATCACGGCGGGCGCAGGCGAGCGTTGTCGCCGAATCCAATCCGGCTCTCAGCAGACACACCGCCTTCATCGGCCAATCTCCTCAGCAACCTTCTCGTCAAGATAAAACCCAGCGCGGGGAACACGAGCAATCCGAACAGGGCGGAATGCAGGGAAGCATGATCGGCCACCCACCCGGTGAGCGGGATGAACAGCATGCCGGCCATGCCCCAGGCAAAGCCCATCAGCAGCGCTGATACCGTTTCGGCCTGCGACGGGACAAGCTGTTGCGCTACAACGACATTCACAGGAATTGTAAACAAAAGGATGAATCCACCTAGAATCAAACTGGCGACCCCCAGAGGGCCCGGAACGAGGAAAAAGGCGGCCATACAGGGTACCGACCAGAGGAACGAGTGCACGATGATGCACTTGGCTCCGAAGTGTTTCGGCCAGATGTCCGCCGAGGAATCCGCCCACGGCGCCAAACCTCAAGTACAACGTGACCAATGCGCCGGCTCATCATCCACGAGGACGACAATCGCATTGCCGGCTCAGATCGAGAATCAGGAACTGGCCATAGGTCACCTGAACGACAGATCGAAAGAAGACGCCCAATATAAGATCTGGATTCGCGCTCGGACCGCTCGCAGCGCTGCCCAATCGAAGCTGCGAACCTTGGGGCGGACCAGTCTCCCCGGGCGGTTTGACGAGAACAAGCATCAATATGCTCAGCAGGATGCCCGGGATGCCGGCCCAGATGAGGTGCTCGAAACCGACGCGCTCGATGACCTCCTTGAAGAACGCGGGGGAGAGAGCCATACCCAGGGTGCCGGCGCTGATGAAGATTGCCATCCAACCGCCACGGTCGCCCGCGCATGCCGGCAGTCGACCAGGAGGAGCCCTGAGGATGGAAGGCGCTGACGCCGGCTCCGCCGAGCATCATCATCGCGAGGAGTCAGCCATAACCCAGCGCCAGGTAGCGCCAAGGATCAAGAATCCGGCCACCACGGGCCCTCAGACAGGAGAAGAGCTTCGATCTGCATGGATTTGAGGTAGCCATAAATCGGCTGCGTGACCGAGGAGCTGAAGACCAAAAGTCCACCGATCAGACCTGCTTCGGAGAGTTTGAGGCCGTAGCGAGCCACCAAAAAGGGTTGAGAAGTACACCCATGGAACCGGAAGTAGACGTCTACCAGAAAGTGGGCGAGCGAGAACAAAGCCAGCGTGATTGCTCCGGCTCGGAGCCGTGACCACGATGATGCAACGGGCCATGTTCCGGTACTTGCGCTCATCGGAGGGAGGAGGGTGTGAAATCTAAGTATAGCGGGCTATGGGGGTGAACCCTTCTTCTAGGGCCGGGCCCTAGGCGGCGAAACTCCGGCATAAGGCCAGGCGCCTCGCTACAATAGCCTCTGATGTCATTCTGGCGGGGTGCCGCGCTTTACGCCGCTGCTGCCGTGCTCTTCTTCCTCATCGCAAACCGCGGAGCCTACAAGGGCTACTTCAACGACGACGACCTGGACAACCTGGTGCAGACCCGCGGCGCCGAGATCTCGGTATTCGTGGAAGGCATTGTCAGCCCGAAGATCTCGCCCGCCAACTTCCGGCCGGTCGGACACTTCTTCTACAAGGCAATGGGGCCGCTGGCCGGGCTGCACTATACGCCGTACGTCGCGATACTGCAGTCGGTCCACCTGCTGAACATTCTGCTGCTCTGGTTCGTTTTGCGCCGGTTTCCTGGCGCCCAGCCGGTCTCCGCCGCCGCCGGGGTGCTGTTCTATGCCTTCCACATGGCCTGTTTCGACGGCTACTGGAAGCCGATGTTCTTCTTCGACGTGGCGTGCGCGGCGTTCCTTTTACTGACGCTGCTGTTGTACCTGCGGGGCCACTGGCTGCTGGCCCTGATTCCTTTTTGGATAGCGTACAAGACCAAAGAGCCGGCGGTGACCCTGCCCGCGGTCCTGCTGGTTTATGAGTTTGCGCTGGGCGAGCGGCGCTGGAAGAGGGTGCTGCCGTATCTGGGTATTTCCGCGCTCTTTACCATCCAGGCGATCTTCCAGAACCATGGGACCGACAACGACTACACGCTGACGGTTCACGCCGCAGGCACTATGGACGACGTTTTCGTTCTACTCGTCGAAGATCCTGCTGTCCGCCTTATGCGGGCGCCGCTCTGCTGCTGTTGCTCTTGAAACGCGACCGCCGGGTGCTGTTCGGGTTGGCGGCGCTGGTGATCTTCCTGGGCCCGATGTGGTTCCTGCCGGGCCGGCTGTTCGGGGTGTACCTCTACATTCCCCTCATCGGGCTGGCCATCGCGATTGCGTTCCTTACCGAAACCTGGAAGCCGGCCTGGGTTGCCCTGTTCTTTGCGGTCTGGATTCCGTGGAACTACGACCGGCTGCGCGAGCAGCGGCGGACGGCGCTGACGATCGCCTTTGAGAACCGGCCCTATGTCGAGGCGCTGGGCCGGTTCCTTCCGGGCGAGAAGCATCTGAATGCGGTGCTCTACGATGATGCGGCCCTCTCGCACATGAACAACTGGGGGATTGACAGGGGCGCCATCCGGTGGTTCCTGCCGGATCCGGAGTTGAAGACGGGGCCGCTGGAGGACCAGCAGGCGAGGCAGTACCTGCAGTCGCCACAACTGGCGCTGATCAGCTGGGATCCGATCAAGAAGCACCTGATCACCAGCACGCGCCGCGAGGGGCAGCCGGATCCTTCGCAGATCGTGATGGCCACCGGCAATCCGGTGTGGCTGCTGGGGGACGGCTGGTTCCCGCTGGAGAATGGCTTCCGGTGGATCAAGCCGGCCGCCACGGCCCACCTCACGCGGCTGCCGGCGGCGAAGGAGTTCTTCGTGCGGATCAACCTGGGTCCGGTGCAGTTCCAGGATCAGGGGAAGGTCGAGCTGGAACTGTTCCTGGATGGGCGTTCTCAGGGGTCGAGGGTCTACGACCAGGTGGCGTGGCTGGAGCGCCGCTGGCCGGTGCCGTCCGATCTGCCGCCGACGGTGGAGGTCACGATCCGCTCAGTGAATCCGTACAAGCCCAGCAACGGCGACCCGCGGGTGCTGGGTGCGGCCATTGCGGGATTCGGCTTCGTCGAATAGACGCGCTACCCGGTGTCAGAACTCCTTTCCTGTGGTAGGGTATAGCCACTCAGCCGTCGAATCGGTGCGACCGGTGTAATGAAAAGGCGGCTGGAAGCACAATCCTGAGAGGAGCATCACTTGTGCCAGCAAACATCCAGACCCGGGTGGATTCGAAGTATCCTGCCCCGACGGAGGCGACCGGCTGGTCGTCAAGAAAGGCGGAATCGTTCAACTCGAGATCGATTTGGGAGCGCAAGGCATGAAGATTCAAACACCCGGAGATCTGCAGATTCAGGCAGGCGGCAGCCTCTCGATCAAATCGGGAGGGAGCATGTCGGTGCAGTGCGGATCGAACCTGTCGGCCACGGTGGGTTCGTCGATGGATCTGACGGTTGGCGGAGGAGCGACGGTCACGGCACGGTCGAACATGACGATGTCGATCGGCAGCGCGATGAGCATCACGGCGGGTACGGCCCTGCAGTTTACGGCGGGCAATCAGTTCGCGCTGACGGGCGGACATACGGTGAGCCTGAAGAGCGGGAACGAGGTCGTGCTGGATACCAAGAAGCTGACGCAGAAGGTGGCGACGGATACCGTCCTCGACTCCAAGGAACTCACGGTGCGGGCGGAAGGCAAGATCACGATGAAGGCGGGCGGTGAGCTGGTGTTGAAGGGCGCAAAGCTGGTCCAGAACTGAAGCCGGGGCGGCGGCGCGGGTCCCGTGCCGCCGCCGGCATTCGAGTTCCGGAGGCTACTTCAGTAGTGCGTCGATGGCGGCCTGTCCGATTGCCTCGTCGACGGCGGAGGGTCCGCCGCTGATGGCGATGGAGCCGATCAACTGGCCGTCCACCTTGATGGGGAGTCCGCCCTGATTCGGGAAGAACGAGGGGAAGGCGAGGGCGGCCACGTTGCCGGCCTTGATGCTGTCGGCGGCCGACTTGGACGGGCTGCCGTTCAGCGCGGCGTGACGGGCTTTGCGCTGGGCCCACTCCAGTGTATTGATGGACGCCGTGTCGCCCTTCTGCAGGAAGAGGATGTTCGCGCTGTCGTCCATGATGCAGATGGTGACGCTGACCTTCTGCTTCTCGGCCTCCGCTTCGGCCACGGCTACCAGTTTCTTCACGGCGGCCAGGTTCAGGTACTTTTTCGACGGTAGATCCGCCCCAGAGGTGAGTGACATCGCCATCAAGCCTATCGCAACAAGTCGCAGCATGCGGAACAGACTATCACAGCGTAGGCGGATTGGAGCCGCGATCGGTGAGGCGGTGGGTGATGCCCTGCCCTACTTCTCTTCCCACATGCGGAAGACGTGCTGGTGCTTCTCCATGTTGACGCGGCGGCCGCGGAAGGTGACGCCTTCCATTTCGAGACGCATGCGCTGTTCCAGGGCCGCATCGAGGTGCAGTTTGATTTCACCGCCGGCGCCGACGACGCGCTGCCAGGGGAGGCGTCCTCCGGAGTGGCGGAGGATGCGGGCGACCAGGCGATGGTACATCGGGTAGCCGGCGGCTCCGGCGATCTGGGAGTAGGTGGCCACTTTGCCCTTGGGGATGGACCGGATTACGCGGAGGATGGCGGAGTCGCGTTCTTCGTTGGGCTTCTGAATCTCCTTCATGAGAGCCCGGACGATCTTTTCCTTAGGGATCCGCTGCATTCGTATTATTCTCGCATTCCAGGGGAAAGGGGCTGATGGTGCCAGCAGGCGAGCCTTCCCGGTCCATTGCGCAGACGATTGAGTAGCCCGTCGCTATCGCTCCGGGACTGGTTTTTGCCCGCTTGGTTCCACCTGTTCGACGATCCGCGGGTGCTGAGGGCTTTCCGGCAGACACCCTTGTAGCCCGTCGCCTTGGCTCCGGGACTGGGGCTGGCGGGCAGCTTCGCCCACTTCGGCGAGAATCTGGGCTCTGAGTGACTCGATTGTGTCGTTACGGGGCTAGACGCCCCAGCAGTAGTCTTCGACGGCCTTTTCGATGGATTCGTCCTTGTCGGCGAGACGCATCAACTCCAGGCGGATGGCGTCGACCAGGGCGTTCCAGCTGGCCTCCATGACGTTGTCGCTAACTCCGACCGTGGCCCAGGAGCGGCGGTGGTCGGACCATTCGACTAGCACGCGGACCTTGGCGGCCGTGCCTTTCTCGGTGGAGATGACGCGGACTTTGTAATCGGTCAGGCGGACACTGGCGATGGCCGGATAGGTGGCCGAGATGCACTGGCGCAGGCAGAGGTCGAGCGCGTTCATCGGACCTTCCCCGGAGGCGGTGGCGGAGTGGATGGCCTCGTTGATGCGAAGGATGATGGTTGCGGTGGTTTCGGAGGGCCGGCTGCCGATCGATGCGGGTGGCCACTTCGAAGCTCACGACTTCGAAGAAGTGCATGCCGGGATGCAGCGCTTCGCGCACCAGCAGTTCAAAAGTTCCTTCGGCGGCTTCCAGCTCATAGCCGAGGTACTCCATCTGTCTTGATGCGGTCGAGCAGTTCGCGCTTGGCGTCTTCCGTCAGACGGTCGCCCAGGCCGTGCTGCTTCAGCTTGTAGAGGATGTTGCCGCGGCCGGAGAGATCGCTGAGAAGGACACGCTGACGGTTGCCGACCACGTCCGGGCGGATGTGCTCGTAGGTGATGGAATCCTTGAGGACCGCGCTGACGTGCACGCCGCCTTTGTGGGCGAAGGCGCTATGGCCGACGAAGGGCTGGCCAGTTGGGACAGGGCAGGTTGGCCAGTTCGGCGATGAAGCGGGCGACGGAGGTGAGCGACGTCAGCTTCTCCGGGCCGATGGTCGAGTGGCCGAGTTTCGACTTCCAGGTTGGCGATCACGCTGGACGAGGTTGGCATTGCCGCAGCGTTCGCCATAGCCGTTCATGCAGCCCTGGACGTGGGTGACGCCTGGTCGACCGCGGCCATGGTATTGGCGACGGCGAGATCGGAATCGTTGTGACAGTGGATGCCGAGGACGCCATCGAAACGCTCGCGGACTACGGCGACGATCTCGGCGAGGCGGTCGGGTGAGCGTGCCGCCGTTGGTGTCGCAGAGGCAGAGCACGTCGGCGCCGGCGTGCTTGGCGGCTTCGAGGGTGCGCAGCGCATAATCGGGATTCGCCGTGGTAGCCGTCGAAGAAATGCTCCGCATCGTAGACGACTTCGCTTGCCGTGATCCTTGAGGTAGGCGCACGGTGTCGGAGATCAGGGTCGAGATTCTCTTCGAGCGGTGATGCCCAGCGCGCGAGTGGACGTGGAAATCCCAGGTCTTGCCGAAGATGGCTGACGACGGGCGTTCCCGCCTCGAGCAGGGCGTGCACATTGGCGTCTTTCTCGACCGGATTGCGCGCAAACCGGGTGGAGCCGAACGCGGTCAGCTTGGCATGTTTCAGTTTCAGATCTCTTGCGCACGCGCGAAGAACTCCTTGTCCTTCGGGTTCGAACCCGGCCATCCGCCCTCAATGTAGTCAATACCCAGCTCGTCGAGCTTCTGGGCAATGAGCAGCTTGTCTTCCACGGAGAAAGAGACGGCTTCGCCTTGCGTGCCGTCGCGGAGAGTGGTGTCGAATGTGCATATTCTCATGAATTTTTTAGTTTGGCTGACCGCTGGCTTCGTACGCCCGACTTCCTTCTTCTTCTTGAGGAAGGTCATCATTTCGCGCAGCTCGGCGCCGACGGTTTCGATCTGCTGGCTTGCGAGCGTCTTCGCGCATCGCCAGGAAGCTTGCCGCGGCCGGTCTTGTTCTCGTCCATCCAGTTGCTTGGCGAATTCACCGGTCTGGATTTCGGCGAGAATCTTGCTCATTTCCGCGCGGGTCTCGACGTTGACGATGCGCGGGCCGCGCGTGTAGTCGCCGTACTCGGCGGTATCGGAGACGGAGTAGCGCATGTAGCTCAGGCCGCCCTCATAGATGAGGTCGACGATGAGCTTCAGTTCGTGCAGGCACTCGAAGTAGGCGATTTCCGGAGCGTAGCCGGCTTCCACCAGCGTTTCGAAACCAGCGCGGATCAGTTCGCTGGCGCCGCCGCAAAGCACGGCCTGCTCGCCGAAGAGATCGGTTTCGGTCTCTTCCTTGAAGGTGGTCTCGATGACGCCGGCCTTCAGAGCAGCCGAGGCCGAGGGCATAAGCGAGCGCGTTCTCGAGGGCCTTGCCGGAAGCATTCTGGTGGACGGCGATCAGGGCCGGGGACGCCCACGCCTTCGGTGAACAGTTCGCGGACGCGGTGGCCGGGAGCCTTCGGCGCGATCATGGATACGTCGACACCGGCCGGAGGCTTGATGAAGCCGAAGTGGATGTTGAAGCCGTGGGCGAACATCAGCGTCTTGCCGGCGGTGAGATTGCGGGGCGATCTCGTTGTTGTAGAGGTCGGCCTGGATGTGATCCGGGACCAGGATCATCATGACGTCGGCCGGCCTTGGCGGCTTCGGCGGGGTCACAACGTTCAGACCGGCGGCTTCGGCCTTGGCCCAGCTCTTGGAGCCGGGGTAGAGGCCGACGATGACATTCACGCCGGAATCGCGCAGGTTCAGCGCGTGCGCGTGGCCCTGGCTAGCCGTAGCCGATAATGGCGACCGTCTTGCCCTTCAGAGCGGAGAGATCGCCGTCTTTTTCGTAATAACGATTTAGCATTTAATACTCAGACTCCGTTTCTTCCTCTTCTGTCCGATCTTCTGGGCTCGGCGAACTTCCAAGCGTCGGCGCATGGGCGAGAGGCCAGTCTCAGCTTCTTCGATTCGAGCGATCACCGCCACCATAGCCGAACGAGTGACTTCGATCTCGCCATAGCTGCGCATGACGTCGATGAATTCGTCGAGCTTTTCCGAATCGCCCGTGGCTTCCAGCGCAAAGCCTTCGACGGAGGAATCCACCACGCGAGCCCCGAAAATCTCCGCTTCCTTCAGAATCGCCGTCCGGGTTTCCTGCGCGGCGCGCACCCGCAGCAGGACCATTTCGCGGAGCACCGCCGGAGCTTCGGTCAGGTCCGTGCGCCTGCAGGACGTTGATCAGCTTGTTCATCTGCTTGATCACCTGCGGCGCAGGCGGGCTCGACATCGACCACGATCGTCATGCGCGACAGTGTCCGGATCGAGCGTCCGCGCGACCGTCAGGCTCTCGATATTGTAGCCGCGCTCGGCTAGCACACCCGTGACGCGCATCAGCGCGCCGGGCTTGTTTTCCACTCAAGAATGGAGATAATGATCATGCAGCATGATCGATATTCCTCCTTAGCTGTCGACCTGCAACCGGCTGCGGCGGGGCCAGCACCATTTCATTGATTGCGCCACCGGCCGGAACCATCGGGTACACGTTCTCGAACGGCGTGCACTCGCACGTTCAAGCAGATACGGACCCGGTTCGCGCAACCGCTTCTTCGAGCGCCGACGCCAGTTCGCACGGGCGTTCCACCGTGCGGCCCTTGAAGCCGTAGGCGCCGGCGAGCAGTTCCGGCGTCGGGGAAACGTGTCGAGTTTAACCGACGACAGACGGTTGTTGTAGAACAACTCCTGCCACTGCCGGACCATGCCGAGGTAGCCGTTGTTCATGACGATGATCTTCACCGGCAGCTGTAGTTGGCGAGCGTCGCCAGTTCCGGGAATCGACATCTGGAAGCCGCCGTCACCGACATGGAGAACACCAGCTTGTCCGGACACGCGAACTGCGCGCCGATCGCCGACGGGCAGGCCGAAGCCCATCGAGCCCAGCCGCCCGAGTTGATCCACAGGCGCGGCTCGTTGAAGCGTGATGAACTGCGCCGCCCACATCTGGTGCTGGCCCACGTCGACGGTGACGATCGCTTCGCCGCCGGAAAGCCGGTCGATTTCCGGACATCAGGTGCTGCGGCTTGATCTCGTTCGTCGGAGAAGACGGCTCGAGCGGATGCTCTTCCTTCCACGCCCGAACCTGCTTCCACCAGGCGCTGCGGCCGTTCGGCGTTCTTCGCGGCGCATGTTCGGCTTCAGTTCGCTCAGCTTGGTTCAGCTTGCCGAGGACCTTCTTCACGTCGCCGACGATCGGGCAGGTCGGCGTTGCGGATCTTGCCGATTTCCGCCGGGATCGATGTCCACGTGGATCACCTTGGCGTGCGGAGCGAAGGCGGCCAGGCGTCCGGTGACGCGGTCGTCGAAACGCACGCCGAGCGCGATGATCAGGTCGGTGTTCGTACATGCGCCATGTTGGCGGCGTAGCAGCCGTGCATGCCCGGCATGCGAGATGAAGTTCGGATGGTTGAACCGGGCAGACGCGCCCAGACCCATCAGGGTGCAGACCGCCGGGGCGTCCAGCGGTTTCGACCAGTTCGCGTCAGTTCGGCGGAGGCGCCCGCGAGGATGATGCCGCCGCCGGCGTAGACCATCGGGCGCTCCGCTTCCAAGATCATCTGCGCGGCGCGGCGGATCTGGCCGGTGTGGCCTTCGGTGACGACCTTGTAGCCGGGCAGGTGGATGGTGTTCACCGGCGCGTAGTGAGCCTGGCCCTGGAAAACGTCCTTCGGGATGTCGACCAGCACCGGACCGGGACGGCCGCTCGAGGCGATGTAGAAGGCCTCGTGGATCGATCTGCGGCAGTTCCTCCAGTTCTTCACCAGGAAGTTGTGCTTCGTGCAGGGACGGGTGATGCCGAAGGTGTCGGCTTCCTGGAAGGCGTCGGTGCCGATCAGCTTGCTGGTCACCTGACCGGTCAAGCGCGACCATCGGGGATCGAATCCATCATGGCGTCCACCAGGCCGGTGATGAGGTTGGTGGCTCCCGGGCCGGAGGTCGCGCAGCAGACGCCCGACCTTGCCGGTCGCGCGCGCATAGCCCTGCGCGGCGAAGGCGGCATTCTGCTCATGCCGCACCAGCACGTGGCGATCTGGGTGTCGTAAATCGCGTCGTAGAAAGGCAGCGTGACGCCGCCGGGATACCCGAAAATGCAGTCGACGCCTTCGCGCGCCAGACACTCCAGCAAGATTTGTGCACCACTCATCAGTTGGACATCGGTCTGAGGAATCCTCTCTTGTCTATCAGGGACTGGGGTGAATCGAAAAAGGCCACCTCGGCGGGATCTGTCCGCCTGGTGGCCTTTTTTGTAACTCAGGTAAGGCTCACTCAGGCAGGTCCCAGTGACCGGTGACCCCAATCTGAATAATCCCTACTACTACGAAAAGTTGCACGGCTCTGCCGCTCAGTTGCTGGTGGTTCCAGAGCTGCTCGGTCAGTGTCATCTCTTCCAGACTAAGGTGCTAGTCCGGAAAATGCAAGATGTGAACTCCATTAAATGTGTTTATAGCGATATAGCCCACCAAGGGGAGGGTGTACCGGACGAACCGGCGCAAGTACTGGAAAAGACAGGGTCCCCGGTTCATCGAGCTCAGTCCTGCCGCAGCGTCGTCATGGGGTCCACCCCGGACGCCCGGCGGGAGGGCAGGAGCGAGGCCAAGCAGGGCGATGATCGCCAGGCTGAGCGCCGCGGAGGCGAAGGCCACCGGGTCGGCCGGCTGGATGTGGAAGAGAAGTCCCTTCAGGGCATAGGCGGCGGCCGCCGCGCCCACAATACCGGCAGTGAGGCCGGCGGCGGTCCATCGGAAGGCGTGGGCCAGGATCATCTTGAGGATCTGGGCAGGTGTCGCGCCGAGAGCAAGCCGGACGCCGATTTCCCGTTCCCGCTGAGCAGCGAGGTACAAGATCAGGCCGTAGAGGGCCCGAGGCGGAAAGGATGAGACCGATGGCGGCGAAGAGGGCCAGCAGGAGGGCCTGGAACCCGGGGGCGTGCCGCCAGTTCGCCCATGTGCTGATCGAAGGTCTGGATATTGGCCGGGACCACGGGGTCGAGGGAAGAAACTTCCGACCGGATCCAGGATTCCAGCACTTCCGGTTTCGCCTGTCCACGCAGGATTACGGTGGAAGCGGCCAGGGCAGCCGTCGTCGGCATGGCGGCGCACCAGGTAGTACTCGGGATGGTTGGCATCAGTGAGCCCGCCATTGCGGACGCTGGCGGAGATGCCCACGACGGTGTAGAGGGGTCCTTTGGGAAAACGCCGCATCTGCTTGCCGAGGGCGTCTTCTCCGGGAAAGAGCTTGGCTGCCAGCGACTGGCTGACGATGACGGCCATTTGTTTCGGGCCCCGGTCTTCCTCGTTGAATGCCCTGCCCTTCACGATGGGGATGCCGAGGGCCCGGAAGTGCCAGGGGTGACATGCCGCCAGACGACGATTCCACTGTTGGGCTGGGTCTCGGTGCGAACGGTGCCTTCCACGCGTAGAGGGGTTGAGTGCGTGGGACTCCGCCGGGCGGCAACGAGTCGCTGAGGGCGACAGTCTCGACGCCGGGCAGGCGGGCGAGGCGTTGTTCGAGGGTTTCGAAGAAGTGCAGACGGGCGGCAGGCTGCGCGTAACGGATGGTCAGGGAGATCGAGGCGGTAACGACGTTGTCGGTGCGCATGCCGAGAGCCAGGCGTTGACGGTTCCACAGGCTCTGGAGGAGCAGACCCGCGCAGGTCAGCAGGATGAGGGAGAAGCTCAGTTGGGCGCTGACGAGTGCGTGGCGCGTGATCATGCTGGATCGGGGCGTGGCGCGGGCACCGGAGACGGCGGAGGCGGACGGAGTGTGGAAACAGGGCGCGAGTCCGAAGACGAAGCCGCACAGGAGAGAGGCTACGACGCTGAAGCCAAGGACCCGCAGGTCGAGCCGGGCGCCGGCGAGGTGGGGCATGCCGACGGGTGCGATGTAGATGAACGCGTGGAGCAGTCCGTAGGCGAGTCCGATGCCGGCCACACCGCCGGCGAGGCTCAGCAGCAGGCTTTCGGTGAGAGTCTGCCGGATGAGGCGGGCCCGTGAAGCCCCCAGAGCGGCCCGGACGGCCAGTTCCCGCTGCCGGGCCAGGGCGCGTGCCAGGAGTAAGTTCGCAACATTGGCGCAGGCGATGAGGAGCATGGCGAGCACGGAGCCCAGCAGAGTCCAGGCGGCCAGGTACATGTTGCCGGACTGCATCTCCTGCAGCGATTTCACCTGGAACTTCAGTTGTTTGCGGGCCTGCGGCGGGGCGAAGGAGAAGATGCGGTCGGCCAGCGGCATCACGGAATCGCGCAGTTGCTGGTGTGGTGGCGCCTGGCTTGAGCCGGCCATACACCTGCATGGGCCGGCCTCCGGAGGCAGGCAGCGGCGGCAGGGCCTGGGGGATGACGAGGTCGGCCTTTTCCAGGGTGGGCAGTTCGAATCCGGGCGGCAGGACTCCGACGATCTGGCGTTCCGTGCCGTCGATGGTCAGGCGGCGGCCGATCACGGATGGTTGGCCGGCGAAGCGGCTCTGCCACATGGCGTGAGTCATCAAGGCCACCCCGGGGACGTTGGGACGGTCCTCTTCGGGGACGAAGTTGCGGCCGAGCACCGGCTGGACGCCGAGCACCGGAAGGAACGACGATTCCGCCCGGGCACAGCTGAGGCGGAGCGGCTGGTCGCCGGTCAGGTCACAGTCCACCACACCGGCCCACGAGGTCATGCTTTGCAGTTGAGTGGGCGTCCGCTTGAGTTCCCCGTAGTCGGACCAGGTGAGGAAGTCGTAATCCATCCACGGGATGGTGATGCCCATCGAGACCAGACGGTCCGGTTCGGAATAGGCCAGATTGCGGAAGAGAATCCGGTCCACAACGCTGAAAACAGCCGTCGAAGAGCCGATGCCGATGGCGGTGACCGCCAGTACGGTGAGGGCAAAGCCCCGGTTGCGGCCGAAGTTGCGGAGAGCGTAGCGAACATCCTGGGCCAGGCCGTTCAGCCAGTCGAGACCGCGCGACGAGCGGCACTCCTCCTTGATCTGGTCGACGATGCCGAACTCGCGCAGTGCGGCGTAGCGGGCCTCGGCGGGCGGCATGCCGTTGGCGATGTTCAGCTCGATCTGGCGGTCGAGGTGGAAGCGGAGTTCCTCGTCGAGTTCCAGGTCGGTATCGTTCTTCCTGACGAGAAAGCGAAGCCTCTGAATCCAGTTCATGGTGATGCTCCTAGTGAATTCAGGCCATCCTGACGATGAGGCCGATGGCGCGGGAGAGGCGCTCCCAGTTGGCCTCTTCCTCTTTCAGATACTGATTTCCCTTGCGGGTGAGCGAGTAGAATTTGGCGCGGCGGTTGTTTTCGCTGTCGCCCCATTCGGATTCTATGAACCCTTGAGTTTCCAACCTGTGGAGGGCCGGGTAGAGGGAGCCCTGCTGGACAAGGAGGACCTCTTCGGAGCGTTCCTTGATGAGTTGAGCGATGGACCAGCCGTGTTGCGGGCCGAGCGTGAGCGTCTTGAGGATGAGGAGGTCCAGGGTGCCCTGTACCAGATCTGTCGGTTTGCTCATTACTCCCCCTTGGTTATCTACAAGAAGGAGCATACACCCGCTCTTGTAGGTAATCAAGGGGAGAGGCCGGATTATTTCGGAACTGTCGCGAGGGGCTCGACCCACGTGGAGAGGAAGCGGCCCAGCAGGGGCACATAGCTGTTGATGACGCCCAGCAGGGGCAGTGCGCCGAGCACGAGCAGGCGCATGAGCAACTGGGCCAACTGGCTGCCGGACTTGCCGTCAGGATTCGAGGAGAGGCGGCGCAGGATGGAGTTTCTTTCGGCTCGCAGAGTAATGACCAGAACAGGCAGTCCGAGAATGACCAGGAAGAGGTTCGTCATCCAGCGGATGGATCCCTGAGAGCGGAACGGGTAAGCAGTGGTGGAGAGCACCGCGAAGAAGAAGCCTAATGCGAGAAACCAGATCTGGCACCACATCTGGCTGACGGAGTAGCGGATGACGGCCAGGAATCGCAATGCCAGGAATTCTTCGGCCAGAGCGACATCCTTGGGGAACTCCTTGGCCGGCGGTTCCGTCCCGTCCTTGACCGCCATGCCTTTATCCCAGAGTGGCTGCAAGGTCCGGGCAACAGCGGTCGCCTGTCCGGCAAGAGCCTGCTGGACCCAGCGGAAGTAGAAGACGGAGAAGCCGTGTCCGCAGGCGTCGGCGCTGAGGTAGCGGTGGCAGATTCTGGAGATGGCCGGCAGGATGGCCTGCAGTTGGCCGGCGAGCTCAGTCGATTTCGTCTCCGCGGCGAGCGCCCGCAGGGTGTCGAGCGACCTGGACAACATTATGCGGTGATCCTGCCGGCGGGAGGATGGCAGCAGGGGCGAACTGGCGAATTCCGGCGGCAGCGCAGTGAAGGCACGACGCAAGGGAGATCTTTCCAAGGTGAGCAGGAGACACTGCAGGGGGCGCCATAGCCGGTAGAGCCGGAGGGCCGCTATGACGAGGGCGGCCCACAACACCGAGAGGCCGGCGAAGTAGAGCTGATCGAACCGGCGCCCATCGAAGGACTGACGTTCGAACAGCCGCAACAGCGTATAGGTGATGACCGCGGCGGAAAGGACGAATCCGGCCACTGTGAGCGGACCTGCGGCCGGTCCAGAAGACTGGAAGGCCCGGGCGGCCTCGGGAAAGACTCCGGGAATATCCGGGCGGACCCGCATGTAGAGCTCGTGGCGGCTCATCTGAGTCCAGGCGAGCGCCAGGAACCCGCAGGCCAGTAGGAGGACGGGCAGAGTGGGCGTTACCCCGCTGAATGCGTCCAGCGCACGCAACCCGAGGAAGTGGCTGCGGATCGTCGCGGGATCGCCCATGAGATTGCGCCAGTAGTAGAGGAAGGACAAGGCGATGCCGATGGAGGTCAGGATCGCCATCAGCATGGGAATGCGGCGGTCACCGGACTTGAGCCACTGGGCCAGCGTGGCCGGCTGCGCCGCGGTTCTGGCTGCTGCCGGCCGGGCGAGTTCGCGAATGGTGGGTTCGATGAGCCGAAATACCCCGAGCGCCGCGAAGAGGATGGAGAGCAGTGCCAGCACGAGTCCGACGGTTTCGAGCGAAGCAAGCGGCAGGTGTTCGATCCGCCAATGGGCGAAGGGCGCGGTGAGATCATAGGCCATCCCGCCTAACAAAAGCACGCCGAGGGAATGGTAGCCTACCCGCCCCTCAAAGCCGTCTTCCCGCCAGCGGAAACTTCGGAACGGACGTGGGATCGAAACCGAGAAGAGCTGGCGAGGGAGCAACGGATGGATCAGGCTGTAGAGCACGATCGCCTGGTAGGCAGCGGCGAGCCCTAACACGACGCAAACAAGAAGCAGCGTCAGCCGGCTGAGGCTGCCGGAGTTCGGCACCGGTGCTGTCCGTCCGTCCGAAGCGGCGGCCGGCTCGAGGAACGGAGTGGAGTCGTCGAGGTTCCGCACGGGCCAGAGGCTCCGCCGCCCGACGATGCTGAGCCAGATGGGTTCGCGCACCTCCGCGGCGAGGGTGGTGATGGAAGACCGGCTGTGTTCGTCCGGACATCCCAGCGGCGGCTGGGCCTTGCCCGCGGGAAGAGAGTTGCAGCGCGGTGGGAAGAGTTCGCTGAAAACCGTGTAGGCGGCGTCGTAGGTGGCGTGCTCGAACTGGCTGGAGGCGAGCAGCGGGGTCCAATACGATGGCACGCCGAAGTGGTGGCGCTCCGGCACGAGCAGGTTCTGAGGCGGGGGAAGCAGCGTGGTGACAACCCAGACGCCTTCCATGGACCACTTGCTGGTGGTCTGGACGAAGAGAAGGTTCCAAATCCTGCACGATGACCCGCAGATTGGGACAGGACTGACGCAGATAGCCCGTGACGAATGTAAGATCGAGCACATCCGACGCGAAGATGAAGGCGGTCTCGAAACCTCCGCGATTGAGGATGCCGGCGATGGTCTGCATCTGGGCTTCCTGCGCCACCGTGAGGTGCTTCACATTGAAGACTTCCGGCGTATCGCTGCCGGCCGGGCTGCCCCGCAACGACAGTGGAAGCTGCTCAGAGGACTGGCTGGAGCTGCCTGAGGTGGATTTGGCCGGCGCATCTTCCGGGTATACATCGCGCAACTGGGCGATGCCGCGTGGAAACGAGATCCGCGTGATGACGGGCGTATCGGGATCGGCGCCCCACTGGGGCAGATCGGTGGCGCCAAAGGCGGTGTCGCCTTCTGATAACGTCGCGATGCGGCCCAATCCCTTCACGGTGTGGAGCAGCGCATTCATCGTGCTTTCGTCATCACGCTGGATGGCCGTGAGTTTGACCTGCAGGTCGCTGGCACGCATCTGGCGGCGTGCCTCTTTCACGGTTGTATTCGAGGAGACGAGCCGGTAGGAGTGGGCCGGGAAGGCTTGTTTGTCTTCGCGCAGGCACTTGTGGAGAGAAGCGAAGGTGCCGGAATAGGAGGGTCCGATGATGGGCACCTCCGGCGCATCCGGTGTGAGCGTCGACCGGTAGTACAGCGCTTCTTTAAACTGGTCGCGGCGCATGCCTGAGATGTTGGATTCGCCTACCAGCAGAACCAGCAAATAGGCGTTGCCGGTGGTGCGGGTGGCCGGTTCCCAGGCGGCGGAGGATTGCCGGAAGAGCAGAGCGCCGGGCAGAGTGGAAGGCGGATCGAGTCCCGGCGGCACCAGCGGCGGCAGCCCCTTGGCGGTATCGCCCGCGGTACGGGAGGCCGGCAGTTTCCAGGGCACCCAGTAGGAGTCGAAGAGATAGTCGGCGCGCTCGGCGGCCAAGGTGATGCTGTCGATGGCCCGGCCGTAATACAGCGCCAGGCGCGTCATCTCGGGATCGGGGACCAGGGCGATGACCACTTTCAGGTTTTTCCCGGCGCGTTGCACCCACGGCTGCGTCTGCCAGCGGCGGTCCTTTGGAGGACAGGGTTTGCCCGAGCAGTCTGGCGATGTGGCGGGCGTCTGGAACAGTTCCCCCGAGATTGTCCGGGCCGGCGTCAGTTGCCGGCAGGCCGGCCGCAATGGCGGCGGGACATCGAGACAGGCCAGGTCGCCCTCTTCCCTGGGATGCTCCACCTCGGCCTGCGCCTGGGCGGGCTGACTGCCTGCCGACGCGGGTTGGTTGAGTACGGCGGTGCCTGAGTTGAAGAGAGCGTAGGCGATGAAAAGAATCAGCGCCACGCCCCAAGGTAGCGACGACTGTGTGCCCATGAGCTGCCGGGGGCTCCGACCACCCCTCCTCCAGAGGATAGTGAATTCCAGTGGCGCGGCGTTTCGTTTGAACCCGGGAGAGGCGCAAACGAAGGCGTACCGGGAAGTCGAGTTAATTCCTGCTTGACGCCGGACTTCATTTCTCGCATACTGGTCTGCGACACAGACCAGTTTGCACTTTATGGAGTTTCAAGTGGCACAGTATCCAGATCTCAAGGAGATTGAAGGCCGGCCGATGCGGTCGTGGAATGTGGATGGACTGCAGGAGATGATCATGGGGATTCTCTGGATCCTCTGGGGCGGGCTTTGGCTGGTGGGGCAGCAACTCCCCAAGGGGAAGGTCTATCAGATCTACTGGCTGGTCATCCCGGTGATGCTGGCCCTGAGCGGTTTCGCCGGCAACTGGGTGGTGCGGCGGTTGAAGCAGCGGGTGACGTTCCCCAGATCGGGGTACGTGGCGCTGCGTGAACCTACCCGGCAGGAGCGCATTGGCACCGCGGTACTGGCGATTGTGGTGGCGATGGCGCTGGCGGCTGTTGTCATGCGCAGCCGCGGAGAGGCGGTCGAACATCTGATTACTCCGGTGGTCGGCGTGATCCTGAGCCTGTCCTTTGTGATTGCCAGCCTGAAGCAGAGGGCTCCGCACTTCCTGGTGCTGGCGGGCGTGGCGCTGGCGCTGGGGATCGCTTTTGGCGCGCTGCATACGGGCTGGGAGTCGTTGAACTGGTTGTTCGTGGTCCTGGGCGTGATTGCCGCCATCTCCGGCGCGCTCCGGCTATCGCGGTTCGTCCGCGAGAATAGCCTGCCGGTGGAGGGCGCATAGATGAACGACCTCGACCGCGTCATCCACGAACCGGCGCGGCTGCTGATTGTCGCTTTGCTGGCGAGCGTCAAGGAATCCGACTTCCTCTGGCTGCAGAAGGAGAGCGCGCTGACGAAGGGCAACCTGTCGAGCCACCTGGGCAAGCTGGAAGAAGCCGGCTATGTCGAAGTGGAGAAGAGTTTCCGGGGCAAGATCCCATTGACGGTGCTGCGGCTCACGTCTGACGGCCGGGCTGCGTTCGTCGAGTACAAGAAGAGGATGAACGGGCTGCTGGGGCGGGCCGGCGCGTAGAGGCCGGCGTGTATTGGTGATTCGGAGGTTTCAGCTATCAGCTAT
>JASGIE010000094.1:0-8124 GCA_049841055.1 Paludibaculum sp. | reverse complement strand
AAAGGTATAGAGCAAAAATAGCAGAGAGGAGAAGAGTTCGGGCCCTCGGCAAAGGATGCAATTTGACTGGAACATCACCTCGGAGTCGGGCTGTACCTCCTTGCAAGGCTTGAGCAGCAAGCAGTTGGACAGGATCGTATCGTGCCTACCATAAAAATTCTCGATAATCTGAGCGCAGACCTGATGGTCGTGGCCCCCACGCCCGATTCCGCCTTTGCCAAGTACCTCAAGGGGGACCTGGCCATCCTTCTGGCGGCTCCGGAACTGGTGAAGGCGATTCCCAAGCCGCTGGCGCCCGGCCAGGACCTCGCACTGAGCTTCGGACTGAACTTCTCCAACGCGCTGGAGTTCGGCGCCGCCAACACGGAGTGGACCCTCGGAACGTCGTTCCGCGCACAGCTCGGTGTCACGGCGGCGGCGCCTTCGTCACTGTTCGATCACGAACACTTCGGCGAGCCCATCGGTGTTCCGGAGGGCAAGGCTTATGTCTGGTTCTCCTTCCAGCCGGCCCTGAAGCTGGGCGTGGCGGGCGGGGAGAGCGATCTGAGTTTCGGCTTCAACGCCGGTACCTCGATTGACGTTCGCTGCTGCCGGTTGTTCGCCGCCGGGCCGGGCGCCCGCACAATGGGCGACACTCTGGCCGAAGTCCTCCGGACCTTTTCGATCCCCGGAGACGTCCAGGACTTGGCGGCCATGCCGGACGGAGCAGTCTCGGCCGTCACCGGAACCGGATCGTTCCAGATCTCCGGCAGCTTTGACCTGGCTACGGCCATTAACCCGTTGGCAACCCCCAAGTTACCGTTGGTGGGCAGCCCGCTCAGCCTGAATGCCGGAGCCTCGCTGGATGTAGGCGCCAGGGTGCGCATCTCGGGTGAATATCAGATCCGGGCCCAGAAGACGGATTCGAACACAGTGCGCCTGGGACTCTATAAACGCGCGGGCACGCAGTTCACCTTTGATGTGAATGCCAGCGCCGGCGTCTCGGCCATCTCGTTCACCAAGGACCTGTTCTCCGTGCTTATGAAGGCGATCAGCAAGGATCCCGCCGCCGACGCACGGCAATTGTCCGACGCCGGTCTGTCGGACGCGCAGATCGGCGCCATTCAGGATGCCATCCAGGCCGGCATCAACCGCAGCCTGTCGGTCGCCCTCGAATTCCAGTTCTCCGCCCTGCGCTCCGACGAAGCCGCGTTTCTGTATGAGATCAAACTGGACCAGCTCACCCACGATTCAACCCTGGCCGTCCACCACGCATTGGACGGTGACTTCTCCGGCCTCACTGGACTCCGGGACCTGAGCCTTCCAGGCATCACCCCCGTCCGGAACATCACGAACGAATTGCGCAAGCGAGGTGTTTCACTCCGGGTGAACCTGCTGGGGATCGTCAACACTATCTCCATCAGTGAACTCGTCCGCTCCGGCAGCGTGACGTTCGAACCCATCTCGGGCGCGCTGGTCATCGCCGATAAGGTGAGCAGCGAGAAGATCAGTGTCAGTTCGCGGCCTCTGGAGGCGGATGGTCAGAAGCTGCGCAAGGCGGTCTTTGAATCCCTGATGGTGACCGCGGCCTACAATGCGTCGCGGCTGACCGTGTCGCACGAATTCACGGCGTCGCAGAGCTACTTCGAGTTCCACCAGACCACGAACAACAGAACCATGGCCGACAATCTGGACGCCGTGGTCGCGCTGGGGCTCCTGTCGCCGGACGAACGCCGGGCGGCGCTACAGGGAATCACTCAGTTCGGCACTTCGACAGTCCTGCTGGAGACGGATTTCGACCCAACGGCCTTTCGCGCTCTGTTTGTGGATGCCGCCGGCAAGCCCAGGCCGCAGGAGGTCTATGAGCGGATCGGGCGGGATGCCATGCTCGCGCTGGTGGCGGGCGATCCGGACGACTTCCGCCACATCCCGCTGGCAAGCGACCAACTCTGGGGCAAGCTGCGCGCCTCAGGCCAACCGGGCTTCCCATTTGTGCTTCCGGCGCCGCTGAACCAGGGCGTCCAGTTGGGCGTCATCCGGTCTGACTACACCCTGATCGTGTGGTGGGCGGAGAGCATGGCGCTGGCCGCCAGGTCGCTGGTGGAAATGGAGAGCTTCCTCAAAACCGTGCAACCGGCCGGCCTGCAGGAGAACAACGAGTTCAGGAAGCGCCGCAAAGCGCTGATCGATGCACTGGGTGACGCGGTGGCGGGCAACCAGTCGACCTTTGGCGACCCGTGGGGTCTGCTGGCCATGGACGCCGCCGCGGGGCGCCTGGCCAACGCGCGCGCAGTGGTGGTCTCCCCGATCCTGGCGCGCTCGCTGATGCGTCCTCTACGGGCCGTGGCGGCCAACGGCTGAATTGAAAAAGGGCAGTCTCCCTCGGGAGCTGCCCTTTCTTGTCTGGTTAGGTGAGTGGCAGTCTATTTGGGCACGGCGGAGAAGATGCGGCCCTCGCGCCGGACGGCAAACAGCAGGCGGCCGGAAGAGTCGACCGCCAGGCCGTCGGCACCGTTCAGCGGACCATCCAGATAGGACGGCACGCCGTTGTCGTCTTCGCCCAGGAAGCCAGTGATCACGCGGACTGTGCCGTCCTTGTTGATCACATCCACACGGACCGATTCCGACAGATAGATACGGTCATCGGGTCCGATGATCATTCCGTCCATCGAACCAAAGCCGGTCCTCCGAGCCTGGAGTCCGGTGATGTCCGCATAGCTCAACCCAAGGCCCGAGCCGGCGATCGTTTCGATGGTGCCGTCGATGTTCAGACGGCGGATCCGGTGGTTGCCCCGGTCGGCGATGAGGAGATTGCCCTTGGAATCGTAGGCGATGTCGCCCGGCGAGTTCAGGCGCGCCGAGGTGGCGACTCCACCATCACCCAGCATCCCGGCCACGCCGTTGCCGGCGATAACCGTCGCTGTGTTGGAATTCAAGTCGTATTGCACCACGCGATGGCTGCCCGTCTCGGCATAAACCAACCGGGCCAGGGAATCGAAGGCGAGACCGGTGGGATTGCTGAGACCCGAGCGCAGAGTGCGGATGACCCCATTCGGATCGATCACACGGATGCGGGTCGCCTCGCTGAAGTAGATCCGGCCATCCGCTGCCTGCAGGATCCGGTTCGGCTGGTCGAGTACCGCGTCGGTTGCGGCCGCGCCGTCCCCGCGAGTATACCCAGCCGGGAAGGACTTACCGGCGACGCCCGCGATCGCGTCCGGATCGCTGCAGCGAAGCAGCATGCCCGCGCCGGAGTCGGAGACCAGCAGCGAGCCGTCGGCGACTCGATAAAGGCCTCGCGGCCGCATGAACTTCGCCGATGAGCAATTGGGTCCCAGATCGGGACGCGCCCAGTTGCCGGCGAAGCGGGAGACCACGCCGGAGAGAACTTTGTACACCTGGGAAGAGTCCTGCGAGGAGACCAGCACACCCTGATGCGCGGTCGCAATCACGGTGCTGGGTGCATTCAGCGACAGGCTCAGAGGTTGTGAGGCATCCGTCGCCCCGAGCGTTCCGCTGCCGAGATAGAGCCCGATTCGCGCCGCGTCGAAGTCCATGCGGACAACGCGGTAGGCGCGCGGCATGGCAATGTACATCGCCCGGTTCACGCTGTCGTAGGCGATGGAGGTGACTCTCTCCAGCGGCGTGGAGGAGCTGCCGACGTAGGTATCGGAGGCTACCGCGCAGCGGCCCGCGCCCGCGAAGGGCCAGATGTCTCCATTCGTGTCCAGGCGGCGCACACGGCAACTGATACCGTCCGCGATGTAGATGTTGCCGGAAGCATCCTTGGCCAGGCCGGCCGGTCCGTTCAGAGTGGCCGAAGTGGCTTCATGCGAGTCACCGGTGGAGCCGGCATCGCCC
Organism: Paludibaculum sp.; assembly: GCA_049841055.1. Lineage (GTDB taxonomy): Bacteria > Acidobacteriota > Terriglobia > Bryobacterales > Bryobacteraceae > Paludibaculum. The sequence continues at coordinate 4,284 of JASGIE010000094.1, read as the reverse complement.
GTGCCGACGATCACGCGGATGTAGCCGTCGGAATCGATGCGGCGCACGACGTTGCGGTCCACTTCGCTGAACACCAGGCGGCCCTGGTTGTCGATGACCATTCCGCCGATGGAGCCGATGTCGGTTTCCAGCGATTTGCGTTCGCGGTAGCTGCCGGAAATGCCCTGCAGGCTGGTGCCGCAGCGGCCGGTTCCGGCGATGTCCTTGACAGTACCGTCGGTCTGGACTTTACGGATTCTGCAGTACTGGGCTTCGTAGAAAATGAGGCCGCCGTCATTGTCGATCAGCAGCACGGTGGGGCTATAGAGATTCGTAGACAGGGCTTGCTGGCCCGCCGCGCCGTAGCTCAGAATGCCGGTGCCGGCAAACCGTTCAATCGACCCGTCCGGCTTCACGCGCCGGATGATCCCGGCGTTCTGCTCCGAGATATAAACATTGCCGGCTGAGTCTTCCGCCATCCCCGACGGCCCGTCCAGCAGTGCATCCACCGCCGGACCACCGTCACCCTTCCAGCCGGCGCCGTACACCGACTGCACCGTGTATGCCGTATTCGGCAGGATCTGCGCGACGGACGACAGGCCCGTCAACGCTGCCATCAACAGCAAGTTCCGATAGATTCTCATGACGTTTGTTCTCAAAATGTGAGCGACAGTACGAACTCCACCTGGTTCGTCTGCATCCGTGTCGATTGAGTATCGAAAGTCCGGCGCGCCCAGCGCGTGTATCGAATTTCCGGCACAAACCGGATACCGAACTCATCGATCATTTGTAATCCGGCACCCACCACATATCCGGGGATGATCCGGTTCGTCGGTTTCAAGGGCTGTTCGTCGCAGCAATCCACGGTACCGTCGGTCTGGGTGGTCTGCCCGATGGTGTGGATGCCTGTGACCTGGCGGAAGGCGCCGCCTGCTTCATAGAACCAGCGGCGGCCCGGGGCCCGGTGGCTCTTGGAGTAGAAGCGGACCAGAACCGGGTAGTCGAGAATCGTGGCCCGGGTACCCCGCTCTACAATCATCTTCGTCCGCTCGTCGGTTGTGGTGGTCGTATCGTCGGTGCCGTAGTACGTCGTGTCCGTTGTAGCGAACCTCACGCGCCGCATCATCACGCCCACATTGACGGCGAACCGGTTGGTCAGCGTCGCCTGGAAATTGACTCCGCCGCCCACCCGCCTGTTGGTCGAATCGGTCTTCGAATTCACACTCAGCCCGGTGTTGATCGTGACGTCATTCGTCTTTGACGGCACGATGGGGAAGGCGATCACACTGATCGATCCGCCCGCCGAAAAACGTCTCACGTAGGAACCGTCGGCGGCTTGCAGGCCAGACTTGGACTTCACCGGCGCCTTGGGCTTCTCCGCCCCGCCTGCCTGGCTCGCAGGCTCAGTCTTGGCGGGCGCCGGCTGCTGCTGCTCGGTATCGTCCGCCGCCGCCGCGCCGGCCAGGCACAACGCCATACTCAATGCCAGCACAGGCCCGCGAACAGAGTTGTATTTGAGGCTCTTCATACTCACGCAAATTCCCTAGAACTGATACCGCAGGACAAATTCGAGCGACCGCGGACCGCCGCTCTGATACAACGAACCAAAGCCGCCGCCGGCCTGCGTCCGGGTCGGAATTCCGAAGCTGACGCTGGTCATGTTCGCGCCCTCGTTCCTCGAGGGATTGGCGAAGCTTGGGTGGTTCAACAGATTCATGGCCGACACCGATAGGTGAAGAGAACCATGCTCCGCAATGTCGACGCGCCGGCGGATGGAGAGATCCAGCTGCGTGAGGCCAAGGCCGCGCAGCGCGTTCCGGCCGAGATTGCCCTGGGCATAACCGGCGGGACTGTCGAAGGCCGCCTTGTTCAAGCGCTGCCCGCCCGGCACGGTGTCATCCACCAGCCAGACCAGCTTGCCGTTGTAATCGGGCCGGACCTGGGCAAACAGGCCCTGGCCCAGGCCGCCGACCCCGGCGCTGGACACGGCGCTCACACCCACGATGTCGAAAGAAGTGCCCGCCCGCGAGGCGAACATGAAGTCGGTGTACCAGTTCTTCAGGACAGCCGTCATGAACGAATTCTTCGGCGACGGCAGCAGGTAGGAACCGCTCACGTTCAGGTTGTGGCGGACATCGTAGTCGGAGTTGCCGCGTTCGCTGTCGAACAGAGTGGCGAACCCGCCCAGGCCCAGGTTATTCGAGGCGGTGTCGATCGAGTGGGACCAGGTGTAGCTCACCTGTGTCTGCAGGTTCTTCACATACCGGCGGCGGTACTGCACCTGCAACGCATGGTAGGAAGATTCCGCGCCGTTGGTGGCGAGCGTCAACAGATCGAAGTCACCGGAGAACGAGGGCTGGCTCTCCGTACGCATCAGCTTGCGGCCGCGCGTGCCGGCATAGCCCACGCTCAGAACCTGGCCCGGTCCATACGAACGCTCGAGCGTCAGGTTCCACTGCCAGATCGAGGGGGACTGAAGGCCGCGGTCTGCCGCACCCAACCGGCCAAAGGGCTTGGTGGCGGGCAGGCCCGGCACCACCAGGTCACTGGCGAACAGCGGGAAAGCGGCGAGCGTCAGGGTGCGGACATTCGAGTAGGGAGCACCGCTGAAGGCGCCCAGGCTGGTACCGTATCCGATGTCATGGAAGACACCGAATCCGCCGCGCAGCATCCACTCCTTACCGGGCGTTGAGCGAATCTGGCGGGCAAAGCCCAGGCGGGGCGAGAGGTCCGCCCAACGGGTGTCGTAAAGTGGTTCGCCCTGCGTCACGCGGTTGGAAAGGAACGACGAGATCGCGTACGGCCGTTCACCTTTCGAGACCGACGGGGCCGGATTCACATCCCAGCGAACACCGTAGGTAATCGTTGTAGCGGCGCTGACGTGCCACGTGTCCTGGATATATGCGGAATAGTTCGAGGTCACCGGATAGACAGCAGCCACATTCGAGCTGACGGAAACGTTGGTCGTGGTACCCGACAGCAGAGAGCCGTCATCCGGACCGAGACCATTGAAAGTGGCATTCACGGAGTAGGGAACGTTGTGGTTCGTCACCATCGAGCGGCGGGTAGTCGAAGCCCACCTTATAGGAGTGAGAACCAGCCGTAATGCTTAGCCCGTCCACAACATTGATCTGCTTCTGGTCGTTGCTGCCACGCGCGCCGAAAGTGTAGCTGGAAAGTCCCAGCACGCTCAGGTTGAATGCGCCGTTCGACGTATCCACGCCCGTGGGGAAGACGACCGCCGAACGCAGCGGGATCGCCCCGCCGAACGAATCCATGACGCCCGTGGAGGACATCGTATTCGAGGTGAAGTTCATGCGCAGGTCATTCACCGTGCGCGCGCTCAACGACTTCACCCAGGCACCGGTCGCACTGTGCGACTTGGCGTCCTGCGAGCTGATCACACTGGGCGCCTGGAATTCCGAACCGCGCTGATCACTGTTGGATGGCGTGAAACTGTAGCGGGCAAAAACCACGTTGCCGGGGCTGAAGGTATGGTCGAGGCGCGCCGCGTAGGACTTGCGGTTCTGCGGATTCGTCGTCACCGCCGTGAAGCGCGCGGCGCCGTTGTCCAGGTCCGGGCCGTTCGCCAGCGGGAACGCCCTCAGGTAAGGACGCAGCACGGCGGGCGCCGCATTCCGAGCCAGCAGCGACGGCACATTGGCCACGACGGTCTGCGGCACCTGGCGCAATGCCAGATCGGCCGATCCAAACAGGAAGGTCTTGTTCTTAACGAGCGCACCGCCCAGGGTGCCGCCGAACTGGTTCTGGCGCATATCGCCGCGGTCGATGCCCGCCGCGTTGGCAAACCAGTCGTTGGCGTTGAACTTGTTGTTCCGGAAGTATTCGTAGGCAGAGCCGTGCAGCGCGTTGGTGCCGCTGCGGCTGGTCATGGAGATCTGCGCACCGGGAGTACGGCCAAATTCAGGAGCAAACGTGGAAGTCTGAATGCGTACTTCCTGCAGCGAATCCAGCGTGGGGCTGTTCAGTCCCGTGGCGCCGCCCGCGCCCATGGCCAGGGCCGGTCCCATGAAGCCGCCGCCACCGCCGCCCGGTCCGCCCAGCAGGCCGGCGCCGCCGGTGTAGCTGACACCATCCAGCATGTAGTAGTTGGTATTCGATCGCAGCCCGTTGAGTTCAGCTCGCCGCCCGGTCCCACGCCAGTAACGATGCCCGGCGCCATCTGGAGCAGCGCATTCACCGTGCGGCCGTTTACGGGCAGGTGGCGGAGATAGTCCTCGTCCACCGCAACACCGGACCCGGTGTCCGCCGAAATGCCTACCGTTTTCGCCTTCCACCGTGACC
>JASGIE010000093.1:0-42548 GCA_049841055.1 Paludibaculum sp. | reverse complement strand
GTTTATGTTGGTGGCCGCTTCCGCTTACGTATTGCTAAAGGTAATAGGGAAGACCAATGATCCGAACAGCGCCTATCCCCCATCGCCTGACCCTGCGCATCCGTGAAACTCAGGTTGAACCCACATCCCGCTCGCCCAGGCTCAGCACGTTGGACCGAGCCCGTCCCCGTCATGTCCTGGCCCGCCTGCCCCAGCGGCAGCTCCACTCCATTCGCCACTACTCTCAGGACGCCCTCAATCGGCCCCGAACCCACCAGCACCTCGGCATGCACCCGAACCCACCATCACCGCTCCCGCGCCAGAAGATCACCGGAGCCGCCATCCCCACCCCGTCCATAGGCGAAGCAGCACGCATGCAGTTGGCCTTGGCCCGCCCATCCACCGCATCGGCGACCTTCGTCTGCTCCCCATGCGGCCGTACCACAATGCTGGGAGGGATGAACACCGGAACCCGCCAAACCGAGCGGTATCCTTGCCCGCCGCATCCTTGAGAACATCCCGCAGCATGCAATCCCTGCGTGTCCGGTTGCACCCCGTGAACGGCGCGCCATTCTCCAGGTTCCCAACGCCGCCTACGACCCCAGCCGAGTAGCCGCAATGGAAGAACGGCGAGTACCCATCGCCGCTCGCCGCCTCCACCCGCTCCTCTTCACTGGAGGTTCTCCTGGACACCGCGCCTGGATCGTCAGCATTGGCGCCGCCGCTGCAGGCTCAACCGGTTCGTGAAACTCAGCCGCGCCGCCGTCGTCCGTCAGCTCGTCCACCGGATTCGCAATCCCCAGAAACACGCCGCAGACTCCGACACCGGCGCCCCCGCCTGATGTAAAAATACCCGAAGCGCACTCTCAACCGCGCACCCTTCCAGCCCACACTGCGGTCCATCTGCGACACCACGCCATCCACATGGGCCTCTCCAGCCAGAACCTCGACCCCGCATCATCGCGTCATCCCACGCCGCAGGTCAATCCCCCATGCCGCAGCAACCGCGGCGCGTGCTCACCCGCCACCCTCGCCCGGTCACGCCACCACCCTTCCATCCGCCAGCGTGCAATCGAACGCCGGCAGCGGAATATCCGAATACCTCCAGCCTCTTCCTGCTATGAATCGTCCCCATGGTTCACTCCGCCACCTTGCTTTTCAAAATCACAACCACCGAATTCCGGTTTGGACCCGTCGCCGACACCTCCAAACCATCCGTCGCGAATCTTGTTTGGGGATACACCCCGCCCGCGCCATACGTCGGTTTATAGGGCGACAGCACGACTGCGCTTGCACCTGCAGCCCGCGCGCCATCGCCTGGCCCCCGCCGTCCACGTCCAGTCGTGCGGACGATCCCTGCGCCCAACGCCGAATCCCGCTTCCAAACCCGCTGCCGCCATCACTCGCCGCGACATGCCTCGACACTCCACCCAGCGACAACGTCTGACACGGATCCCTTCACTTCCGCGCTGAGGCAGCAGGGGCGCCCGCCGGCACCGCCACACCCTGCTGCACCCCTTGCGCCGCCAGGCTCCCGTCTCGCTAAAACGAACTCGCCCGGCGCCGTGACGTTCACACTCAACAGCGAAGATTTCTTGCTCCACGCCCCCATGGTCAAGTCCTCGCTCTCGCCGCCAGCAGATTCGCCAGCAGATCCACGCGAATGTGAACGCCATCAACCCGCCCCGAGCCGCCGCATACAGCGCTTCCATCGCACAGGTTTCGCTGTCCGACAACTCGGCATACTCCAATCTCCCAGGTCACCTCAGCCGGGCCGCCCGCCAGCGTCCGCGACACATGCCCGCCCAGACTCACGCATGCTCCGACACCGCTTCCTGCGCACCATGCGCACAATCGGATACTGCGCCACCGCGCCCGCCACGGAGTCAAAAATGGATAGAGCCCAACATCTCAACCCACCTCCTCGGCCACGACCAGCGCGACCCCGCATTCCATCCGCGACGCCGCCCGCACTGCGGCCTCCTCCGCCTTCCAGCACACAGCTCTCGAAAACCGTACCATTCCACAGGTCCGCGAATCGAAACGGCTCCGAGCGTAGTCTCAGGGATTCCTCACTGCTCCGCGAACACCGCCACCCGCATCGCCTCGCCTTCATCCAACTGCTCCATCCGCACCACCCACCGGCGCCGCATCCGCTGGGACAAGAACCGCTGCTCCCCCTCCATCCAGGAACTCCACCACGGTCATTCCCTCCGGATCTCTCCCCGTCCCAGCGGATACTGCGCCACCGCCCCTGTCTTCAACTTTGAAAACTGGACGGTCATCTTCCTCTCCTAAAACTCCCTGCATCACTCCACTCAGCCGCTGCAGCTCCCAGCAGCGCCCCGACTTAGCCGCCTGCGCGATCTCCGGGCCCCGGTCCACAAACGACCTGCTATCCATCGCCTCCACCTGCACCACCACATTCGGACTCGCATCCTGACCCGCCCGTCTTCCCCCCGGTCCAGAGGCGTCATCGAACCTCCGCCGTTCTCCGAAAACACGACATCGTATTTCTGTTTCGCCGGCATCGCCGCAAAGGGAACCAGCTCCGCCTCCGGCTCGTCCCAGACCCTGCGCCAAACAGGCTCGTTAGCCCGCCGATCAGCGGATTCACCCACGAAACCCAACTCGCCGCTCCACCGCCGCTGCTCTTCGAGAGCGACCACCGGAAGAACCGAGCTGTTCGACACCACCGACGACACCAGCGAGGAGGGACCAAGGACACGCCCCACCCCCATCGTATCGCTACCTGACCGCACCAGTGGTCTGTCGAAGCCCGGATCGCTCAAAACCGGCACCGCCACCTCCTCCACCAGATCCGCCGCAATACCTGCCGCCCACTCAGTTCCTATGTTGTTGTTCATCTCTCGCCTTCTCCCATCTCCCACCGGTCCAGCAGGATCATGGCCTCCACGTCCCGCGCCCACACCGACTGTTTTTTTCCGCGCCTGCCACTCGCCGATACAGCTCCACCACGCCAGGCTCTCCGCCGCAATCTCCGGCTTCGGACACGCGAACCGCACGCAGCATCTCCGTGTGCCCGACAATCCTCGACCCCGGCTCGTACCCCAACCACGCGCACCGCCGCCGCTTCTCCGAACCCTGCCGCCTGCACTCCCCGCACCTCCACCCGGCCGCATTCGCAAGATGGATATGGAAGGCGAGGATCAGTTTTTTCGTTCTTCTCCACCCAAGTGGCACTGCTGCCGGACACACCCCGCGATCTCCCGGCACAGCGACTCCGGCCTTGCCACCAGGCACTCCACCGTCGCCGCCGCCCCGTCGATCGTCAGCCCCGTCACCGTCAGCAGGCCCCACTCGACATACATCTCCGATCGATCCGCGCCTCCAGTTCCATCGCCGCCAGCCGATCCGCCAGGCCCTGTCCAGCAGCCTGAAACCCAGTCGCTCATCAACCCACGCATGCGCGACGGCTGATCTCCGCGCGCCGCGCCAGAGACACCTTCGCCACCGCGAAGCGGACCCCAGGCGCCACCCCGGGAGTCCACCCATTCGCCAACTTTTGCCCACTCCACCGGCTTCGCCGAAGGCGACATAAGATACTCGTCCTCTCCAGAAATTTCCATCGCGGCTGCCGAAGCCCTTCAACTGCCAGCGCATCCGCGCATCGTCGCCGTTGAACTCCGGGACCGCCGGCACAAGAGAAGCTCGCCAGATACCCGCACAGCGCGCCCGCCGCCTGCTCGCCCAACTGCAGCATCAGCGGAATCGGGCTCCGCTGCAGCGCCGCCTGGTAGATCTCTTCGAAGACCGGCTTGTCCTGCCCATACATCTCCAGATCCACCGTCCACCTCGCGTTGCCCAGCACCGGCATCGCGGCACCGAGAGTCCCGAAATCACGCGTGCGGAACTCCATGTGGTTCTTCACCACCACCCGCGCATCGCTCAGCGTGAACAGCCGGTTCCCGCTGGTCCCGATCCACACCTGACCCAGATGACCCCGGCGCCGACGCATCTCGCTCAGCGTCTGCAGCGCCGGCTCCGCTGGAAACTGCGTCAACCCGCCTTCCGCCACTCTGGAAGCTCGCGCTGTCGATCACATCCGCGGCTTCGCCCGAGAACTGGATTACGTGGAAATCCCCGTTCACCCGGATCTCCATCTCGTCGACAGCAGTGCCGTGCAGCAACCGCTGCCCGCCGAACCCGGCGTCCAGGTAGTAATGCACGCTCACAGTCGGCAAGTCCACTGCCGGTGCGTACACAATCGCCCCGCCCGCACCACGCCCTCCGAGGGAACCTCGGTCCAACAAGCTACATCACCACCACGCTCTGCCCCATCCAGGCGCGCGCCCACTCACAAAGCGCAGCTCGCCATTCACCACCAAAGCCGAGCCCGGCTGAAGCGGTAATGGGCCTGCGCAAAGGCACCGAGTCTCGATAATCGAGCTAACGGTACAGGGATCCGGATCGAAGCTACGGGAGCCGCGCCCAACGCCGCCTGCAGCAGCGCCCCGACGCGGGGCGCCTCCTGCCCCGCCCCACGTCCATACACATAGGCCCGCAGTTGGAACGACGTCCGCCGCCGCAGACCACCCTGGATCCCCTGAAACATCCGCGAGCCCGGTCTTATCCTTCCGCCGCGAGTCTCCGTCTCCTGCCGGGCCGCCAGGCTCATCGCCGTAAACCGGTCGCCCGCCGTTACACCCGCCACCACGCCGAAGCCGTTCTCCAGCGCCGCATACAGGCGGTTGTTATTCGAACTGATATAACAAGCCATCTCTTCATCGCCCTTTCAAATTCCAAACAAACACTGGGAACCGCGCACGTCAGTAAGCGGGCCCACGTTGTGACCAACACCATCCTCCAAAACCGCCAGAACTGCGAACCGCGACTGGAAAGGAGCGGGCGCACGCAGGACACTCAGAGCTCCGCGTCTTCAACGGACTCCCCCAAGCCCTGCCAGCGGCAAAACCGAACATTCGCTACGAACCGCGCACGTCAGTAAGCGGGCACCCATCTCAGTCCCGTCACTTCAAAGGAGTCCCCTGGCCCTGCGGGCCGCAAAGTGAAATGAAAGCCCCAATCGGCCCAGCCAAATACGGTAAGGCAAGACACCCTGGTCTGCGGTCGACCCCCAGGTCGACCACGCGGAGCCGCATAGTCGCCCGCGGGCCTGACTTTCAGCGGAGCATGCGGGCCCCAGCACACCCAAGCGTCGCGCCCTCAACGAAGCGCCACCCAACCCTACCGGCTCACCGCCACCCAGCACGCCACCCGCCCCACCTGCAGATAACTCAGCCCACCCTTCTCACTCCTTCAAAACTCACCTCATACCCCGGCTCCAGACGCCCCGTCCCCCAGGCACCCCGCATTCCGCTCCAGCACATCCCGCACGGCATCCACCTGGAAGTGCAGCTTCTCCGCCAGGCCTTCCAGCCGGTCCGACGACACCCGCACCTCCGTCACCAGCCGCATCCGTCCCGAGACACCCGGAACTGCTCGCTCCGCTTGTTCTCGATCTGGTCGCAATACGTCTGGATCACCGGATACCGCGTCGACCCTGCCTTCTCCTGCAACTCCGCCGGAGCCCGGATCAGCCCGACACTCACCCCGTCAGCCCCTTCCGGCCCGTAGTAGCTCTGCAATGCCGCCATGCTCAGGCCCAAACCCCACTCGCCGGCAAGCAACTGCTGCAGCCGGCTCACCGCCTCCATCGTTGGAAAGGTCATCGTCATCCCCTCCTCAGCAGTCCACTCCGGACCACCGTGCAATCCGCGGCCTGCCCGTTGCCAGGAGCACGCCCTTCCACCAGTCCACCTGCCGGCATCACCCAGGCCGCGCCAATCGCCATCGGCTCCAGGTTCTGCAGGCACAACGAGCCTTCATCGAAGCCGGCGTACACGTTCCAGCACACCGCCTGCGCCTCCGGATACAGCACCTCCACACGCAGCGAGTGCGGCACCGGCGAACTCACGGCAACAGCCGCGCTCGGCGCGCTCTCCCGGCCGTCGCCATCCAACAAGGTCGCCTGCACCCAATACGTCGCCGCCGCCGTCAAGCCATCCACGATCTCCGCCGACACGCGCGAGGGCCGCCGCACCGGTTGCGCCACCAGTTCCACGCCCCGTTCGAAATACCGCCGGCCCTGCTCCGTCGCCAGAGCCTCGTAGTGCCGCCACTTCTGCCCATACCGGTCGTTCAGTTGGCTGAAATAGGCATCGCGGTAGACGGCCTCCAGAGTCTTCAGCACGTGCCAGCGCTTCAGACCGGCACTGGCCGCCACCTGTTGCACGCGGCCCTTATGTTCCCATTCGAGAAAGGCCTCCACCTCCACCTGAATCTCACTCGCCGCGAGCTCCATCTTGGCCCGCGGATCGATGCCCTCTCCATTGGTCACCTCGAGCAACCCGGAGTCCTGGGCCTTCAGATCCTCCAGGCGGCTCAAGTCGCCGTCTACCAGCAATGCCATGACGTTTACTCCTTTCCTGCTTCTGCTTCCGGCCGCAGCAGGCCCATCGGATCCGAGATCACCTGCACCTGGATCCGGCTGACCGCTTCCTGCTTCTCGTGTGCCAACCGCCGCGCCGCGACGTCCGCCACAAACTTGGCGATCTCCGTCTCATCCGCCTCCCGAGCCTTGCCCTCGACAATCAGCTGGCAACCCACTCGCCGCGAAACCTGGGTCATCACCCCGGGCTTCCCGCCATCCTGGGTCGCGAGGCTGACGACGTAGAAATCCCGGTCCTGGATTTTCTTCTCCAGGTCCTTCACTTTTCTGAAATAGCCCTTCAAATCCATGCCAATTCCTTTCAAACCAAAACCATCCATCCACCAACCACCACGAACCCCGACCGTAAGGGAGAGGATGCCCAAGCACCGCCCACGCCACCAGGCGGGCACCCACAACGTCGCCCTGCCATGCAGCGCCCCGGAGTCTCCCCCACTGCGAACCGCGACTGGAAAGGAGCGGGCCCCCCTCTCCGCCGCGTCTTCAACCGAGCAGCCCGAGAAGCCCCCACCACGAACCGCGCACGTCAGTAAGCGGGCGCCCGTCTCCGCCGCATCATCAACGCAGGGATCCCCAGGAATCGCGCGCGCCACCAATCGGGCACCCACAACGTCACCCTGCCATGCAGCACCACGGAGTCTGCCCCCACTGCGAACCGCGACTGGAAAGGAGCGGGCCACGGACAGCACATCCCCGCGTCCTCAAGGGAGCAGGCCCCTAATCGACACGTCCCTCAAGCGCTGTACCCACCCCAACCCGAAGCGGAAGCGACGGGCTAACCAGGACGCCCAACGCCACCCGCCGCACGCCCCAGGTCCGCGTGGGATCCTCAGACCCCATCCGCGGACCACCGGGGCAGCCTCCAGCTAGCTCCTCACCTGCACGCCATGCGCATTCCGCAGCACCCCCACGCCGTACAGCATGTCCACCGTGAACTGCTGCGCCAGCGTATTCGGCTGGTAGCTCATCGTGATGCGCATGCCCAGATTGCCCAGTTCGGCATACTCCGCAATCGCTCCCGTTCCGGGCAGCGGCTTCGGCAGCCGGCGAATCGCCAGACCCAGCGCGTTCTTCGCGAACGCAATGTTGTTGGTGGTCGTCGGACCCGTGCCCGTCTTCTTCACGAACTGCGAACGGAACACGTAGAAGTCCTTGATCCGCCCGATGCTGCCGTCGATCAAAGCGCGCAGCCCGGCATCGCCCGACGTCGCATACTCGCTGAACCGCGAGATCTGCCGCAGTTGCGAATACGCATTGCCGTCGACCACCAGGTACTTCTGCTCGCTCGCCGGAACCTTGGCGTTGAACAGCGCCGTCTCGGCCGCGTCCACAACCGACTCCGCCAGCGCCGTCCCGCCCGTACCCAGCGGAGTGTTCGCCGTGAACTGGCTGTACAGGTTCAACAGGTCGCTCTCCACCTTCTCGGCCAGCGCGATCATCGCCGGCTGCATGTACAGCCGCAGAAGATCCGGCACCGCGATCACTTTCGTCACGTCCGGAATCTGGAACGTCGCTTCCGCATGCGTGTTCAGCACGATCTGCGCATTGGCCACATCCGGATTCTGGCTCTGCACCGAGCCGCCCTCGGCGATGTTGTTCGCCACCATCGTCGGCGGAATCGGAACGTTCACTGTGTCGCCGGCCTGCGCCAGCGTCGGCTCGAAGTCCCGGTTCACCAGGTTGCCCATCACCAGTTGACCCGACAGGGCCGGCAGGGCGTCCACCGCCACAAGCTTCACAATCGCATTCGCCAGATTGGCTGATGTAATAGCTGACATTTCTCTTTTCCTCTTTCTCTTTCTTTCTGTCTCTCAACCGCGCCGCGTCTCTGCAGACCGCCGCGCTACTCGCCCCGCAGGCTCTGAATCGCCACCTGCGAGATCTGCTCACGCACGCGCTGCAGCTCGTCCGCGCTCATGCCCGGATGAATCCGCTCCAGTTCCACGCCGTAGCTCCCGCCGCCCGCCCGCTGCGGGCTCGACGCACCCGAGCCCCCGGCAATGCGCGCCGGCAGAAACTCGGGGTTCTCCTGCACGAACGACGTCAGGTGCTCGCGCAGCCCGCGTTCGCCCTCCGCCGTCTTCGCGATCAGCGCGCCTTCCGCCGTTCGGACGATCTCGTCCTTCACGATCCTGAAAGCCAGATCGACCTTGGCCACGCCCAGCCGCTGCAGCTCCGCTCGGATTTGCGCGCCACGGTCCGTCTCCTCCGCCATCTGGCGGCTGCGCTTGTTCTCTTCCACCAGTTCGTTCACGCGCCGTTCCAGCGACTCCCGCCGCCGGCGCTCTTCCACGAGTTCGTTCTTGTAGGCCGGCTCCGTCTGACGCCGTTCCACCGTCACGTACTCCTGGATCACGGAACGCACCACGTTCTTCCAGTCCTCGCCCTGTGTCTGTGAAGACACCTCGGGCGTCTGGTCTTGCGACTTCTGCTCCATTGCTGTCCTTCCTTGTTTGCTCGCGCGCTTAGGCGGTCGCCTGCGCGTCGATCTCCTGCGCGATGCGGTCTTTCACCTGTTGGCTCGCATCGCAGAGATACTTCATCGCCAGCTTCTTCTGGATCTGCGTCTCCAGAGTCTTCGAGGGAATCCCCAGCGACAACAGCCGCTGCGCATCCTCCAGCTCGCTGCTGAACTCACCAATGTCGAATTCATCCAAACCCGACACCCCGATCTCGATCTCGTCCTGACGGGCCTCCGCCAGCGTACGCAGCAGCTTCTTCAGCGTGTCCTTCACCTTGTCGCCGAAGCCGCGCAGAACCTCCTGCGTCACCAGGTAGTCCCTCTGCTTGCTCAGGCCCGTCAAAGCCGAGTTCTTCGAAAGCGCGCCGCCCGCCTGGCTCATCAGGTAGCAGATCCGGTAGATCTCTTCCTTCAGCCGGTCGGTGTTCTGCAGCGCGATCTCAAAGACGTGCCCCTCCGGCTCGGTCCACCCGAAACGGTCGTCCTTGCCCAGTTGCACGTAATAACTCTCACCCATCGTCTGCTTGAACTCTTTCTCCGAATAGATCACCGGCATCGAGAACAAGCCCATCGTCAACGCCCACGCCAGCGCGTTCGATTTGTTGAAGTGCTCCAGTTGCAGCGACGATGCCTTGTTCATCAGCCACATCCCGTCGCCCAGCGAGAACTCGAACACCGGCACCTTCCCCAGCCCGGCCAGCCCGTGCAGTCCCTCGTCCACCTGGACAATCGCCGCCTGGCTGCCGTCCCGCTCGTCCTGCCGGTAGATCGCAAACCGCTCGCGGTCATACCGGATCCATTGCCGCTCGATGTGCCCCGCATCCTCTGCGCCGCCCACCAGCCGCTCCCCGCGCAACACCACCCACTCATACTCTCCGCACTCGTCCCGCTGCCAGTGAATCGCGCTCTGCGCCGGATACTGGCTGAAGTAGCCTCGCGACAACCCCAGCGCGTCTTCCTCCGCCTTCGAGCCCGCCTGCACCCCCAGCCTCGGGAAGTCCAGCACAATGTAGCTCCGCCCCATCACCAGGGCCTCAATCACCTGCTTCCGGAAGAAATCGCTCAACGTCGACCCCTGCCGGTCACAGTCCTCCGCCAGCTCGTTGAAGAACTGCCGCGCCCCCTCGTCACGCCCCTCCAGCGTCACCAGCGGCTCGCGGCGGAACAACGTCGCCGCATACCAGTCGATGATCGAGCCGATGTAGTTCTCATAAAACGCGCGGCTCACCCTCTCCTGATAAACCTCAGGCGGCTCCTTCTGCCTGGGGATCAGATAGCGGTCCGCGTTCGCCGTGAACTGCTCGCCACCCACGTACAGGTCGCGATACCGCGGCCACACTTTCTTCCACGCCGTGTATTCGGGATGTTCCCGGTTAATATCGAACACTGCCTTTTCTCCCTTACCAAAACAGCCGTCTGTTTCTCTCGCCGACACTCTTCTCCGGCTGGCTCTCCTGCCACAGCAGGTAACCCACCGCATCGCTCAGGTGCGTCCGCTTCAGGTCGCGCGCCTTGTCGATCTCGCCCGTTCCCTCCAGCCACCGCACCCGCTCGAAATCGAGCATCAGCTCCTTGCACCGCGCATCCACCACCAGCCCGGTTTCCCCGTTCGCCGATCGCAGCTTCGCGTTCACCAGACCCACCCGGTCCCGCACCGGCGGATTCCTCTTCGGAATTCGAAACACCGGTGCGGAACCCCCGTATTCCTCGAAAAATCCCTGCAGAATCTCCCTGTCCGTCGTCCCTGCCGTCTGCAGGTGCGACGCACAGGCATCCGCAAAGATCTCCAGTCCCGCCGGCCACTCCGGATACCGCCTGACAAACTCCAGGCACGCATCCCTCGTACTGGCCCGCGACAGCACAATCTCGTCCAGCACCACCAACCGGTCCTCCTGCTGCTGCGCCACCACCGAACTCATCGGATTCACGTTGAAATCCAGGGCCCACAGCAGAGGCCGCTCCCCATCCAGCTCCGTCGACCCCACGTTCACCTTCCGGTCGAACGCGTGGTACACCAGGCCGTCCTTCGGGCTCACATACTGCCCCAGAACCTCCTGCGCGAAGAAGGCTTCGTCGTAGCTGCTCTTCAGCCGGTCGTAAAAATCCGGCACCCGCTCCAGCAGGTGCCGGTTCTCCATCGGCTGCGCCTGCACACACTCATACCCGTCCACCGGGTTCTGAATGAATCGCTCGTACACCCAATCGAACCCCTTCGGGGTCCACACCGCGAATCCGCACAGCCTCGTCGCCAGCGGATCCCGCAATCGCCCTTCCAGCCGGATCCAAGCCTGCTCGGGCGAGTATGTCAACTCGTCCACCCCGAACCACGCAAGATTCGTTCCCCGCAGCCTCTCGAAATCATCCAGCGGCCGGAAAATGATCTTCGAACCCGTGTCCTTCAGCGTCAGCTGGTTCTCCGCCTTGTTGAATTCGAACGGCAACCCGTTGTCCCTCAAGACTTCGAACAGCGACGTTTGCGTCGCGTCCCGCAGCATCGGATACGTCGGAGCCCCAATCAGCCCCGCCCGCCCCGCGTTCAAATACGCCAGTTTGATCGCTTCATTGCACAGCGCCTGGCTCTTTCCAGACCCAATCGGGCCTGAAAATCCTTTAAATCGCGCCGTCGAGTCGTGAAATCGCAACTGCGACGGCAGAGGCTCGTACTGGATTTCGCGGCGGATCTTCATTTGTCCTTCCGCTCCACCCACTCCACCTTCACCGAACTCGGCTTCTCCGGCTCCACACTCTCCCTCAGCTGGATCAGCTTGAACGCGTCGTTCACTGAGAACGACACACTCTCGTCTTCCACCTGCTCGGCAAACTGGACCAGCATCCGGTCCACCAGTTGCCGCATCTGCTTCGCCCGGAACCTGCGCTTCCGCGCCGGCTTCTGTACCTCCTCCGCCGGCTTCACCGCCTCCGTGGCCGCAGCCTCCCCCGCCGGGTCGCCTGCTTTCAGAAAGCGCCCGTTCTTTGCCCGCCCAACCGTTCTCTGTTCCATCACCTTTCTCCGTGCGAGTTGCTTCGCCGCACAAAGACTACAAGAGCCCGGGAGGGAATTTTGACCACTTGCTTGTAACTGATTGAAAACAGGAATACGATTTTTTTTGAAGTCGTAAACCGATTTTTGCGAAGACCCCAAAAGGGCCGACTTCTGCCGTTTATTCGCCTGCGAAAAGGGCTCTTTACCCGAACTGGTAAACGGCTTCCGCCAGCTTCAGGCCCCGAACATCGATGTTCTTCAGGTCCGCCGTCCCCAGCCCCAGACCTTCGGCCAGCAGCAGCATGTTGTCGCAGGTCTTGAACGGCCCCGTGCCCTTCGGTGACCGTGGATCATAGCCCATCGCCGCGGTCCCCACCGTGTCCGTCGTCACCGCGTTCGTCCCGAGAATCAGCAACCCCGGATTCACGATCTTCAACCCGCGGATCCACGGCCCTTCCCCACCGGTCACCGTCTCAATCCCGTCGATGAACGCAATATCGATCGGCCGCGCCGCATTCAGCTCGGCCACAATCCTGGGCATGCGATGCCCCGGCACCCGGCTCGACTTCGGATCCAGTTCCCCCGCCGCCGCCGTCGCCGGCTGCCGCTTGCCTTCGTGACACACACTCACCCGGCCATTGCCCGGCTTCTCGTTGGGCTCGTCCTTGCCGGCATCGTCCCCATAGATCGAAGCCGGCGTAATGCCGAACATGTTCTTCATGGCCAGCGTCACGCCGCACGTCTCGTGGTTCTTCAGCTTGGCCATCGAGACCATCACGTCGGTCTCCTCATAGGCCATGTTGAGGTCATAGCTGGGGAAGATCAGGCCCCCGCCCGGCACCTTGAACCGTGCGTACTTCTTCGCCGACCCCAGGGCATTCGTGTTCTCGAAAACAACATTCGGCGCGGCCGATTTCAGCGTCCGTACATTCCAGCCGGACTCCAGCAGGTACTCCTCCAGCGGCCCAGCCGTCGCCCAGGCGCTCTCCACAAACCGGATCCGCTTCGCCCCGGCCCGGCCCAGCAGATGCGTCATCGCCGCGGCGGTTTTGGGATGCGTGTAGTGAGTCACACCCAATGGCCGGCCTTGGAACCGGAGCCCTGGACTCCCTGTCAGGTTCAGCTTGATCGTGACGGTCTTGCCCTTCACCAGGCGTTCCAGCCCGCCAATCTGGTCGAACATCGTCCCCATGGTGGAGACCAGGTCTTCGTCGTAACTACGGCAGCGCGCCAGCGCAACCGGAGCAGTAGGAGGGGCGGCCTGCAAAGTGCCTGCGGCGGCCGTGCCCAGAACGGCGAGCAGTTCACGTCGGGTCATTGACCCTATTGTAGATCTTTGCCATTCACCCGGACGTTGGTCAGCTTCAGGCCCTCGACATGCTCCAGCGTGTCCGGCTGGGCCGCGCTCTCGAAGACGGAATCCTTCACCGTCAGGTCCTTGATCGGAGCGCTGGCATACCCACGCAGATACAGCACCGACCGCATTTTCTTCACGGTCAGCTTCTCCACATGAATCCCCCGGATCACCGGCGGGAACTTTCCCTTGTCGCCCTCTTCGTACGTCAGGTCCACATCAATGGCACCCGCCGCCACCTGGCCCACGGTGACATTGCGCAGGTAGATGTCTTCGATGAACCCGCCCCGCACGGAGTTCGTCTTCAACCGCAATACCCGGTCGAGATGGGGGCTATCCATCCGGCAGTCTTCGATGAAGACATTCCTGCACCCGCCCGAGATCTCGCTGCCGATCGTCACCCCGCCATGGCCGTCCTTCATGTCGCAGTTCCGGACGATGATGTTCTCGCTGGGGATATTGATCCGCCGCCCGTCCCGGTTTCGGCCGGACTTGATCGCGATGCAGTCGTCGCCCGTGTCGAACTGGCAGTTCTCAATCAACACGTCCGAGCAGCCCTCCGGATCGCAGCCGTCGTTGTTCGGGCCATGGCTGTTGATCTTCACCCCGCGCACGATCACATTCCGGCAGTGCAGCGGATGGATCTCCCACATCGGCGACCCGACGATGGTCACGCCTTCGATCAGGACGTTCTGGCATTCAAACGGCTGGATGAAGTTGGGGCGAAGATTCGAACCCTCGCCAAAGACGCGATCCTTGGCCGGCACGTCCCGCTCCGCCATCTCGGCCAAGGCCAGTCTCGCCTTGTTTTGGTTGGGACCACCGCTATTGCCCCGCGTGCCCTTCCACATCCACCAGTGCTGGGCGTCGGCCTGCCCATCCAGTGTGCCTTCCCCGGTCACAGCCACGTTCTTCTGGCCTCGGGCGTAGATGAGGGGCGAGTAGTTCATGCACTCCAGTCCCTCCCAGCGCGTCAGCACCAGTGGCAGGTACTTCTTCGGATCCGTATCGAACTTCAGCGTCGCGCCCTTGGCCACGTACAGATTCACGTTGCTCTTCAGGTGCACCGGTCCGGTCAGCCACTCCCCCGCGGGCACGACCACCCGGCCTCCCCCTGCTTTGGCACAGGCCTCCACTGCCTGCGTCACGGAGTTCCCATACTTTGTGATGTCAAAGTCCTTTTTCGGAAATACCGGAGCCTTGATTCGAGCCAGGATCTGGTCGCGCAGCGCCCAGCCCTTGGAGTCAGCGGAAAACAGCGGCAGCGCGGCCAGCGCGGCGGTGAAGCGGCGGCGGGTTACAGACATATCAGTCAGATCATACTGAAATCAAAGCGCCGCGGCGAGGGTGGCCCGCAACTCATCCGGCGTCAGCACAATCGGGTTCGCCTTCATGCTGCTGGCCTTGGCCGCTTTCTCGCAGACATCGTCAACCTCAGCCCCTGACAGTCCATACGAGCCAAGTCCGGGAATCCCCAGATCCTTCGTCAATGCCATCAGCCAAGGTACGAGGTCATCGGCCTTAGCCTGGTCGCCAATGAGGATCCGCGCCGCCTCGTCATAGCGAGCCAGGGCCGGGCTATCGGCTTGCCGCGAACGGAGCGCCGCCAGGTTCGTGCCCGTGCAATGCGGCAGCAGAGCCGCGCACACCGCCCCATGCGGAGCCGGAAACATCCCGCCAATCGGAGCCGCGAACCCATGCACCGCGCCCAGCCCGGCATTGGCCAGACAGAGCCCGCCCAGCAGGCTGGCGTACGCCATCGACGTACGCGACTCCAGATCCTTGCCGTTGTCGTAGGCATTGCGCAGCGCCTTGGCGTGACGCAGTCCATCCCGAGCCCAGGCATCGCACACCGGATTCGCCCGGATGGACGTCAACGGTTCCAGCAACTGCGTCAGAGCATCCAGCCCCGTACACGCCGTCACCTCGGCAGGCAGATCCAGAGTCAGTTCCGGATCGACTACCGCCAGCGCGGGCAGCATATGCGGACTGCGCAGGCTCGCCTTCACGCGATGAGCCGGCGAGGCCAGCACGGCATTGCGGGTCACTTCGCTCCCCGTTCCGGCGGTCGTCGGCACAGCAATAAACGGAGCCGAAGGATTGGGCAACGCCTTTCCCTGCCCCACGACTTCCAGATATTCGAGCAGCTCGCCCGGATTCGTCAGCAGCGCGGCGATCGCCTTGCCGGCGTCGATGGAACTGCCGCCGCCACACGCGATCACGAAGTTGCACCGGTCCCGTTTGGCCGCGGCCACTCCGGCCGTGACCACTTCCAGCGTCGGTTCTCCATCAATCGGGAAATGCGCAGCACCCACTCCCGCCGCATGCAGTTCCGCCACCAGGCGCGCGGCATGGCGCGGCGTTCGGCCGCTTACCAGCAGCGCCCGAGCCCCCATCGACTTCGCGGCCGGGGCCACTTCCCGCAGCGACCCCGCCCCAAAGACGATGCGGCGGGCCGTGGCAATGTCAAAGCGCATGGCGCCTCACCAGCCGTCATCTCCAGGGAAGCAATTTGCATACTTCACGCTGGAGCGCGGTTCGGCCATCATTCCGGCGACGGCATCCCGCCAGGTGGCGTAGTGTGCCGTCTCCTTGTGAGCGGCCGCGGCCGCGGTGTCGCGATAAACCTCGACCAGCATGAAACGCGTCGGGTCGTCCTGCTGCTGGAGGACATCGAAACGCGCGATGCCGGGCTCCTGGACGCTGTTCTTCGCATTTTCGAGACTGGCCTGACGAAACGCGTCAACGCTCTCGGGCTTGACGTGGACATGCACATGAACGATGAACATTGCCTTCATTATCCCGCTTACGGTTGCCGGATGAGCCACACCTCCGCCACCTGCGTCCCGCGGCCGTTGCCGGGCAGGCCGGGCGTTTTCTCCCAGCGCAGCCGCAGCGAGCCGCCGGCCGTCGCCTGCTTCGGAATCTCGAACTCCACCGGCTCGGTGACGTTCTCGATCTTGCGGAACGGATGCAGCTCGAAACTGCCATTGGCCGTCAACCTCAGAATGCGGCTGGCCGACACTTCACCGCCATAGATGATCCGCACCTTATAGCTGGCCGTGGGGTCGAGGTGAGGATAGAGCATCTCCATGGGGCCGTCGTACATCACTTCGGCGTGGCTCATTGTTGAGATACGCCAGTCGACACCAGGGGCAGAGGTCCGCGCGAAGGCATTGCGAGGCGACAGCAGGCTACCTGGATCCTCTTCATAGGTCTTGGGCCGGACCAGGTGCGGCTGCGCGGCCGGGTTCCCCAGATCGTCATAGAAGCCGCCCGGACCCGGATCCGTCCACTGCACGATCTCGCGCAGCGCGTTGCGCCGGCCGGGTTCATCCGGCATTGAGCGGATCGCGGCAAACCGCTTGTCCAGCCAGTTGCGGTTGTTGAAAGGCGTGTCGATATTGTCGAGCGTCGCTCCGCGGTCCCGGCCGATCGCCTTGTAGCGCTCCACACTCAACTGCATCCTGACCGACTGGTACAGCGCCTCGGCCAGTTCAAACACCCGCTGGCGCAGCGGCGACACCGCACCCGGCTCATGCAGGATCCGCGAGGCGGCATCCATCGCGGCCAATGAACCGCTGCGCGGATAGTCTCGCAGGGCGTTCATGGCCGACTCTTCGGTCGCCGTCTCGGCCAGCCAGCGCCGGCGGTTCAAGGCGTCGTAGTAGGCCCGGTAGAGCGCCTGCTGGAAGCGCCAGTTCAGCAGATCGGCCGGTGAGGCCTGCCGTTCCAGCGACTGGAACAGGTTGAACGTGGGCTCGACACTGGTGCTGGTCGCCAGGGCGCCCTGCCAGTTCCGCTCCAGCCCCTGCAAGCCTTCGGCGAACGATTCATCGAAACGGGCGTCGATGAAGTAGCGTGCATACTCACGCAACGCCGTCGTGAGATCCACATCCGGGTTCCAGCCCATCTCGCTCCACAGGATCTTGTTGACGTCGTCGTTGCAGCCTTCCGAATAAGTCAGGAAGCCGATGGTCGACGGCTGCTGGTCGTGGAAGATGGCCCGCATCTCGGTAGGCCGGGGGTTGATGCCTTCGCGAGCATGCGTGAACGCCTCCGGCGCATCCCAGTTGGGCACGGCGAACTGGCACTGCACGCTGTGCGTGATGTCGGGATAGTTGCGGATTCCATAGCGCGCCGGAACGCGGCGGCGCAGTTCCTGGATGGACACCCGCACCTGCGGCCCGTGCACGATGCCGGTCAGCCAGGCGGGCTGCTTGTCCAGGATCGAATAGAACTCGTCCATCCACTTCTGGTCGAAGCCCTGCGGCGAAACCCACATCTGGGCCTTGGGATGGTACTTGCGGAGGCTGGCCGCCTGCTTCTCCAACAGCGCCATCAGCGCATCCGGCTTGGTGTGGCCGGGATCGCCGCCCGGCACCATCACCGCATCCAGCCGCGGCAGTTTCTTAAAGACTTCGGCCCACTCGTCGATCGCCTTGGTCACCGTGGCCGGATCGTTGTAGTCGCGATCCATGGCCGGATACCACACCCACACATCCATGCCGTAGGAGTCGAGGATCCTCGACATCTCGACCATCATCGGCATCTGGGGAATGGGGAAGTGCGGGCTGTCGGCGTCGTCATCGGAGCGCGGCGGAATCAGTTCGACGGCGTTCGTGCCGAAGATGGCCAGGTCGCGGATGTACTGGTCCCACATGGCCGCGGTCCAGGCGTCGTAGCTGTTGGTCTTGGGGCGGTAGCCCAACTGGTGGCCGCGCAGCTTGTATTTGGGCGCGGTTGTGATCTGAAAGGCGTCAGGCAGCTGGACGGAATCGCGATACATGCGCAGTTCGCGCAACAGGCGTCCGGCGCCGAAAAGCGTGCCGCGCTCGTCGTTCCCCAGAATCTCGACAGCTGCACCCGAGGTGCGGATGGTGAAGCCGTCAGCGGGTCCGCCGGCCGGATTGCGGCGCAGTGTGACGGAGGGCCGTCCAGCCGTCGGCGCGGCCACAATAGGCCATTGGAGCCGCGAGCGCTTGGCGACCTCCTCCACCAGGACCTGGGCCGCTTTCTTCTCGACCGGCGAGAGAGAGGAAGGAGCGACAACAACGGCCTGCGACAGATCGGCCGCTGTAAGCGTAGAGACAGTAAGAGCCAGTAGGGCGATGCGTTGGATCATGGGCTCCAATCATCATATGCAACGACGGAGGCCCGCGAGGTTAAATAACGATTTCAGTTGACCTGCGAGATCTCCAGCATCACGATGGCGACATCCGTCACCTTGTCGAGGTCGATGCCCGTCTCGTCTTCAGCATCGTAGATCTCGAGTTTCTTCGTCCCGGCCGGCGTGATCAGCGTGGCCGTTTTGTACTTGCCCAGCAGGTGCACGGTGATGTTCTCCACCGGATAGTCGGAGTAGTTCACCAGGTGCAGCGCCAGTTTGCCGCTGGCCGGATCGCCCTTCAGATTCGAACAGCATGCTGGGCGCGCCGAACAGGCGCACGGCAAAATTCCTGCGCCCGATCACACCGTTGATCTCGCGCCAGATGTCTTCCATCTGCTTCAGCGAACTCTCCGGAAACGTAATGGCATCGCCTTCCGGGATAGCCATCTTCCAGGCCGGAGGACCGCTCAGCACCATCGCGCCCTGGCGCGCCACGCCGCGCACGGCATCCTTCTGCTCCTGCGACAGCGCCGACGGATCGATGTTCAGCAGCAGCCGCACGTCCTTCGGAGCCGAAACCGGCAGCCGTTCCGGAGTCACGACCCGCGCCGGGATATGCTTGGCCGCGATCATGTCCAGGATGCTGCCGGACATCAGCGCGCCGGACGAGGCGTCCTGCAGAACGGCCAGTCCGCTGAAGTCCGGCCACACCGCGAGGTCCTTGTGGTCTTCATAGAACTTCAGCACCGCGTTGATGCGTTTCCAGCCGGCCACGGCCTTCTCGTCGCCTTTGCGCAGCAGGTCCCAGTAGCCGGGATCCAGCGCCACCACCCAGTGCGCGCCGGCCATGGCCGCGTCGGCCACCGCCTGGATGTAGCGCTCCGCCCCCAGCACATTGTTCGCCGGTGGCGTGTTGGCCAGCCACAGTGCCGTGGCCGGCGGCGTCACCGCCCGTGTGAAGCGCAGAAACCCTACATTCGTATCGACCCACGGAGCGCTGCTGGGCCGTGCCTGCACCGCGCCCTTCTCCTCGGCCCGCACACCCGGCCAGACACCCTGCGTCGTGCCCAGCACTTCTCCGGGATGATCGATGGGCATCCTGGCTCGTGTCGTCAAAGTGACGAGGACCGTCCCGCCGGGGCCATCCAGCACGGTAAGCGCGGCACCCTCCTGCTTTGTAGCCAGAACCGTGATGCCCTGTTCCCTGGCGGCCGAGGCAAACTCATTCTTCCAGGAGGCGGAATCCACCAGCAGGCAGTTGATGGGCGACTGCTTCAACAGCGATAGCGATTCGACATCCGCCGCCGGCCAGCGGGCCGGGACGCAGGCGGACAACTGCACAGCCAACAGCAGGGATGTGGTGATCAAGGCCAGCCGGTGCTCCTGCTTCCATTGTGCCAGCCGCCCGCCGGGCGCGTGACTGAAATGTCAATGGGCATATACTAGGGGTGCATGAGTCTGTACTTCGCCGCCGGCTCGGAGACCACGGAATTCACCCCCGCCGAGCTCAAAACCGCCCTCTTCCAGGCCCTCGACGCCCTGGGCCCCCGCAAGAAAGTCCTGTGCCTGCCGCCCGACATCACGCGCTTCCACTCGCGCGCCGGGGAACTCACCCGGCTGGCCTGGGAATACTACGGAGACAGCCTGGCCGCCGTGCTGCCCGCCATCGGCACCCATACGCCCATGACCGAGGCCGAGATCGGCCATATGTTCGGCGACATGCCCGTCTCCCTCTTTAAGGTGCACGACTGGCGGACCGGCATCACCACCCTGGGCGAAGTGCCCGCGTCCTTCATTCGCGAAGTTTCCGAAGGCGCGCTCGACTTCACCTGGCCCGCCCAGGTGGACAATATCGTCGCCGAGGGCGGCTTCGATCTCATCCTATCCCTCGGCCAGGTCGTCCCCCACGAAGTCATCGGCATGGCGAACTACAACAAGAACGTGTTCGTCGGCACCGGCGGCAGCGAGGGCATCAACAAGAGCCACTTCCTGGGCGCAGTGTATGGAATGGAACGCATCATGGGCCGCGCCGATACGCCGGTCCGCCGCGTCCTGAACTACGCCTCGGACCACTTCGCCAAGCACTTGCCCATCGTTTATGTCCAAACCGTCGTGGGCAAGAACAACGCCGGCCAACTCGCCCTGCGCGGCCTGTATGTCGGCGACGACGTGGAGTGCTTCGAGCAGGCATCGGCCCTCAGCCTGAAGGTCAATTTCGTGATGATGGATCGCGAAATCAGGAAGGCCGTGGTCTTCCTCGATCCCAGCGAATTCCGCAGCACCTGGCTGGGCAACAAGAGCGTCTACCGCACCCGCATGGCGCTGGCTACCGGCGGTGACCTGATCGTTCTGGCCCCTGGTGTGAAGGAGTTTGGCGAGGATCCCACTATCGACAAGCTCATCCGCAAATACGGATACCGCAACACTCCGGACGTGCTGGACGCCGTGAAGAACAACGCCGACCTCGCCGGCAATCTCAGCGCCGCGGCCCACCTGATCCACGGCACCTCGGAAGGCCGCTTCCGCATCACCTACTGCCCCGGCTACCTGACCCAGCAGGAAGTGGAGAGCGTCCACTACCAGTACGGCAACCTGGCCGAGATGACGCAGAAGTACAACCCCGAGAGCCTGCAGGACGGCTTCAACGACGTCGACGGCGAAGAGATCTTCTACATCTCCAATCCGGCCCTGGGCCTGTGGGCCTATCGCGGCCGTTTTCAGTAAGCGCGCTTACGCCGAAATCTGATCGTTCAACCGGGCGAGGTCGAGTTCCAGCTCGCCCTCGGTCCCGGCCCGGAACGACTGCGCAAATCGCATGTTCCATCGCACCTCATCCGCCAGGTAACTGCGCCGCGCGTGAACGGTCTGGCTGAAGGTGTCGTCGAACGCCTTGATCATCACCAGGAACTCGGCCTGCAGCCGCTCCAGATCCTCGGGCGTTCGGCCCCACAACGGGCTGTCTTCTGTGATGGGGTGGACCACGGTCCACACCAATGGCAGGAAGAGGACTCCGGGCCGCTCCAGGTTCAGCGGCGCATAGCGGCGCTTGAGCTCGCCGTTCACGTTCTCCACGGTCATGAGCAGGATTCGCGCTTCCAGTTCCAGCAGGACGTTGGGCCGCCGGTTGGCCACGCGGAACATCAGCGCCTGCCCGTCCTGAAAGGGAGCGATGACGGCGCTCTCGCTGAAGGCCATGCGGGCGGATGGCCGCGAAAACCGGGCGAAGATCAAACCGGTGGCGATGGCCAGGCTGAGGATGCCCGACATCGCCTCCACCGCCGCCACTGAACTGGCCAGCAGGCTGTTGGGCGCGATGTGGCCGTAGCCCACGGTCGTAAACGTCTGAATACTGAAGAAAAAGGCGCTGGCAAAGGCCTGCATCGGCGAACTGCGCGGCGCGCCCGACAGGTTCTCGACGCCCACCAGGTAGTAGAGGATCGCGAACAGCAGCTCGATCCCCAGGTAGACGAGCGGCACCTGCACGAGAAACGCCGGCCAGCTCAGGTTCATGAAATACAGGAAGTAGCCGGCATCGCGCAGCCGGCCGCCCACCCTCCGGACGTTGAACGAACCGTCCTCATCGATAATCCGCCGGATCCGGCCCGAAAACCGCTCTGTTATCCCGGGATCGAAAGCTATCTTCGCCATATATGTTCGATGCGCTACTCTACTCCCGAGATGATCCCACACAGTGAACTCACGGCTGGGGAACTGCGGACCCTGCGGAGTCTGAAGAAGCCCGACCGCCTGCAGCGCTTCCTGGACGAGGAGGTCGCCTACAACACCGAGCCCGACGGCCCGTCCTGCTTCTCCACCGCGCCTGGTGCTGCGCCACATGCGCGGTCACTGCATGGAAGGAGCCCTGCTGGCCGCCGCCGCCTTCCGCGTGAATGGGGCGCGGGCGCTGCTGCTGGATCTCGAGGCCGTACGCGACGACGATCACGTCCTCGCCCTCTACCAGATGGACGGCTGCTGGGGCGCCGTGGCCAAGTCCAACTATTCGGGCCTGCGCTACCGGGAGCCGGTCTACCGCACCCTGCGCGAACTGGTGCTGTCTTACTTCCCGCACTACTACAATCTGCAAGGCGAGCGGACGCTGCGTGCCTATTCCACCCGTCCTGTGGACCTGGCGCGATTTGACGGCCGGCAGTGGATGGCGGACGAAGAGCCGGTCTGGTACATCGCCGAGCACCTGTGCTGGGTGCCGCACACCAAGGTTATGACGCCCCGCCAGATCCGGCGGCTGACACGGATGGATCAGCGCCTGTTCGACGCGGGCCTGGTGGGCAGCATACAGCACTAATCCAAGCTGGAGCCGGTCTTAGAAGAAGTAGAAAACGTGCGGCTTGTAGGCGTCCTCATAGCGCTCACACGGTCCGCAGGTCTGGACGTAACCCGGATTCGCCGCGCGGATGACCTTGGGCAGAACCTCGCGGTCGTCGGGACGGTGGTAGGCATCCAGCGCCAGAATCGGCTTGTCGCGGCGCAGCGTGGCGGCCGCCCCGGCCAGGGCTTCGCGCTCCGCGCCTTCAATATCCATCTTGATGAAGTCCACACGGTGGATGTCCAGCTCATCCAGCGCCTTGTCGATGCGTGTCAGGGGCACGGAGATCGTTTTGGCCCCGGCGACCTTCAGCACCAGCGTGCTCATGGCCGAATCCTGCTGGGAGATGGTGAAATCCATCGAGGTTTCGCTGCTCCAGACGCCCTTCGACACAAGAATCACGCGCTTTCGTGCGATTTCGTCCGGGAAATTCCGCCGCAGGCACTCCAGATTGGCGGGATCGATCTCAAATGCCACCACGCGGGCAGCGCCGCGCCGCAGGGCGCTATCGGTGAAGACCCCAACATGCGCGCCGCAATCGAGCACGGTGTCGCCCGGCTTCACCTGCTGTTTCGGATTGGCCTGCTCCATCCACTGATGTTCGGCCAGCAGGTAAGCAATGGAGCTGGGACCCTGGTGGTCTGAGCCCTTACGGGGAATCCAGAACGAGCGGCCGGCCGTCTTCACCTTCACGATGTCGAACGCCGGATCCCTATCCACCACCTGGACTTGCGCCTCGTACTGTTTGATCTCCCGCTGCATGATCTCCGTCGTGCGGTGGTAGTTCCAGGTGGAGGCGGCATCGCAGTTGGTAGGAACTCCGCGAGCCAGATCGGAAGCAAGTACAGCGTAGGGCAGAACCCAAAGCGTCAAGGGGACCAGGGCCAGACCGGCTGCTCCAGCGATGAGCAGCCCGCGCCAGGAATTACGCCGGACCGGCTTGGCGGAAGAAAGGGAAGTGCTCGCGGGACATAATTCTCTATCGGAAAATCGGCGGAATTCCTTGATGGTGTAAATCGCACGGAAGGGAATGTTTGCCGCGGCGGACTGCGCCCAATGATAATCTATTCTCGATGCAGTTCCCCGCCGGCCGAGCCCATGCCTAGAGGGCCCGTGCGCCGTTACGGCCTGTACGCCGCGATCGCCCTGGTGGCGGTTGCCGCCTTTGTGGTTTACACCATCGCCGCCACGGCCAATGCGGTCGCCGCCAAGACTCTGTGTTCCGACGTCTTTCTCTCCCGACGCTCCGCCCGGGATGTCATCGACCAGGACCTGCGTCCCAACAACCCGCTGGCGCCATTTCAACGGTTTAGCGTCGACGAGGCTTCCGCTTCCGCCACCCTGCTGGGCTTCTGGAGCCGCCGCGCCATCCACCGGCCCGGCCTGGGCTGCACGCTGCTGGTGGGCGTGACGGAAACGGAACTGCGCGCCCAACCGCTGCCGGATCTCGCCCCGCCGCCGCCCCCCGAAACTCCTCTGCCGCCCAGCGACATCGATGCGCTGCTGGAGTTCGCCTTCGAAGAGCCGGCCGGCGGCCCACCGCTGCGCACCCGGGCGCTGGTCGTCATGAAGGATGGCCGGTTTGTGGCCGAACGCTACGCGCCGGGCTTCCACCGTGACATGCCGCTGCTCTCGTGGTCGATGGCGAAGAGCATCTCCAATGCCCTGCTCGGGTTACGCGCCGCGCAAGGCGCCCTGGACATTCACCGGCCGTCCGATGTCCCGGAGTGGGCCGGCGGCTCGGATCCGCGGCATGCCATTACGCCCGAGCACCTGCTGCAGATGTCCAGCGGGCTCGCCTTCCGCGAGTCGCCCGCCACTCTGCCCACCGACGCGCTCACGATGCTCTTCCGCCGTCCCGATGCCGGAGCCTACGCCGCCTCCATGTCGTTGGATGCCGCGCCGGGCACACGCTGGCAATACTCCAGCGGAACCACCAATATCCTCAGCCGTATTCTCCGCGGCACCTTCCGCGGCGACCTGCGCGCCTACTGGAATTTCCCCCGCCAGGCGTTGTTCGAACCCATCGGCGCCCGGCATATGACGTTGGAAGTGGATCCCAGCGGCACGTTTGTCGGCTCCTCGTTCGCCTACGCCACGGCTCGCGACTGGGCCCGCCTGGGGCAGCTTTTTATCGACGACGGGGTAGCCGGCGGACACCGTCTCCTGCCGGAGGGCTGGACCCGGTTCAGCCGGACTCCGGCGCCGATCGCCCCACACGGCAGTTACGGCGCCCACCTCTGGCTCAACCGCGGATCGGAATCGGAGCGGCAGTGGCCCAACCTGCCGGACGAGACGTACTCGTTCCAGGGCTATGAGGGCCAGCTCGTCATCATCGTGCCCATGCATCGCCTGGTGATGGTGCGCCTGGGGCTCACCCGAAGGGGCGCCACGTGGGATCCGGCCGGTATCTGCCGTCCATCCTCGCGGCGCTGGAGTAGGGGCGCTGCAGGCCTAGCTGATGATCTTCTTGCGCACCGCGTAGAGCACCAGTTCGGCCGTATTGTGCAGATTGAGTTTCTGCATGATGCGGGTGCGGTGCGTTTCCACGGTATAGACGCTCAGGTCCAGCAGATTGGCCACGTCCTTGTTCGAGCGGCCCTCGGCCAGCAGTTGCAGGATTTCGCGTTCCCGGTCGGTGAGCAGGCTGTAGCTGTCTTGCAGGTTCCGCTGCTGCAGATTCCGCATATAGTCTTCCAGCAGCGCCTGCGCGATGGCCGGGCTGAAGAACGGCTTGCCGCTGGCGACGATCCGGATGGCTCGCACCAGGTCCTCTTCGGCGTTGTCTTTCAGCAGGAAACCGCGGGCTCCGCATTCCAGGGCCCGCAGCAGGTAGGCTTCGTCGTTGTGCATCGAGAGGATGAGCACGCCGACGGCCGGGTTCTGTTTCACGATCTGGGCGGTCGCGTCAATGCCGTTCAATTGCGGCATGGCGATGTCCATGACAATCACCTGGGGCGAGAGTTCCTTGGCCAGCCGGACGGCTTCGCGCCCGTCGGCGGCTTCCCCGGCCACGGCCAGATCCGCCTCCTGCTCCAGTAGAAAACGCAATCCCTTGCGGACCACGCCGTGATCGTCCACCAACAAGACTTGAATATTGCTCATGCGTTCTTTCTAGGGATGGTGGCCTTCACTTCGGTGCCCCGGCCTGGCTCGGATTCAATGTGCAGGTCGCCGTCCATCTCGCGAATGCGTTCCTCCATGCCCAGCATACCCAGGCCACGCCGCCGGGTTGCCGCCAGATCCATCCCTTTGCCGTTATCCTTCACCGTCAGCCGCACGCGGTCCTTTTCCGAGCGGATGCGGATGTTCACTTCGCTGGCCGAGGCGTGCCGGGTGATGTTGGTCAGCGCCTCCTGCACGACGCGGAACAGGCTGGTCTTTTGCGCTTCCGACAAACCATCGAGCACGCCGTCGATCTGCACGTTGGCCGGAACACCGCTGACGCGCGAGAACTCGCGAGCCTGCCAGCCGATGGCGGGGCCGAGGCCGAGATCGTCCAGCATCGATGGACGCAGACCCATGGCGAGGTCGCGCACGGTCTTCATGGCTCCTTCGGCGACCTCCTTGGCCTGCCGTACGTGGGTCTGGAACTTCTCGGGATCGCCATTGCCGATGCGGCCGAGATTGGAGATCTCGACGCGCAGGGCTGTCAGCATCTGACCCACCTGATCGTGCAACTCCAGCGAAAGCGCCTTGCGCTCTTCCTCCTGGGCGCGCACGAGCTTCTGGGAGAGGTTGCGCAGGGCCCGCTCGGCGTTGCGGGCACGCCGCTCCAGGCGGACGATCCACCAGACGCTCAGCGCGGCGACCAGGGCGCTGAGGAACAGGATGCTGTAGGTGAGCCGCCGCAGCCAGTAGCGGAACTCGCGCTGCGATTCCTCCAGACGGTCTTCGGCCTGGCGCAGGTTGCCCGTGTTGATGGTCTGCAGGCGGGCCGCCAACTGAGTGATCTGGTGCCGCTGCTTGAGCAGATTGCGGGTGTAGCTGCCGGCCAGGGCGTTCTTGACGTCCAGCGACCATTCCAGCGGCGGGCGCAGCACGGCGATGTAGTCTTCCACCTGGTCGCGCAGCTTGGCCAGGGTGTCGGCATCGACGGAATGGCCCAGCCGCTTTTCGAGCTGGAAGAGGGTGTTCAGAATGCGTTCGCGGCTGCTGACCACCTGCTGTTTCAGCTCGGCCGCGTTGGCGGCATTGCGATCCAGCAGGTAGTCGCGGACATCGATATTGATGCTGTACAGGTCGGCCCGCATCTGGGACAGGAGAGCTTCCGTGCCCGCGTACACTTCCTGGGCCGCCATGAGTTCCGCCTGGCTCTGGGAGGTGCGGCGGATCTGGGAAAAGCCGAGGATCGCGGTCAGCACCATCATCGAACCAAATCCGGCAATCAGCGCAAATCCAAAGCGCGGGCTCATGCCGGATCCGCCGGGGCGAGGGGAAACGTGGGGTGCCAGTGGAGGAACATGGTCAGACCGGTGTGAAACCAGTATCCGCCAAATTCGCTCCCCTTGTTGGCTTGTGGACACAGGACGGCTTGGACTATGCCGTAGCTACTTGCAGCCAGGCCGGATCGCGCTCCGCGGCGGTGATGAGCCGGGCAAACGCCTCTGGCACCGCATGTTCCATGCGCAGCCAGCTCGGCAGAGCCGGTACGCCCATCGGGTTCTCGACAAACTCGCGGCCGGCGGCGGCCAGCGACTCGCTGAAGAGCTCTACCGAGAACTCCTCGGAGTGGAGATCGTAGTCCAGACCGTTGAAGGAGGCATCGGCCGCGTAGCGGGTTACCATCTCGCCGGCTGCCTTCGCATAGGAGTGAGGCAGGGTGGCCTTCAGCAACTCGTCCTGCATGACGGAGCCGTCGCGGCAGACGGCCGTGAAGAGCGCCTTGGCGATGTCGCGCGTCATCTTGTTCAGGCCGCGCGAGGCGTCGGTCGGCGACAGCACCTGGTGCTTGTGGTCGTAGCAATCGGTGAGATCCACCTGGCAGGTGCGCATCGTGGGCACCTTCTGCCAGACCTCGGAGAGAGTCGAAACCTCCAGGCCCCAGTCCGGTGAGACCCGGAGGTTCTTCGCCAAAGCCTTGGTCATGGCGATCTCGCCGGCCAGGCCGTAGCGGAAGCTGTCCAGGAAGCGCAGGAATCCGCTGTGGATGCCGGCATCCTGGAGCGCGCGCACCAGAGGAGTGAGGAACAGGCGGGTGACGCGGCCGTTCAACTGAGCGGTGAAGCGCGGGTAAAAAGCCTTTGCGAATTCGAACTGGCAGTCCTCGGCGACGAGCGGATAAACCAGCCGGGACAGCATGTGGCGGTGATAAGTCTTGATGTCGCAATCCTGGAAGGCGATGACGTCGCAGTCGCCTTTGGCCAGCAGGTAACCGGTACCGAGCCAGCAGGCCTGGCCTTTGCCTGGGCTCTGAACATGCAGGCCGGCTTCTTCCGAGGTGCGCAGGAAATCCTGAATGGGCTCGCTATCGAGCCAGAGGACGGTGGATTCGACGGGCAGGCGCTCAAACAGGCGGCGCACCTGCTCATACTGTTCTTCCTCGGCGCGCGAAAGGACCAGGACGATGCGCCGCAGCCAGTTGACGCGCTGGAGCTGGTCGAGAATGCCGTGCATCGCCGGCGTTTCAAACTCGGAGTAGAGGGCCGGCAAAACGAGGCCGATCGACTTTTCGCGGCCCAGCCGGTTCAACTCAGCGTCCCAGATCGGTGCGCCGCGTCTCGCCGCAGGCTGTGTAGCGTAGGAACCAATCCAGTTTGATAGAAGTCCGCCATGCAGTCTTGCCTCCTTCCTTCCCAGGGTAGGGGTGTAGGCGTCCTGGGCCTATCCCAGGAACACTGTACGGGGGTCACGGAATCCCGGTACGGTGAGTACTCGGGCGGAGAGGGACCGAAAGCCTCTATATTTTTCAATTAGTTAGGATGTTGGAAGATCTGGGAGAAGAGTGGGCGCAAGGGGCGCTGAGGGAGGGGGGTGAGGGGGTCTGGGACCCGGAAAAGCAGTAGAAGGGCTCCTCTGGGCAGCAGCCGCGATCTCACTTGTGGAGATGTGCGCAAGGCGACTCGGGTTCCAGGAAAGGAGGGCAGCTACCGCTCTTCGCCGCCTGTTTAAAAGACCGGGCTGGATATTCGGTATCAGTGAAAAGCTCACTTCAGGGGGAACTGGTAAACGATGCGGCCCGCAGTGTCGATCCAGGCGGCTTGCCGGCCGGCTTTCTCTGTGCGCGGCAACTCCACCGCCGCCAATCCGAATGTGAAACTCACTCTGCAGAATTTGTAGGTAGCGGGAAAGGCAGGCGCACCGCTCGTATCGATGAATCGGTAGAAGCCATCCTGGTCCACCGGTTTTTCGTAGACCAGCGCGCGTCCGTCCGAGAAGGCAGCAACCGAGTCGAAGCGGGGCGGAATCACAATTGTGCCCGAAACGATCAATGTAGCCCCATTTTCCATCCAAATTGACCGCGGCCATTCCCTGGGAATAGCTCCCGGCGTACTTGAAACGCGGCTCGATAGCGATCCGGCCTGATTTCGTCGACGTAACCCCATACTGTGTCAATCTGGACCGCCGCGAGCCCCTCGGAAAAGGCCTGAGCGTCGTCAAAGCGCAGCTCCGAAACCGGCCGGCCGGTCCGATCGATGAAGCGAAACTTGCAGTCGGCGACTAAGCATTGAGCGCGCGCCGGCCGGAACCTGGGTCCGCTGCAGGATCCAGCCGTGACGTTCAGGCAGGGCCCGTCAACAACGGCCACGGCCAAACCCTCGTGGAAACTAGAGGCGTAGGTCAAAGTTGGAGAACCGCGAAGTTTCCGAACTGATCGATGTAGCCAGTGGACCCATATTTGCCCCCCACGGACACCAATGCCAATCCCTCAGAAAAGCTCGATACATAGAAGTACTTCGGCTCGATGACAAAACGGCCCGTGCGATCGATGAAGCCCCAATGGGATCGCCGGGAAGGTCCGGTCATTTGCGCAACGGCAGCCAGCCCTTCGGAAAAGTCGTGCGCAGACCACGAATCCACTCGAAATGCCGCGGCGCCCGACTGGTCCATGTAGCGATAACCCACTTCGTCCTTTACAGCCAGCAGTCCCTCGTGGAACTCTCCGCCAAATCCACCGACACCCTTCAGTGTGGGAGGGATGATTACTTTTCCTTTGGCATCCATGTATCCCGCCTTCCCGTCTTTTTCAAACTGGAAAAGCGGGTCTGCCGATTTGCTGCGAATCGACCAGAGGACGTAACGCCAGGAGCACCCGGGTACGGTTGGAACAAAGAGCAATAATGCAACCGCCGCGCCCAGGCCGATCCAGATCCGACGGTTTCGAGGTGAGGTCATGCTTATTCCCTTCCGTGCTGCCGACGCGTGGCGGCCCGCCGTTCAAGTAGTCTGCCGCTGATAGACCCCGCTCAAACGCGGAAAGTGCCAGACTGGTGGCCCAGGCGGCCTTACTTCGTCGCTGCACCCTCCCGCCGGAACCGCGTCTCCGAAGACGGCTGGAAGTCCTTGCCCGGTTCGGCGATCGAGAACGACTCGATGAACTCGTCCTTCGAGACGATCCGGTAGACCTCTCTGGCCCGGAAGCCGGGCGGCAGGTTCTCGATTTGGACGGTGGTGAACTCGCGGCGGTCCGGCTCGCTGGCGGTCAGGCGGTACTCGTTCACGAATCCTTCGATGTGGAACTGGCGCAGCACCACCGTCTTCAGATTGCGGTCGTAGCTGAACAGCCCCCAGTCCTCGTGAATCTCCGGCTCGGTCTTCCCTTTCACTACCTCCCATGTGGATTTATTCTTTACGGAAAGGTAGCGGCCCTTCATTTCGAAACAGTGATCCCGTTCGCTGACGCCGCGGCCCGGTTCTCCGGTGGCGGTGCCCTTCCAGCGGCCCTCCAGGAAGCGCACGGCGGCGAAACGGTCTTCCGCCGGGGGTGCTTGTACAAATGAAGTAGTCAGAAGGGCGGCGAGCAGACAGGCGTACAGCATGGTGACATCCTATCGCTAAAACAGGACGAGCCGGGCGGAACGGGGCGGTGATTTCGAGACAGCGCAATCTGTTCCCCTACAGGCTCCATGGGATGACAGGGCAAGCTTCGATCCCTTATACTGTAAGGGTCTTATTCTCTTTCATCCGATTCTGGCTTTTCGTCCAGACGGATAGCCTCCAGAGGAAGGAAGCCATGCCGAATCCGAAGCGACGCCACTCCAAGCGCCGTACGTCCGCGCGCCGCACGCACGACTCCCTGAAGGCCGCGGGCCTGAGCGCGTGCCCGAAGTGCCACGAAATGAAACTGCCCACCGTGCCTGCCCCCACTGCGGTTGGTACAAGACCCGGGAAGTGATTGAAGTGGTGCAGGAGTAGCCTCCGGCTCTCCTCACCGTTCTACCTGCGTTGTCGATTGAATGATCACCATCGCTGTCGACGCCATGGGGGGCGATCACGCCCCCGTCCCCGAAGTGAGCGGCGCCGTTCAGGCTGCCAGCACCCAGGACGTTAACATTTTACTGGTTGGGAAGGAGCAGGTCCTCCAGGACGAACTGAAGAAGTTCGACGGCTGGAAGAAGTTCCCCATCCGGATTGTGAACGCCACTGAGGTGGTCACGATGGAGGACAACCCGGCCAAGGCGCTCCGCACCAAACGGGACTCCAGTATGCGTGTCGCTTCCCGTCTGGTCCGCGATGGCGAAGCACATGGCATGGTGTCGGCCGGAAATACCGGCGCGGTCATGGCCACGGCGAAGATGGTGCTGCGCGTGATCCCCGGCGTGGACCGTCCCGCGCTTGCGTCCGCCTTTCCTACCCTCAAGGGCAAGCCGGCCGTAATGGTCGACGTCGGCGCTAATGTCGACTGCACGCCCGAGATGCTCGCGCAGTTTGCCGTCATGGGCGAGGTTTACTCACGTGTGATTTTTCACACCCGGAATCCACGAGTAGGGCTGCTATCCATCGGCGAAGAAGAGCACAAAGGCAACGATCTCACCAAGCAAGCGTTGCCCGCTTCCTGAAGGCGCTGCCGCTGAACTTCATCGGCAATGTCGAAGGACGCGATCTTTATACCGGGCATGCCGACGTGATTGTCTGCGACGGTTTCATCGGGAATGTAGCCTTAAAAGTGAGTGAAGGCATCGTGGACGTGATCAAGCAGATGCTGAAAGAGTCGCTGGACGCTTCGTTGACACGCAAGATTGGCGCCGCGCTTGCAAAAAATGCGTTTACCGATTTCAAACGCCGTATGGATTATTCCGAATACGGCGGCGCACCGCTCCTGGGCGTACGCGGGGTGACAATCATCTGCCACGGCCGCTCCAACGCAAACGCCATCAAGAACGCAATCCGGGTGGCGGATGAATATGCCGCGGGTGGCATTAACCAACGAATCGAAGAGGAACTTGACTCGGCCGCCTCACCGGCGGCTGCCTCTGGAGATTGAAATTCTTATGCGCAGACTGGCGCTACTTCCGGTTTCTCCTCTGCGGCGCCGCCGTGGCGCAAAAGCAGGACCCGATCCAGTGGACAGCGGCGGCTGCCAAATCCGGCGATACAACCATCGTTCAATTGACCGCGCGCGCCGAAGAGGGCTGGCACGTCTATTCGATGACCACACCCCGGCCTCCGATCGCGACTACGGCGAAGATCGATGAAGCGGTGGGCGAGAACGTGGAAGTGTTTCAGCCGCCGACCGGTCAAGAAGTTCGACTCAAGCTTGGACGCGGAGACGGAGATGTATGAAGGCGAGACCGTCTTCTATCTGCGCTTGAAGCTGAAACCGGAGGCGGCAAAGGATTGGGCCGTCAATGTCCGCTACCAGGCCTGTAACGATAAGCTTTGCCTGCCGCCGAGCAGAAGGTGACGGCCACGGCGACGGTGGAGACGCTGGACGCTGCCGTGTGAAGCAGCGATTCCCAGGGTTACGGCTATCTGATCCGTCATCCGGCGCCCGCGGCGGCAGCCCCTCCGGCACCCGCGGCTCCCGCCGGCGCGCCAGAAACAGGACTAGGACGTTTCTCCTGCTGGCGTTCGGGTTCGGACTGGCCGCGATCTTCACGCCCTGCGTGTTTCCGATGATCCCCATTACGATGTCGTTCTTCCTGGGCCAGTCAGGGAGGCCGCAGCCGCGCGTAACAGGTCTTTAAGCAGGCGCTATTTCTGCCTGGGAATCGTTGTTCTATTCACCCTGCTGGGATTTTCGCCTGACGGCCGCTGGTCGGGCCGTTCGGCGTGGTTCAGATGGCTCGAACCCCTGGGTAAACGGGCTGATCTCCGCATTGTTTTCTTTGCGCTGGCGTTGAGCATGTTAGGGCTTTTGAGATCACGCTGCCCGTCCGGACTGCTGACGAAGTTGAATACCGCGTCCAGACCAGGGAGGCTATCGTTGGAACGCTGCTGATGGGGTTGACTTTCGCTGACCTCTTTCGCTTGCGTCGGGCCATTCGTGGGTACTTTGCTCGCCGCCTCAGTTAGGGAGACAAGATGCAGCCAACGCTCGGCATGATGTCTTCGCAACAGGCCTCGCCCTGCCGTTCTTCGTGCTGGCCCTTTTCCCGTCGTTCCTAAAGAAGATGCCCGAAGTCGGGCGGTGGATGGCGCGCGTGAAAGTCGGTCATGGGTTTTTGTCATCCTCGCTTGGGCTTGAAGTACCTGTCGAACGTCGACCAGGTGCTGCAGTCGGAACCTGCTGACCCGTGAACGGTTTCTGGCCCTGTGGGTCGTCTTGTTTGCCCTGCCCGGTGTGTACCTGCTGGGTTTCCTGAGAATGGAAGGAATCACGCGCGGACGAAGATGTAACCCCTGCGCGGCTGCTGGTCGGGGTCGCGTTACTCGGTTTTGCGCTGAGCCTGATCCCCGGAATGACCGGCGGCCGCCTGGGCGAACTGGAGGCTTACATTCCGGCTCCGCCTGAGGGCTCCGCTTCAAGTGCCACTGGACTACTTCCGCCAAGTGGTTGAAAAACTGACTTTGATGGCGCCATTGCCAAGGCAAAGGCCGAGAGCAAGAAGGTGCTGGTAGCTTTTACCGGATACGCCTGCACGAACTGTCATTGGATGAAGGCGAACATGTTCCCCCGCCCGGAGATCGCCGAGGCGCTCGGTAATTTTGTACTCGTCGAGCTCTATACCGACGGGACGGACGCCGCCAGCGAGCAGAACCAGCAGCGGCAGGACAATCTCTTCAAGACTGTCGCGATTCCTTACTATGCGATCTTTGACGCCGAGCAGCAGCCCAAAGGCTCCTATGCCGGCCTGACCAAGGATCCCCAGGAGTTCCTGAAGTTCCTCAACTCCGGCCTGAGCGGATCCTGACCGGATCCGGGTTAGCGTTCGTTGCGGCCCCAGCGGGCCACCACCAGCTCCGCTACAGTGGCTTCGGTCTCCCGGTCCACTTCGGCGCGCCAGTCACGCAGGCGCCGATCCCGCAGGGTGGTCAGGGATTCCACTTCAATCTGTGCGGCGACCACGGCCTCGCGCCGCTGCTGGATCTTCTCCTCGACGCGCAACGCATCCGCCTGTAACTTTAACAATTGCCTTTCAGTCCAGTGCCGAAATGCTTCCAATGCAACGAGTTCCTGGACGGGCACCACCTTCAGACCACGCACTGCGCGGGTCGCCTGCTCCTCCTCCTGCTCGAGCGCCGCGCGGCGCTCCTCCAGATCCCGTGCCTCCGCCAGGGCACTCTCCAGTGCGATGAGCTGCTGATCGAGGGCCGATTGCCGGAACATACGCAATTTTTCAAGAGGAAACACGAACTTCTTCATGTTATGGATTACCTCCAGTGACCAGCCGTCTCATGCGTTGCACGGTCTCCGCGATGGGTGTGTGATCCTCTGGTTTCTGGCGGAGGAACTCCTGGATTTCCTTCTGGCGGGCGATGGCCGAATCGAGCTGCGCATTGCTGCCGCTGATATACGCCCCGATGCGAATGAGATCCTCGGACGACTGGAGCAGGGCGAGTGTCTCCCGCAGCCGGTTGGCCGCCTCCTTCTGCTCACCATCGGCGACGCGGGAGGCCAGGCGGGAGACGGATTGCAGGACATCGATCGCCGGGTAGTGGCCCTTCTGCCCCAAAGCGCGGGATAGCACTATATGTCCATCGAGAATGCCACGAACCGCATCCGCGATCGGCTCGTTCATGTCGTCGCCTTCCACCAGCACGGTGAAGAAGGCGGTGATGGAACCGTGGCGGAACCGGCCGGCCCGCTCGAAAACCCGGGGCAGCATCTGGAAGACGCTGGGGGTGTACCCCTTCTGGCTGGGCGGCTCGCCGGCGGCCAACCCGATCTCGCGCTGGGCCATGGCGAGCCGCGTGACGGAGTCGGCGATGAGGAGGACGTCCTTGCCCTGGTCCCGGAAGTACTCGGCGACGGCCAGGGCCAGGAAGCAGGCCCGGACCCGGAGTGGCGACGGCCGGTCTGAAGTCGCTACGACCAGGACGGTCTTCTTCATCCCCTCCGGCCCGATCTCGTGTTCGATGAAGTCGCGGACCTCGCGATTGCGCTCTCCTACCAGGGCCAGCACGGCGACGTCCGCATTGTGGTGGCGGATCAGACTTCCTAATAGAGTGCTCTTGCCGACTCCGCTGCCGCCGAAGATGCCGACACGCTGTCCGCGGCCGCAGGTGAGGAAGCCGTCCAGGGCCCGGATGCCGGTGACCAGCGGATCGGTAATCGATTCCCGTTCCAGGGGACCGGGCGGGGCGGCATAGATGTCGTACCAGGCCTCGGGTTCGACCGGCGGGCCGCCGTCCATGGGCCGGCCGAAGCCGTCCAATACCCGGCCGATGAGACCGGGCGAGACCGCGACTCGCGACTCGCCGGCGCGGGCGACGATCGTGTCGCCCAACTGGAGGCCGGCGACCTCTTCGAGGGGCATCGAGAGGACCTGGCCGTCCCTGAATCCGATCACCTGAGTACGGATTTGCGTACCGGCCCGGGTCAGGATCTCGCAGAATTCACCGACGCCGACAGCGGGCCCGCGCGATTCCACCAGCAGGCCGACGGTCCGGGTGACGGTGCCGATGGATCGCACGGGTTTGCTGTTGGTGATGGCACGCTCCAGGCGGGCCATGTCGAGCCAGGAGGCGCTCATGCCGCGCCCTCCCGTAAAGTGAGGGCATCGGAGAGTCCCCGGGCGATCTCGTCCATCTGAGTGTCGATGGAGGCATCGAGACTGCCCTGCCCTGTTTCCACAACCACGCCGCCGATCTCCAGACCCGCGTCGCCCTGGATGCGGATCGCTTGGGGGCTCCGATGCGACTGAGATGCCCCTGAAGTCTAGCGGCAAACTGGGGATGGACCCGGACCTCGGTGACTTCGCGCAACGAGACGTTCTCAAACGCGGCCTTCACCAGACCGAGCAGCGCCTCTTCATCAATGACGATCTGGCGCCGCAGAACGCGCCGGGCCATGGCGAGCGCCAGGGCCACGACATCCCGTTCGGCCTGACGCCGGAGCCGGCCTTTCATCCCGGCGGTCTCCTCGATGGAGCGGGCCATCCGTTCGACCAAAGCCTCCGTCTCCGCGGCGGCCTTCTGCCTGCCGGCGGCCTCGCCCTGCCGGAACGACTCCTGCCGTTCGGCCTGCAGACGGGCCTGAACCTGCTGATCGACCATCTTCTGAATCTCCGCCTTCTGCCGCTCGGCCGACTGCGCCGGCTGCGCCGACGGTTCCTGCGGACGCCCCGGAGTGGGCTCGGGCCGGTTGACGGGGTCGCCCACACGCGGCCACTCGAGCACGGGCAGGACGAGTTCGGCGTTGGCGGGCCGGATTTTCGAGGCCATGGCTCTAGACGACATACTGTTCGCCGACGGTGCCCTTCAGGCTGAGGACGCCTTCGGTCTCCAACTGCCGCACGATCGAGATGATCTGCTGCTGGGAGGCTTCGACCTCCTTGATCTTGACCGGCCCCAGCGCATCCATGTCTTCGCGCATCATCTCGGCGCCGCGCTGGGACATGCTTTGCAGGAAGTGATTCTTCAACTGCTCGCTGGTGCCCTTCAAGGCGATGGTGAGGATCTTGCGGTCGATGCGGCCCAGCACCTCCTTGATCCCGTTCTGGTCGATGAGGAGCAGATCCTCGAAGACGAACATCAGGTGGCGGATGGTCTCGGCCAGGTTGGCGTCGTTCTGTTCGATGTTGTCCAGAATCTCCTTGCTGGAGGAGGAGTCGAGACGGTTGAACATCTCGGCCACGGCCCGCACGCCGCCGTAGGATTCGCGGCTGAGTTCGCCCAGGGCCTTCAGCTTCTGGCCGATGATGATGGCGATCTTGGAAATGATTTCCGGTGAGATCTGATCGAGGCTGGCCATGCGCAGGGAGACGTCGGCCCGCAGGTCGACCGGCAGGGAGAAGAGGAGCCCGGCCGCCTGCGAGGGATTCAGATGGCTGAGGATGAGGGCAATCGTCTGCGGATGCTCGCTGTGAATGAACTTGGCGAGCTGCTGCGGGTCGGCCTTCTGGAGGGCGTCGAAGCTGGCGGCCTCGTGACCGAGCATCTTCACCAGGCGATCGAGGATCTTCTTGGCGGTCTCGGCGCCGAAGGCGTTGACGAGGATCTTGCGGGCGTAGTCGATGCCACCTTTCAGGACGTAATCGTGCGCCATCGACATCTGGTAGAACTCTTCCAGAATCGCCTCCGCGTCCTCGGCCGTGATGGTGGGGATGCGGGCGAGTTCCTTGCCGATATCGGCGACCTCATCCTCTTCCATATGCTTGAGGACTTCGCCGCCCAACTGATCGCCCAGGGTGAGCATGAGGACGGCGGCCTTCTGCGCGCCCGAGTACTTCGGGGCGGCGGCGTCCTTATCGGGGGTCATGTTGGTGATCATGAGCGCTGCTCCGACAGCCAGGTGCGCAGGAGTTGCGCGACCGCCGCCGGGTCCTTCTTCGCCTCTTCGGCGATCACTTTCTTAAGCACCTCGGCCTTTTTGGTCTGCGGGGGCAACTGCAGGGAGAGCAGGGCCTCGCGGTCCAGACGTTCCTGTTCCAACTGGTTATCCGCCATGACGGCCAGCGCCTTCTGCTCGAAGTCCTTCTCCTCCGGTTTCGCTCCCTCGGCAAGTTGGGGAGCTCCGGGCTCAATCTCCGGTTCCGGCGGACGCCGTCTCCGGATCAATCCGCGCGTGACG
Organism: Paludibaculum sp.; assembly: GCA_049841055.1. GTDB lineage: Bacteria > Acidobacteriota > Terriglobia > Bryobacterales > Bryobacteraceae > Paludibaculum. Next base: position 4,750 of record JASGIE010000093.1, on the reverse strand, counting down.
ATAAAGATGACCACGCCGATGACGATCAACAGGGCCACGGCGGCGCCCAGCCAGACGGGCCAGGGGGCCTTGTCGAGCAGCGGTTTCATCCAGGCAGGCAGGCTGAATCCGCCGGGGCCGGCGGACGGAGCCTGACGGACCGGCGGCGCCTCGGGTGGAGGCACCGCGAGTGTGGCTTCGAAGGGCAGCGTTTCCACCAGCAGCGCGTCGCCCCGTTCCGCCTGGAAGCCGACGGTGCCGGCCACGACATCCTTCACGACTTTCAGGGTTTCCGGTGAGAGAGGCTCGAGGACGCGCCGGGCCTTGGGTCCGCTCCCCTCCCAACGCAGCGCCTGGTCGAGCAGGATCGAGACGGAGAGCCGCTTGACGGTGCCGAGCGGCAGCTTCAGATGTTTGATGGTCCGGCTGGTCTGGTAGGAGACGTTCTCCGTCTTGCGCGAGACGCCGCCGCCGGAGCTGCCGGCACGCGGGATGGGTCGGGGCAGATTGGAAGCGGCCCCGGGTACGCCGGCCGTCGCCGCGAGGCCGCTGGCATCCTCGGTCTTCTGGGAGGTGAGCATGACAGAACGATTGGGGTCGAAGACCTCCTCGCTCTGCTCGCCGCTGGTGAAGTCGCACTCCAGGCTGATGCCGGCGCGGTATTTCTCGGGCCCCAGCAGCGGATCCAGTGTCGAGCGGATCTTGGCCAGATAGTCGCGCTCCAGCCCTTGCCGGAACTCGAGCATGGCGCTGGAGTTGCCGGTCTCCGAATCGGCGTCACGATGCGGCTTGCTGAGCAGGTTGCCGCTCATGTCCAGGACGGAGACCGATTCGGGCATCAGGCCTTCCACCGCGCTGGACGTAAGATGCTGGATCGCAACGACGTTCGCGGCCGAAAGACGGGCGCCGGGCCGCAGACGCAGCATGACGCTGGCCTTGGCGGGCTGGCGGTTTTCGGCGAAGACCGACTCCTTGGCGAAGGTGACATGGACCCGCGCGCGGTCGACTTCAGCCAGGGCGATGACGCTGCGCTCCAATTCGCCCTCCAGGGCTCGGCGGAAGTTCACATGCTCGGCGAAGTCCGTGGTGCCGAGGTTGGTCTTATCAAAGAGTTCGAAACCGAGCCGGCCAGTGCGCGGCAATCCGGCGGCGGCCATCTCGATGCGGAGTTCCGCTACGCGGGCCGAAGGGACGAGGATCGTGCCGTTGTCGGCTACCTTGTAAGGGACATTGGCGGCCTTCAGGCGCTCGACCAGCGCGCCGGAGTCTTCGGCACTCACCTCGGTGAACAGCGGGCGCAGGTCGCGCTCCTTATTCCAATGGATGCCGAACACGATGCCGGCCACGACAGCGGCGGTGGCCACCAGGATAATGATCCGCTGGCGCAGCGTCAGACCGGCGAGGATTTGCTTGAACTGACCCATCTCTTCTGGCACCCGCGGTCACTCAGACCTGCATGCGCATCACTTCCTGGTAAGCCGAGACCATCTTGTTGCGGACCTGAAGGAACAGGTCGAAGGCGATGCCGGCCCTCTGCTGGTCGAGGGCGACCTTGTGCAGGTCCTGCCCTTCTCCGTTCAGAAAACTCTCCATGCTGGCGTGCGCCTCGTTCTGTATGGTGTTGACGGCCTCGACGGCGCCGTTCATGACGGCACGGAAGGATTCGCCGCCGCCGGGCGCCTGCACGCGGATCTGGCCGATGCCGGGCGGCAGATGAATGGGGGAAATGGGCGGGATCGTCATAGGCGCATCACTTCATCAGGTCGATGGATTTGGAGACCATATCCTTGACGGCGGAGATCGCGGCGACATTGGCTTGGTAGCCGCGGGTGGCGCCCATGAGGTCGACCATCTCCTCGGCGGGACTCATGTGCGGGAAGGCCACGTAGCCGCGGGCGTCGGCATGAGGGTGGCCGGGCTGGTAGCGGAGGTCCGGCGGGCGGCTGTCCTCGACGATCTGGGAGACGCCGACGCCCATGGAGCCGGCCGACATTTCGGTCTGGAAGACCGCGGAAAATGGCGAGCCCTGGGCTTCGGATTCAAAGACGACGTCCTTGCGGCGATAGGGGCCGCCTTCGGGCGTGCGGGTCGTTTCGGAGTTGGCCAGGTTCTCGACGATGACCTCGGCGCGGGCACGCTGGGCGGCCATGCCGGAGGCGCTGACGGAGAGGAGGTTGAAGAGGCTCATGCGCCCTTGCCCTCGTCGATGGCTTTGCGGACGGTGCGGAGCTCGTTACGCAGCAGGTTGGTGGCGACATTGAAGCGCAAGGCGTTTTCGGCCAGCAGACGCGATTCGCGGTCGAGGCTCACATTGTTGCCGTCGTTCTTCATGGTGAGGCCGGTGGGTTCGATCACATTGGGCGCGCCGCCGGGGGACTGGGAGAGGAACTCGAACTGGAAGTCGAGATCCTTGGTGCGATAGCCGGGGGTGTCGAGATTCGCCAGGTTGGCCGCCACGAGCTTCTGGCGATCGGCCAGCAGGTCCATGTAGCTTTCCAGGCGAGAGGTGATGGCCGGTAGCATGATGGTGGTGCCCATGCAGATGTGTGGCCAAGAGCATATCGGCCGGAGAGAGAGGGATTTTAGGAGAATCGGGCCTTTAGAATGAATGCGTTGGGATGGGATTGGAAATAACGCTTAGTCCTCGTACATGGAGGGATAGGCGAGTTTCATTTCGGAAGCGGTTTCATGGGCTGTTCCGATTTGGATCAGGCGGCCCTTGCCGATGCCGGGGCAGCGGCGGCCGGTTTTCTCCCAGGCCTGGCGGGTTTCGAGCAGCTCCGGCCAGAAGGGGAAGAGGCGGCACTGGGTGGGTTTGCTCTCGTGGATGGAGCAGCCGCCGTGGAGGAGGAAGTGGCACTGGCGGTCGCGTGGTTTGCGCAGGCGCAGCAGGTGGCGGGTCCGGTAGACGTACTTCTTCTCGAACTCGGCCGGGGTGAGGCCGATGTGGCGGGCGGCGTTCTTGAGATCCTGTTCCGTTATATAGACATAGCCTTCCATATCGCAGCAGCGGGTACAGCCGGGCTGGCAGGTGAAACGCACGCCTTCCATACCGGACAGGATAGCGGGTTGGCGGGATGGGCGGTTGTGCCAGCCGGCCGTTGGGGGGTATTCTCGACAATAAGGCATCGTGCGCGAACGTTGGCGCAACATTTTGCCGGATGGATGTTTTAGGGAGACGGCGGTTAGGTTATGGCAGCCAGAGACGACGGCGAGTTCGAACTGATCCTCGGTAACAAACAACTGCTTAGCGTTTTGTTCATTGTGATCGTGTTGCTGGGTGTCTTCTTTACCATGGGGTTCCTGGCCGGCCGCAGTACCGGCGCGGGCACTACGGTGGCGCAGAACAAGCAGGCGGACAAACCACCCCTGTCGGTCGACGCGCCGAATCCGCAGAAGGATACGATCCCCACCGCCACCGAACCGGACACGGCGGAGAAACCCGTGGAGAAGCAGGCCGAGCCGCCCGTCGAGCGGACGCCGGAACCGGTGCCCCAGAAACAGGTGGAGCCTCCGCCCGCGCCGAAGAAGGAAACGCTCAAGAAGGAGTCCGCCAGGAAGGAAGCCCCGAAACCGGAACCGGTGCGGGCGGCGCAGGGCGGCTATACGCAGACGCCGCCGGGCGGCACTTACCTGCAGGCCGCGGCCACGCGCCGGGCCGAGGCGGAGTCGATGCTGGGCGCGATTGTCGGCAAGACGGGCCTGCGCGGCTATGTCACGCCTTCCCCGAAATCGAGCGAGCTGTTCCGGGTGATCATCGGACCGCTGGGCAGCAACGAGTCGGTCGCGAATGCGCGAGTGAAACTGATTGAACTGGGTGTCAAATCTCCGTACGTCGTGAAATATTGATGGATTCTCTCGTCCAACTGGACCCACGGCCCAAGAAGCAGCGCCTGCGGCTGCCGGAGTTTCTCCGCAAGCCGGATACGCACTTCCACTCGGTGCAGCTGCTGAAGAACGACCTGCGCGGGCACAACCTGCACACGGTGTGCGAGTCGGCGCGCTGCCCGAACATTCACGAATGCTTCCACCGCGGCGCGGCGACATTCATGATCCTGGGCAACATCTGTACGCGGGGCTGTACGTTCTGCTCGGTGCCCAAGGGCTCGCCGGAGAAGCAGGAGATGCCCATCGATCCGATGGAGCCGGCGAACGTGGCGCGCATGGCGGCCCAGATGGGCCTGCGCTATGTGGTCATCACGAGCGTGAACCGGGACGACCTGGCCGACGGTGGTTCGCATCACTTTGCGGAGACGGTGCGCAGGGTGCGCGAGGCGCTGCCCGAGGCGACCGTGGAGGTGCTGACGCCGGATTTCTGCGGCGACCTGGACGCCGTGGCGCGCGTGCTGGACGCCGGTCCGCACGTCTTCAATCACAACATGGAGACGATTGCGCGGCTGTACCGGCGGATCCGGCCGCAGGCGAATTACCAGCAGTCGCTGGACGTCTTGGGCTTTGCACGGCAGTACCGGGCCGATGTGCTGACGAAGTCGGGTCTGATGGTGGGACTGGGCGAGTCGGAAGAAGAGGTCAACGGGCTGCTGCGGGACCTGCGCGGAGCGCACGCCGATGTAGCGACCATCGGGCAGTACCTGCAGCCGACGCGCCGCAATGCGGAAGTGGCGGAGCATGTGCCGCCGGAGCGCTATGAGCGTTGGCAGGCCTATGGCGAGTCGATCGGGTTCAAAAAGGTGTTTGCCGGACCCTTCGTGCGGTCCAGCTATATGGCCGATCTGGTGAATCACTCGGCCCGGGAGGCGCGCCCCGAGGC
>JASGIE010000092.1:0-32266 GCA_049841055.1 Paludibaculum sp. | reverse complement strand
TGTGTGTAATACCTGACGTTACGTATTGCTAAGGCCATCGGGAAACACGATAGAATCCGAACAGCACCTGATCAGATGTTCCGGGCAGGCGGCATCCAGTACCTTGTTCCAGGTCAGATCGCCGAGGTCGACGAACCGGAACTTCCCAAACGTCATCAGTACGCCGATGGAGCGAGCATTCTCCGACGGATCGTCCGCCTTGCGCTGCTCCGTCGCACAGACGGCGTTCTTCTGGCCGCCGCCTTTCAGCGCCTTGGGAATCCGCTCGCCATTGGCCGTAACCACTTCCACCCGCAGCTCTTTCAACGGCAGTACGTCGCCCGGTTTCACCGACAGCCTCTTTGCCCCCGCCGAGATTACTTTCTGATAACCCGCGTTCAGGGTATCGGCACAGCGGCCTGTCTCGACATTGGCGCCGTGATCCACCACCGTGCCCACCGGGAACTTGGCTGCCAGTTCCGGAACGCCGCCCACGTGATCCAGGTGGTAGTGGGTGACAATCAGGTAGTCGATCTTCGTCAGACCGGCTTTCTTCGCCGCGGCAATGATCCGGTCGGAATCCCGGCGTCTGCGGGCCAGCCGGCATCCACCAGCACCGACTGGCCCGACGGCGTCACCAGCAGCGTCGCCTGCCCGCCCTCGGTGTCGATCAATGCCAGGTTTTTGCGGTTCGCCGCCGGCAGCGACAATGCTCCGGCCATGAGGAAGACAAGCGTCCAGCGCATGGCGTGATCCTATCATAGGGAACAGAACGCGTTGAATCGTCGTAGTAAACTACGGGGAAGTCAGCAATGCCCCTTCCGCACACAGTACGGCACGGAAGTCCAGCCCGGCCGATATCTTTTGCGCGTCCTGAGGCGCCCGCCGGGAAGACCGACGGCGCAACCGACTCCACGGCGCGCCCTTCCGCTGCTCCGCCCCCTCCCCCACACAATCCCGCCAACGACTTCCTGAAGAACCTGACGCCCCGTAACACTGCCCTGATGTGCTACATCCCTGTGGCAGGCTGGATCGTCTCCATTATCATCCTCGCCTCGGATCGCTTCCAGGAGACTGCGAGGTTCGCTTCCACGCCTTCCAAGGTCTCTACCTCTTTGTTCTCTGGCTCTTCGTAGACTGGGGTTCGCCCCCTTCTCCTACTCCATCGAAGCACCCCGCTACATCGCCAAAGCCCTCAAGGCCGTGGTCTTCGAGAGTTCCCTGGATCTTCATGATGGTGAAGACCAATCAGGGCGACAACTTCCGCCTGCCCATCCTGGGCGAACTGGCCGACCGCAGCGTCTCGGAACAGAAATAAAGGGTTGGTTCGCTCCATTCAGGACCCCGGCCTAAAGGCCCGCTCCGTCTTCCGTCGATAGCTGGAAGTACGAGAATTCGCAGGGGCTTCCTCCCACTTGACGCTGCCTGACAACATACGATCGCTGCCACGCGTGCTGGTCTTCCTCCTGCTCGGGCTCCTGCTGTGCCCGCTGCGCTACTTCTCGCTCTTTCACGAGAACGTCCTGGATTCCTCCTGGGTCTACGCCATGAACCTGGCGGCGCTGGGGAACCTGCGCTTCGGAGTCGAGATCCTTTGGACCACCGGACCCCTTGGCTACCTGTTCCAGCCGTTCGACCTCGGGTCGAATCTGACCCAAGGCCTCATCGCCCAGGGTCTGGTCTGGCTGGTGTTGCTCTGGGTACTGGCTGACCTCTGTTTTCTGGAGGACCTGCCCGTCCGGAATCTGGCCGCGTTCACCGCCTGCACCGCTCTGGCCGCGCCGTTGTTTCACTTCAACTTCGGTGGCGCCGAATGCCTGCTCCTGCTGGCCATTTTTATACTGGCCGGACTCCTCCTGCTGCGGCCCTTTCTTTGGAGACGCTACGTCCTTTTGCTGCTGTTCATCCCGCCCATCGTGCTGATCAAGGGGACGGGCCTGGCCATGGCGGCTGCGGTCGTAGGGGGGATTCTTGCGGCCCTGGCGCTGCGCCGCGAATGGCGCCGCACGGCCATCGCCGGCGGGCTGGCCGCCCTGCTGGTACCCCTTCTGACCTTGCTCGCCTATCGCCTCAGCACCGGCAACTGGATGATCGGTCAATACTTGCAGGGACTGGTGGATATCGCCTCCGACTACAGTATCCTGCTTGCCAACGACGGCCCCTGGGATGAGAACTCCGCGCCGCGGCCGTCTTCGGCTGTCTCGCCGGGCTGTTCGTGATGGCGTGGTTCGCCAGACAGAAACAGTGGATTCTCGCGTTGCCCCTGGCTGGCCCAATCCTGGTGGCCGTGAAACATGGCTTCGTCCGGCAGGATGTCCACGTCATCAACTTCTTTTGCCTCGCCTTCCTTGCCCTGGGACTCCTGCTGCTTTTCCTGGACTCCTGGCGGTTCAACAGGAACCTGCCCATCCTGCTCATGCTGATGGTGCTTGTCTCCATTCAATCTGTCCAATGGCGTCTTGGTTGGACGTATCTCGACGACGTGACCGGCTGGAGCAACGCGCGCGCCATCGCCGGAGTCATCCAACTCTCTAGAACCCGTCAGCAGTTGGCGCACGAGCCGCTACCTGCCTACGGGCGCGACTTTCCCCTCGAACCTCCCATCCTCCAGGCGATTGGCCGGCACAGCGTCACCATCGTCAGCCCGGTCCTGATCCAGGCCGCCTGGTACAACCTGAACTTCGTGCCATTGCCGGTGCCCCAGGGTTATCAGTGCACCAGCAAGCTCGATCACCTCAATGCCGATTGGCTTACCCAGCAAGGTCCCGACAAGGTGCTGCTCGACTGGTTCTCCGTGGACAGCCACCACCCGCTGGCCGGTAATCCGGCCACGATGCACGCCCTGTTCCAGTCCTATGAGCCTGAAGTAGTCCAACCGCGGCACCTCCTGCTGCGCCGCAGGGCCACCCGGCGCGCCGCCCACCTCCAACCGCTTCAGACGCAATCCGTCGACATCACCCAGCGCGTCGCCATTCCGCAGGCCGGCCAGCCCGTCTTCGCCCGTCTCGAACTGGAACTGACGACTTTCGGGAAGCTGGCCAAACTGCTCTACCATGTCCCGGAGATCCGGATGACCCTCAGCCCCGCTCCGGACGGAGAGTCGACTTACCGCGTCATGGCTGACTCCCTGGGGACTCTACTGCCCGTCAGCCACTTGCCTGCCAATCTGCCGGCCGCCGCCAACTACTTCGACGGCCGCCCTTCCGCGAATCCCAAATTCAGCCGCCTTACCTTCTCCGGGCCCGGCCTCGACTACTATCACCACACCGTTCGCGTCGAGTTCCTCACCCTGAACCCCGACCTGGACTGATTCTGTGCTTACCTGTCCTGTAGGCATGCCTCTCCATGCCTGTTGCCGGTTTTGGTATATTTATACATAGCGATGCATAATTAACCATCGCCGAGGCCAGGATAGACTCATGACCACGAATGTCGGTATTGTCGGGTTCCGCGGCTACAGCGGAATGGAATTGGAACGGATCCTCACGGCGCACAGCGGCGTGACCCCGTGGCTGCTGGAGCATCGCGCCGATTCGACGCCGGAGCCCCAGCCCCTCGGCCACTCCGGGCCCCAGCGCATCCCGTGTACCGCCGAAGCCGCCTCCGCCGCCGGCATCCAGATCGTCTTTCTGGCCACTCCACCCGAAGTTTCCATGGAACTGGCGGCCGCGTTCATCTCCGCGAATATCCGCGTGGTGGACCTGAGCGGCGCCTTCCGCCTGGTCACCCCCGAGAACTACAAGCACTGGTATAAATCCGACCACACCCAGGCGGAACTCCTGCGCGAAGCGGTTTATGGCCTGCCCGAGTTCCATCGGGCAAGTGTGCCCCAGGCCCGCCTGCTTTCGAACCCCGGCTGTTACCCGACGGCCGCGAATCTGGCCCTTCGCCCGCTGATCCAAGCCGGCGTGATCGACCTGACCCGCGGTATCGTCTGCGACGCCAAGAGCGGCGTCAGCGGCGCCGGCCGCAAAGCCAGTCTCAAAACCGCCTTCTCCGAAGTCACCGAGAACTACTCGGCCTACTCCCTGCTCGACCACCGCCACGTGCCCGAAGTCCTGATGAACTCCGGCATCCAGGAAGCGGATTTCAGCTTCACCGCGCAGCTGATCCCCATCCACCGCGGTATCCTGGAGACTATCTACTTCCGGGCCAAGGGGCTGGCCTCCTCCGCCGAGCTGCTGGACGTCTACGTGAACGCTTATCGCAACGAGCCCTTCGTGCGGCTCTACCCCGTGGGCGCCATGCCGGACCTGCGCGGCGTCAACCGCACCAATTTCTGCGACATCGGCGTCAAGCTGGACCCGGCCACCGGCCGCGCCATCGTGGTCTCCTGCATCGACAATCTCGGCAAGGGCGCTGCCGGCCAGGCCGTTCAAAACATGAACCTGATGCTCGGGTTCCCGGAAACCGAGGGACTGCTATGAGAGTTCTCATCAAGCTCGGCGGTACACTGCTGGACAACGCGGACTCCCGCGCCGGACTCGCGGCCCAGATCGCGGCCCTGCCCGCCACCGGAGTGGAATCGGTTGTCGTCCATGGCGGCGGCAAGCAGATGACCCGCTTCCTGGCCGAGCGCGGCGTCGAAAGCCGCTTCGTGAACGGCCTGCGGGTGACTTCTCCCGACGTCATCGACGCCGTCCTGAAGGTCTTCGCCGGCAGCGTCAACAAGGAACTGGTCTCGTCGCTCGTGGCGGCCGGCGCGCCGGCCGTGGGCCTGAGCGGCATCGACGGCGTGCTCGCAGAAGCCCGCCAACTGAATCCGGAACTGGGCGCCGTGGGCGAGATCATCCAAACGAACCCAGCCGTCCTGAATGCCCTTGTGGAACACGGTTTTATCCCCGTGGTCGCCTGTGTGGCCGGCGACCGGCTGGGCGGAATCTACAACGTGAACGCCGATCAGATGGCCGTGGCCTGTGCGGCCGGCTACGAAGCCGCCCGTCTCCTCTTCCTGACCGATGTCGACGGCGTCAGGGCCGGCGACGGCACGACACTGCCGGTTTTGGACGTCGCCGGCTGCCGCGAACTGATCAGCCAGGGTGTGGCCACGGGAGGCATGCAGGCCAAGCTGAACTCCGCCTGCGCCGCACTGGCGCAGGGCGTTGGCGAGGTCATCATCGCGCCTGGCTCCGCGCCACGTGTGATCGAGCGTCTGTTGAATGGCGAGGTGCTGGGCACCCGGATCGTGAAGGAGGCTCAACAATGACTCTCCGCAAAGCCAGAATGGTGGATATTCCCGCCATATTGAAGCTCATAAATGACTACGCGCGGCAGGGCATTATGCTGCCGCGGAACGAATTTGAACTCTCGGAAGGCATCCGCGATTTCACCGTTCTTTACGACGGCAACCGCCTGCTGGGTTGCGCCGCGCTGCACTTCTACGGCCCCACCATGGCCGAGGTCCGCTCCCTCGCCGTCCTGCCGGAGTCGAAGGGCACCGGAGCCGGCCGCGCTTTGATGGATGCACTCGAGAACGAGGCCCGGGAATACGAGCTGGACGCTTTGTTTGCTTTCACATACGTCCCGCGCTTCTTCGACAAAATGGGCTACCACGAGGTGGATCGCGGCGAGCTCCCGCTCAAGGCCTGGAAGGACTGCCTGCGCTGCCCCAAGTTCCAGGCCTGTGACGAAATCGCCGTCTTTAAGGCCCTGAAGCCGGAAACGTCCCTCCCCTCCATCAGCCGCACGGTGGTGGAAGAGACCCTCATTCAGATTCCCGTTTTTCGGCAGAACTGATACTTTATCCGAATATTCGGCGGAGAGATTCTTCGCCTGCCGCGCACTACTCCTGTGAAGAGCGCAGCCGGGTGAGCCAAACCGGTCACCTGCGCGCTGCGAAATTCCAGACTGAAGTCTCCCTGGCATAGGAGTCCCATGCGCGCCAGACCATCGACGTACAAGAACCAACAGCAGAGTCCTGCTGCTGCGCCATCTTTCGCCCGCAGCAAAAGCTGCTGGCCAAGGCCATCTGATCAATGAAGAAGATGTGCGCCTGCTGGAAACCGAAGGCATGCGCAAAGTGTGGGTGACCGAACTCGACGAGGGCGAAGTGGGCGAAGACGATGCCGTGGCTCAGGTGAGCTCGCTCATCGGCTGGAATCGCTGGAGATCCGCCTGGCCGCCGGCGGGCGTGCGAATCTCATTGCCCAGCCGAGACGTCCAGCGTCCTGGTGGACGACGAACTGTTGAAGCAGATCAACTGCACCGCCAGCGTAGTCATCGCCACCACCCAGAACTTCGGCTTCGTCCACGCCGGCGACCGCGTCGCCACGGTGAAAGGCTCCCCCTTGCCGTCACCGAGCAACAACTGGACGCCGTGCTCTCCATCCTCAATGAACGCGGCCCCATCCTCCAGGTGCGTCCGTCCGCGACCCCGCCGTCCATCCTATTACACCGACCCGTGCTCCGGTGACCGCGCGCCAGTTGTTCGAAAGCGTCATGCGCCAGCGTCTGGATCAGTTTGGCCTGAGCTGCCGCTTCTCCCTGGCCTGTGAAGAGAGGCGGCCGTGTCCAAAGCTCTCGGCCACCTGCTGCGCCAAGCCGACCACCATCCTCTGGGTTGCTCCACCACCGCGCCGGCCAGGTCCCGATGACGTCATCGGCCGCGCCATGCTCGACAGCGGCTGCCACCTCGAACGCTTTCTGGCCCCGGTGGAGCCCGGCGATCTACCTCTGCTCGGGTATAAGGACGATGTTCCGGTCGTCGGCGCCCGGCTGTTTCCGCTCCGCCAGCGGAACGTCGTCAATCTTGTTCCCGATGCTGGCCCGCTACCGGGTCTCCGGCTGGCCGGGAAATCGCCTGCCTTGGACACGGCGGGCTCCTGGGCTGAAATTTCTTCTCCAAGTGTTACCCGTCTTGGGTACGCAATCCTCAGGGCCGGACGCATGACCAGCGCCGGCCCTTTTCAGCCACGTTGTCAGTTGACTTCCCTCCCCTTGCGGAACCCTGAAGGTCGAATGCAGATTCGTTCGTGCAGGCCTTCCTGCTGTCCTCGCCGCTGTCGGAGCCCCTCGTCCTTCCCTCCACCGGAGGCGAACGCACCATCGTCAAACGCGACGCCATGTCGATTGCGTCGAGGGCGAACGCGGTTTGAAAGGCTACGCCCAGGTCCCGCCCATGAGGAGGCCCTGGCCGGAATTCGTGATTTCATCGCCCGTTTCTCACCGGCCGCAGCCTGCTCGACCCCGACGTCCTGCGGATCCTCTTCCACCAGCAGCCCGGTAGCCCACGGCTGTCTCGCGGCGTTTACTACGACGCCGTCGAAATCGCCTTGTTCGACCTCACCGCCGCCAGCTTCGACGTCCCCATCTGCGACCTGCTGGGCGGCCGCGTTCGCGACGAAATCCGCCTCTACGCCAGCGCCGGCATGTACCAGAGCCCGCAGGGCTATGCCGATGAAGCTGCTCAGTTTGCCGCCCACGGCTTCTCCGCTTACAGTTCCGCCGCCCTGGGACCCGAGTCCGATCTGGAGACCATCCGCCGCATCCGGGAGGCGACCGGTCCCGGCTTCGAAATCATGGTCGACGCTCACACATGGTGGCGCATGGGCGACCTCAGCTACAGCGAGGAGAACATACCACCTGGCCCGTGAAATGGGCCGCATGCAGGTCACCTGGCTGGAAGAACCACTGCCGCCCGCCGATCACGCCGCCTACGGGCGCCTGCGGGACCTCGATGCCGCCGATCACTGGCCACGGGCGAACACGAGCCCAACGAGGCCGGCTTCGACGATCTCATCGCCACTCGCAGCGTGGCTCGTCCAGGCTGACCTGGTGTGCCAGGTGGTGACCTGGGCCGGCGCCTGCTGCGCATGGTGGCGCGTGCCGGGCTCTCTTTCGCTTCATTCCTGGGCGCGTTCTTCGAGATCCTCGCCGCCGCCCATCTGGGCGTCTGCTGGCCCGACGGTTGTGCCGTCGCTGGAATACCCCTGCTACCGCTCCTCTACACAGCCCGGAATGTACCCGCTTCCCCGCTGGCCGAGGAGATCCTCGCCGAGACCCCTGCCCATCCGTAAGGGCGTGCTGGAGCTTGACCTAACCCGTCCCGGCTTCGGCATCAACATCAATCTCTCCGCCTGCTCGACCGTTTCCCCTGCATTCCCGGCCCGTGGTCGTTCTTCCGGTTTGAATCACCAGCCAGAGAAACCTGGGTATAACCGGAGATCATAGCCAGCGCTGGTCGTCCGCCGGCGCATGACCCTGTTTTGATACACTCCCCATCAATGGTTTTAGAAGTCGTCAGCACGCGGGTCTGGCGGCGGCCGGCCTCACCGCCTACGGTGTGCGCGGCCGTTCCGCGCAGTTGTTCGGACCTTCCGTCTCGGAAAGGACCCGCCAACCGGCGGGCATCACTCTACCTTCGACGACGGACCAGCGAATCCACCCCCGACCTCCTCAGCCTGCTGTACGAGCACGCGCCCGCGCGACCTACTTCCAGTGTGGCCACCACGTGCGCCGCCTGCCCCGCGTGGCCCAGCGTTATGTCGACGACGGGCACGAAATCGGCAATCACACCGATTCCCACCCCGCCCTCTATCTACGGTCTTCGCAGTTTATTTACGATCAGTTGGAGGACGGGCGCCGCAGGCGATCGTAGAGACCGTAGGATAACTCCCACCTTCTCCACGGCCCACCTTCGGGGCTCGCTGGTTCGGGCTCCGTGCGGCGCAGAAGCGCCTGCACCTGTTAGGTGTGATGTGGACGGCGCTCGCCTGCGACTGGCGGCTCTCCGGGGCCGATGTGGCCGCCGATCGAGACCACCGCCCAGCCCGGCGCGGCCATCCTACTGCTTCACGACGGCCGGGAACTCACCCACCGGCCAATATCGATTCCACCTTGGAATCACTCGCCGTGCTGCTCCCCAAGTGGGTGGAGGCGGGTTTGAGTTCGTTACCGTCAGCGAACTCCTCGAATCTGCCGCCGGCGCCGCGGCCCGAGTAGGCCGCGCCCTCGGTTCCGAGCCGGTCCTTCAGGTCTTTCAAGCGATCCCGCGCGACGGTGATCTCGGTCTTCCTCGGGGTCCTTCAGCCGCAGAATCATCTTTCCGCCGAACCAGGGGTACAGCTCATCGGCGAAGCTGAGATTCGCACCAGCGTGGACCGGTGGGCACCCGCACAAACTGCCGCGCGTCCAGCTTCTGTTCCAGTTCGGCGATGGTCCGGTCCACCACCCAGGTCTTTTTCTCGGCCGTGGCCGCATCAGGTGAGTTTGTCTTCGGCGAAGAAGTGGGTGATTCGAGTCAGTTCAATGAAATGGACGCGTTCCCCCGATGCGCGAGGGGATGAGCTGCAGCCCTTCCTGCTTCGCCTGGCCCTGCAAGGCGGCCTGCACCTGTTCGATCAGCGACTTCAGGGCCGGCCGCGGCATTTCGCCGCCGGCCAGCCGTTCCAGTTTCCCTAACGCCCGGTCGAGTTCGCCTCCTCCACTGGTTTCAACAGGTAGTCGAGCGAATTGCACTTCAAACGCCCGCAGTGCGTACTGGTCATAGGCCGTCGCGAACACAACCAGGGGCTGGAAGCTCAGGCTGGCCAGCAGATCAAAGCCCGTCATGCCCGGCATCTGGATATCCAGGAAGAGGGCGTCCGGCGCCAGCAGTTCGATCTCCTGCTGGGCCCGGACCGAATCGGTGGAACTGCCGACGATTTCCACCCGGCCTGTCTCGCGCAGCATGCGATCCAGACGGCGCACCGCCAGTTCTTCATCGTCGACCAGATAGACTCGCAGACTCACCGCCGGCACCCCCACGGGTAACCGCGGCCGTACGCGATTTCCCTCAATGGAAAGCACCCCGGACTCGCCGTAGAGCAGTGCCACGCGCTTTTCCAGCGTGTCCAGGCCATGCCCCTCGCGGACGTCGTCGCGACTGAACCCGGGTCCGTCATCCTGCACGGTGATCTCCAGCCAGCCGTTCTCGCGCTGGACGGGCAATGCCGATCCGCCCACCCTCCCGCTTCGGCGCGACAGCGTACTTCATCGAATTCTCCACCAGCGTCTGCAACGCATAGGGCGGCAATTCGCAGTTCATCGCCTCATGGTCCATATCGATGGAGAAGGTGAGCCGCTGGCCGAAGCGGGTTCGTTCGATCTCCAGATAGTCGCTGACCAGCTTCATCTCGTCCCCCAGCGAGACCGTGCTGCGCTCCTGCGAATCCAGTGCATAGCGCAGCAGCCGCGCCAGGCGCTGCAGCATCTCCTCGGCGCCTTTCGGTTCGTCGCGGATCATCGACAGAATCGAGTTGATCGTGTTGAAAAGGAAGTGCGGCTGCAGTCGGCGACTGCAGCGAACTCAGCCGGGCCTCCAGCACCAGCTTCTGCGCCCGTTCGCGCTCCAGTTGCTGCTGTCTTCAATTCCAGCGTGGTGTGCTCCACCCGGTGGCGCAGGGTTTCGATGACGAAACTGGCGATGCCCACGATGATCGTAATGAGCGTGGCGGTGCGCACGCTGCCCACGAATTGAGGCCAGAACTGACCCGCACCGATGATGCCGGCCACTAGCAGTCCGCCCACGGCCAGCATTGTGCCGACGGCGGCCACCGCGATCAGTGCGACCAGGTACACCATCCACATCGCCACTTTGGGCAGCCGCCAGATGCGAACGGCCAGCCATGGGATCGTAAATGCGGCCGTGCAGCCGATGAGCTGCGCGTAGATCATGTTGGCAAGCAGGTACAGACCGAAATCCGAGTTGCGGGCCTGAGGATTGTAGGCGAAGTTCAAGAGGCACAGAACGAAGCCGATGGCGGCGTTGAACAGCAGCACCATGCCCACATGCCGCCAGGTCAGGCCCGGTTTGTCGGAATAAACCCACTGCATCTCAGAACTCCAGTGTACTCACGCCGCCCGTCAGTGCCCGGTGGTGTGGCAGCCGATACAGTTGCGCTGCATCGGCGGCAGATCGCCGGTCTCCAGCCATTTCTTCGCGCGCTGTCCGTATACGGAATCGCCCATCTCGTTCACCACCTTGGTCAGCAGCGCCTTCGATTTCTCCTTGTCACCGCTACGGTCGTAGCCGTCGGCCAGACCCATCAGCAATTCCCCGCGCGGGTGGGTGCCCAGCTTGTCCAGGGAGCCCTTCTGCAACTCGTACATATGGGAGAAATCCGCGACCGCTCGCTCCAGCAGGGCGGGCCGCCGGTCTTCCGGTACAAATCGCGACGCCGTCAGCATCGACGAGCCTCTGGGGATCCGCGTCGCCGGTGTGTCCGGCCGCAGCCTCACTGCCTCGTCCATCTCGGCCAGGCCCTTCGCCCACATCTCCTGCCCGCGCTGGATGTCTCCACTCTGGAACGCGCGCCCGGACTGCGCGAACAATCCGGCACCATGCCACACCAGCGCCTCGGCGTGATTTGGATCTTCCTTCAGTGTGTCCTCGGCGGCTTTCATGGCGCGCGCGAAGGCCTCCTTATCCCCGGTAAGCCCGGCGAAGAAGTCGTTCCGGACGATGTGGTCGAACCGAACCTTCTTCGTCTCCTGCTTCGTATCCTGACCGCGGCCCGGCGCCGTCATCAGGCCTAGAGTAAATGAACCCGCCGCGATGGCCAGCCACAGTGCTTTCTTCATGCGTTCAGTGTGAAGCCAGGGGCCGCGCGGCAGCCCGGCAATCGGACGAAACGGCGAATCACCGGATAAACCGGCGCTGCGATGCGACGAGTCGATACACTACGGGGAATGTCTTCGACGTCCTGGCGACGCTGGGTGCCCGCTACGTCCATGCTCCTGGTCTCGCTGATCAGTTACATCGACCGCAACACGCTCGCTTTGCTTGCGCCCACCATCCTGAGCGACAACCGCCTATCGGCCGAACAGTACGGCTGGATCATCTCCTCTTTCTCGGTCGCCTATATGCTCGGCAACCCGCTGTGGGGCCGCTGGCTCGACCGTTGGGGTGTGCGCACAGGCATGCTGGTTGCCGTCTCATTTTGGACGCTGTCTTCCACCGCGCATGCGTATGTATCCGGGTTTCTTGGCTTTGCCGTCGCCCGCGCGGCATTGGGATTCGGTGAGGGAGCGACCTTTCCCGGAGGCCTGCGCACCGTCGTTCAGACGCTGCCGGACCGGCTGCGTTCCCGCGGCGTGGCCCTCGCTTATAGCGGAGGATCCCTGGGGGCCGTCCTCACCCCGCTGATCGTCACGCCCATCTACCAGGCCTTTGGCTGGCGGGCCGCGTTTCTCTTCACGGGCTTCGTCGGAGCCCTCTGGCTGGCCGCCTGGCTGCTCATCAGCCGCCGGCCCGAACTCCGTGCGGCTCATCCCGGGCCGGTTGACTCCACTCCGCACACCACGTCCACCGCGCCGCGGCCCGCGATGAATTGGACCGACCTGCGTCTCTGGAGCTTCATGTCCTCCTATGCGCTGGGCTGCCTGCCCCTGGCCTTCGTCCTTTACCAGTCGCCCATTTACTTTTCCCGCGCGCTGGGCAAATCGCAGGTCGAGATCGGCCACGTTCTTTGGATTCCGCCGCTCGGTTGGGAATGCGGGTACTTTCTCTGGGGCTGGTTCGCCGACCGCCTGCGGCGCAACCGGCCAGACCCCATGCCGGTCTACCGCGGCCTCACCCTGGCCGCCCTGGTGATGACCCTGCCCCTCGCCGCCTGCGCCCGGGTCGAGTCCTTCCCGCTCTTCCTGTTCATCCTCTTCTGGACCATGTTCGTGGCGGGCGGAAACGTCATTGTCACCATCAGCTATGCCACGCACATCTTCACTACGGCGAATGCCGGGTTGATTGCAGGCCTGGGCGCCGGTTCCTGGTCAGCGTTTGTTGCGCTCTCGATGCCTTGGTTTGGACGCCTCATGGATGCGCGGTTGTGGGATGCGGCGTTTCTGGGCGCTACCTTGATCCCGCTGGTGGGCTACTCGTTCTGGTTGTGGATCAACCGGGCCGCGAACGACGCCGTGTCAGCGCCGCACGGGCAGCACAAGGTCGGCTAGCAGTTCCTGCAGCAGTGGAGTGCGCGGGTAGGCGTGGCCTCCGTACTGGCGGAACCCTTCGGCGAATTCGACCCCCGCCAGCGCTCCGCGCGACCGGCACCAGGCCTCCATCGTCGCGACGAAGTCGTCCATGCCATGCTGCTTGCGCAGCCAGGCGCGCTGGCTCTCGTGCGCTTCCAGCATCGTGCGCTTCTGGTCCATCACTCCAGCCACGTTCACAGCGAACTGCGGCGCGATGGTGTTGCCTTCCCGGTCGATTCCTTCCGCCGGATCGACATAGTAAAGATGCGGAATCGCCGGCAGGGCGGGAGACTGGTCATACGCCTGCGTCAGATAATTGGGCGCCGAAGCGCCGAAACAGGCGTCCGTCACCAGCAGCGAAGTGGCTTCGTGATCGCAATGATAGTCGCGCGGCGAGGCGGTCAGGACGATGTCCGGACGCAGACGCCGCAGAGCCGCTGTCACGCGCCGCCGCGAACCGTCGTCGGAAAAGATCGCCAGGTCGCTGAAGCCCACCCAATGGTATTCGGCGCCGATGACGGCCGCCGCGTTGGCGGCTTCACGCTGCCGGATCCGTGCGATCTCCTGCGGACCATACTCCACTGAGCCGCAGTCGCCCGCGGTCATTGTCGCAATCACTACTTCGTGGCCGCGCGCAGCCAGCAGCGCCAGGGTGCCTCCAGCCAGCAGCTCCGCATCATCCGGATGAGCGTGAAGGCAAAGAATCCGCTTCTTCATGATTCGGTGGTTCCGCGCTCCCTGATCTGTTCGCACTCACAGCAGTCGCTGCAGCGGCCGCATTTCGCGCACAAATGATTGTTGCACGTGTCCTTGGTGCACCAGACACAGATGCGTTGGGAGGGCTCCCGGCAAATGTTGCAGACAAGCGTCTTCGCCGCCGTCGCTGTCGGGGTCTGCGGACTCACTTCCGGCTCCCCTGGTGCAGCGTCTGTGCGCGGCACTTCTGTGCCTCTTGTTCGGCCACGGATAGCTCCTTTTCCCGCAGTATGGATAGATCGGAGACATGCTGCCGCAGCCAGTCCCTGCTGGCGCCGGCCGCGCTGATCTCGCCATCCAGAAGGTCGGCAATCGCCGGATTCTGATACCGCCGTACTGCCTGACTCACGCTGGACGCCATCTGGACCAGTCCTTCCAGGCGCACCAGCGTCTCCACGGCCAGCGAAAGTTTGGCCGGTTGTTCCGCCAGTCGAGCGGCGGTGTTCTGCACGTATCCGATCGCCGTCAGGCAATCCTGATACTGCTTCTCATAGGCTGCGGGCGCGCCGGCGGCCGTCCACTTCTCCGGTTGTAATTGCACCAGCACCGGCCGGAGTTTCTCGACCTCCGGGCCATCTTTTGCACTTTCGGCTTCAAATCCCAATCCGGTGCAATGCTCGGAATGGGAGCGGCAGCCTGGAGCGCAAGTAGCAGCGTGATTATGCCGTGAGACACTCTACACACAGTTTAGCTGGAGCCGCCTGCTGGCGTGGGAATAAGCGAGGCTAATCGCCTGGCGGCGGGGGAGGCGGCGGGGGCGGAGGCGGAGGAGTCGCGCCGGTGTCACCAGGGACACCACCACCGGAGGTCGGGGGCGGAGTTGTTCCACCACCGGGCACTCCACCCGTGCTGCCGCCGCCCAGGCGCGGCGTCCGCAGCAGGATCTGATAGATGGCGTCGGCGACGTACTGCATCATGCGGCCGCGGTCGATCCGCCTCTCGGCGGCCAGCGGCGCATTCCGGTAGACCACCAGTTCTTCGCCCGCGGCGACCAGGCGCGGATCGCCATCGCGCGGCATCAACCGGTGTTCCACGGCGACCAGACCCTCTTCCACGGCAACCCGCGTGGTCTCGTCGTCGTCTTCTACACTAATGTCAAAAATCGTACCGCGGACCGAGATGACCGCTGTCGGGGTGTGGACCTTGTTTTCGATTGGGCTGCCCGCCCAGTTTCTGGATGTGAACCCGGATGCGACCCAGCCAGACATCGACCATGTCGCGCCAGTTCCCGGGGTTCGCCCGGAATGTCACACGGGAGTTGGGGAAGACTTCGAACGTGCTGCCGTCAGACACGCGGAACGCCGCGTATATCCGTCCGGACCCATCCACGATCACCTGGCGCGCCTGGATCAATCGCCCATGTTGACCGGCCCCAGCTCCGTTTTCCCGCACCAGGGACACACTGCCTTGTACAGTGATGGCCTTGGCGGCGGGATCTGGTCTGGAAGAGGGATTGCGCGGTGAGAACAGGCAGAGAAAGGGCCGCCAGCAGTAACGCCGTGATGAGCCTGCCGAAGTTCACCCACTCACGAGCGAACATACAGACCCACAGAACACTACTTTATCACCAAAATTGCAATGTAAGACATATACTAGCCCGATAATGCGAATTCTGTTGAAAAATCAGTAGGGTACGTGAACTTAGTGCAAGGAGTGGTGGATACTACAGTCAGGGTAGAATAGACGCAGGCCATGGGTCGCCGGTACACAATCCTGTCCAAGCGAACCGCCGCCGCCGTTACGGTGCTGGCGTGTGCTGCTCTGGCCTTGCCCGCCGCCGCTCAAATCTTCCCGTTCTCTTCTAGATTGGCGAAGAATCGGCAACTCCAGCCAATTGTTAGGCTTGCCTTCGCCTGCGGGCGGCGCGCCGTGGACCGCATCTGGTTCAGTCAGGATGGCCGTATCCTGGTGCGGCTGCCCAACGGAAGAGTGTATGCCACAGCCGATCTGGAGCAGTGGACGTCTGACACAGCCCAACCGCCGGCCCTTCCTCCGAGTCCTGAAGGCGCAATTGCCCCCGAGATTTCCGCCCGGCTTGTCGCGGCCAACTCCAATCGCGCGGTCGTTTATGCCACCGGACGCCATGCCTGGCGGTCTGAAGATGGTGGATTAAATTGGCATAACCTGACGCAATACCGGGCCCAGTCCCTGCTTGGCTCCGATGTGAAGGATCTGGCGGTCGATCCCGCCGATGATCAGAGACTGGTGGCGGCTACCGCGACCGGCGTATGGTTCTCCATCGATGCCGGACTTTCCTGGCAAGGATTAAACGAGGCCTTGCCCAACCTGCCGATTCGCCGGATCCTCTCCGCGCCTTCCGGCAGCCGCGGCCTCCGCATCGCGGTGGATTCCGGCGCCGACCAGAGCCAGCGCGACCTGGAATGGTTGCCCGGACAGAACTCCGGCTGGCTGCCCGTAAGGGACACTGCTTCCACGGTGGAAAGTGAACTCAAACGCAGCCTTTCCACGGCTTTGAACGCGAACATCACTGCGGCCAGCGCTTACGGCGAAGCGATCTACGCCGGCGCATCGGACGGCCGGCTGTGGTCCAGCCTGGACGCGGGCCGGTCCTGGCGATTGTTCCCGGCGCTGCCCGGCTCGGGCGCCGTCGAACGGCTTTGGCTCGACCCGGCCGACCGGTCGTTTGCCTTGGCGGCGCTGTCCAGCGCCGGTGCGTCCCGGATTCTGAGAACCTTGAACGGCGGTGGATTCTGGGACGACCTTCCGCGAATCTGGCCGAAGGCCCAGCTTACGGCGTGACGGCGGAGCGTTCCACCGGCGCTCTCTACCTCGCCACCTCCCACGGTATCTTCTACACAATGGCTGATTTACGCGCACCGGCCATGCCCGCCGGGTGGCAGCCGCTCAGCGCCGGCCTGCCCGACGCGGCGGTGCGCGACGTACGCCTGGATGACGACGGGAACCTGCTGATTGCGGCCGTGGATGGCTACGGCGTCTATGCCGCCCTGGCGCCGCACCGGCTGCGCCAGCCGCGCGTGGTTCATACCTTCGATTACGGACAGCGGGCGGCGGCCCCTGGCGCCTTGCTCAGCGTGCTGGGCGCTCGGGTCGGCACGGCTTCCGCCAACCGGAATTCCGTCCCGGTTCTTTCTTCGAACGAGGCCGAGTCGCAGATTCAAGTGCCCTTCGAAGTCACCGGCGACAGTTTGCAACTTGTTCTAAACGCAGCGCAAGGGCCGGTGGTGTTCGGTCTGCCGCTGCAGAGCACGGCGCCGGCGGTACTGATCGACCGGGACGGCACGCCCGTACTGATTGATGCGGATTCCGGCGTGCAGTTGGACGCCATGCATCCGGCCCGGCCGGGTATGCGGGTCCAGATTCTCATGAGCGGCCTGGGCCGCGTCCAGCCGGACTGGCCAACCGGGGATGGCCGCCCCTCTGGAAGACGCTCCGCGTGTGGTGGCCCGCGTGCAAGCCACATTGGATGGCAGCCCGCTCGAGGTGGTTCGCGCCACACTGGCGCCCGGCTACATCGGCTACTATCTCGTCGAAGTGCCAGTCTGCCCGAGTTTGTTGACGCCGGATCCTCGGAGCTGGCCCTGGAGGTCGGCGGTAAAGCCAGCAATCGAGTGCGGTTGTACGTCGCGCAGTAAACGGGCTATGCGCAGCGCGCTCCACGCGAAAGCAAGTACCATAACAACAAAGGAGAAGCTTCCATGATCCGCCGACTCCCTTTTGTTCTCTCTCTCTTCTTGCTGGCAGTATCGGCACAGGAATCCACTCCCAAGCCCACGGGGGAGAAACTGGCGCCCTACTATCCCACCCCGGATAGAGCGTCGTGGAGCGGATGCTGAAGTTCGGCGGCCTGAAGAAGGGCGAGAAGATCTTCGATCTCGGCTCCGGCGACGGGCGCGTGGTGATCATGGCGGCTCAGCAGTCGAAGGCGATGCGGACAGGTGTCGAACTGGACCAGGATCTGTACAAACAGTCGATGGACCGCATCAAGTCGCTGGGCCTGGAAAAGCACGCTCACATCATCAATGGCGACATCACCCAGCAGGATTTCTCCAGCGCTAACCTGCTGACTGTCTACCTGTTACCGAACTCGAACGAGAAGATCCGGCCGATGCTGGAGAAGCAGCTCAAGAAAGACAACCCGGATCGTCGCGCACGACTTCATGTTCAAAGGCTGGACCGCCGACAAGGAAGAACATATCCCCGACGACGGAGAAGGCCGCAGCCATACTCTGTATCTCTATATCCGATAGGACGTAGCCGAGGTTCGCTACCGTGGTTTCCGATCAGATCGTCCTGCCGTATCTGTGGCGCCGGTACCTGAGTTTTCTGCGGGCGCTGGTGGGGGCGGCCTGTCTCTGGGTGGTGCTGGCTTCGACCGCCGTCGCTACGGGAACCTGGCTGATCCTCGTCGTCATTCTCACGATTTACAGCCTGGTCTCGATCTTCTGGCGCTGGCCGGAGCGCATCGACCGGCTGGACATTTTCAACCTGATTCTGGATGTCGTCACCTTTCTGCTGTGCGTCGCGCTCAGTGATGCCGACAGTTTGTGGCTGGCCGCGGTGGCCGCGCTGTACCTGTTCATGGCCATGGCGACGCTGCAGGATTGGCGGGATGTCCTTCTGACGACAGTACTTTCCCTCGCATTCATCATCAGCGCCCGGCCGCCGAACGCGGACATCCTGGAGCCGCTGGTGCTGATTCTCGGCATGTTCGGCTGCGTCGTGGCGCTGCAAAAGCAGAGCCTGATCGACCGGCTCTCGAACACCTCCCGCCAGGCGGTTCTCTACCGCAAAGAGGCCCAGCAGGCGCGTGAGGCTGAGCGAGAGCGCATCGCGGCCGACTTTCACGATGGCCCGCTGCAGAGTTTCATCAGCATCCAGATGCGGCTGGAGATCGTCCGAAAAATGCTTGAGCGCAACTTCGATGCCGGTATGTCGGAATTGAAGGAACTGCGCGAAGATGCAGGCCAGCAGGTGACGGAAGTGCGGACGTTTGTGCGCAGTATGCGGCCTGTCGAGGTCGACGGAGCCGGGCTGGCGGCGGCGCTCCGTTCTATAGGTACTTCCAGAAAGACTCCGGGATCCCGGCCACGTTCAAAGTGGACCCCGGTGCGATGCATGACGATATCGAGAGTTCGACAGAGGTCGTACAGATTGTGCGGGAGGCGCTGAACAACGTGAGAAAGCACTCCGGCGCATCCCGTGTGGCCGTGGGGCTGGCGCGCGCCGAGGACACGCTGCTGATTGATGTCGAGGACGACGGGACGGGCTACCCCTTTGCCGGGACGTTCTCGCTCGAAGAGCTGGAACTCCTTCGAATCGGGCCGCTTAGCATCCAGCGCAGAGTGCGGGGACTGTCGGGCGACCTGGCCCTGTCGTCCCGTCCTGGCCGGGGTTCAGAGCTGAAAATCCGTCTGCCGATATGAAGCGTTTTCTTCTTTTGTCCGCCCTGGGACTTGCCGCCTGCGGCCACTACTCCGATTTCCGGCTTCCCGCTCCAGGTACAGCTGAATCAGGGCATTACGAATGGGCACCCCACCCCGGCTGCCCCGGGAACAGGCGGTCGATACACTGAACCCCAGTGTCCTGGAGTGGCATGGCTCCTTGCTGAATTTGTACTCCGTGTATGACGGCAAAGCCTGGCATACGGCCAAAGCCAGCAGTTCCGACGGCTTGGCTTGGACAGGCGCCGAACGGATTCTGTCTCCTGATCCCAAGTCGTGGGAGGGAAAGCTACATCGCCGCCAACGGCGCGGCCGTCGCCTGGCGGAATCAGTTGCTGTATCTCTACCAGGCCGGGTCGCCGCCACGTATCGGCATATCGCGATCTGACGATGCGAAAACCTGGAAGACGGACGCGCAGCCGGTTGTGGGATTCGGTCCTCGTGGAGCCTGGGACGAGCGCGCCACGGCGGATCCGTACCTTTTCGTCTCCGCTGATCGCCTCTATCTGTACTACTTGGGGTGAAGATCGTGCGCGGCGCCAACGCCTGGGTGTGGCCCGGTAACGACAGATGGATCGCGCTGGAAAAAGTCTACGGTCGAACCCCGTTCTCGAACTGGGTGCAGCAGAAGCGTTTGACGAGGACGGGACTCGGCGAGCCGGCGGTGTGGCAGGCGCAGGGCTCTTACTGGATGCTGTACACGGGCGCGCGACCCGAAGGAATACGGCGGCTCGGACTCGCGCGCTCGCAGACGGAGTGCGATGGGAGCGCGTGACCGCCGGCCCGTGATCGCGGGTGAACACGCCGTGGAATCAGCACGGTAGTGTGCGATCCGACCGTGGAGGCCGACACCGGCACAGTGTGCGAGTCTGGTTCGGCGGCGGGGACCGTCCGGATCCCGCGGAGAATCTCAACGGTCAAATCGGGTATGGCGTACTGCGGCTCCGCTGAACCCTGAAGGGAGGGGTGAAGATTGGCATCACCTGCTATCCGACCTACGGCGGCAGCGGCATCGTCGCCACTGAGTTGGGTCTGGAACTGGCTGCTCGCGGGCACGAGGTCCACTTCATCACCTACGCGAATCCCATCCGGCTGGACCCCGGCACGCCGACGGATGCACTATCACGAAGTCGAAGTCTCCAAGTATCCGCTGTTTCAATACCCGCCGTACTACCTGGCACTGGCGTCGCGCATGGTGGAAGTGGCGGAATGTCTACAAGCTCGACCTGCTGCACGTCCACTACGCGATTCCGCACTCAGCGCGGCCTACTGGCGCAGCAGATGACTGGCGCCCAAGCGCCGGCTGCCCTTCATCACGACGCTGCACGGAACCGACATCACGCTGGTGGGCACGGACCGGTCCTACTTCCCCATCACGAAGTTCTCGATCGAGCAGTCGGACGGCGTCACGTCGATCAGCAACTATCTGGAGCAGCAGACGCTGGAGTTGTTTGGCGTGAAGAACGAGATTCAGGTGATCCACAACTTCGTCAACATGCGACCTCTACCGATGCCGGAAACTGCGCGTACGTGGGGCGGCCGAGACTCATCCACATCTCGAACTTTCGCCCAGTGAAGCGGATGTACCGATTGCGTGAGGGTCGTGAGAACTGGTCCGCGAGCACGTCGACTGCGAGCTGTGGATGGCCGGTGACGGACCGGACCGCGGGGCGGCGGAACGTCTCGCGTTCGAACTCGGTGTCCACGAGCAGGTGGAATTCCTGGGCAAGCAGGATCACATCGAGCGGTTGATTCCGCAGTGCGACATGCTGCTGCTGCCGAGCCGCATGGAGTCGTTCGGACTGGCGGCGCTGGAAGGCATGGCTTGCGGAGTGATGCCGGTGGCGACCCACGCGGGCGGTGTGCCGGAAGTGATCACGCATGGGGTGGACGGCTTCCTGGAAGAGGTGGGCGACGTGGCGGCGCAGGCTCAGCGGGTGGTGGAAGTTCTATCCAATCCGGAACAGCGCAACCGCATGAAGTGGGCGGCGCGCGATGCGGCTGAGTCGCGCTTCTGCACCTCGCATATCATTCCGCGGTACGAAGCCTACTACCAGGAAGTGCTGGGGCGTTAGCTGTCCGGCGTGACGATCTCGACCTTGTAGCCCCAGAAGAGGCCCGATTCCAGCACTCCGGTGATCGACTTGATCTCCTTCTCCAGCCCCGCGCCGATGGAGGCGAAGCGGACGTCAAAGATCAGGTTTCCATTCTCCGTAATCACCGGTCCGTCCTTGCCGGAGCCGGTGCGGATGCGGAGTTCGGTCGCGCCCAGGCGGAGGAGTTCCGCCTCGACGAGCCGCACGGACATGGGGTGCACCTCCACCGGGATGGGGAACCGTGTGCCCAGCCGCTCGACGAGTTTTGAGCGGTCGACGAGGATGAATGTCTTCGGGCTGCTGCGGAGGATGAGTTTCTCCTGATACATGGCGCCGCCGCGGCCTTTGATCAGGTTGCCGGCGGGGTCCGCTTCGTCCGCGCCATCGAAGTACCAGTCGGGTACGGCCTCCAGGGGCCGCAGGGTGGGAATGCCCAGCGCGACGCACGCCATTGCGACTTCGTGCGAAGTGGGCACGGCGCTGAAGCGAAGCCCTTCCTGCCGGGCTCGCTCCGCCAGTGTAGTGAGCGCGACAAAGCTGGTGGAGCCGCTGCCGGCGCCGATCACCTGGCCGTCCTTCACTTCCCTGGCAATGCGCTCCGCCGTGCGGCGTTTGGCTTCGTAGTTGGCGATCTCCGCCGACCAGTGGAACTGCTTTAGCAATTGGCTTTCGCGCTGCATAGCCCTCTCCCTCCTTCCATCATGCGCCCGGCTACCAGCCGAACTGCAACTGGAAGCGGAAGGTGCGGCCGTCGTTCAGGGTGTTGGTGATCTGTGCGAAGTTGGCGTTGGTGACGTCGAGGCCGGGGTCGGCGAACTGTGGTGTATTGAACAGATTCAC
Source organism: Paludibaculum sp. (assembly GCA_049841055.1). GTDB lineage: Bacteria > Acidobacteriota > Terriglobia > Bryobacterales > Bryobacteraceae > Paludibaculum. The sequence goes on along the minus strand of JASGIE010000092.1, from coordinate 10,224 downwards.
CGATTCGGCGCGGAAGGTGAGGCGCTTCTCGCCGGTCACCACCCACGATCGCCAGAGAGTCGCGTTGACGTTGTGAATGACGCCTTTGCGGAATGTGTTGCGTCCCAGACTGCCGCTGGGATCGGTGGGCTGGATGAACGAGAACGCCGATTTCGGCAGCAGTGCGCGTGAAGTGTCCGGGTTGCCGACGGTGCGGCCGAGAATGCTGGGGTCGACCAGGTTAGGCCGGTCGTTGCCATCGCCGTCGACATTGCCGAAGCCGGGTCCATCGGCGGTGATGACGGTAAAGGGGGTGCCCTGTTTGATCAGCACGACGCCCGCGAGATTCCAGCCGGCGAGGGTGTTTTTGACGAGGGGGCTCTGCTTCCAGGCGGGCAGCGCATAGCCGCCGCGCCAGAGGAAGGCGTGCGGCTGATCGAACGAGCTCAGGCCGCGCATATCGGCGTGAGTTTCGTGTTCGTTCTGGCTGCGGGAGATGCGCGAGTCGTTGTCGTAGGCCGTATTGGAATAGGCCGCGCCCAGATCCATGGCCTTGCTGAACCAGTACTGCACATCCATGGAGAGACCATGCCAGCGGGGCGCGAAGAGGGAAGCGCGGAAGGCGTCGTAGTAGCCGCGCGACCCGTTGGTCACGTAGCGGATCTCGGCATGTGTGGGGTCAGCTCGGCGCTGGTTCAGGGTGGACGAAGTCTGCGGGATACCCGGCACGACCTGCCCGCGGTTCAGGTACCACATGATGAGCAGCTTGTGCGAACGGCTGCCCACATAACCAAGCTGGAGTTTCCAATTGCTGCTGAGTTCCGGCTCCCACGAGAAGTTGTACTGGTGCGAGTAAGGGGTCCGCAGATCGGGCGCCAGCAAGTAGAGATTGCCCAGGGCGTCGGGCCGGCCGCCAACGGAGGTGACGCCACCCAGCGGATCGAGCAGATTCGGGGAAGGCACCACGATCTTCTCGCTGCCGGGCGGGCTGAAGCGGGTCTGCTGGAAGGTGACGGGATAGATCTCGCCGTACTGCAGCGCGTAGGCGCTGCGAACGACGCCGAGACGGCCGGGCGCCTTCCAGGCGAAGCCGAACTCCGGCGCAAAATTGTTGCAGTCGCACGAGTAGGGCACCGGGTTGCGGTGGTACACCTCATGCGGGGCCGGCGCCGGAGTGAACCGCAGGCCATAGTTGAGCGACAGCGTCTTGCTGACTTTCCAGTTGTCGCCGGCATAGAACTGAAGGTCCCAGTTGCGGAAGCCTCTGTTCACTTCGCCGATCGACACGATGTATTGCGTGGGGATGCCCATGCGCAGGTTGGTGATGGCGTCGCGGCCAAAGTCATTCGCGAAGGAGAAAACGCCGCGATGAGCGTCGGATTCGATGCCATTGAACTGGCGCCGCAGGATGCCAAAGCCCGTGTACCACTGGTGCTGGCCATCGGTCCGCTTCAGGGCGCCGGCGTAGCGGAACATGTTGTTGCCGCGATCGATCGGAATGGAGCCCTGCGGGCCGAGTGTTTCGAGGCCCGAGATGGAGACCATTACGCCGACGGCATTCTTCTCCGGCACGAGCAGGGAACCGATGCGGTCGAATCCGGCGGAGAGTTCCGTCACCATGGTGGGGCTCCAGGTGCGATTCCACGTCAGCCGGGAGCGGTGCGACTTGGTGTCGGTATTGGGGTTCTGGCCCGCCACGAGTTCAAAGGCTTCCACGTGCTGCGAGGTGAACTGATACAGGGCCACCAGCCGGTCGCGTGAACCCAGCGACTGATCCAGCCGGAGCCCGCCGTTGTTGTTATTGATGACCTGGGGTGAATTCGTATTCAGCGCGCGGGCGTTGACGTCCGTGCGATTCGGAAGTTCGGTGGGGTAGGCGCTGAGAAACCGGGCGACGAGGGCGCGGACCGCGGGATCCGTGGCCAGAGGCGTACGTTCATCGGGTTTCGGCACCAGCACGTTGCCGTTTACGTTGCCGCGCATCCGGTCCTGGCTGCCGTCGAGTTGCAGGAAGGCGCCGCGCCAGAGCCGCACCTGGAAGCGGAAGCCGTAGTCGTTCTCGCGCGCGGGCTTCACGCCGCCTACCTGGAAGAACGAACGGGCACTGAAGATGCTGTTCTGGTGGGTGTAGTAGACGCTGCCGTGGAAGCCGTTCCAGCGGGACGGAGCGACGTGCAGCACGGCCGATGGCGCGTTGCCGAACTCCGAGCCGAAGTAGCCTCGATCCACCCGGAAGTCCTGGACAATGGTCGCCACCACGCCCAGGCGCAGGTTCAGTTCCTTCAGCGCATTGTTGTCGACCAGATTGAACTGGACGTTCTCGTTGCGGCGGCTCTCACCAGCGGCGCTGTTCACTTTGCCGAGCAGGTTCAGTTCGACGCGCTTGGTGTCCTCGGCCGGCGAAGGAGCGGTGGCTGCCGCCGGAGCCGCGGCCGCGGGCGTGGCCCCATTGGCCGGCGCAGTAGAGGGTGCATTGCCCGGCGCCTCCGGTTTTTGGGCGGGCTGTTGCGCTGCCAACAACAGCGGCAGGAAGAGAGATGGAAATAGCGTAGTAAGTCGCGGCAAGGGAGAACTCTCAGTATAAGGGTCGGCCTGCCCCCCGAGTGGTTACAGTTCTTCCTTCACCTTGAGGACCTGCCGCGCCTTGGGCGTGGCGACGGTCTGCCGTTTGCCTGACGGCCAGAGGATCTCCAGGGTAGCGGGCACCTGGCCTTTGGGCGCACCGAAGTGCACACCATAGTGTGCGGATGAAGAGTATCCCATAGCGGTTGTCATGACGTTGTATTGGCTGCCCCACTGGAGACGGGCGCCGATGCCATCACGATTGGACTTGACGCCTTCCAGTTGCACGATGAGCCACTCGCCATCGGTCTCGGTGGTATTGATCCAGAGTTCGGCCGGATCGTTCAGGGAAGAGACGACGGCATCGATGAGTCCATCCTGATTGAAATCGGCGAAGGCCAGGCCGCGGTGCGCGCGGGCCGCCTGGAAATCGGGCCCCGCGGTGGAAGAGACATCGCGGAAGGTGCCCTTTTCATTCAAGAGGATGCGATTGGGTTGCCGGTACTCGGTGTGTTCGAACTGTTCCACCAGATCGTTGACGTGGGCGCTGGAGACGAACAGGTCTTTCCATCCGTCGAGGTTGAAGTCAGCGAGTCCGGGCCCCCAGCCGCTGAATTTGGAACTGAGCCGCGCCAGACCGCTGGCGTAAGTAGCATCGCGAAAGCCGCCCTTGCCGGTGTTGCGGAAGAGCGGGAAGGTCTCGTTGTAGAGGTCGACCACAACGATGTCTGGCCAACCATCGTTGTCGTAGTCACGGAAGTCGGCGCCCATGCTGGCGACGGGTTTGCCGCTGTCCATCATCGCGACCCCGGCGATCAGCGCCACTTCTTCGAACTTGCCGCCGCCGACGTTGTGGAACAGGGAGTTGGGTTCGTTGTCGTTGGTGACGAAGACATCCGGACGGCCGTCGGCGTCGTAGTCGCCCACCGCGATGCCCATACCGCGTCCGGGTGAGGACAGGAGGCCGGCGCTTTTGGTCACCTCTTCAAATTTGCCGTTGCCGAGGTTGTGAGAGAGCCGGTTGGGCAGGCCCTGAAAGTACTTCGGATGACAGTAGACGCGGATGTTTTTCTGGGAGTCGCCGCAGAAACGGTCGGTGGCGGGCGGCCACTTGGCGTAGTGAGTGACCCAGAGATCCAGTTTGCCGTCGTTGTCGTAGTCGAACCAGGCGGCGGCAACAGCCCATTCGTTGTCGATGATGCCGGACTCGCGTGTGACGTCCTTGAACTTGCCGTTGCCCAGGTTCCGGTAGAGCCGGCTGTTGCCCACGTTGGCGACGAAGAGGTCGACGAAGCCGTCGTTGTCGAAATCGGCGGCCGAGGCACCCATCCCATAGCCCTCGCCCGCGAGCCCGGTTTCGGTGGTTACATCCGTAAATTTCAGATTCCCGTCATTCCGGAATATCCGGTTGAAGTACTTGGGGGCGTCCTTGACGTTCGACGGGTAGGCTGCGCCGTTGGTGAAGAAGATATCCGTGCGGCCGTCGTTGTTGTAGTCGAAAGCGGCCAGACCGCCGGCCATGGTTTCGATCATGCGCTTGTCGGGGAACTGGCGTTTTCGAGGACGAAGCGGATGCCCGCCGATTCTGCTGCGTTGCGGAAGGAGACGGGCGGCGCCTGGGCGGCGGCCAGGGACAAGAAGGCCGGCAGGACCCAAGCGGAAAGTAGCATGATTATACTATCGCGCACGGGCACCGCCCGTTGGTGATCTCAAGGGAGAACGACCGTAAACACGATGACATTGAGAGCCGCCGTCCTGTTCCTGACTGTTGCGCTGGCCGGCACCCTGTGGGGGCAGGCGCCCGATCCGGCGGAACTCTCGCGCCGGGCGAAGGAGCACATGGCGGCGGGCCGCTATGGCGCGGCGGTCCCCTACTACGAAGAGCTGGTGAAGGCAATGCCGGGCAATCCGGGGCTCCGGCTGAACCTGGCGATGGCTCTGCACCTGTCGGGGAACGACGAGAAGGCGGTGCCCCAGTTCGAACTGGTGCTGAAGCAGCAGCCGAACGTATCCGCCGGCCCTGATGCTGTTGGGGGCGTCGCAGATGCGGCTGGGTCATCCGGAAAAGGCCGTGGGTCCGCTGGAGAAGGCGATTGTCCAGGCTCCCGAGGATCTGGAAGGCCGCGCGATGCTGGCCGATGCGCTGATCATGCTGGACCGCTACTCCGCCGCCATCCCGCATCTGCGGAAGCTGGCCTCCGCCACGCCACAGAACCCGAAGCCCTGGTTTGCGCTGGGCAAGGCATATGAGGCGGTTTCGCAGAAGGCATTCGAGGATCTGGAAAAGAAGGGACTGGATTCCCCCTGGTGGCTGATGCTGGCGGCGGAGGTCCGGTTGAAGCTGGGGCGCAATCGGCCGCCTTCGCGCTCTACCGGGCGGTGATCGAGAAACAGCCCACGTTTCGCGGGGCGCATGCCGGCTTAGCGGAAGTCTACCGGCGAAGCAGCCATCCCGACTGGGCCGCCGTTGAGGACGCGAAGGAGAAAGCTCTGCCGGCTCAGGCGTGTACAGTGGCCACCGCGGCTTGTGAATTCGCCAGGGCCGGTTCCGCAGGCGCTGGCGCTGGCAATGCCGGGCAGGACCTTGGAGTCGTTGTACTGGCAGTCGAAGGCGGCCAACGAACTGGCTCGGATCTCGCTGGCCGAGTTGGAGAAGCTGCCGCCGTCGGTGGAGTCGCACCAGGTTCTGGGCAGAACTTTACAGAAGCCAGGGAAGAAACGCCGACTGCTTAAATGAGTGGAAGGCGGCCCTGGCCTTGGCGCCTGGAGATCCGCGGCTGGAGATGGAAGTCGCCTCGTCGCTGTATGTGAATCGAGATTACGCCGCGGCGGAGCGGCAGGCGAGGGATATGCTCAGCCGGAACCCGGAGTGGCCGGAGCTGCACTTCATCCTGGGTGACTCACTGGTGAATCAACAGCATCTGGAGCAAGCGCTGCCCGAATTGGAGAAGGCGGTTCAACTGAAGCCCGACTATGCGGCGGCGCAGGCGGTCTTGGGCCGTATTTTGTTACAGTTAGGCCGCGGGAAAGATGCAATTCCGCACCTCAGGGCGGCGCTGCCGTCCGACGCCGATGGCAGTCTTCATTTCCAGTTGAGCCGGGCTTACAAGGATGCCGGTCACCGCGGAAGCGGCGGAAGTGTTGAAAGCATACCAGGCGATCAAGAAGTCTACCGCCACCGAGATCAGATCGAAGCGCCCCGGCCATAAGGGGGCGAATGAACGGTTTCATGGGAGTATTTCCATGTCTGTTTGCAAGCGGTTGCGCAGGAGTAGTACCTTCGTTACCTTCACCCTGTCCCCCTTGACACGGGCCCCCTAATGGCTTTAGATTAAACCTACTCCGTTTCAACCAAGTGGGGTCTTGGACTATCGGCCCAATTACATATAGATAAGGCTTGTCGGCCATGGCAGTAGCAGCTGTTACCCCACTGCAGACCTGCCGGGACCGGCTTGGGCACCCTAGTTCAGGCAAGCAGGGGGTAACGAATGAAAAACTCTTCGAAATTTATGTTGACGCTCCTGGCTTTTGCCATGATCGTCAGCTGCGTCCATGCCGTCATGGGCTCAATCGCTGTACGGGTCGGTTGTCGGCCAGGTCGAGGATCCTTCGGGCGCCGCGATTGTACAGGCAACAGTCACCCTAACCAACAAAGGCACCGGTCAGATCTACGAAGCGAAGGCAGACGAAGGCGGCCGTTTTCTGATCTCCAACGTCCTGCCCGGCGACTATGACCTGAAGGTGACCGCCAACGGGTTCCGGACCCAGAACCGGACGGACATCCGCGTTTCGGCTGGTGCGGTGTCCCGTACCGACTTCCGCATGGAAGTGGGCGCCATCGCCGAACAGATTACCGTTGAGGCGTCGGCTGCCGCGCTGCAGACCGATAAGGCAGACACGCACACGGAATTGAACGCCAAGCAGGTAGCCAATCTCCCGCTGCCTGGTTTCCGCAATTATCAGAGCCTGATCAATCTGGTGCCCGGCGCTACGCCGGCCGGCTTCCAGAATTCGATCACCGATTCGCCCGGCCGTTCGCTGGCGACCAACATTAACGGTACGAACAAGAACAACAACGTCACCCGTATTGACGGCGCGGCCAGCGTGAACCTCTGGCTGCCTCACCATGCCGGCTATGTCATGCCGGCCGAAATGGTCGACACCGTGAACGTCACCACTGCTGCCGGCGACTCCGATCAGGGCATGGCCGGCGGCGCCGCCGTCACCGTGCTGACCAAGTCGGGCACGAATCAGATCCACGGCAGCTTGTTCGAGTACCACGACAATCAGCATCTGAAGGCGTTCAACTATTTCGCGAAGGCCACCGCCACGACGCCCGCCGCTGCCTCGGCTCTCTTCAAGCCGCTGCGCATCTACAACAACTACGGCGGCACCATCGGCGGCCCCATCAAGAAGAACAAGCTGTTCTACTTCTACTCGTTCGACGGCACCCGTCAGCGTGACGGCGCTGTCGGCACCTATTCGGTGCCCACCGCCGCCATGAAGGGCGGCGACTTCAGCGGGACCGGGACCACAATCTACGACCCCGCCACCGGCACCGCCGACGGCACGGGCCGCACCCCCTTCGCCGGCAACCTCGTCCCCACTTCGCGGATGAGCGCGGCCGCGCAGAAGATCCAGGCCTACTTCCCGTCGCCCAACACGAACCTGTCGGGCTTCCAGAGCAACTACTTCGCGTCCGCCGTCCCGGCCTTCAACCGCGACTACAACGACGTGAAGATCAACTACAACATGAGCGACAAGCAGCAGATCTGGGGCCACTACGGCATCATGAAAGCCCTCGTGGTCGGCAAGGCGCTGTTTGGCGATGGTGTTGGACCTGCTCCGGGCGCCGACCCCGGTACGGGTGACACCAAGGTGCAGAACATGTCGATCGGCATGAACCGTACCTTGACCACCAACCTGCTGATCGACGGTGTTATCGGATACCAGCGCCAGGACCAGACGGTTCGTGGCGTCGACTATGGCAAGGACTTCTCCACGACGCTCGGCATCCCCGGCATCGGCGGCACCGATCCTCGCCAGCAGGGCTTCCCGAACATCAGCTACAACACCTACAACGGCTTCGGCGTCCCCGGCTGGATGCCGCTGGAGCGCATTGAAGAGAACTACACCGTCAGCGGCAATGCCACCTGGACGAAGAGCAAGCACACCTTCCGCTTCGGCTTCAACGGTGTGAACTACCGCATGACCCACTGGCAGCCCGAACTGGGCGCCGGCCCGCGCGGTTCGTTCGACTTCAGCGGCGGCCCGACCGCCATCAACGGCGGCGCGATCAACCAGTTCAACAGCTACGCCGCCTTCCTTCTGGGCCAGTCCAACAGCATCCAGAAGAGCTTCCAGTACATCCTGATGACGCCTCGTGAATTCCAGTTCTCGTGGTACGCGCAGGACCGCTGGCAGGTCAGCCGCAAGTTGACCATGACCCTCGGCCTCCGCTACGAGCTGTATCCGCTGATGACCCGCGCCACCGGCAAGGGCATCGAGCGGCTGGATCCCGAGACCAACCTTGTCTACCTCGGCGGCCGTGGCAATCAGCCCACGGGTGTCGGTGTGACGGTCAGCCACAAGCTGTTCGCGCCCACCATCGGCATCGCCTACCGCATGGACGACAAGACCGTCATCCGCACCGGCTACGGCATCAACTTCGATCCGCTGCCGTTCTCCCGTCCGCTGCGCGGCTTCTATCCGCTGACGATCAACATCGCCGCCAACAGCCTCGGGTCCTATGACGCGTCCGGCACCCTGGAGAAGGGCATTCCCGCCACTCCGCTTCCGGACATCAGCAGCGGCGTCATCACCCTGCCGAACAACGCCGATATGCGCAGCCCCTACGCCGGTCAGATCCACCGCGGCTACACGCAGTCTTGGAACTTCACCGTCGAACGCAAGCTGCCGCAGGAGATCCTCGGCACCATCGCCTACGTGGGCACCTCCTCGGTGCACCTGCTGGCGGACCGCAACATCAACACCGGTACGCCGGGCCCCTCGGCCGGCGCCGCTTCCCGTCAGCCGTACTACGACCGCTTCGGCCGTAACCTCGCCACCAACATGTGGGACGGCTACCTGAGCTCCAACTACCACTCGCTGCAGACGAGCGTCCGCCGGTCGCTGACCAAGGGCCTCATGCTGCAGGGCGCCTACACGTGGTCGAAGGCCATCAACATGACCGACGAAGACGGCTGGGCCAGCGTGGGCTGGAACTGGGGTCCCGCATTCCGCCGCAACCGCGCGGCGGCCGGCTATGACCGCACCCATGTCTTCCAGATGGGCTGGGTCTATGAACTGCCGATGGGCAAGGGCAAGCAGTTTGTTACCTCCGGCGTTGGAGCCATGATTCTCGGCGGCTGGTCCGTCAACGGCATCATGTCCAACTACACCGGCACCCCGTTCACGGTTACCGGTTCGTCCGGCGCTCTGAACGCCTCCGGCAACACCGCGACCGCCGATCAGGTTGGCAGCATCAACCGGATCAGCGCCATCGGCGCCGGCCTAGTACTACTTCGATCCTCGCGTTCGCCGACGTCACTCTCGCGCGTACCGGCGGCCCTACCGCTCGGCTCCTGGGGCCGCGACCCTCCTGCGCAACCCGGGCGTCTGGAACACCGACCTGATGATCAACAGGACCTTCCAGATCACCGAGCGGATCAGCGCCGCGTTCCGCGCTGAGCTCTCCAACCTGCCGAACACTTCCCACTTCGGTGGCGTGTCCAGCGGTAGTGTGACCAGCGGCAACCGCATGCGCATCCTGAGCTCCTCTGGCGAACGCCAGATCGCTTTGGCCTGCGCCTCGGCTTTAACCGAATCCGAGTCCGATCATCGAATGGCGGTGGGGCCCGAGCCGGCTCCACCGCCATTAGTCGCTTGGGCGGCGTTTTCGCTTCTGACATGGGGGTGGGGGTATATAGGACTGGGCAGAGGGTATATTGAACATGGCTCAGACGCTGAACTCGCCATCGACGGCATGCATTGCGGATCCTGCGTGAATCGCGTCACGCTCGCCTTGAAGAAGGTGGAAAGCGTTGACGTCAAGCAGGTTCCGTCGGCTCGGCCGAGGTGGAATGTGACGAGACGAAGGTGGAGCCGGCGCAGATCGTGGGAATTCGGTGAACCGGATCGGCTTTAGCGCGCGGCAGAACTGATCTGGCGGAGACGGCGGTGGAGAACAAACTGACTTTCCCCGTGCGGGGCATGACCTGCGCGGCCTGCCAGGGTGGCTCAGCGAACGCTGGAGGCCCACCTGCGTGTCCACCATGCCACCGTCAACCTGATGCTCCACAACGCGACGGTGGATTTCGATCCGGGTACGGTGGCGCCAGGCGCTGGTCGAGGCGGTCGACGAGAACAGGGTGTCGGCGGCGCTGCCGGTGGCGCGCCACTCGATCGCGGATGAGCAGTTGGAGCCGGACGGGAAGCGGAGGCCGAGTATCGGGCGTTGCGGTTCGGGCCGCGGTGAGCCTCGGACATCGGAGCGCTGATGATGGCCTTGATGCCGTTCCTTCGCCAGCCTGCCGCACACGGCGATGAACGGTGCGCAGAATGGGTGGAGAGTTTCTCCGTGATGGTGTAGGCGCCACCGTTTCTACCGCAAGGCGTGGCCACGTCGGGCGCGACCTCCGACATGAAACCTGCTCATTGCGCTTGGAACGGGTTCGGCCTTTT
>JASGIE010000091.1:0-114658 GCA_049841055.1 Paludibaculum sp. | reverse complement strand
AAGGTTAATAGGGAAACACGATAGAATCCGAACAGCACCTTTGGCGAGCCGCTGACGGATGATTCGTTCACCGCGCACGTAAGCGCGTGGCTGGCGTCCGAAGAAGAGCATGTGGCCGAACTGGCGCTGGCGGCGCAATATGCGGCGTGGGCCGCACTTTCGGCAGAGGGCCGGAAGCTGAACCACAAGGGCGTCCTTTTCCGCACCCCGCACAAACTGGTGATGGAGCATCTCGTCGATGTGGAGATCGAAGAGAAGGACGGAATCCCCCGGTTCCGGCTGCCGGATGACGACCTTCGCCACCGCGACGGGCTTCCGAACTGACCGATCCGGGCATGGACCTGCCGCGCGCGCTCGACCAGGCGGACTACTGCATCAAGTGCCACAACCAGGGCAAGGACAGCTGCTCGACCGGCTGCGCGAGAAGGCCGGCGACTTCAAGAAGAGCCGTATTCGGAGTCACGCTCGCCGGCTGCCCGCTCGGACGAGAAGATCTCCGAGATGAACGTAGTGAAGGAGCAGGGCTATCCGATCGGCGCGCTGGCGATCGTCACGGTCGACAATCCGATGGCCGCCGGCCACCGGGCCACCGCATCTGCAACGACTGCATGAAGTCGTGCATCTACCAGAAGCAGGAGCCGGTCGACATCCCGCAGGTCGAAACGCGCACGCTCAAGGACGTTTTGGAACTTCCCTGGGGCTTTGAGATCTACAGCCTGCTGACGCGGTGGAACCCGCTGAACTTCGCCCGGCCGCTGCCGCGCGCGGCGACCGGGTAGCAAGGTGCTGGTCGTGGGCCTCGGCCCGGCGGGCTTCACGCTGGCCCATCACCTGATGAACGACGGCCACACCGTGGTGGCTGTCGACGGGTTGAAGATCGAGCCTCTGCCCGCGGAAATCTCGGGCGTCGATGCCCGCTGGGCGGCGCGTCACCTTCGATCCGATCCGCGACGTCAACGACACTGTACGAACGCCTCGACGACCGCGTGATGGCCGGCTTCGGCGGCGTGGCCGAGTACGGCATCACGGTCCGCTGGAACAAGAACTTCCTCAAGATGATCCGCCTGCTTTTGGAGCGTCGCGCGCGAGTTCGCATGTTCGGCGGCGTACGTTTCGGCGGCACGCTCACCGTCGAAGACGCCTTCGCGACGGGCTTCGACCACATCGCGCTCTGCATGGGCGCCGGCCGGCCGACGGTCATCCCGATGAAGAACGGCCTGGCTCGCGGCGTCCGCCAGGCGTCGGACTTCCTGATGGCGCTGCAGCTCACCGGCGCGGCGAAGCCGAGTCGCTGGCGAACCTGCAGATCCGGATGCCTATCGTCGTGATCGGCGGCGGTCTGACCGCGATCGACACCGCCACCGAGTCGCTGGCCTACTACGTCGGTGCAGGTGGAGAAGTTCCTGGAACGCTACGAGAAACTGGTCGCCGACCACGGCGAGGATTCGTCCGGTCGCAGTGGATCGGCGACGAGGACGCAGATGGCCAACCGAGTTTCTGCGCGCACGCGCCGAGCGATCCGCGCCGAGCGCGAGGCAGGCGGCCGAGAAGGGCCGCGAGCCCGAACTGCATCGCCCTGCTCAATTCGCTGGGGCGGCGTCGACCATCGCCTACCGCCGCCGGATGATCGACGCACCGAGCTACACGCTGAACCACGAGGAGATCGCGATGGCGCTCGAGGAAGGCATCCGGTTCGCCGAGCTGCTCACGCCCGAAGAGGTCGAGGTCGACGACTCCGGCCCCGCTCGCGGCGCTTGAAGTGCGCAGCTGCACCTCGACGAGGCGACGGCAAGCTCGGTCGCCGACGGCGAGCTGGTCACCCTGCCGGCGCGGACGATTCTCGTCGCCGCCGGCACGCAGCCGAACACGGTACTGGCCCGCGAGGACGAGCACAACGTGTTTTCGACGGCAACTATTTCCAGGCGCTCGACGAGGAGGGACGGCCCGTGAAGCCCGAGCCGATCGCGAAGCCGGCAGCCGTCCGTGTCCTGATGTCGATCCGCCCCGACGGGCGGGCGATCAGCTTCTTCGGCGACCTCCATCCCTCGTTCGCCGGCAACGTCGTCAAGGCGATGGGCAGCGCCAAGCAGGGCTATCCGGTCGTTTCGCGGGCTGCTGGCCCGCTCGCGCCCCGACCGGTCCGCCGCCGACGAGCTTGGTCGCGAGCTGAACGACGAGCTACGGCCGGTCGTCCACGAGGTGATCCGGCTCACGCCCAACATCGTCGAGATCGTCGTGCGGGCGCCGATTGCCGCGCGCGCGTTCCGCCCGGGCCAGTTCTACCGGCTGCAGAATTACGAGACGCTGGCGGCCCGCGTCGACGGGACCATCCTGGCGATGGAAGGCCTGGCCCTCACCGGCGCTCGGTCGACCACGAGCAGGGGCTGCTGTCGACGATCGTGCTGGAGATGGGCGGATCGTCCGACCTCTGCGCCATGCTCAAGCCGGGCGAGCCGGTCATGCCTGATGGGCCCGACCGGTACGCCGACCGAGACGCCCGCCGCAGGAAACCGTGCTGCTGGTCGGCGGCGGCCTGGGCAACGCCGTGCTGTTCTCGATCGGCCAGGCACTGCGGAGGCCGGGTTCGCGGGTTGTCTACTTCGCCGGCTACAAGAAGCTGATCGACCGCTACAAGGTCGAAGAGATCGAGAAGGCGGCGGATGTGGTCATCTGGTGCTGCGACGAGGCTCCAGGATTCACGCCGGCCGCGTGCAGGACCACGCGTTCGTCGGCAACATCGTCGAGGCGATCGTTGCTTATGGCCGCGGCGAGCTGGGCGAGCGCGACGATCCCGCTCGACCGAAGTCGACCGCCTCGTCGTCATCGGCTCCGACGGCATGATGCGCGCGGTGGCAGCAGGCGCGGCACGGCGTGCTGCGCGCCGTATCTGAAACCGGAGCACCACGCGATCGGCAGCATCAACTCGCCGATGCAGTGCATGATGAAGGAGATTTGCGCCCAGTGCCTGCAGACGCACCAGCGACCCGCTGACCGGGGAAGAGACCGTCGTCTTCTCGTGCTTCAACCAGGACCAGCCGCTCGATCCGTCGACTTCGACGACCTGCGCAGCCGGCTCTCGCAGAACAGCGTGCAGGAGAAAGCTGACGAAGCTGTGGATCGACCGGAATCTGGTAGCAGGTGGCTATAGAGACATATCTCGTTATAAATCTGTTGGTTAGAAAATTAAGAGTAAATCGGTAGACAAACACTACTTTGTCATTGACACGCGCCGGCGGTGCAGCCTATCATGCCAGTGATAGCTTCAGTATTCTGACTCGCTCGTCTCTGTTGACCTGCACCGCCCGCGCGATGGCTCCTCCGCGATAAGCAGCCCCTAAGTCGCCGGAAAACCAAAAGGGAGCCTATGTCCGAACGCAGTTTTCCACTCAACACCCGAAGTGTGTTCACTTTCCTGGGGCGGGCCGCATTGGCTGTCTGCCTCTCTCTCCTGTTTGCCCACATAGCACGAGCGCAATCCGCCAGCGGGTTGACTGGTACCGTGCTGGACCCAAGCGCGCTGCGGCTGGCGAATGTGAAAGTCACCGTGCAGGCGCTGGACACGGGAGATACCCGCTCGCTGCTGACAAACAGTGATGGCGAATACAACGTAGCGCCGCTGCAGCCCGGACGGTATGAGATCACGGCGGAACTTCCAGGCTTCCAGCGCTACAGCCAGAAGGGCATCACGCTGGAACTGGGACGAGTGGCGCGGGTCGATATCACGCTGCAGGTGGGGCATGTCAGCGAGTCGGTCGACGTCGTGGCGGAAAACCAGTTGATTGAGTCGGAGACGGCTACCGTCGGGCAATTCATCGAGAACAAGACTGTCCGGGACATGCCGATCAACGGACGGCGTGTGGGCGATCTGCTCAAGCTGATGGGCAATGCCGTGTACATCACCGGCGACGTGATCCGGCCGCGGGTAACGGTTGCCGGCAGCCGTGGCGACCAGCAGCAGTGGCTCCTGGATGGAGTGAATGCCTCCAACGTAGCCCTGGAGATTCCACAGGCGCTTTTCAACCCGCCGGTGGAGTCGGTGCAGGAGGTGCGGGTCCAGCAGAACAACTATTCCGCCGAGTTCGGGAACACGGCAGGCGGCGTGGTCAGCGTCATCACCCGTTCCGGGACGAATCAGTTTCACGGCAGCGCTTATGAGTTCTTCCGCAACGATGCCATGGACGCCCGCAACTTCTTCTCTGCGCAGAAGGCTCCACTGCGCTACAACATTTTCGGCCTGACAGGCGGCGGGCCGATTATCAGGAACAAGACGTTCATCTTCAGCTCGAACGAGTGGCAGATTCAAAGGATCGGACTCACCCGGGTCTATACCGTGCCGACGGCCGAACAGCGGGCTGGGAATTTCGCCCAGACGCTCACCGCCGCGGGCGCCCTGGTTCCCATCTACGATCCGGCGACGACTCGCGTAGATCCTGCCAATCCGGCGCGCACGATCCGGGATCCGTTTGCAGGCAATGTGATCCCAACAAGCCGGTTGGACCCGGTGGGCGCGAAGATCGCGGTCTACTATCCCGCGGCAAACCGGGCGGCGGCCAACCTGGCGGGTGCGAACAACTTCGCGCGGAACGGCTCGACGAATCTGAATCTGACGACGTGGACCACAAAAGTCGATCACATTCTCAACGACAACTCGCGGTTGGGATTCCGGATGGTGATCCACAACTTCCCCACAGACACGGCGGCGACCTTCGACAACCCGGCCGCCGATCCTGACGGATCGACCACGACGCGTCGCGCTTACAGTTTCCTGGGGACATACACGAGGAACTTCGGCAGCCGGGCCGTGAACGATTTCCGCTTCAACTATCAGCCGCGGAGATTCCGGCAGGACACGCTGAGCATTGGAGGGAACTGGCCGGCACAACTGGGACTGAAGGGTGTGACGGGCTCAGCCTTTCCTCAGGTGACCGCGTCGGGCTATGTGAATCTCGGAGCCGGCACTCAGCAGCGCATCCAGACGCCCATCCGCGACACGGACATTGTGGATGTATACAGCCTGCTATTGGGGAAGCACTCCCTCAAACTGGGCGGTGAGGCGCGATTCGGCCAGAACCAGGACGATCTGAACAGTCTGACGTCGGGTTCGATCGGGTTCGGTCCGCAATTGACGGCGCTCTCGGGAACGAGCAGCGGCGGCAACGCGATAGCGAGCCTGCTGCTGGGCACCGCCCTGTCTGGAAGGATTCAGGACACCGACATTCTGGACCGGAGGGCGGCGTACTATGCGGCGTTCGTGCAGGATGACTGGAAGGTGACCCGAAATTTCACGCTGAACCTCGGCGTGCGATGGGAGACGCATACGCCCAGGGTGGATGCCAATGACCGGCAGAACTCGTTCGATATTGCGAAGATCAACCCGGTCTCCGGGACACCGGGCGTAGTCACATTTGCGGGCCGGGACGGTCTCGGGTCGCGTGTCTATGACGCGGATTATGTGAATTTCGCGCCGCGGGTGGGATTCGCCTGGAAGCCATTTGAGCACCGGAGCCTGGTTGTCAGGTCGGGTTATGGGGTGTACTTCGGGCCTCCGATTCCGGGTTCGAACACGGCCAGCGCCGGATTCGAGACCAGCGGCGACTACAGCTCGCCGGATAGTGGAAATACACCCGCTTTTCT
The DNA here is from genome assembly GCA_049841055.1 of Paludibaculum sp. GTDB lineage: Bacteria > Acidobacteriota > Terriglobia > Bryobacterales > Bryobacteraceae > Paludibaculum. Next base: position 109,024 of record JASGIE010000091.1, on the reverse strand, counting down.
CTTGAGCAACGGATTCCCGGCTACCGTGCCGCAGGTTCTGAACAGCGGATTTGGGGCTGTACCGGTGGGTTCGGCCGTGCGACTGGCTCCGGTGTACATCGGACAGGACCGGCAACTGGGCTATTCGCAGCAGTGGAACTTTTCGGTGCAGCAGGAGGTACGCGGCAATATCGTCGCCGAAGTGTCGTATCTGGGCAATGTGGGTCACAAGCTGCCGGCTCCGGATACGAGTATCAATCAGGTGCGGCCAGAGCTGCTGCAAGGGGCGGGTTCGGCGCAGTCGCGACGGCCTTTTCCGCAATTTGGCAATGTGACGCTCTTGACGCCGATGTGGGGTAACTCCAGCTACCACGGGCTGAATTTGAAGGTGGAGAAGCGATTTTCCAATGGCCTGAACTTTCTGGCGAACTACACATGGTCGAAGTTCATCGACGATGTGGCGTCCAGTTTTGAAGTGGGGGCAGTGCCGTCAGGCTATCAGGACTTCTACAACCGCAGGGCGGACAAGTCGCTGGCTGGGAACGATGTGCGGAACCGGCTGGCGGTTAGCTCGGTCTACGAATTGCCGTGGGGGCGAGGCAGGAAACTGCTGAACCAGGGGCTGCTATCGAATCTGGTGGGCGGGTGGAATCTCGGCGCGATTCTCATTGCGCAGGATGGCAGCCCATTTGGGTTGGTAACACAGACCAATACGAGCAATGCATTCAACCCCGGTCCGCAGCGGGTGAATGTCTTGCGGGATCCCGCCTTGCCGGCGGATCAACGGACGGTGGCGCGGTGGTTCGACACAACAGCGGTTGCGTCTCCGGCGGCCTTCACTTTCGGAAACTCCTCTCGGGCGCTGCTTACGGGACCAGGGCTGTTGAATCTGGATGTTTCCCTACTAAAGAACTTCCGATTCAAGGAGACCGGCAACGTGCAGTTCCGGGCGGAGTCGCTGAATGTGGCCAACCATACTAACTTCCAGGCGCCGGGCCGGTCTCTAGGCGCCGCAAACTTCGGGGCCATCAGTTCGGCTTTGCCGGCGCGGGTGATGCAGTTGGGATTGAAGGTGGAGTTTTAAGTGCCCATGGAACGCCGTCAATTCCTGAGAACAACTCGCTGGTGCTGTCGCGGCAGGGCCCGTCTCGGCTCTCCAGTCGCGAAAGAAACCGCTGAACTTCGTCTTCATCCTGGCTGACGATCTGGGCTGGACCGATCTCTCTTCCTACGGAAGCCAGTTCTATGAGACGCCGAATATCGACCGACTGGCGCAGCAGGGGACACGATTCACCAATGCGTATGCCGCGTGTCCGGTCTGCTCGCCCACACGGGCGAGTATCATGACGGGCAAGTACCCGGCGCGCCTGGGTATCACAAACTACCTGCCGGGCAAGCATCCAACGCCCTATTCCAAACTGATCGGCGTGGATTGCGTGCAGCAACTGCCGCTGGAAGAGAACACAATCGCCGAAGTGCTAAAGCCGGCAGGCTACCGGACCGGTCAGTTCGGCAAGTGGCATCTGGGCGGCGAAGGTTTCGGGCCGGACCGCCAGGGCTTCGACAAGACCTTTGCGTCCCAGGGCGGGGTGGGTAGCTACTTCTATCCCGGGTGGCGTGGGAAGGGCCCAGTCGTTGATGGCAAGCAGGGCGAGTACATCACGGACCGGTTGGGTGAGGAAGCGGCCGCGTTCATTCAGGCAAATCGGTCGAATCCGTTCTTTGTGTATTTGCCGCACTTCGCCCCGCATGTGCCGTTGGAGTCGAAGCAGGAGTACATCCGCAAGTACAGCGCAAAGATCCGCAGCGGCGCACGGCATTACGATCCGGTCTATGCGGGCATGATCCAGAGTCTGGACGACAGTGTCGGCCGGGTTGTGAGGGCGGTGGAAGAGAATGGTCTCGCCGAGAATACGATCATCGTTTTCAACTCGGACAATGGCGGATTGAGCGCGCCGGAGTGGCTGTTGAAGCCGACAACCTCGAACTGGCCGCTGAGGGAAGGGAAAGGACATGTCTACGAAGGCGGCATCCGAGTGCCGTTGATCATCCGCGGTCCGGGTGTGCGGAAGGGCGCGGTGGACGATACGCCGGTCTCGAGTGTCGACTACCTGCCGACCTTTGCGGAGTTAGCCGGCGTGCCGGTTCCGGCCGGAGTGGACGGGCGAAGCTTTGCCTCGCTGTTACCCGCGGCACGGAAACTGCCGCCGAGACCGCTCTACTGGCACTATCCGCACTACAGCAATCAGTTGGGGCGGCCGGCCAGCGCTGTGCGGCTGGGCGAGTACAAGCTGATCCGTTTCCACGAAGACAATCATGTGGAGCTCTACCGGGTGACCACGGACATTGGGGAGCAGACAGATCTTGCCGAGTCGCAGAAGGCCCGAGTGCTGGAGCTAACCAGGCTGCTGGACGTGTGGCTGAAAGAGGTGGATGCCAAGTTTCCCACGCCGAACCCGAAGTACGATCCGGTGCGGGAGGCGGAGGGTTACTGGTGGAAACAGCCGGGCGCTTACGACCGCTTTGGCAAATGAGGGAGCGCGGGGCGGTTCCTGTTGGATCCGCCCCGCGTGAGGCTATTCGTAACGCAAGGCTTCAACCGGATTGATGCGCGTGGCGCGGCGGGCCGGCAAATAGCCCGCCAGCATCGCCGCGATGCCCAGGGCCAGGATCGCCAGCACCACAATGATCGGGTCGTTTGATTTCACCCCGAACAGTTGACTTTCCGCCAGGCGAGCGAGGGCGAGGGCACAGGGCACTCCGAAGACCGTACCGATTCCGAGGACGATCGTCACTTCCCGCAGCACCAGGGACCGGATGCGGCTGGAGCCGGCGCCCAGAGCCATTCGAATGCCGATCTCGCGCGTGCGGCGGGCCACGTTGAAGGCCATGACTCCATAGAGGCCGAGCATGGCGAGCAGCGTAGCCAGGATGGCAAACGACGAAGCGAGCTGCATCACGAGCTTGTCGGAGCGAATATTGCGCTGCACCTGATCGTCCAATGTGCGCAGGCTCTCGATGGGAAGATCCGGGTCCAGACCGGAGATGACGCGGCGGATCTGCGCGGAGACCTGATCCGTCGGCAGCGGTGAGCGGACGTAGAAAGACAGCGAACCCGGTTCCTTGTCCTGCCGGTAGGGGATGTAGTACAGGCGCGGAACCTTCTGGCGGACGCCGGAATACTTCGAATCCTTCACGACACCCACGATCTCGATGTTCAGCGGCGTCTTGTCGCCACCCCCGATCTTGAAATGCCGGCCCAGGGGGCTCGCGTCCTTGAAGAAATGGTGAGCCCAGGTCTCGTTGACGACTGCCACCTGCGGCGGCCAGTGTGTCGCTTTCGGTCACTTCGCGTCCACTGATGAGTGGTACACCCATTTTGCCGAAGAAGCCGGGGCCCACCGCGTTGAACATCGAATGGGTGTTATCGTCCATCTCTTTGGAGTAGCCCTCGACCGTGATGTTGTTGCCCCAATTGTTGCCGGCGATGAGAGGGACCATGGACGTGGCTACGTTGGCGATGCCGGGGACGGCGGAGAGCTCCTGCTCGGCGCGTTCAAACAGTTGCCGGCAGCGATCGGGCTTGTACCCGTTCAGGTCGGGCGAGAGGCGGAACGAACCACATTCTCCGTCCTGAGTCCCAGGTTCTCGTGCAGCAGGTTCACCAGACTCTTCAGGAAGAGACCCATCGGGATTAACAGGAGCAAGGAGATGGCGACCTGTGCGGTAACCAGCGCCTTGCGGACGCGGACCCCGCCACGGCTGGCGGACGCGTTGTTGGAGTCTTCCTTGAGGACGCCCGAAACCGAATTGCGGGCCGCCGCATAGGCAGGGTAAAGGCCGAAGAGAACTCCGGTAATGAGCGCTACTACCACGGCGAATAGCAGGACCTTTGGATCGAGGTGGGCCGTAATGGAGTAGGAATTCGTCTCCGGGTCGCCCATGCTGGAGATCAGGGCATCGAGCACCCAACTGCCCAGGATGATACCGACAACGCCACCAGCCACGGAAAGCAACATGGCTTCCGTCAACCTGCCGATGATCTGCATCTTGCCCGCCCCAAGCGCGGAACGGATGGACAGTTCCCGGCTGCGCTGTGCCGCTCGTGCCAGCAGCAGATTGGCGGCATTGGCAGCGGCGATGAGCAGAACCAGGCCTGTGCAGATAATCAGCACGATCAGTGGTGTCTTCATCGATTCCCTGGTATCGCTTTGACCCAGCCCACCAGGTTCCAGCTTCATGCGGGATGCGCGGGAACGCTTGCGGCAGTTCTTGTCCCGGCCAGGATTGGCTTTGAGTTGTTCTTCGAGCAGGGCCGTAGGCACCGTTGATGGAACTTTGGGCCTGTTCCCGGGAGGTCGCGGGGGCCAGCCGGGCAAAAGAGTAAATCCAGTAGTCATTCCACTTGTCGCGGCCATCCCAGCCAGGAGTCACTGGCGGGCTTAAATACAAGCGGAACATAGACATCGGGCTCATCCCCCAGCGTCACTCCGGTGAAGCCTTCGGTCGCGACACCAACGATGGTCGAAGACCTGCCCGTTTACCCGCATCGGCTGGTTGAGAACGTCCGGCCTGGAACCGAGGCGATCCTGCGAGTAGCCAAAACTCAGTACCGCGACACATTGCCCGGCTCCTTTGTCATCGTCGTACGAAATCATGCGGCCCATGGAGCGGCTGGACACTGAGAGTGGGAAGGACCGGCCGGAGACCATTTGCACACCGCCGTCGAGCTTTGCCCTGGAAGGCGATGTTGTGCGCCAAGCAGGCGGTAGCCGGCGATGTCCTTTAAGCCGTTGTGATTGCGCTCGAACCCTCGGAACATCGGGTAGCTCAAGATGTAGTCCATGCCGCCGGAGTTGTTCGTGGAGTTGCGCCCGCCCTTGAAATCACCGGGCGAAGTGAGAACGACAAGCTCCTCCGGTTTGTCCACCGGCAGAGATCGGAGCAGAATCTGGTGCAGCAGGGAAAAGATCGCGGTGTTTGCGCCAATGCCCAAAGCTAGGGAAAGGACAACGACCAGACTGATCCACCACGGTCTATGGCGAGTGCTCGGAGAGAAGAAGCGGATGCCGTTCATGATCGTACTTACGGATGGCACGGCACATGCCAGCTGCTAAGTGATTGAAACTTAATAATTGTCACCAGCAACTGATTCGGGCGAGTGTCCGGATGGCGCGCCGAGCCGTCCCAGAAGCGGACACCCCGCTATTCGATCTTTCTAAGGGTCCGAAGTTCGACGTGGAGGTACCGGATGGAGCCGTCCGGGCCGGGAACGAAGACGAAGTCGCTGAGTGGGCCGTCGGTGGTAAACCGGCCTCCCGGCGCCGGTTTCGCCTCGTATTGTTTGCCCTCGAAGCCGAGCAGAAGCCGGCCACCGTCGCGCGAAATGGTAGACACGGCACCGCCGCCGGAATAGACTCGCGTGTAGGTCTCTAAAGATCGCTTCCGGAATGGCGGTTGGCGGAGGTGCCTGAGGCTCTTCAGGGGCCAGTGGCAGGGCAAGCTCCATTGCCTTCTGGACCACAGCTGACAGTGTCGATCCGGTCCGGTTTGTGACCACGATCACTCCGGAGCGCTGCTGCGGGGCCATGACGATCATGGAGCCGAATCCGATGCGGCACCGCCGTGGGACAGGGTGAACCTCCTCACCGTGGGAGGACCAAGCCGAATGTGTAGTGATCGGTGCCTCCTGGAATGGCTGCATGCGGCTGGGACATGGCCGCGACGACTCCGGCGGGGAGGTCCTGTTGATTCTCGAGTTGACCCTGTTGCAGAAAGGCAAGAACAAATCGCGATAGATCCCGGGCGCTGGAGAAGAGGCTGCCGCCTGGCCAGGTGGAGGAATCATCGGCAAAGGGGCGGATGATGCGCGGGGGCGTGTCGGCGCTTCCTTCGTGTTGTTGGGCGAATGGGTATGTCATCGCGGACAGTGGACGGAAGGTGGTGCGGGCCATGCCGAGCGGCTGAAAGATGCGTTCGGCGACGGCATCGGCAAAGGGCTTGCCCGTCACCGATTCCAGCACGAGTCCGGCAACCCAGTACCCGAGGCTGGAGTAAGAGTAAACCGCACCTGGGTCCAACTCGGCGATTTCAGGCGGCAACGCGCGAATTGCCTCGCCGAGGGCGGCATCGTCGTGCCGGCCATGGCCGGAACCCCGGTCGCCAAGGCCCGCGGTATGGGAGAGAAGCTGGCGCAGGGTGAGACCCCCACTTTCGCGGGTAATCCCTTGACATAAATGGAGATGGGTTTGTCGAGATCGACCCGGCCCTCCGCCACCAGAGTCAGTACCGCGGCGGCGGTGAACATCTTGGTTGTGGAACCGATCCGAAACAGGGTCTCGGGTGTGACCGGTTGCCGGGTTTCGACGTCCGTGACTCCGAAGGCCCGCTGGTACACGAGGCGCCCCTGGTGGATGACGGTTACGGATGCGCCGGGCGTGCCGGAATCCCGCATGGCCCGGGTGGTGAGGTCATCCAGGATAGAAAAGTCCGGGTTTTGAGCCACCAGGGGCAGGCAGTACGCCAGTGAGAGCAACAGGAGAAGGCGCATGAGTCCACTATCACAGACTGAGACGGCATGCCCGGCGGAAAGTTACCAACTTGCCCCAAAACTGGAAAGATGACACCCGCACCTATTAAGCCGTTGATTGCAATGTCCGTGTTGGATCAGGTGGACGTCCGAGTGGGGACGATCCTCTCGATTGGGGAGGTGCCGGGTTCAGACAAGCTCATGCAATTGCGAGTCTCGTTCGGAGACCACCAACGCACAATTGTGGCCGGCATCCGTGGTGAGCGCGAAACGCCGGAAGAGATTGTAGGCCGGCAGTGCCTGTTTGTCGTGAATCTGGAACCGCGCAAGATGAGAGGGATTGTGAGTGAGGGGATGCTGTTTGATATCGGGTTCAGCGATGGGGTTCGGCCTGTGCTGGCGATGCCGGAAGCCCCCGTGCCGGATGGCGCAAGGGCATCGTAGAACCTCAATTCCGGCGCCACCCCCGCGCGGGGTCACGTTCCGCGCGGGGGCTAAGGAGAAGGCGTCGCGCTCTACGGAGCCGCGGGCGCGTTCGCCAGGCCAGGCGTGGGGGAGGACAAGTTGGCCCATACCTGCAAGTCGGACGGCACGCGACCGTAGGAGATGTCGGAAGTCTGCTTCCCGAACGTCACCGTATCGATGGCGGTCACTCCATCGGCGGCGAAGAGGCCCAGTCCTTCGCCGTCGGCACTGAGTTTGAAGGCGGCATGGAGTGCCCCGAGGGTCGCCCTGGTCGTCAGCCCAGAACACCAGGTAGCCGCCCGCCGGAATAATGACGCCATCGGGGATCTTGAATTTCTGTCGGGTCGGCGTGATTGTCAGTGAGATACAGGCCGCTGAGGTCCCCATCGCTGCTTCCTGGATTGTAGAGTTCAAACCAGTCGTCGTAGGGCGTCGGTGTGGTCCGCATTGGCAAGGTTTGATTTGTTGTCGGCCATGATCTCGTTGATGTAGAGGACGAACGAGCCGGTGGCGGAGCTTCGTGCTGCCGGCGGCGGGGTTGTCCGCTCCCGGCGTGGGCTGGTTGGTCAGCGCCCAGTTCAGCCCGGAATCACCGAGTCGAATATAAGATTGACCGGCCGTCAGTTCGGGATAGTCGACGGAGTCGATCGATGGCGTGCTGCCCGACGAGCTGTCGGTGGTGTAGTAGAGTATAAAGCGCGCCGCCTGCCGGTTGCACGGCGAATGGCGCATGGTTGATGCCCTGCGAGGAATCGCCATCAAGCCAGAGGAGCAGATGCTGCCCGTCGGCCAGTTTGCCCGCGGGCAGCGCCCATTTCGTTGGGGTCGCCGAGGTGTCACTGAGGTAAAGTCCGGCGAGATCGACCGTCCCGGGCCGCATGTCGGGCATCTCGACCCATGGCCTGTAATTGCCGGTTGCGTCCTTGACGGTGGCGGTATTCACGGACATGACCTCGTTGATACGCAGGTCGGCGGGACGGGGCATACGTGTCGAGGACTGGCCGGAGATAGGCGGCACGCCGGGTGACGAAGTCGGTGAGCCCCAGAACCGTTGTCTGGCCGGTGCTGACGGACTCGCCGCACAGCGCGTCCTCGAAATCGGTATTCGAGTAGAACTTGTTCGGATCGGAATAGACATCGGGCCGGATGAGATCCGCAGAGGACTGGATGCGCGCCTGCATGGTGGTGGAGTCGAAGCCGTCACGGAGCATGCGGGCCAACTGGCGCAGGTAGGGTGCGCTTATATGTCGCATCGGCCCAGAGTTTTGTCTCGAATCAGCGGGCGGGCGCTATTGCCGCCCATGCCGCCCCCTCCGGGCCCGGAGGAAGTAGTTGGTAGCCAGAAGGGGTCGAGCGTGGGCGGATTCGAGATGAGCGGCGAGCCGTCGCCCGTGGTGCCGAACGATTCGTTCAGATCCCAATGGACGTGAACGAACTGTCCGGTGTCCTGGCGGCGGTAGAGCATGATCTCAGAGGCCGAGCCGGCATAGGAGTCGAGGTTGACGAAGAGAATGTTGAGTGCGATGCCATACAGCATGTTGTTGACATCGCAGATGGTTTCGAGCCCTGGCGGGCAGTTCCGCCGTTGGGGTGTTGTTCAGGATATCGAGGAATTCAATGAGATCGCTGTAGTGGTTAGCCTCCTCGTTGGTTTTCAGTTCGTAGAGGGACTGGTAGCTTGCCGCGTTGGTGCCGAGGTAGGAGAGCGTGGCATTCGATTCGCCGGCCTCGAAGAGATTGCCGTCTTCGTCATCGCCGAAGCGGCTCTGCATCATAGTCTTGTCGGGCTCCTCCACGGCAATATAGAGGCCCCAGTACTCATCGTTCACGTAGACACGCGTATGGACGGCGCGCATGGCCGAGATGTAGCGCGCCGCAAAATCGAGGAAGAGTTTCTCGCGAAGGAAGTCCGGCTGGAGGTCACCGTTGTTCAGGTTCAGCTTCTTGAGTCCGACGAATTTCGCCTCGGAGTCGTACTCGTTGAAGTCCAGTTTGAAGGATTTCTTAACGCTGGAAGAGCGGCGGAATGAGGCGTTGCCTTTGAAACGGGCGCCGATGCTGGGAATTGCGGTATCGCCGTACTGAAACCGTGCAGGGAAGTACGGATCTTCCGGGTTTGTGGAATGGCCTCTGTAGAGGGTGTTGTACCAGTCGGGATCCTCGAAATAGAGCCGGATTTCCTTCACCTGGCTGGAATCGAAGAAGGCGGCGGCCTGGTCCGCGCAAAGGGTCTGTAATCCTGACAAAAGTAGAAACGTTACGAGAATAATGGAGCGCATCGGAAAGTGCTTCTGTCGGTAGAACGCGGCGATCGGAGGATGGGTTGCTGTGGGGAGTGTAAAGGTAGGTTAAGCGCGCGGTGGGTTCTGCAAAGCGCGCGGAAGGTCGGTGACTCTTCCTCGTCGATATTCGCGCGGTGCCTTTCCTTACTGGTTCCGACGAGGGAGAAACTCTTGGGATGTGGGAATTCGTGTGCAATTTGTGACAGATGGCTACGACTTGGACCGCGGCCAGGACAATGGTGGAGTTCTGGCGGGCCAGCCGGCGGCGAACCAGGTCTCCGGCTATGCCTTGCCGGCCGGCCGGCGTGAGAGTGGTGTTGTTGCCCGGGTCGCGAAGAGGCTACAATTCGGGATGTCTGGGTTACACCATCGGCATTGCCAGGGGCATAAGGAGAAGGATTCATGAAGGGTGACGCAAAGGTTATCGAGTATCTGCAGGAAGTCCTGACGGCCGAGCTGACGGCTATCAATCAGTACTTTCTCCACGCGGAAATGATGGAGAACTGGGGCTACGAGCGGTTGGCCAAGATCACCCGCAAGGAATCCATTGAAGAGATGGTGCACGCCGAGAAGCTGCTGCACCGCATGCTCTATCTGGATGCTTCGCCGAACATGAGCGAACTATTCCCGCTGCGCATCGGGCAGACGGTGAAAGAGCAGATCGAGAACGATCTCGCCGTGGAGTACGACGCCGTGCCCCGCCTGAACAAGGCGATCAATGCGGCCGTTGCCGCGGGGGACAACGGCTCACGCGACCTCTTCGAATCGATTCTCAAGGACGAAGAGCATCACGTCGACTACCTGGAAGCACAGCTCCACATGATCAAGGAGATGGGCTATGAGAACTACCTCGCCCAGAACATGAAGGAAGACGAGTAGTCCTTCGACTCAAACGATCCAATTGTGGAAAGGGGCGCTTCCTTGCGGGGAAGCGCCCCTTTCCTGTTTGCGGTGAGCGGTGCGGCTGGGGCCATATCCGTCACCCACTCTTCAGACGTCAACTCTTGTGGTGACACCTTGTACTTCTACACGTCCGTGTGTAATATGTAGAAGCACAAAGTATCGCCATGCCGCCAAAATCCGACCTGCCTCAAGGTACCCTTGACCTTCTGATTCTCAAGACCGTGGCCATGGGGCCGGTGCACGGCTACGCCATCGGGCAGCGCTTGCAGCAGATCTCGCGAGACGTGGTGCAAGTGCCTCAGGGCTCCTTGTACCCCGCTCTCCACCGCCTGGAGACGCGTGGATACCTGGCTGCCGATTGGAAGCTGACCGAGACCGGCCGGGAAGCAAAGTTCTATCACCTGACCCGTAAGGGCCGGGTGCAGCTGGAAACCGAGTCGGAGAGCTGGAAGCGCCTGGCGGAGGCCGTGGGTCTGATCCTGCAAGTTCCGGAAGGAGCGGCCGAATGAGCCGCTGGCGTCATCTGTTGTTTCGCGGCCGATCCGAGGCGCAGCTCGAGAAGGAACTGCGGTTTCACATCGAGATCCATGTCGAGGAGTTGATTGAGAGGGGGCACGATCCGGCGGAGGCGCGGCGGCTGGCGCGCCTGGAACTAGGCGGGCCCGAGCAAGTGAAAGAGGCGTGCCGGGATTCGCGTGGCACACGCTGGCTGGAGGACTTGGGGCTGGATGTGAAGTACGCCATCCGGGCACTGCGTCGCCAGCCTGGATTCTCGAGCATGGCGTTGCTGACCCTGTCCTTGGGCATCGGAGCGGCCACCGTGATGTTCACGATCGTGAACGGTGTGCTCCTCAAGCCCCTGGCCTATCCCGAGGCGGACAGGCTCGTTTCGCTTCAGGAGCAGACCGAGTTCTCGACGAGGTTCGGAAACCGTTGGGCATTCGCTTACCCGAATTTCCTGGATGTACAGCGTGGCAGTCAATCGCTCGAGATGGCCGCCTGGCGATTCAGTGGTGGAACCTTCGGCAGCCAGGGGGATGCGGAGTATGTCTCGGGCCGGCAGATCACGGCCGGGCTCTTCTCCGTGCTGCACCTGGCGCCGGCGCTGGGCCGGGAGTTCCAGCCCAAGGAAGATCTCCGCGGTGCGCCGCCGGTGCTGATTCTCGGACAGGGATTTTGGCGCCGGCGCTTCGCGGGCAATCCCTCGGTGCTCGGTTCCTCGATCCTGTTTGAGGGTAAACCTCATACAGTCGTTGGCATTGCACCAAACGGTTTTCGCCTGGATGACGAAGCCGTGGATGTATTCACTCCGCTCGGGCAGAGCAGCGAACCGGTCATGATGAACCGGCAGTCTCATCCAGGTATCAATGTCGTCGGGCGTCTTCGAGGACGCGCGAGTCTCCAGCAATCTCAGGCGGAGTTGACCTTGCTGGGCAGCCATTTGGCGCGCCAGTTTCCGGACTCGAACAAGGAACGCAGCTTTGTCGCCGAGCCTCTCAAGCCGCAGGTGGATGATGTACGTTCCACGCTCTGGCTGCTGCTGGGTGCGGCCAGCCTGCTGCTGCTCATCGCGTGCACGAATGTGGCGAGCCTGTTGCTGGTAAGGGCCATTTCCCGCGAACGGGAACTGGCAATGCGGGTTGCCTTGGGTGCGGGCCGGATGCGCCTGATCCGCCAGTGTCTGACGGAGAGCGCCGTGCTGGGGATTGTGGGCGGATCCTGCGGAATTCTCCTGGCAGCGTTTGGAATCCGGCCGTTCCTCTACTTCTGGCCTGGCATCATGCCTCGCGTCGAAGAGATCCAGCTCGACTGGAAGGTCGTCGCAGTGGCTACCGGCGTTTCCATCGCCTGTGGGATTCTCTTTGGTCTCCTGCCGGCATTGCGGGCTCCTTCGCGGGGGCTGGACCGTTGCCTGCGCTCGGGTGGCAGAACGATGGCAGGGCCAACGCGCCGCGTTCACGGCGGCTTTGTGGTTGTCCAGTTGGCGCTGGCCGTGGTTCTGCTGGTGTCCGCCGGGATTCTGGGCCGCACTTTGCTGCGCCTGTCGGCATTGGACCCTGGCCTGAATATCAGGAATCTCCTCGTGACCCGGATGGCGCTGTCTCCAACGGCTGTCACCGAGCCGGCGAAGATGAGATCGAATTGGCGGGATGTATTGGAGAGGGCGCATCAGGTGCCGGGGGTTGAGGCTGTCGCTCTGGTCGACACGGTTCCGATGCGGGAAGGCAACAATCAGCTTGGCTACTCCACAGTTCCCGGGGCGCTCGCGCCCAACGACCTGAACGTTGCGCTGGCTACCAGTGTGACTCCGGAGTACTTGAATGCGATGGGGCTCGCCTTGCGCGGTGGACGCTTCTTTTCGGACCAGGACCGGCTGGACACTGCTCCGGTTGTGGTGATCGACGAGGTGCTGGCCCAACGGGCGTTTCCCGGCGGAGACCCTGTCGGTAAACACCTCTGGTTTCCGGAGATGGGGCCCGGTGGTTTCCTGGTGATCGGTGTGGTCAGCCACGTCCGGCATTGGGGTTTTGCCGTCGACGATCAGGCGCGAGTGCGCGCGCAGTTCTATTATCCATTCGCCCAGGTGCCGGACCGATTGGTGCGCCGCTGGTCCGAACTCATGTCGGTGGCCGTGCGTACTACCCGGCCGCCGCTCAGCCTCGTGGAACCGTTGGCGAACGCCGTTCGCGGCTCCACTGGTGACCAGGTGCTCTACGAAGTCCGCACCATGGAGCAGCTTGCCAGCGGCACCCTGGCCCGGCAGCGATTCCTTCTATTTCTGTTTGGCCTCTTCGCCGGTCTGGCGTTGCTGTTGGCCTGCATCGGGATCTACGGTGTGATGGCCTACCTCACTGACCGGCGGGTGCCCGAGTTCGGAATACGAATGGCTATGGGCGCTACGGCTGCCGATCTTCTGCGAATGGTGTTCCGGCAAGGGATCGTCATGATTTCGGCTGGAGTCGGTCTCGGCCTGGCCGCGGCGTGGGGTGCCGTGCGTTTGCTGCAGCATCTGGTGGATGGTGTGCAGCGCACCGAGCCCGCAACGCTGTTGGCAATGACGGCTCTGCTGGTGGCCGCGGCGCTGGCGGCTGTCTACGTGCCCGCTCGTCGAGCAAGCCGCATCGATCCTGTTGGCGCATTGCGTCAGGAATGACTTGGGGGACTCGGCCCGACAGCAATCCTGATCAAGCAGGCTGTGATAGGGCCGGATATTCTGTCCAGGTGCCAAGGAATGCTTGCTCATGAATCCGGTGGCGAAAGCGCTCTGGTTTATTGAGAGCCACTATGGCGAAGAACTGTCTCTGGATGATGTGGCTGAGGCGGCGGGCGTATCCCGTTTTCACCTGACTCGTGCGTTTGGAGAATCGCTGGGCGTTCCCGTCATGCGCTATGTGCGCGGCCGCCGGTTGAGTGAAGCGGCACGCACCCTGGCTGGTGGGGCACCCGACATTCTTGCCGTTGCGCTCGAAGCGGGTGGTGGATCTCATGAAGCCTTCACCCGTGCGTTTCGCGATTGTCATGGTCTTACTCCGGAGGCATTGCGCGCCCGCGGCACCCTCGATGGCATCGAAATCATGGAGCCGATCAAGATGGATGAGACTCTTCTCTCGCAACTGGAGCCACCTCGCATCGAGGCTGGGCGGACGATGTTGATTGTCGGATTGAGCGAACGGTACAACGCGGAAACGTGCGCGGCCATCCCGGCGCAATGGCAGCGTTTTGGGCCTTATCTGGGGCATATCGCGGGGCAGTTGGGCACCGCCCCCTATGGCGTGGTCTGCAATGCCGATGACGCGGGAAACATTGAATACATTGCCGGTGTGGAAGTGGCCGATTTCACGCTGGTGCCGCCAGAGTTCAGCCGGATTCGCATTGCGCCGCAGCGGTATGCCGTTTTCAGCCATCGCGGCCATGTCTCGACGATCCGTCAGACCTGGTTCACCATCTGGAACAAGGGATTGCCGGAAGCCGGGCTTCAGATTGCGGAGGGGCCGGAGTTCGAACGATATGGCGAAGAGTTCGACGGGCGGACTGGGAACGGCGGGTTCGAGATCTGGATTCCCGTCAAGAGCTGACAAAGGTATACCCGAGCCGGAGGTCTGCGAGTCGCCGGTTGCGGATCCGGCAATACCTGGTTACATGCCGTTTCGTCCCCGAGTCGCCCCATTTCTACACGTAGGGTTCTGAGTGCATCCGTGCCTGTCGCGTATCATGCAGCCTGCAGGTCGATCACGTTCCCAAGCTGCGACGCACGCCTATGAGACGGCGCCCAGCGGGCGGGCAATTCAGTTCGCCCCGCCGGCCGGTGCCGGGGCAACATAGACCCGGATCTTGCGGAGTGGGTCGAGATCGTCCGCCCCTGCGACGCGCAGGTAGAGGCGGTCGGTTCCCGCCAGGGCGGGAGCGCGCATGCGGAGTCTTTGCCAGCCGGGCCACTCCGTTGCCCGGTCAATCACCAACGGCTGGATAGGTGCATACGGCCCCTGCAAACTGGTGCTCATCTGAATCTGAATCTCATCCGGCGTCGAGATGCCACGCATCCAGATCCACAATTCTTCTCCAGGGAAGGCTGCATTTCCCTCGGCCACGAGCCCTCCGCGGGTTCCGTTCTCCACGAACGGTATGGAGGCTTGATACCAGAGGTCGAACCCCAGGTTGCGGAGTACGATGAAGGTGGGATCATTCCGCTTCACCTCCATCGGGAACGTAACAGGTGCGAACGGCGATTCCAGATGGTCTGCCCTCAATTCGCCAGGCCCCAGGTGTGCGTCTTCGGGAACGATGAACTCCAGCCGCTTGTTCTCGTTGACCATCGGAGCGACGGGCCGTCCCGAAATGGTCAGCGTGGCGTCCTTCAGACCGTAGCCGGTAACTGTAACCTTCGAGCCAGGCACCAGGGATCCATCTATACCCTGTAGGAACGGCGTGCCCGGCACCAGTTCCATGGAGTCTTGCGTCGAAAGATCGACGCTGAGAATGCGTGCGCGGTCGGATGCCAGCACTGCTTTCGAGCCGTCAGCGGAGAGTGCGGCGGTGAGAATCTCCTCTTCGGGGTCTGATACACGCCTCCAGGTGGCGGTCTCGATCTCGTAGATCCAGGCGCCGACGCGCCCACCCGGGTTCTCGATACCGTTGATCGACTTGGCGGTGATCAGGACTCTCGTCCCTTCCCCGCTGATGGAGGGCTCTCCACAGGTATCACAGGACTCCGCGAGCACATGCCGGGTTTTCGTTGGCAGGTCAATCAGTGAGAGGACCTGCACTTTTTGAGTCCAATCGTAAGTGAAACAGGTCGCGAGCCGGGCATAGCGGTCCATCGAGATTTGGTGTGGAGAGTTAATTGAAATTGGTAGGTACTCGATAGCCCCGCCAGGCTTCAACAACGCGATCGAGCCGTTTGCGCCAATCGCCGTACCATCGTCGGCCACGCTGAAAGGCGAGATGCTCGAGGCGGGGAACTCGTGGCCAGTCCACAAGTCGATCACCGACGCTGGTACGGGGCCATCCGCAGCTCCGGGAATGTTCTTCGGTTCCCATCCAAACCACGCCCAGCGCCCATTTCGACTCAATACCACCTCGCCGGCTCGTCCCCACCGTTGCCCATTCCTGTTCTCCACCATCCCGTAATAGCGGGCGGTCCAGACAAAGCCGGGACCGCCGATCGGATTGCTGATCCACGCGTCCCGGTTCTCCAGGCTCCAGGCCATTACTTCGCCGCCGTCGCTCAGCGCTGGTCCAAGCAATTCGGCATAGCCAGCCGGCCCATTGGCTTGCGGCACGTATGCCACACCGCTCGACGTCCATTCGTATAGGGCAGACTGCGGCCCGGAAGGATCGTTGCGCAACGCCCTGCCTGTAAACCGCACATGGCTCGCACTTGCATCCGTGACCAGGTTACGAAACTGTGCCGTTGCAAGAGAGACGGAGGCGATGATGAGAAGGACTAGTTTCATACTGTCGAGTCCTGATTTCAGAGTATTCCTTTTGGCTGTTGCATCGCTGGGGACCCCGGCGTACCGCCCTTGTCACTCCAAAGACCCGGATGAACAGCTATTGCGGGTGGGCTTAATGTTAAGTTTTCAACACCTTGGGCCTAGGGAGGAATCGTTCCGGCCACCGGGCTGCCGATGGACTCCGGTTGATGAGGAATCGCCTCATCAGATCTGCAAACACGGGCACTCCAGCACCTTGCTACGATGGCAAAGTCTATGCGCATCGCAGTGGTCGGACTTGGCTTCATGGGGCTCACCCATCTGAAAGCCTACAAACGAATCCCCGGCGTCGAGATCGGCGCCGTAAGCTGTAATGATCCCAAGGTCCTGGCCGGAGACCTTTCCTCCATCCAGGGCAACCTCGACGTCGCCGGCGAAGCGGTCGACTTTCAGTCGGCGCAGAAGTTCGCTGACGCTCTCGAATGTGTGCGCGAAGCAGACGTAGACGCCGTGGACCTCTGTCTGCCCACGGCCATGCACGCGCCCGTGGCCATTGCGGCCCTGCAGGCCGGCAAGCACGTGCTGGTCGAGAAGCCGATGGCGCTCGATGCCGCGCAGTGTGACGAAATGATGGCCGAGGCCGCCAAGGCAGGGCGCCTGCTGATGAGCGCCCAGGTTCTGCGGTTCTTTCCCGCTTACCTCCCGCTGATCGACGCTGCCCAGAATGGCAAGTTGGGCTCGCCGCGGCATGCGCTCTTCCGCCGCCGGTGTGCGGCTCCTGGCTGGAGCGCGTGGCTCACGAACAAATCCACCTCCGGCGGCGGTGTATTCGACCTCCTCATCCATGATGTCGACATGGCGCTCGTCTGCTTCGGCAAGCCTACTGCCGTCTCGGCCACCGGCTATGAAGATCTGCCCTCCGGTGTCGACATGCTTACCGCGCAGCTTCATTACTCCGACGGTTTCGCGGTGACCATCACTGGCGGCTGGCACCTGCCTTCCAACTATCCGTTCTCGATGGAGTACACCGTTGTCGGACAGGACGCCGCGATCGAGTACAGCTCCGCCGGGCGCCCGCCGCATTGGTATGGACGGGGCGAGGAACGCGCTCTGCCGCTTTCCGACGTCGACGGCTACCAGGCGGAGATCGAGTACTTCGTCCATTGCATTCAGACCGGCGCGAGCCCCGAGCGATGCACTCCGCAGTCCTCGGCCGACGCCGTGAAATTGACCCGTCTTCTGGAAGAAGCGCGGGCCCGTCAAGGAGAGATCTTGCCATGTCAACTCTGACTCTGAAAGACCGCGAAGTCGGTATCTTCTTCTGGGCCGAGCCGGACGCTCAGGCCACTCTGCGTACCGTGAAATCGTGTGGCGTCGTCTCAGGCCAGTTGGCCATTGATGGCACGGTGCAGCTCACGCCGGAGACCACCGCCGCATGGAAGGCCGCCATCGCCGCGGAGGACTTCCATGTCTTCACCGTATTCGCCGCCTACGACGGTGAGAGCTATGCCGACATTCCAACCGTCGTGCGCACCGTGGGCTTCATGCCCGCTGATACCCGTGCGGCGCGCGAACTGCGCACGCGTCAGGTCATCGACTTTGCCGCGGCCCTGGGCGTGAAGAGCTTCGGATGCCATGTGGGTTTCATCCCGCACGACCCGACGCACCCGGAGTACATCGCCGTCCGCGACCTGGTTCGCCGCATCGCTGACTACGCGGCTACGTTTGGGATGACCTACTGCCTGGAGACAGGTCAGGAGCCGGCCGACCAACTCCTGGCGTTCTTTGGCGACGTGGATCGTTCGAACGTCAAAATCAACTTCGATCCCGCCAACATGATCCTGTATGGGTCCGGCGAACCCATCGCGGCCTTCGAACTTCTGGCCAGCCAGGTCATCAGTGTGCATGGCAAGGATGGCGACTGGCCGGATTCGGCCCAACCGGGTTCACTGGGCACGGAGCGCATTCTGGGCGAAGGCTCGGTGAATATTCCCAAGTTCATGGCGGCTTTGCGCGAGAAGGGCTACAACGGGCCCGTCTGCGTGGAGTCAGGTGTACACGGCGAAGAGCAGCGCTGGCAGACGCTCAGCAATGCGGTGAAACTGCTCAATAGCCTGCGGTAAACACGACGTTGAATCACAGTGGCCGAGCCTGGCGGGTATTCCGTCAGGAACGGCCACTTCCGTTTTCAGGCATGGGTTCTGCCCTGCTGTAGCAACGTGGCCGGGTAAAGTCTCGACTCATGCCCGGCCGCATTAGCGGCGCATGCATTGGGTTCGCCTGCCATAGCTCTAAAGAGCTGGGCGCTGCCTGATACAATGAGCGCGCAAAGGAGACTCACGATGTTAGATCAAAAAACTCGCAGGTTCTTTCTCGGAGCCCTCACCGCTGCGTCGTCAACGCGCGTATGGGGCGCCAATGACAAGGTGAATGTCGGCATCGTGGGCCTTGGCGGCCGCGGCAGCAGCCATCTCAATACCTACACTGGACTGGCTGAGGCGCAGGTGGTTGCGCTATGCGACGTGAACCAGGCCGCCCGCGAGAAAGCTCAGGCAACCTTGACACGCAAGAGCATGGAGAAGGCTGCCGAGTATGAAGACATGCGGCAGATGTTCGCCGATCCGAAAGTCGAAGCGGTCTCCATCGCAACGCCGAACCACTGGCACGCACTCTCCGCCATCTGGGCGATGAAAGCGGGCAAGGACGTCTACGGCGAGAAGCCGGCCTGCTACAACATCCACGAAGGTATGCGCATGATCCAGGTGCAGCGCGAGACCAAGCGCATCATGCAGGTGGGTTCGCAGCACCGGAGTCTGCCGTTCAAGATCAAGGCGATCGCGGCCCTCCAGCAGGGCTTGATCGGCAAGCTCTACATGACAAAAGCGCTCTGCTACAAACTGCGTCCTTCCATTGGGCACACGCCGGATGCTCCGACGCCGCCCGGGGTGAACTGGGACCTGTTCCTCGGACCCGCTCCCATGCGTCCGTTCAACCAGAAGCGCTTCGCGTACTTCTGGCACTGGTTCTGGGATACGGGCAATGGCGATATCGGCAACCAGGGCGTGCACGAAACCGGAATCGCGCGCTGGGCGCTGGGGGACCCCATCTGGCCGAAGACCGCCATGGCGTTTGGTGGGAAGTTCGGCGTTGACGACGACACGGAGACGCCCAATACGCTGACAGCCGGCTTCAGCTACGGTGCCGAACAGCTCGTGATCGAAGTGCGCGGCAAGACGACGAATGGCGAAGGGGTGCGGCAGGCTCGCGTGGTCACCGCCGGGCCCGCGCCCGGTGGCCGCGGCGGGCAGCGGCCCGAAGGAGGGCCAGCACCCGCGGGCGCGCCTCCTTCCGCGCCTGCTCCCACTCAAGTTGGTCCGGCGGGCAATCCACTCAACGTCGGCGTCGGCAATCTCTTCTACGGAAGTGAAGGCTGGGCGGCCATGAGCGACCAGGGCTTCCAGGCCTACAAAGGCGATTCCAGCGAACTCGTGATGGAGGAGCGGCCCGAACGCGGAAGAGGCGGCGATTCCACCGGTCTTCACATGCAGAACTTCCTGGCCTGCGTGAAGTCGCGTCAGGACAAAGACCTCCACGATCCGATTGCCAACGCCGTGCCCAGTGCCAATCTATGCCATCTGGCGAACATCAGCTATCGAGTCGGCCGGGTGCTGAAGATTGAGGCCGGCGCCACTCCGAAGTTTACGGGCGACGCCGAAGCGAACAAGATGATCAGCCGGCCCGTCTACCGCAAGCCATACGAAGTATAGACCCGGGCCCCTTCCGCAGCGTGGTGTCACCTTGCTGCGCCGCGAATCGATGACTCAATCCGCATCCGCCTGCAACGAGGCGGATGCGCATTGGGAGAACCCTTCCAGAGTTCATTTATAGTGCCTGCCTGCCGTCGCGGGGATTTAGGCGCCGCTACTCAGCGAAATAGCCTTCCTTGCATCGCACCCGGAAGCGGCCGTCACTCTTTACCGATACCCGGATGGGTCGCCACTCGCCGGTCGCATTGGTAGGCGCATAGTACGCCAGCATGTAGGTGAACTTCAGGTCGGAGGCGATCGCCAGGAATATCGCGTCCATTTGAGAAGACTTCTGAGCCCGGAACAGTTGTCCGCCCGTTTTTTCTGTCAAGACCTCCAATGTCTTCATCAGTTTCGTAGCGCTCAAAGCCTCTCCCTGCGCCACAACATAAACCGGAATGCCTGTTTTGCGGGCACGGAGCGCGGCTGTTTCCAGGTTCAGGACGCTGGAGTTGTCGGCCCCATCCGTGAAGACGACCACGGCCTTCTTGCCGGGCCGGCCATGTAGTTCCTGCGAGACCCGAGTCGAAAGCATCGAACAAGGCCGTGCGGCCCTCGGCTCGCGTGCGCCGCACCGCCAGCTTGGCGGCGCGTTTGTCGCGGGTGAACTCCTGCAGACGGTCCAGACTGCCCGCGAAGCCGTAAACAGCTACCTGATCCTCTTCGCGCAGCTGATCGATCAGCAGGCTGATGGCGTTTTTCACCACCGGCAATGAATCGCGCATGCTCCCCGTTGTATCCATCACGATGGTGAGCGCCAGCCCTTCGGTGCTGGCCTCGAATTTCTCGATGCGCTGCGGATTTCCTCCGTCCAGGATGTTAAACTCCTGCTCCCGGAGGCCGCCGATGCGGCGATCCTGTCTGTCGAAGACCGTCGCGTAGACTTCCACCAGGCGCGCAGTAACTCGAAAGGTGGGCACCTGGTCCTGCGCCTGCAATAACATGAGCGGAATGAGTAGGACCCGTTTCATTGCTTCTCCTTCAGCCAGGCGTTATTCAGCCCGTCCCAGGCTTTCAAGGCAGAAGCCCAGTCGTTGTAGTCGATCATTTGCAGGGAGGCGAAAGACTTCTCCATGAGACCTTCCGCGGAAGAAGCCAGCCGCATTGGATCCATTCCTTCGTGGTCGGCGAACCAGGCAAGGGATAATTTGAACTCTGAGACCCGCTCGGCGAATCGTTCGGGGAGAAGATAGCGCGCGTAATCTTCGTAAGGCGGCAACGGCTCGAAGCAGGAGGCAGAGTAGCCGTGGATGAAGAGGGGGACCGGGCCAAGCAGGCTATGCCTTTGGGTTGCCGTGGAGCTGCGCCTGAGGTGCGGCCACAAGGGTGAAGCCCATGGTTCCTCTTTCGGGTAGGCTGCGGCCAGTCGATCCCCCAGCCAATAAAGGTCGCTCAGCGAGAGGACCTCCCAGGCCGGGGCGACTTCTCCTGCCGCCAGCGCGGCCAGCAGCCGGCTGCGCCGGTTGGGCGCAATCAGGCCGACGGATGCTGCTTCCAGTTCCTCAAGAGCACCGCTTCTGCGTGACGATTCCACCACCCACTCTTTTGCGGCCAGCACGCGAATCTTGAAACTTCGAAGGTTCTCCACGCGAAGCTGCCAGAGCGGCGTGGATCGCAGCGCGGACGTTTGCATCACCTGCACGGTTTCGCTGCTGACACTGGTGCCTGCCCGGCCTGCGCGGGCAATCTTGCCTGCCGTGTAGGCAAAACCGGCGAGCGAGCCCCGGGCAAAGCTTCCAATCGTCCCGGAGTCGATCTCGAACTGTGATGGCGGAAACCACGTTATCTTCTTTGTGGTCGTGTCGAGCTCGATGAACTGGTGCTTCCGGACGAGCAAAACATCTTCCGTTGCCGCCAGATCGGCGGGGCGCAGGAAGTAGGCGTAGTCGAGCGACAATGCGGCCAGGGCCAGCGGTGGGGCGAGTTCCTCCAGCAGTTGATGCGACAGTTTCTCAAATTCCTTGGGATTCGGTTTCTTCTTGGCTGCCTGCTTCCTCACTTCGGTCACCAGCCGGACGCCACCCGAGGCGTTGTATAGCTCGACCGTCTGCCGGATCTCCCCGCGGGGTTTTTGCGTTTTCGTGAACTCGACTCGCGGCAATGCAGCCAGGCCCTTCTCCAGGGCGGCTGCCGCCTCTACGGGCTTACGGGGTATATTCCCTGCCTGCCTGATCAACTCGAGTATCTGTCCCAGATCAGGAGCCCTCTGCGCCTGAAGCACTTTTCGAATCTCGTCGCGGCGCCCCAGTTCGGGCGGGCCCGCCAGCGCGTCGATCCACCAATCAGGCCCCTCGGGAACCGCGACGCGGCCCTTCGCCTGTTTTTGGACCGTGTTCAGGATGGAGGCAGAGGTCTCACTCCACTGGTCCGGTGTCGACGCGGAGGCCAGTTTCTCGCACAGCTCGCTGAACAGTGCCGAGGCTTCCGCCACCGTCAGTGCTTCGTGGCGCGCCAGCAGATCGATGAGTTCAGCCACGCTGTAGAAATGGGCCAGCAGTTGATTCGCCTGGATGTCATTCAGCTCTTTCACGCGCGCCGCCAGGCGGACGAATCGAACGAAATCCTTCTCGTGCAACTCCGTCAGGCTGGCGAAGTAGGGGTACGCACCCTCACAGTCGGATAGGCTTTGTGCCAGCAGAAGCGCCTCGGGCTCAGTCAGCGGGGTTGGGCGTTTGGCATCGATCCGCGCGACCGCAAGAAAGTTGTCCATCTGCGACACTTTCTGTTCTCCGGCCTCATAGCGCCGCCGCACCATGCGAATGAGTACGTCGTCCTCTGAAGCCGGCGCCACCGCTTTGTCCACCTTGCGCATCATGCGCTGGGTCTTCTCCAATGTCGAAGCGCCTCTCGCCACCGTCCACACTTCCGCGCTGCCGGGCCAGTTCACGGTTCCATCCGGCGCGAGCGGAATCTCCCGCAGAAACTCCAGGAACGATGCCTCACGCGTCCGCTTCGCCGCGCCCGGTTTCATCTCCGGCGAGTCTTTGAAGAGAGCATAGTAAGCGGCAGCCCGCTGGGCGTTGCGGGTGAAAAACGTCTGGCGCCGCGGGTCCAACTGCGTCAGGTTGGAGAAGAAGGCCAGCAGTTTCCCATTGTCCTGATGCAGGAGCTTGGTGTAGAACTGCGCGGGATCCGTCACGTCGGCCTGCGCCAACGCCCGCCAGACAGGCCGGGCGGCCGCACCACCGGGGACAATTGCCTCTCCCTTGCTGGTCAGCGCGAAGGCCGGACCGTCTGCGAACAGCAGATCCGCGTACTTCTCGGTTGCCAAAGTGCGCAGTCCTACCCGCTTCGCCAGCAGTTCGGCCGCGCGAGGCTCAGCGGAGGCAAGGCCGGCGTACAGCCGGGCTACGGAAGATTCCCGCACCAGCAACTCGGAGAATCCTCCGGCAGGGAGGCCCTTCGGCGCGAACTCCCGCATCCACGTGGATTGACCAAACAAGACAGAGGCCCATCCGACTTCGACTTCAAGGTCATAGTCCTTGCCGGCTTCAATCTTCTCCACCATCTCCACCGGGTCCAGGCCAAGAGCGGACAGCAGTTCCTGTTTGCGCGCCTGCTCCTTCTTCTCTCCGGCGTCCAGCGAAATCTTGTTCCTGTTCACTTTCAGCCGGTAGCCAAGCAGTTCGACAACTCGTTCAGTTGTCTTCCGCGCGGCGGCATCCTTCGTGGATAGACTGATGACGCAATGGCTGGCCTTCATGCGGCCAAACGCCTGTAGTTGCTGGACCTTTGTCAGGTAGGTCATCAGATCCTCGCGATAGGATTCCGCTGCGCTCTTCTCCGATGCCGCAATCCCTCCGCCAAGGTGCGGCTCAGCTCCTGGAAATATGTAGTGGAGCTGAATGTGCGCTTCTTCACGCGGGCTGCGAACGCCATACCGGCAAGGCCGCCCGGCACTAGACCTTCCGGTGCGCCGGGCGACGTGATGGAGCCCGCGGCGGTCTTCTCTACACTCTGAGATCCGCTCCGCTCCCGAAACCAGGCCGCCAGTTCCGTGTTGTTGTCGCGCAGTGAGACCGTCAGGCCCCGCCGCAGCACCGAGCTCAGCTCATCCGGAGATGCCTTGGCGTGATCGAGAGCCTCTGCCAGTTTGCGGTAGGCCAATGCGGAGGACTTTCCGTAGAAATCCTCCTGCGCGGCGCGGCGCCGTAGGACTTCCAGGTCGGAAAGGCGTGCCGCGGCGGTGTCCAGTGCACGGCGGCTGTCATAGGGCCTCCCCAGCCGTTCCAGCATCTCGGCACGAGTCAGATGCAGGCGCACTGAGTCGGGTGCGTTCGAAAGGCCTGCTTCCGCGATCGGCAACCCCTCGGCGTCCCGCGAGGCCGCCATGAGCAGACGGCTGGCTTCGTAGTATCCGGGCTCGAATCTCACATCCAGCGAATAGGTCTTGCGCCAGAGTTCCAGCGAACGAGCGGGTTCACCCAGCTTTTCCCAGAAGGTCGCGTAGTCCGCGAGAACACCCACTTCCGAAGGCAGGTCTCTCGCCCGCGACTTTCCACATGGGATTTGGCGCGGCTCAACTCTCCTGCTGCGATCAGCAGGCCAACCAGCCGGGTGCGGCGATCGAGCTTCGCACCGTTCAGCGCCAATGCTCGCTCCAGCGAACGGGCTTCCCTGGACGCGTCCTTCAATTCCCGCCCAAGATCCGCAGACACCCACCATAGGTTTCGTTGGCGGGCTGAATGGAGAGGCTTTCGTCGAACAGCTTCAGAGCTCCGGGCAGGTCTTTCTGAAGCAGGCGCAACCGCCCGGCCCGTTCCGAGGAGTGGATCGCCCGGATTCAGACTCCTGGCTCTCCGCAGGATGGGCTCGGCCTCGAGTCGCGAACCACTGTCGTAGACGGCGTTGGGATACCGGCTCCACCGCAGGCGATTTTCCGGCCCCAGTTCCACGATAGCCGCCAGCCAGTGCGCGGCCGCACTGGCGTTCTTCAACGCGAGAGCCTCGTCGGCGGCCAAGGCGACACCACTGGGATCCCTGGGAATTGGCGGCCAGCGCCAAGGTCAATTCAGGCAGCGGCGCCCTGGCCGTCACAGCCTGGCGGAGTTTGAAGTAGTCTTCGAGAGAAGGCAGCGGAAAATCACGTTTCTGAATGAAGTCGTGCCACGCTCCCATCGTCTGCCCGGCGGCGTCTCTTGCTGTCGCCACAACGGGCATGAAACCGTCCGACAGGGTGGGCGCATCCCAGGCAAGCTCTTGCAGGTCCGGCAGGGGAGGATCAATGCTGGCCTGAAATTGCTGCGACAAAGATTCGAAGAACCGGGGCTGCGCCGCATCCTCCGGGGTCCAGAAGACTGGGCGCACCCGGCGCGTTCCGAATACTCTGCCAAACCATGCTCGGGTGTACTCTTCCATGGAGTCCGGCACCTGCGGCCAGCGCCCTGCAAACACGGCGGTGATCCAGCCCTGGTCCGGCTCAGCGATCAAAGCGCGGGGAATCTCTGAATAGAAGCGTAGTGGTTCAACTGCGATCGCCTGCTCTTCCGGCCTTCGGAGAAGCTCTT
Source organism: Paludibaculum sp. (assembly GCA_049841055.1). GTDB lineage: Bacteria > Acidobacteriota > Terriglobia > Bryobacterales > Bryobacteraceae > Paludibaculum. The sequence continues at coordinate 83,620 of JASGIE010000091.1, read as the reverse complement.
TCAGATCGCGGTCGAGCGCTGCCAGCGACTTGTAAGGTCCAAGCGGTTGGAATCCGCCGGAGGTGAAGAGTACGAGGTCAAACTGGCTCTTATCCTTGCGTGCTGTGTAGAGCTTTCGAATGTGGGGCCGCAGTGCATCAAGATCGGCCGGTTGCAACGTATCGAGAGCCACGACGACGGTGAGGCGGCTGCTGATACTGGCGGGTGTAAGGCGCGACGGCACTTCGACTTCGCGCACAGTCAAGGTGACGGGCCCCGGTACAAGGGCCACCTGGCCCTGAAGAACGCCGGCCGCACAGAATAACACCCACTGTAGTCTGTGGAACACTGGTTCACGGCATTATAACTGGAGGTTGGCGGTTTGGACCCCTCATTCCGCATGGATTTCGCTCTGTTCGGCGAGATCGGCCCGGGGTGTGGGCAATGACTAAGCAAGATACACCTCTATGGGGGCAATCGCGCGCCGGATTGCTGCATGGTGCGGCGTTTCAGGCGAGAGCCGGCCTATTCGGACGCTCTGGCCGCTACGGCTAGTTGCGCCTTTTGGGGCATGCTAGGCTTTGATTGCTGTGACCAGGCGCCCTACTCCAAGAACGGCCGGCCCCGCGCCCAGAGAGCGTTTCGAGACCGACCCGGCTGTCATCTTCATACTCGACACGGATCTCCGTATCGTCTACTGCAATGCCGCCTGGGATCGTTTTGCCTTGGAGAACGGGGGCGTGGGCCGGAGCGCCCGCACCCCATCGGACGGTACGTGATGGACTCGGTTCCCGAGGTGCTTCAGTCATTCTTCGAGGAAGGATACCGGCGAACCCTAGCTACCCATGTGATCTGGGAGCACTCCTATGAGTGTTCCAGCCCGTCTCTCTACCGCGCCTTCCGGATGTCCACCTATGCCGAACCGGATAGTTCCGGCCTGATCGTGGTGAACTCACTCATCGTTGCCCATCCAAATGACGATGCCGCGCGGGTGCCTCATCCCCTGGACAGAGGCGGGTATGCGGATCAATCCGGCGTCGTCAGAATGTGCAGCCATTGCCGGCGAGTTTCCCGGCCGGATGACCCTGGCCGGTGGGATTCGGGTCCGGCGCTTCTCGAGGCGCCACCACAACTTATCAGCCACGGTCTATGCGCCATATGCGCGCAACTGTACTACCCGGATGCTTGCCCTTGATGGCCGGGCAGAAACTAAACCCCGGTCACGGCGGAGACGGTGATCGGCGTGTCGCCGGCCACTGCGGAGGGCAGACTTACCGTGAGTGGGGCTTCCGTCAACTGAGGACGGAAGGGCAGGGAAACAAGCAGTTTCTCGCCTGCTTTCACTTCATAGGCCCGAATGGGTTGGGGACCCGCCAGAGCGGTGTTCCATTCCACGACGATCCGGTCCGCGTCGCGGTGAGTTTTTACACTCGCCGGCTGCACCAGTCCACTCTTCTCCTGAAAGTAGTTCGTAGCCGCACCGTGGCGGGCGGCCGAGTCGTTCTCGATGCGTTCCCGCTCCAGGGTCGAGGGCAGGTCGGAGAGCGCCGCCGTCAGGTTGGCCGTCATCTGGCAATTCTCAGGCTTAGCCCGATCGATCCGGCCTGTACCGATGATGGCGCAGGATACCCCGGGCAGCGAAACCGTGTAGCGCACCAGATCCGAGAAGGCGGTTGCTTCCGGCTTGCCCACCGAAAGAATGACATCGTCGGGCGTTCGGGAGAATCGCGGTTGCTTCCCGTAATAGGCCCCGTCGGCAAACACCTTCATCGCGATAACGCCCAGCCCCCGAGCCACCGCCAGCGGCAACACATTGTTCTGGTGTGAACTGCACAGTCTGTCGTTGGAGTTCAAGGCGACGAGCAGAGTGTCGAAGATGTTCTGGCTGTCCCGGCGAATGGCGCTCATCAGCACCGGTGAACTCTGATGGCCGGTAAGCCCGATGTGCCGTACCCAGTGTTTCTGCTCCGGATTGAGACCCGTATAGTTGGTGCCGTCGCGGAAATCCAGCAGGGCGGCGAGTGCGCCGATGCGATCCGGCCGCTTGGAGCCACGCTCCGCCAAGCCTTCATAGATCTGGTTCACCTGCTCCATGGTCGTCAGGTTGTGAATCTGGATGGAATCGAGGTAGGCGCCTTCCGGGATGAACCCTTTCCCGTCGCCGAAGATCTGTGTGAGCGAGCGTTTCAATTCATCGACTGCCGTGGCGCCCGTTCCGCCTGGGTCGGCCGCAAGTCGACGGCCGGTTTTGGTGGCAAGGAAGAGCCGTTCCCGCCCGGCCCGATCGTAAGAGGTATCTGACGGTGTGAGGTGCAGCCGCCGAAATGCCTCTCCATAGTTCATCTGGCTGGGACCATAGGCGTTGGCCGTGTCGAGATAGTTCAGCCCCAGTTCGATGGCCCGGACGATGATATCGGCTGGATCGATGCCGGGTTTCGCCCATTGCAGCGACGCCTGTCCGCCCAGCGCAAGAGGGACAACCTGGCGGCCCGTGCGGCCCAGAAGTCTTCGCGGGAATCTGGCCGCGGCTTGCGCATATAAGGATCCGGGCGACAGCATTCCAGCGGCTGGGATGGCGCCGAGAACGGAAAGGACGTTGCGGCGGGAAATCATGGGTGCTCCTCAATTTCTGGTCGCTCGGCATCTCACGGTCTAGTGCGTGTTGTCGAGTTTCAGATGCGGTATTCGTCTTCAGTATACGCGCGCGGCACCCATGGCGGTTCTCGACGGAAGCACGGAGATGGCCTCAGGGCCGCGGTAGCGGGTATTCGTGCAACTCGTGGCGCACTGTCGTCCGCCAGTCCACGAGAGCCGGCGCGCCCGCGTTGCGGAAGAATGTGTGCAATTCCGATCGAAGGGCACCGGCGGTCTTGCCGTAGGCCGCATCGTGCAGAACGTTCTCCTTCTCCCCCGGATCCGCCTCCAGATCGAATAACTCGCTCGGAAACTCCGAGGTCCGCTCGATGTACTTCAGCGTCGGTGTCCGCAGCCCGCGTGTGTTTGCGTATTCGAAGTAAAGCCGGTTGCGCCAGTTCGATGATTCTCCACGGAGCAGGGATGTATAGCTGCGCCCGGGTCTACGGCCGCCTCGCGGCGCTGGTACGCCAAGGTAATCGAGAATTGTGGGAAAGAAGTCGTAACTGGAGACCAGCGACGGGATCACTCGACCGGCTGCGATCCGGCCCGGATGATTCCAGATGAGCGGAACCTTCAGCGCCTCTTCATAGAGGTTGAACGGCCAGGTTCCGTTGCCCTTGCCCCACACTCCGTGGTGCCCTGCGCTCCAGCCCTGATCGGCCGTGAAGATCACCAGCGTATTCTCACGAGCACCCATCTGCTCCAGTTTCCGCAGAACCCGTCCAATGTTGTGGTCCAAGGCGGTAATCAATGCCGAGTATCCCAGCTTGCTGGCGCGCTGCCCGTGGTGCTGCGCCAGTTCCGGATTCTGCCAAGGATGCCTGGGTGTGTCCGGGAAACACGGAAACGTCGAGTCCCTGTACGGTTGGCGGAATTCCTCCGGCTGAAAGTCGTAGGGCGTGTGCGGAGCATAAAACGGAAGCTGCAGGACGAACGGCGTGTTCTTCACCGTATCGAGAAACTCCAGCGCGCCATCGGTCACAAGATTGTCCTTGTAGCCCGTCAGCTTGCGGCGCGCGCCATTGGTGACAAACTCAGGATCCCGATAGGTTCCGCCGCCGCCGGGGACCGTGTGCCAGCAGGAAAACCCGCGCTGCGCTTTGTCGTCGTCGCCCATATGCCACTTGCCGCACAGGCCCAGGGTGTATCCGCTGGCGGCGAGCGCTTCGCTCCAGGTTGGGTGCCCATCCAGAAAACGAGTCGCCGTTGGTCCGAAACTGTCGCGCGGAAGCAGGTAGTCCTGGACACCGTGCTGCGAGGGAATCAGCCCGGTCATATAGGTCATGCGGCTGGGAGAGCACACGGGCGTGCAGGCGTACGCGCCGGTGAAACGAGCCCCCGTCCCGGCCAGGTGGTCAATGTTGGGCGTCTGAATGTCGCGACAGCCGTAGCATCCGTTGGCCCACGCGCCATGGTCGTCGGACATGAACAAGACCACGTTTGGACGGCGAGCAGCCGCGCGGGACGGCAGCAGGAGCAGGGGCGCGGCGGTCAGGACTCTGCGGCGGCTCGGCATCTTTTCAGCGTAGCGCGCCGCCATCGCGCCACTCAGAGCCTTGGATCCAAGTTCAGTTTGTGCGGGCGCCACCGGCGATCGGCAACATCCAGCGAAGCCTCGAATCACGCAACCACAGGCCGCTCCAGACTACATCAGGATGATTCCAATCGGTACGATGGACGCTTCAGTGAGCCCCAATTGCATAGTGCCTTCGACCACTGGGCCCGGTTTGAAAAGCTTGGCGATGCCGTCGGCCAGCAGGAATACGGCGGGTAGCGTTGTCATTCTCCGGCCTGCCCACAGTCTCTTGCGAGAGACAGAACTTCCGATCATGTGCCATTGCATCTCGATTTCCTCGCTACCTCCGTTTGCTCGCATCTCCGGCTTCGCCATTCAGAGCGACGGCGCTCTGCAGCCACTGCTTCAATGGGAACTTCAGGAGATCGTCAGAATGCCTCAATTTGACGTGCCGGACACTCCCTCCTTCGCCTTCCAGCAAGCCGTCCGGATCGGGCAGGGAAGGACCATGCCAGAATCCCAGCGTGATGTGATTGGAAGCAGGCTTAAACAGGACGAATGGCCCACCGGAATCCCAGATGGGATGGCCCCATTTGATGTATACAGCCGCGTCAGGCACGACGTGAGCCACCATGTCGCGGACGGAGGCATACAGAGACTGTTGCTCTGGCTTGAGCCGTGCCACCCAATCCTCAAGGGCGCCGGACTGCAAGGCAGGTGGTTTTGTGACATTCTGTTTTGCTGGTGTCTGCTTAGTGACTGTGGCTTTCTTCATGATTTCCTTCCGTCCGTGAATTCTCTCTTTGCGCACAACCCTGGCGCAGGCAGGGTGCGAATCACCCACTTGGCTTCGCGGGTGGGCACGGTGTGGCCAAGAACACCGAATGCCCCAATCGACTGAATGGCTCCCTGGCGCAGGCTGCATCGCACGAAGCCTGCATCCGCCGCACCTTCGTTGCTCTACCTTGACGTCGAGCGAATGATTCTCCGATCGACAATGCTTGGCGGAATAATTCCCAAGGCGCCAATCACCAGGACCCGTCCAACGTGTGTGAAAGATTTCGTGACAAATTCTTCCATAGACGTCTATACTAGACAGCTAGGAGAAGCTCAATGGGCCGCCACGACAACGACCGATTGCAAGGGACACTCGACCTGCTCGTCCTGAAAGTCCTCGCCACCCGGGGCCGCATGCACGGTTACGGCATCACGCTCCAGATCCAGCAGATCTCCCGCGAGGAACTCCGCGTCGAGGAGGGCTCGCTCTACCCGGCGCTCCATCGAATGGCGCAGGACTGCCTCATCAGTGCCGAGTGGGGAACAACGGAGAACAAGCGCCGTGCCCGCTACTACGAAATCACGGCAGCCGGTCTTGACCGGCTCAAGCAGGAAGAGGCGAACTGGGCCCGGCTCACTTCGGCGGTAGCGCGGTTTCTGCAATACGCCTGATTGGCCGCCGCTTAGCGGAAAGGAGAACTGCAGTGCCCTGGTGGAGCAGAATAGCGAACGTCTTTCGCCGCGACTCGGACGGCCTGAACTCAGCGCTTGACGAAGAACTGCAGGCGCACATCGCCATGCGCACCGATCAGTTCATGGAGGAAGGTCTCCCTCCGGCGGAGGCGCGCCGGCGGGCGGAGCGTCTCTTCGGGAATTCGCTCGTGGTGAGGGAGAGGACCCGAGACGAGGATGTGGTGCAATGGCTCGACGCGTTGTTTCAGGACCTCCGCTACGCGGTCCGGATCATGCGCCACTCACCCGTGCTCACGTCCGTAATTGTTCTCTCGCTGGGGCTCGGCATCGGCGCAAACTCCGCGTTTTTCACCCTCACCAACGCACTCCTGCTGAAGCAATTGCCGGTTCACGATCCGTCGAGTCTCGTGAGTCTGGAACTCGGCCGCCCCGGCGAGGCGTCGTGGAACGACAGCTTCACCAATCCCATCTGGGAGGAGTTCGACAGGCATCAGGACATCGCCAGCGGCGCCTTCGCGTATGCCGCGCAGAGTTTCAATGCTGGAACACAGGGTGAGACCCGGATGATCACCGGAGCTCTTGCCAGCGGACGCATCTTTGAGACGCTCGGCGTCGAACCCGTAGCCGGGCGGTTGTTCACTGCTGGAGACGACCAGCGCGGAGGCGGATCCGATGGCCCCGTGGTGGTGCTGGGCTACGAGTACTGGCAAAGAGGGTATGGCTCGGACCCCACCATCGTGGGGCGCAGCATCCCACTCGATGGCAAGCCATACAAAGTAATCGGCGTCGTCCCGGAGTCGTTCTACGGGATCTACGTCGGCCAGCGCTTTGACATCATCGTGCCGCTGGGGACAGAGACCTACCGGACGTCCAATCCGAAACTCCTGGATGCCCGAAGCAACTGGATGGTCTCCATCATGGCCCGGTTGAAACCCGAGTGGACCCTGGGTCGGGCCAACGAGCGGCTGAAGGCGCTGGCGCCAGGGATCTTTGAAGCCACGGTGCCACCCAACCGGCCACCGAAGATGGTGCGGGAATTTGTGGCGAGCCGCCTGCGCGCAACCGCCGCGGCTCGCGGACTTTCCGCGGTCCCCGATTCCGTGCGAAGCGCCATGTTTCTGCTCAACGGGTTTGTTGCGCTGGTTTTGCTCATTGCCTGCGCAAACGTCGCCAACCTTCTGCTGGCGCGAGCCACCGCAAGGGCCCGAGAGCATTCCGTGCGGTTGGCTTTGGGTGCGTCGCGCGGCCGGTTGCTGCGGCAACTGCTGACAGAGAGCTTATTGCTGGCTCTTGCCGGGGCAATGCTTGGTCTTGTCATTGCCCAGCCGGCGGCTCAGGTTCTGGTCTCCCTCTCCGGCCGGTCCACTGCCCGCCTGTCGCTGGATCTGACGCCGGATTCGAAAGTGCTGCTGTTCACCACTCTGATCGGGATCTCGTGTGGCTTGTTGTTCGGAATGGCTCCGGCATGGCGCGCGGCGAGGAACGCCCTGCTGCCTCGCATTGCGGGTTCGGCTGGGGACGGCAGAGGGCGGTTGCGGTCGGGTCTGGTCTCGCTGCAGGTTGCTCTATCCGTGGTGGTCCTGGTGGGCTGCGGTCTGTTTCTATCCTCCTGGCGGAACCTGAGCAGGGCCAGCCTCGGGTTCGATCCGAATCATGTGGTGCTGGCCAAAGTCGATCTGGGCACGCTGACGATGGACCAGGATCAGCGGGTAGAGGCGGTGGAGGATGTTCGACGGCAATTGCGCTCCGCTGCGGGCATTGAGGAAGCCAGCGCTTCCATCCTCACGCCCATGGGGTCCGGGATGTGGGATTCGCTTGTCATCGGCGACGACGGCAAGGGAGGGCGGCGCGAGCACCAGATCTACTACAACGCTGTCTCCCCCGGATTCTTCCGCGCGCTGGGTACTCCGCTACTGGCCGGCCGGGACTTCAATTCGGATGACCGGAAATCCTCGACACAGGTTGCCGTGGTGAACGAGGCCTTTGTGCGTCACGTGTTCGGCGGCGGCAACCCCATCGGGCGCTACTTCGAGGAAGGCATTGCACCGGGCCGGAACGGATTTGTCACTCAGAAGGTGCAGGTCGTGGGCATCGCCCGTGATGCGACCTATCGCGACCTCAGGCAGGTGCCTCCACCCGCGATGTACAGGCCGCTCTCGCAGACGCGCGCTCTGCCCTATGTCACTTATGCGATTCGCGGCGCCGGCGAACTGGACCAACTCCTGCCCGCCGTACGGGCGGCCTTTGCCTCCACTGGAAACAGGTTCTCCTACACGCTGCAGACCTATCCGATGCGCATGCGGGACGCTCTGGTGACCGAACGGCTGCTGGCGGCGCTCTCCACGCTCTTCGGTGTGCTGGCGCTGGCTTTGGCCGGAATGGGCTTATATGGAGTGCTCGCCTATTCGGTCACTCGTCGCAGCGGCGAAATCGGAATCAGGATGGCGCTTGGTGCCTCCGGGTCGCAAATCAGAGTCTGGGTTTTGCGGCAATCGGGTTTCACGGTGGCCTCCGGATTTGCCGCCGGGCTGCTCCTGGCTGCCTGGCTGGCTCCTGTCGCCAGGAAGTTGCTGTACGGCATCAGGACCTCAGACTGGAGGGTCTACGCCTCCAGCCTCATGGTCCTGCTGGTCATCGCTTTTGCCGCGAGTTATCTGCCGGCACGACGGGCCGCCCGCCTGAATCCGGTGCAGTCCCTTCGGCACGAGTAAGCGGCGCTAGAATGGGGCGAGTCTTTCCCTGGAGCGCCAACAAATGAAAACACTCGCCTGCATGCTGCTCGCCCTGTGTGGAACCCTTTCCGCCCAGAATGCACCTTCCGTGAACAGGTTGTACAACGGCCAGTTCTCGTCCATCGAACGGGAACTCGTGCCGCTCGTTGAGGCCATGTCCGAGTCTCAGATGAACTTCGTGCCCTCCCAGGGCGAGTTCAAAGGAGCGCGTACCTTCGCCCAGCAGGCCACGCATGTCGCTGCCGTGATCTACGCCGTAGCGGCCAAGATGATTGGTGAGCCGAATCCTATCGATATGGGCAAGAACGAGAACGGGCCTGAGACGCTCAAAACCAAGGCCGATATCGTGAAGTTCGTGAAGGATGCGTTCGCGTACGGGCACAAAGGGCTCGCCACGCTGAATGGAGACAATCAACTGGAGATGATCTCCTCGCCTTTCGGCGACGGCAAAATGCCGCGCGGTTCGGCTGCTTCCATCCTCACCTGGCACAGCTTCGACCACTATGGCCAGATGGCCGTTTACGCGCGGCTGAATGGAGTCGTGCCGCCGGCCAGCCGCGGGAACTAAAATCAGTCATGCCATCGAATAAACTGCGCTGGGGCGTCCTCGGCGTGGCCGGGATTGCGGTCAAGAAAGTGATCCCAGCCATGCAGAAGTGCAGCCTCTGCGAGATTTCTGCCATCGCCTCGCGCGACCTCGACAAGGCCAGGCAGGCGGCCCCTGGTTTGGGCATCGCCAAGGCGTATGGCTCTTACGAAGAGCTTTTGGCCGATCCTGAGATCGACGTCATCTACAATCCGCTGCCGAATCACCTGCACGTGCCGTGGTCCATCAAGGCCATGGAGGCCGGCAAACACGTGCTCTGTGAGAAGCCGTTGGGGCTGTCCACGGCGGAGGTGCGCGAGATGATCGCGGTGCGCGACCGCACCGGGCGGACCGCCGGCGAAGCGTTCATGATCCGCACGCATCCTCAATGGCTGCGTGCCCGAGAGGTGATCGAGTCTGGTGCCATTGGTGACCTGCGCGGCGTGGTTTCCTGGTTCAGCTACACCAATCGCGATCCGAAGAATGTGCGCAACGTCGCGGGTTGGGGCGGCGGCGGGCTGATGGACATCGGCTGCTACGGCATCTTCTCGGCGCGTTTCCTGTTCGGGGAAGAACCGCGGCGGGTGTCCGGCGCATTGGAATTCGATCCCGAATTCAAGACCGACCGGCTGGCCTCGGCGGTTCTGGATTTCCCGTCCGGCCAGGCGACCTTCCTTTGTTCGACACAGATGGTGCCGGGGCAGCGCGTGCTGGCGTTCGGGACCAAGGGGCGGATCGAGATCGAGATCCCCTTCAACGCACCGCCCGATAAGGAATGCCGCATCTGGGTGGATGGCCAGGAGGAACAGTTCCCCATCTGCGACCAGTACACCCTGCAAGGTGATGCGTTCAGCCGCGCGGTACTTGGGCAGGGGCCCGTGCCGGTGCCGCTGGAGAACTCGCTAGGCAATATGGCCGTGATCGACGGGATTGTGGAGTCGTCGAACTCCGGCCGGTGGGTCACACTCAGTTAGCAAAAAGAAAACGGCCGGCCCCGAAGGACCGGCCGTTTTGTCTACTTGAACTGAAGGCTTAGTCGCCGAGCGCGCCCGTGGTCTCTTCCGCCTTCGGAGCGGCCGGCTGGATGCCGCCGATCTGAACCAGATTCGACTCGGGCTCCTTGAGGACGTGCTTCTTGTAAAGCTGCATCATCTTGGCGTTTTCGGCTTCCTGCGCCATGCGGAGCTTTTCGTCGCGCTGCCGGATCTTCTCTTCCCGCGCCGTCTTGGCGATGCCCAGGTTGTCGAGGTCGTGCTGAACTTCGTTCGTTACGAGCTCTTCGCGCAGCACCAGGCGGTGGTCGGTGGTGTTGAGCTTGACGTTCTTGCCGCCGGCGAAGATTTCGTGACGGCCGTGCTCGTCATACCACTTGGTGAGCGTGGCGGTCATGTGCATCTTTTCGACGATATTGCGCCAGCCCACGCCGGTGTTATAGGCGCAGAAGCTGATCTCGCCTTCCTGCGTGGCGTAGGGGATGATGCACTGTTCCGTACGGCGGAAGTCGTAGTTGAACAGATCCTGGAACCACATGCCGGCGATGAAGAGGAAGTTCCACCGGTCACGACGGCGCTGTTCGATGTCGTCGATTGTGCGGCCGACCTTGACGCTACCGTAGTTGCGGCCCGTCGCGCCGAAGGTCTTGTCGAACTTCTTCAGCAGGTCAGTCAGCTTGAAGTGGGTGGGCGACTGGAAGGGGTCGTAGTTGCGCATCAGGGCGAGCGCCATGCCGGCGACGGAGAGCTTCCGGCCGCGGGCGGCGTCGTTGACGCGGGCGATGTCCTTCGAGAGGCGGTCGCCGTTCAGGAACTTGGTCACCGGGACCGATTCCTTGGTTTCCTTGTCGACCATGACGGCCATGCCGATGCCGCAGTTCGGGTGGCAGCCGCAGCTCAGCTGGCCCCATTCGGCCTGGGGTCCATGGATCAGGTCCGCCCAGTCAGAGAACGTGGACATGAACGAGATCGGGATACCAGTCGCGGGTCGGCTCGCCGATGCCGGTCTGGTTCTTCACGTCGTGCGCCAGGTGCGACAGCGTGTAGCGCTGGGCGGCGCGGCGGTCTTCCGTGACGGCTTCGTCGCGGCCGGTGAACGAAACGGGCTGGAAGCTGAGGAAGGAGATCTTCTTCGGGTTGTCCAGGGCGAACTGGACGACGCGGCCCACCTGCTCGTTATTGATGCCGTTGATGATGGTGATGACGGGGACGATGTCGACGCCGGCCGAGTGGAGGTTCTCGATGGCGCGCAGCTTCACGTCAAACAGGTTGCCGACGGCGCGGTGCGAGTTGGCGGCGTTGCCGACCCCGTCGAACTGGAGGTAAGCGTAGCGGAGGCCGGCTTCGGCCGCCTGCGCCGCGAATTCCTTCGACTTGGCGAACTCAATGCCGTTGGTGGCGGCCTGAACCGAGTTGTAGCCGACCTTCTTGCAGTAGCGGACCGCGTCCAGGAAGTAAGGAGACAGCGTCGGCTCGCCGCCGGAGAACTGCACCGACATCTGGCGCCGGGGCTTGATCTTCAGGGCGTTGTCGAGCATCGTCTTGATGTCTTCCCAGCTGAGCTCATGGACGAAGCCAACCTGGTTGGCGTCCATGAAGCAGGGGTCGCACATCATGTTGCAGCGGTTGGTGAGGTCGATGGTGAGGACCGAACCGCGGCCGTGGGTGATGGTGGACGAGCCGTGCTTGTGCAGGTCGGCATCGTTGTGGGCGCGGATGTCGCGGCCCGGGAAAACCTCTTCCAGATGCTTGAAGAACGCCGGGTCGATCGCCATCACGTCTTCGAAGTGACCGTGAATGGGGCAATCCTTGACCATCAGGATCTTCCCATCCCGCTCGATGATCTGGGCCTTGATCTCGCCAGGCCGCTGATTCACCAGGATGCTGACATCCTTCTTGCCGTCGATGATCTCCTGACGAACCTCAGGAATGCACTTGGGGCACAGCGAATCGGTGGTACGGGGCCAGCCCATCTTGGGCTTCATCTTCTCGTAAGACTTCAACAGAGGCTTTTCGGACCACTTCGGCGTGAAGCCGGGGTTCGGGCTGATCTGGTTCAGGGAATCGAAAACCTGCCAGGCAGCCTTGGCCGCCAAGGTTGCTACCTTCTCCACGTACTTGATCGGCTTATGCATTTTTTGGATGGACTCCTAATATCGTTTGGAGGACGCTAAGCGCTTCGCACTTCTAAAACTTGTACTGCCACGGAAAGTTCACGCGGCTTTGCTCAATAAGATTGTATGCAGGATCCTTCATGAGGACTACGCCTCTCCATCGAACTGTGCCGTTTGACCCCTGGACGGGGATTTTCGGGCTTAAACGGCAAAGTTCAGATTCGGACGCCGCCGCTGTCTCCGATGCCCCGGCATAGTAGCATGATTCGAGAGGAGATATCGCTGATTCCCAGGACGCCCGACCGTGCCACCTTCGCCGCTGCCGCCCAACAGGCGGGATTTTCTCTCTACGGCGTGGCCAGGGCAGTCGATCAGGAAGACTATTCCATTTATAATCAATGGGTTATCGACGGTATGGCTGGTCCGATGTCCTACCTTGCCGACCATCGCGGTAGTCTGAGATCCGATCCTCGCTCATTGCTGCCTTCGGCTCGGTCTGTTCTCTGCCTGGGCCGCCTCTACAACACCAGTGGACCGGCGGGCAGCGCCATCTCCCGGTACGCCTGGGGACCGGAGGATTACCACGACGTCCTACGAGGGGCGCTGCAGGAGATGGTCGACTATCTGCTCGCTTCATGGGGACCCTTCGAGTACAGAATCTGCGTGGATACCGCGCCGCTTCTCGAGCGGTCCCTCGCCCGCAAAGCCGGGCTCGGTTGGATTGGCCGCAATACCTGCCTCATCAATCAGCCGGCCGGTTCGTGGTTCTTCCTGGGAGAAGTGCTGATTTCTCTGGAGCTTGCCCCGGACCATCCACCACCGGACCGTTGCGGCTCCTGCCGCCGTTGCATCGACGCCTGCCCCACCCAGGCCTTGGTGCCGGACGGTTCCGGAGGCTGGCGCCTGGATGGACGTCTCTGCATATCCACCTGGACTATCGAGCAGCGCGGTGTCCTCCCCGAGGATTACCGTTCCGCCTCCGGCCAGCATGTCTTTGGCTGCGACATCTGCCAGGAGGTCTGCCCGTGGAACCGCCGGGCGCCGGTCACTCAGGAACCCGCCTTTCAACCGCTGAACGCTGACCCGGATCCGGCGGAACTGGCCATGCTTTCCGCGGAGGAGTTCCGTGCCCGGTTCCGGAAGACGCCGCTATGGCGCACCAAGTACGCCGGACTTCTGCGGAACGTGGCCACCGCCATGGGAAACTCCGGTGATCCAAAGTATCGCGAGCATTTGCAGAGGCTTAGCGAGAGTGAAGACGAAAGCGTCCGGGTTCACGCGCAATGGGCACTGGCGCGTTTGGAGAACGAGCCGTGATCGCCGCCCCGGCCTTGCTGCTGCTGGCCCAGGCGGCGCTATGGCCGGACATGGACCCGCTCGTCCAGAAAGGGTACGACCACTTCTACAACCTGGAGTACCCCGAGGCCATCGCTGCCTTCGGGAAAGCCGTGGACGCCGCACCCTCCGATCCGGACCGCCGCAATCACCTCGCTCAAGCTGTCCTTTTCCAACTCATGTTTCGTGCTGGAGCGCTCGAAACCGAGATGGTCACCGGCGGGAATCCATTCCTGCGCCGGCCGAAAATGGAGCCGACCCCGGCTGAAGAGAAGCTCTTCAACGACGCATTGAATGAATGCCTTCGATTGACGAAGGCCCGCCTCGCGACGAATCTAAACGACACCAGAGCCCTTTACGCCCAAGGAGTTGCCCTCGGGCTTCGCGGTACTTACAACTATCTGGTCAAGAAAGCCTGGCTCGATTCGTTGCGGGACATGACCGCCGGCCGCAAACTGCACAATCGTGTGTACGAACTCGACCCCTCGGACGTCGACGCGCTCATGATGCAGGGCATGCACGATTACGTCGTCGGCTCGCTCCCGTTTGCGTACAAGCTGCTGGGTTTCCTAGCCGGGTTTCACGGCGATCGCCAGCAGGGCATCCGGACGGTACAAATTGTGGCCGAGAAGGGCAAATTCAACCGCGTCGACGCCGAGATTCTGCTGGGTATCGCGGCCCGGCGTGAGCGACGGCCCGGCGATGCTCTGAAGATCTGTGAGAAGCTGCGCTCCGAGTTCCCTCGCAACTTTCTGATCCTGTTCGAACTCTCACAGATGTATGCCGACCTTGGCGATAAAGACAATGCCTGGAAGGCTTTAGATCGTGTAGAGGAGCTCAAGAAGACCGGCGCTCCGGGGTTTCAGTCGCTGCCCGTCGAGAGGATCGATTTCGCCCGTGGAAACTTACTGTTCTGGTATGACGATCTGGACGGGGCCATCCTCCACCTGCAAAAGGCTACGGGTCGGGCTCAACTGCTGGATCCAAACTCCGGTGTCACCGCCTGGCTGCGATTGGGGGAGTGCCTCGACCTCAAAGGGCGGCGGGCTGACGCCAAGAAGGCCTACCGGTCCACGATCGAGTACTGGCCGGCTTCCGACGAGGCCAAAACTGCACGGAAGTATCTGGATAAGGTGTTCACTATAAACGAAAAGAGGGCAATGTCTGGTTGACAACCCGTGTTACACTCTCAAGCCATGGGAATGCTCGCAGAATTCAAAGAGTTTGCCCTCAAGGGCAACGTTCTTGACCTTGCTATCGGTGTCGTGATCGGCGGTGCGTTCGCCAAAATCACGGCCTCTCTCGTGGAGGACATCATCAATCCGCTCATTGGAGTGGTGCTGGGTGGGGTGCAGGGGGATCTCGCCACCCGCTACATCGCGTTGGACGGCAAGACCTATGCCAGCCTGGCGGACGCAAAGAAAGCTGGCGCCGCCTTCTCCTACGGGAACTTTCTGAATATCGTCATCCAGTTCATCATCGTTGCCTTTGTGATCTTCATTGTCATCAAGCAGATCAACCGCTTCACCCGGTTGAGCGGAGACAATCTTCCGAAGTAAGCGCTTTACCAGGCTGCCCGCCGGATCGCTACGATAGGACTAGATGTCTCTGTTTGCTCCGGCGGTCATCCTCAGCGCATTCCTTCTGTTCCTCATCCAGCCGTTGGCCGGCAAGCAGATGCTTCCGCTGTTTGGCGGCTCGGCCGCGGTGTGGAGTGCGTGTCTGCTTTTCTTCCAGTTCGCCCTGCTGGCGGGGTATCTCTACGCCCACGCGATCACGCGCTGGTTGAGGCCGAAGCACCAGGCCATCTTTCACGGAGTGATGGTCGTTGGATGTCTGGCGGCGCCCAGGGCGGAACTCTCCACCGGCAACGGATCTCTGCACCTGATCTACGCGCTCACGACGACCGTGGGGCTCCGCTATCTCCTGCTCTCGGCCACCAGTCCGCTCCTGCAGCACTGGCATGCCACTCTGAATCCGGGTGGCCGCTCATACAGGCTTTCCGCGTGGTCCAACGCGGCCTGCGCCGTCGCGCTGCTGAGCTTCCCGCTCTTCTGGGAGGCTCGTTTCGGAGTCAGGGAACTGGAACGGTGGTGGGGGTGGGCGTTCGCCGCCGAGGCCATCCTTCTGCTCCTCGCGGCGGCGGTGGTCTACCGTTCCGGGGCTTCCAACCCTCCGGTTGGTCTCATCAGTGGAACCTCCTGGCGTATGCGGGCCCGGTGGCTGGCGTGGCCGGCCCTGGCTTCCGCGTTCCTGATGGCGACTTCCACTCATCTGTGCCAGATTGTGGCCCCGGCGCCGCTGTTGTGGGTGGTGCCCCTGCTGGTTTACCTGATGAGTTTCGTGGCAGTCTTTGAACGCGAGTGGTACCGGCCCTCATTCGGCAGCGTGATGGGGCTGACGGGGCTCCTGGTGATGGCTGGAGCCATGCTGTATCTGGACCTCCAGGCAGCCCTCGCCCTCAAGGTTATGCTCTACGCGGGCGGTCTCTTCGTTCTGTGCCTCTTCTGCCACGGAGAACTGGCCGCGGTAAAGCCAGAGAGGGAGCGCATCACCAGTTACTGGACCCACGTGGCGGCCGGTGGCGCGCTGGGCTCGCTGGCAATCGGTTTCGCGTCTCCCATGCTTCTGAGGGGCTACTTTGAACTCCCTCTCCTCATGGCGGCGGCGGGTGCTTTGTGTTTCTGGAGGATGCGGCGACTCTCCCGGTTTGTCCGCCAGGGAGCGGCGGTCGCCGCGGTACTGGCCGCAACCCCAGCTCTCGCGCTGGTTACCGGCTACTACTCGGGCCTGGTCGAAGCGGGCCGCAATTTCTACGGAAGCTTGCGCATCCTCGATGAGCCGGCCCGCGGCGGGCGTCCACCGCTGCGCAAGATGCTCAATGGACTGGTGACGCACGGCACTCAATTCCAGTCGCCCGATCGCGAACTGGAGCCCACCACCTACTACGGCCGCTTGAGTGGAGCCGGCCTGGAACTTTCGCGCAACGGCGGCCCCCGGCATGTGGGCGTCATCGGGTTGGGCGCAGGTACGTTGGCCGCCTACGGCCGGACCGGCGACCGCTTCCGGTTCTACGAAATCAACCCGCTCGTCATCGAGATCGCGCGGCGCGATTTCTCCTACCTGCGCCGGACCCAGGCCGCTATTGAGGTTGTGGAAGGCGACGCTCGCCTGACTCTGGCCCAGGAGCCGCCCCAGCAATTCAACCTGTTGCTGGTGGACGCCTTCTCAGGCGACTCGATCCCGGCCCATCTTTTGACTCGTGAGGCATTTACGGTCTATCGCCGGCACTTGAAGCAGGACGGCGTGCTGGCCCTCCACGTCTCCAACCAATTCCTCGACCTGGAACCCGAGGTGCGAGCTCTGGCGGCCGATGCGGGATTGAATTGCAGCCGCGTGGCGAATGCCCCGCAGCCGGAGTCCGGGGTTTTTGCCGCCGTGTGGATGCTGGTGCACGGTCCGTCCCGGGATGCGGCTGCGCCCGGTTTTCCAGTCTGGACCGACGACTGGAGCTCGGTTCTGGCGGTTCTCAAGTAGCGCCCCGGCCGCGCCGGACACCCGGATTTTTCACCTCGACTTGCATTGGCCCCTCCTTTTCAGGCAATCTGAAAGGTTTCTCTTTCCTCTCATCGGAAATTCGTGATTGGGGAGGGTCCGGCAGGCGGATTCATGAAGCTTCGAGTTCTATATCACGATCATTGTTTTGACGGCGCGGCCTCGGCGGCTTTCTTCAGTCGTTTCGCGAAAGACCGCTTCTACCCGCAGGCGGAGTTCGCCTATACGGGCATGGCCCACAAGGCGTCTCAGTTGTTTGAGGACTCACTGTTCGATGGCGAGGAGAACGCCATTGTCGACTTCAAGTACTCGAACAACGACCGTCTGACCTGGTGGTTCGATCACCACCAGAGCGCCTTCCTCTCGCACAGCGACCAGTTGGACTTCGAAGCAAAGAAAGACCGGCGGCGCTTCTACTTCGATCCGACCTACCGGTCGTGCACAGAATTCATCGCGCATGTGGCCCGAACCACCTACGGGTATGAAGCGCCAGATCTGACCGATCTGGTGCATTGGGCCGGCATTATCGATGGAGCGCTCTACAAGAGTGCTGGTGAGGCTGTCGCGATGGCCGAACCCGCCATGAAACTGACCCTGGTGATCGAAGCATCGAAGGGCTCCGCGCTGGTTCAGCGCATCATTGGCCTGATGCAGACCAGGAAGCTGTCTGAGATCATGGCAGACCCGGAAATCTGCGCGACCTTCCAGCCGCTGCACGAACGTCATGTGCGCTCCATCGACGTCATCGGACGTCTTGGCCACTGCACGGAGGGAGTCATCTACTTCGACGTGGCCGACTATGACATGGAAGGCTACAACAAGTTCGTACCCTATTCGCTGTTCCCTCAGGCGACCTACACCGTATCGGTCAGCCTGGCCAGCTTCCGCACCAAGGTCAGCGTGGGCTCAAACCCGTGGGCGCCTTCCGAGCCGACTCACAACCTCGCCACCATCTGTGAACGCTATGGGGGTGGCGGACATCCGCGCGTGGGCGCCATCAGCTTTGAACGGTCGCAAGTGGACGAGGCTCGCCGAGTAGCCAAGGAAATCGTGCAGGAACTGCGCAGCTAACGGATGCAGGCCGCTGTGCCGAGGCGGCCGCGGTGACGGACAATCAGGCGGTAGACCCAGCGGGTAACGGGCTGCAGCGCCTGCAAGACGGCAGCCTCTCCCCCATGACCCGAGGCGCGGAGCGCCGCCGTGACGGCGCGGCTGCCACCCAGGATCTCGCCCTCGCTGCCAATCCATAACACTTGCTCGCGAGCCGTGACCCGAACGGGTTCCGGCAGGTCCGAGAGCAACGACTGAACAGGCAACGCCGATACTGGACACACACTGTGCCGGTGCAGCCACTCGACGGAACTCGCGCAGAAGCCACACTCACCATCCCACAAGAGGACATTCCGGACCGTGTCGACACGGCAGTCCCGGAACGTCTCAGGGACCTTCATCGGCTGGCGGATTGAATGCGTACGAGCGGCTGTTCAGGCTGTTGCTCGAACGGCCGGGTATCGGGCACGGTTTGCGGCGAGCGCCAGAAATCGAAATAGGAGACGTAGTGGACGCAACTGACGGTGCAATGCGGCGCGCATGCCTTCTCGGTGACGTATTCACGCCGGATGTCCGAAAGATCATACTCACTCAGCGGTTTGGCCGGATAGCCGCGCTGCTGGCTGCAGTAGTGCACCAGGCCGTCCTCACACACGTAGATGTAGCGCGCGCCGGCGCGGCAGCGCCAGTTGTTCGGCTCGCCGTTGGCGATCTTCTCCTGGAAGAAGCTCAGCTGCGAAAAATTGCGCTTCTCCAGAGCCTTCACCGCCAGGTAGATTTCCCGTTCCTTGGGCGACAGCGGCTTTAGCTGGCCGCCGCCATCGTGAATAATGCCGATGGTGGAGGAAAAACCGAGTTCGATGGCGCGTTTCGCAATGACCAGAGCCTCGTCGGGGTTTTTGATCCCGCCGCCGACCACGGAGTTGATGTTCACATGGAACACCGCGTTCTGGGCCAGCAACTGGAGCTTCTTGTCGAGGACCTTCAGGCTCTTCTTCGAGACTTCGTCCGGCATGACGTTGTCGATCGAAATCTGCATGTGATCGAGCCCGGCGTTGTTCAGTCGCTGGATTCGCTCCGCCGTGAGCAGATAGCCGTTCGTGATGAGCCCGGTCACCGCGCCCGTGTTACGGATGCGGCGGATGATCTGATCCAGGTCAGGATGAAGCAGCGGTTCACCGCCGCTGATCGTGATGATGCTGGTGCCCAGCCGCCCGAGGTCATCCACCCTCTGCAGCATCACCTCGGTATCGACCGGCTTGGAGAAGTCGTCGTATTCGTTGCAATAGGTGCAGGACAGATTACAGCGCCGAATCGGGATGATGTGCGCCATGATGGGGTGGTCCTTATGGACCGCGCCCCACGCGATCATCTTCAATTCGCGCAACCTGCGCTTGAGTGCTGCCCAGTCTCGGCGGGCCCGGAAGCCATGGTCCGACATTTTCTACTGCCTATTATCCACGATGCACCAAAAATGTCGTAGGATTCGACAGCGAGCCGTTCAGAAGGCTGGGCGAACGGCGCAAATCGAGGGCTGAGATGCACCACCCGCCGGTTGAGACGCTACGTTACTGCTTCGGTGGGGCCTTCTTCTCGTCCTTTTTCTCGTCCACGACATCGCCGAAAGTGATGGTGGACTCGGCCTTGAACTGCTTGTAGTCCTTATAAGTTAGGACCATCTTGATGGGTACCGGGCCGGACTCGAAATTCAGGGTATCGTTCGACACCGTGTAGGTGGGGAACCAGTACTTCCCGTCGATTTGCTCCCGGTAGGTTTCGAACTTGGGGAAGCGCTGGTTCGTCAGGCGCTTGCCGACGCCGGTGCCGCGGCCGTAGGTTTTGACGATCTGCATGTCGCGGTCGTCCACCCAGATGAGGCCGGCGAAGTAACGCTGACCCTCCACCATCTTGCGTGGCTTCACCGCGAAGCTGAAACAAGTAATCTCGTCCACGTTTTCCCGGCCCAGATAGCGGATGCTGTAGTTCGGAAGATCCTTGGTGGTGAGCACGAACGGCTGGACGTTCCGGATGTCCTGCTCGTCTTCGGGGGTGAACTGCACCATCTGCAAGGTGTTCATTGGGGCGTAGGTCACGCGCTCTGTCCGCTTGCCGTCCGCGGTGAACACGATGTCCGCCTCCATCTCCAGCTTGCCGGCCGAGCGCCCGCCGGGACCGAGCTCATCGAAGCGGTACTTCTGGTGGTAGGTATACCGCTCGCGAGCCAACTGGAACTCCGCTTCCTTGGCGGCGAAGCGGTTGATGATCTCCTGGACTTCCTGTTCGGAGGGTTCCTTGTTCTGGTCAATGGCCCAGCCGGGCATGGTGAGCAGCAAACCAACCATCAGGTATCGCATCTGAAATCCCTCTCCTTAATGATGGCCGCGGCAGGCGGCGGGTTACGCCAGAAGTTGTCTGGCGATGGTCAGCATCTGCATGTTGCTGGTGCCTTCATAGATTCGTCCGATCTTCGCGTCGCGGTACAGCTTTTCCACAGGGTAATCCTTTGTAAAGCCGACGCCGCCGAAGATCTCAACAGCCCGCGAGGCGACCGTCTCCGCCACCTGGGACGACCAGTACTTCGCCATGGCCGCTTCCTGCAGGAAGGGCCGGCCCGAGTCCCTCAGCCGGGCGGCGTTGTACACCAGCAGCCGCGAGGTCTCCACATCGGTGGCCATACGCGCCAGATCGAGTTGGATCGCCTGGAATTCGGCGATGGCCTTGCCGAACTGCTTGCGCTGTTTGGCGTAGGCGATGGAATGGCTCAATGCACCCTGCGCGAGACCCGTCATCTGGGCGCCGATTCCGATGCGGCCCTCGTTCAGCGTCTCGATCGCGATCTTGTACCCCTTGCCCGTTTCGCCCAGAATATTGGCGCGCGGGACGCGAACCGAGTCCAGGATCAGCTCACAGGTGGAGGATGCCCGGATTCCGAGTTTGTCTTCCTTGCGGCCCACAGTGAAGCCCGGCATGCCACGCTCGATGACGAAACACGTGATGCCCTTGTAGCCCGCTTCCGGATTGACCGTGGCGAACACAAGGTAAAGACCGGCCTCATAGGCATTGGTGATCCAGAGTTTGCGCCCGGTTACGAGGTAGTCTTCCCCGTCCGCCATGGCCCGGGTCGTCAAGGCGAATGCATCGGAGCCCGCGCCGGCTTCCGAGAGGGCGTAGGATGCGGTGGTGTCCGTCGCTAACCGGGGCAGCCAGCGGCGCTTCTGCTCCGCCGTGGCCCAGCGGACGACCGCGTTGTTCACTAGCGTATTTTGGACATCGACGATCACCCCCGCACTGGGATCCACCGCGGCGATCTCTTCAATCGCAATCAGTGCCTGGAGGAAGGTGCCACCCTGGCCGCCATACTCTTCCGGGATCTCGATCCCCATCAGACCAAGCTCAAAGAACTGGGCGAGCAGGCGCTTGTCGAAGAGGCCGGCTTCGTCCATCTCACGAACCTTTGGCGCGAGTTCCTTACGGGCAAACTGGCGTATTGTGTCGCGGAATAGCTGGTCGTCGTCACTCAGCACGGTGAGCGGACGAACCGCCAGCTCAGTCGTCATCCCCGGGTTCGACATGCAATCATTAGACCATGTCTATCAGTCTGGGTCCCGACTGGAAAGCGCTGGCCGCGGCGCAGAAACTGGAACTGCCGGATCAGTCCATTGCACGCCTGGAAGAGCTCGGCAAGACCATGCTCGGACTGCGCGGCATGATCGATTGGACAGAGGATCCAGCTCAGATTTTCCAGGTGCTGGAAGTGGATGCGGAGCCGGCGGAATGACGGCCCTGGAAGCGGCGGCCGCGCTGCGTGCGCGCAAAATCAGCTCGGTCGAATTGACCGTGCAGTGCCTGGCGCAGATCGAAAAACTGAACCCGACGCTGAACGCCTTCATCACGGTGACGGCCAATACCGCGCTGGCCGAGGCTCGCAAAGCCGATGAGGAACTGTCCAAAGGACAGGACCGCGGTCCCTTGCACGGCATTCCCGTCGCTCACAAGGACCTTTTGTGCACCAACGGGGTGCGCACTACTTCGGGCTCCAAGGTGTTTTCGAGTTACATCCCGAACTTTGATGCCGCTGTCGTCGAGCGGTGGAGGGAAGCCGGAGCCGTCATGCTGGGTAAAACAGGCCTGCATGAACACGCCTATGGCATCACCTCCACCAATCCCCATTTCGGCGCGATCCGTAATCCGTGGAATCCGGAGTGCATCCCCGGAGGTTCGTCCGGCGGATCGGCCGTGGCCGTTGCGACAGGAATGGCGCTGCTTGCCACCGGCAGTGATACAGGCGGCTCGATTCGCGTGCCCGCGTCTTACTGCGGCATCGCCGGAATCAAGGCGACATTCGGCCGCGTCTCCAAATTTGGTGCGTTGCCGCTGGGTTTCACCCTCGATCACATGGGGCCGCTGGGCCGTACCGTGAGGGATGTCGCGGTCGCGCTGCAGGCCATGGCGGGCTACGACAAGCGGGACAGCACCAGCGTGAACCGGCCGGTACCCGATTATCTTCCTCCGGCGGGGGAGATCTCGCTGAACGGCATCCGGATCGGCATGCCGGTGAACTTCTTCTACGAGAAGCTCGATCCGCAGGTGGATAACGCCGTGCATTTCATGGCGTACACGGCGCAGGATCTGGGGGCCGAACTGGTTGACGTCCGCGTGCCGGACGGCCGCCAGTTGAATACCGTCGCGCAGGTGACCCTGCTGGCCGAAGCCGCATCTGTCCACGAGCCCTACATTCGAAAACAGAGGGCCTCCTACGGCGACGATGTGCGGACCCTCATCGACATGGGCCGCGTCCTGCCGGCGACCGACTACCTGCAGGCGCAGCGGCTCCGCAAGCGGATGCTCGGCGTCTACCAGAACATCCTCAAGACCGTTGATTGCCTGCTGGTCCCCAGCACGGCCATCTTTGCCCCGAAGATCGGGCAGACCGAGGTGGAGATCGCCGGTTCGATGGAAGACACGCGGCTGGCCAGCACCAAGTTGGTGCGCGGATTCAACGCGCTTGGATTGCCGGTGGTTTCACTGCCCGCCGGATTCTCCAATGCCGGCCTGCCGGTCGGTTGCCAACTCGTGGGCCGTGCCTGGGGAGAACAAGCCCTGCTGCGCATCGCGGCGGCCCTGGAAGACCGTGCGCCGCACTACAAGAGGGCCTGGCAGGGTTAATTCCGGCGGAAAGCGGCCTTGCGCGCCGGAGTCATCTTCTCGGTGGCGTACTGGTAGATCACCCGTGGCGCCCGGTCCTTAAACTCGAGAAGCAGTGCCTCCACCGGCTTCGGATCCCGCTTCCAGGTCTCGCGTAGAAACCAACCCATCCCCTGTTGCACCACCCGCTCCGGATCCAGCATCAACGGCCGGACATAGGCCAGAAGTTCGGCGGTCGGGGCGGGCGTCTTCAGGAGCGACAGCATCGCCACGGGCACGGCGCGGCGTTGAAAACGGGCCGGCGAATCACGCCAGGGATCGAAGTCCGCAAGCCCCAGGCGGCCCGCGGCCAGGGCGGGCGAGAGAACTTCCGCGCAGAGTACGTCGACATGCGCCCAATTGCGGACGCCGGCCGCAAACCAGCGTGCAATGCCCGGCATCGCCCGGCCATCAATCTGGGTGGAGAAAGACTTGAGAAACCGGATCGCCAACCCGCCCTCTTCATACTTGCCGCTGGTGAAAAGCTCCTCTCCCAGATGCAGGAAGCCTTTCAATCCCAGCGCCGCGTGGGCTTCCAGCCAGCCGGTCTGCTTTTCATTCCAGAACGCATGGTTCTTGTCCAGCAATCCCCATGCGTCGTAGCCTTCCTTGAAGTAGCGGGCATATTTGGTCGCGAGAGCGGGGTTTGCGTTGGCGGCACAATAGGCGCGAATCTCCACGGCCAATGAGGCCACCTCGCCGGACTTGCTGTTCTTTGCGGACATGTCGATCTCAAGATACTAAATGAATGCGGCGGAGAGAATCACTTCCTCCTCTGCTCTGTCCGGCCGCACGCCCCGTGGGTTCAGTCGGGAGAGGCCTCCACGGTTTGGCGAATTCCGATTCCAGACCAGGGTAGGCGGCCTGGTCCGTCCCTCCGCATGTCACCGTGATGTATACGGCGCCCATTCAGCGCTTCGTGCATTAATTTCCTGGATGCCAGATCCAATTCCTGTTAAGGATCGTATCGAGTGCTGGAAGGAGTTGGACATGACGTCTACGACGACATCAGTAGAATTGGTTCAGTCGCTTTTCGAGGCATTCGGAAGGGGCGACATCGGATTCATCCTGGAGCGGCTCACGCCGGATTGCAACTGGAGCGTACCCGGCGAGGGTTATGCGCTGGCCGGCGAGTACAAAGGGCCGGAAGGCGCGGCGGAATTCTTCCGCAAACTGAATGAAACGGAGGAAATCCTGCGGTTCGAGCCCGGTCAGTTCTTCACCAACGACGACGATGTTGTGGTGTTGGGTTTCGAGCAGGCCCGCATCCGGGCCACTGGAAAACAGGCCGCCAGCCGTTGGGCGATGGTCTTCCGGGTAAAGGATGGGAAAGTGACCTCGTGGTCGACTCATTTCGACACCGAGGCATACGCCGCGGCGCACCGCCCCTAGGGTTGAGTCGGCCTGCCGGGGCACTTCGGGAAGGCGCCCCGGCACGTCGCGCAGGCTACTGGATCTTCAGGGCAAAGGCAAAGTCGCCGGGCTTCTCGTCCGGCAGTTCGACCTTCAACCCTTGTGGCGTCTGCGACCACTTCAGCTTCGCCGTCGAACCGAGCAGCGAAACCGATTTGATCTTCTGGTCGGCTCCGATGCTTTTCACGGTCATAGACTTACCCGGCCAAGCGAGCGCGATCGCGTATAGCGTGCTTCCCTTCGTAGTGAACCGGATGTCCTCTCCCGTGAATGGCTTCTGTTTCCGGTCGGTGAATCCACCGGTCAACACCTGCGTCGGGCCTTCTCCGAACACCTTGTACGGACGGGTCCCATAGATCGCCTCGCCGTTCACGTCCAGCCACTTGCCGATCGAGAGCAGGATATTCCTGGCCTCATCCGGGATGGTGCCATCCGGACGCGGTCCGATGTTCAGCAGCAGCAGGCCGTTCTTGCTGACGATGTCGACAATGTCGTCCACCAGGGAATCCGGCGTGCGGAACTCCTCGCCATCGATATAGCCCCACGACTTCAGGCCGATCGAGGTGTCGGTCTGCCAGACGTAGGGACGCGTGGCGTCCAGCTTGCCGCGTTCGATGTCGAGAACCGCCGCCTTGTCTGGGAAGGACTTGTTCTTGTAGTTGATGGCGACGCCTTTTTTCCACTCCACGCCGCGGTTGTAATAAAACGCCGCGAACTTCTGCAGGTAGGGCTGCCATGCGGGCTCTTCGATCCACCAGTCGAACCAGATCACTTCGGGCTGGTATTTGTCGACCAGTTCGGTAGTGCGGGCCAGCCAGTCCTTCATGTGCGCTTCACTCGGCTGGTTGTCCTGCTTGGCGCCCGGCAGCCGTTTCGGTTGGGCCGGGCCATAGAGGCCTAGATTCTTGGGGTCTTTCACATCGGAATCGAACTTCATGCCGCCATCGAAGAACCACCAATGCTCGGCGCGATGAGAAGAGGCCGTGAAGTGCATGCCCTGCTTGCGTACCTCTTTGGCGAGGTCTCCGACAACGTCCCGCTTGGGTCCCATCTTCGCCGCATTCCATTCCGAGAGGTCGCTGGCGTACATCTGGAAGCCGTCGTGATGCTCGGCTACGGGCATGACGAAGCGTGCCCCCGATTTCTTGAACAGCGTGGCCCATGCCTGTGGGTCGTACTTTTCGGCTTTGAACATCGGAATGAAGTCCTTATAGCCGAACTTCGACTGCGGGCCGTACTTCTGGACGTGCTGCTGGAAGATCTTGCTCTTGCCGTCCTGCAGGTACATCTCTCGCGGATACCATTCATTGCCGAAACCAGGCACGGAATAGACACCCCAGTGGATGAAGATGCCGAACTTCGCGTCGGCATACCAGCTGGGCACCTGGAACTTCTCCAGAGAAGCCCAGTTGGCCTGGTATGGACCCTTGGCAATCACGGCATCGACCCGCTTCATCGCGGCATCGATCTTTTGTTCATATGTTTGCGCTTGCCCAGCCGCGCCAAACAGGGCGGAGGAGAGCAGGAGAATGGCGAGTCGGTTCATAGCGGATCTACCTTCCCATCCAACCGCCGTCGACGACGAGGATCTCCCCGTTGACATAGTTGGACGCACTGGACGCAAGAAACACCGTGGCGCCCATGAAATCTTCCGGTTCCCCCCAGCGGCCGGCCGGGATGCGGGCGAGAATCGCCGGATTGCGCACGGGATCGGCCCGCAGCGCGGTGGTGTTGTCGGTGGCAATGTAGCCCGGAGCGATGGCGTTCACATTCACGCCTTTACCGGCCCACTCGTTCGCCAGAGCTTTCGTCAGTTGGCCGACGGCGCCCTTGCTGGCGGCATAACCGGGCACCGTGATCCCGCCCTGGAACGTGAGCAGCGATGCGGTGAAGATGATCTTGCCGGAACCACGCTCCACCATGTGCTTGCCGATCTCCCGCGCCAGAATCCACTGCGCGTTCAGATTGGTGTTGATGACTTCATCCCAGTACTCGTCGGGATGCTCGGCCGCCGGCTTGCGCAGGATCGTGCCCGCGTTGTTCACCAGGATGTCGATCCGGGAGTGCTCGGAGTTCACCTGGTCGGCGAAGCTTTGCACCGCCGAGCGATTGGAGAAGTCACAGGTATAGGCCGAAAACCTCCGGCCCGTGGCGGTGACCGCTTTCTCCACGGCCGAGCCGGACGCCTCCAGAGATTTACTGACGCCGACGATGTCGGCTCCTGCTTCCGCCAGGGCCCGCGCCATGGCGAAACCGATGCCGCGCTTGCAGCCGGTGACGAGAGCGGTTTTTCCGTCGAGTTTGAATAGATCGAAGATGGGCATGGCTATAGTTCAGACTAAGAACACTGGATGAGGACCTTCATCACCGCGCCGCCGCTTTCCATTTCGCGAAAACCGGATTCCAGGCCCTCAAGAGGAAGCACCCGCGTAATGATGCGTTCCAGGGGAAGGTTGCCGGACGCGGCGAGAGCGATGGCCTGTTCGAAATCCTGCGGTTCGTAGACGCGGGCGCCGATCAGCCGCAGTTCGCGCCAGAAGAACTGGAAGAGCGTGACCGGCACTGGTTGCGAGTAAATTGCCACCATGACGATTCGGCCGCGCGTCCTGGGCAGTTTCGTCATCATTTCAGCCGCCGCCGGGACACCTGTCACTTCAAAGACAACATCGGCGCCGGCTCCAGCCGTCTGACCGTTCACCTGTGCCACCAGATCGACTTCCATGGGATTCACGGCATCCAGGCCGAGATCACGCGCCAGCGCCAGCCGGAACGGGTTGATCTCTGAGATGAGGACTCGTGCTCCCGCGGCGCGCGCCACCAGGGCGATCAGCATGCCGATGGGGCCGCCGCCCTGCACCACTACGAATTCTTCGGCTTTTACCTCGCCCAGCCTGACGTCGTGACAGGCCACCGCAATAGGCTCAATCAGCGCGCCCTGTTCGAAGCTGAGGTTTTCCGGAAGCCGGTGTAGTGTGTGCGCGGGGACGGTCCACAGACCCTGCATCG
Organism: Paludibaculum sp.; assembly: GCA_049841055.1. GTDB lineage: Bacteria > Acidobacteriota > Terriglobia > Bryobacterales > Bryobacteraceae > Paludibaculum. Next base: position 56,051 of record JASGIE010000091.1, on the reverse strand, counting down.
CGCCGGGCGAATCGATCCCGATGAACTTCAGTTTCATGCAGATATGGTTGTGGCCCGCCAGGCACGCTGGGCACTCGCCGCAGTTGTCCAGCGGCCGGACCGTTACCCGGTCGCCCGCCGCCCAGCCGCTGACCGCTTCGCCCACGGCGGTCAGCGTGCCTGACATTTCATGGCCGATGGTCTGCGGCATCTTGACGCGGTGGTCCATCTTGCCGTGAAAGATGTGGAGATCGGTGCCGCAGATACCGCAGTGCGACACGCGGATCTGGACCTCGCCCGGCCCGGGTGCGCGAGCCGGGGCATCTCCAATGGAGATCTGTTCGTGTCCGTGATAGAAGGCCGCTTTCATGATGCTGGGTCCTGCCGGATTAGCGTTACAGTAAACGGCATTCTATCAGTTGACGCTCAGCCGGGTAGGCTCGCCATATTCGAACGATAGCCAAAGTTACCGATAACTTAGAATACTTGCCGATTGTCATCGAAAAGTCAAGCAAATGCGCTTTGACAGCGCTAGCGGGCGATGTTACTATAACGTTTACTAAGCCAGGGCGAGTAGTGGATCCGGAGGTCCTCGAATCAAGTCATCGGGGTACGTTGCGGGGTCGTGCCGGCGGCGGATTATTCCATAGCGGGTAAGCTCTCATTGGAGAAGGACATGAAAGACCAACTTGTAGTTGTGACGGGTGGCGGCGGCTTCATCGGCGGAAGCCTGGTGGCCGATCTGAGGAACCAGGGCTACACGAGGATCCGGTCCGTCGACATCAAGCCCTTCGAGCAGTGGTATCAGATCTTCGACGATGTCGAGAACGTCTCACTGGATCTGAACCTCAAGGAGAACTGCGAAACGGCGGCCCGTGGCGCCGGACAGATCTTCAACCTGGCAGCCAACATGGGCGGGATGGGCTTCATCGAGAACAACAAGGCCCTCTGCATGCTCTCGGTGCTGATCAATACGCACATGCTGCAGGCCGCCCAGAAGTTCGGGGTCGCAAAATACTTCTACTCCTCCTCCGCCTGCGTATACAACGGCGACAAGCAGCGCGATCCGGACAATCCCGGTCTGAAGGAAGAAGACGCCTACCCGGCGTTGGCCGAGGACGGCTACGGCTGGGAGAAGCTCTTCAGCGAGCGGATGTGCCGCCACTTCTCCGAGGACTTCGGGCTCTACACCCGAGTGGCGCGGTTCCACAATGTCTATGGTCCCAACGGCACCTGGGACGGCGGCCGCGAGAAGGCTCCCGCCGCCATCTGCCGCAAGGTGATCGAAGCCAAGCTCAACGGTAAGCACGAAATCACGATCTGGGGTACGGGTCATCAGACGCGCAGCTTCATGTACATCGACGACTGCGTGCTGGGCGTCCAGAAAATCATGGACTCCAACATCCTGGAGCCCATCAATCTCGGTTCCAGTGAGATGGTCAGCATCAATCAGTTGGTCGATCTGGTGGAAGATATTGCCGGCATCAAACTGAATCGGTCGTACGACCTCGGCGCACCAAAGGGTGTGAACGGACGCAACAGCGAAAATACTCTCATTCAGAAGTATCTGGGCTGGGAGCCGAGCATTGCGTTGCGCACCGGTCTCGAAAAAACCTATGCCTGGATCTACGATCAGTACGTGGCGCGGGCCGCGGGCGATGTCCGGGCCTCCGTCGTGAATATTGCGTAGTTGACGTTTCCTCCGTTTGGAGTTCTTCGATGACCAGGATGCCGGAACCCTGGGATTACCTGATCCTCACCGCGTCAAACGAGCGGCAGGCAAGTGCCTACGAATCGCAACTCGAGTTGCGCCGCCGCAGCGGCCACCTCTCCCGTGTCAGAACGACGCTGGTGGTGGCCGATCTCGAGGGCCGGCGTATCGGCAGCGGCGGCAGCACCTTACAGTGCCTGCTGGAGGTTCTCAACCGCGAAGCTCCGAATCTACCGGCTGGTGCCCTGCTGGATGGAGGCGCCGAGAAGATCCTGCGCCGGCTCCGCATCCTCATCGTCCACGCCGGAGGCGATTCGCGCCGTCTCCCCGCCTACGGACCCTGCGGGAAGATCTTCGTGCCCGTGCCGGGGGAGAGCGAAAGCGCCCACGGGGCCACCCTGTTTGACCGCCTGACGCCTGCGTTCCTCGACATGCCATCCGGACCGCCCGGAGAAGGTCAGTTGCTGGTCACCTCCGGCGACGCTCTGATTCTCTTTGACGGTTCCGGAGTCGAGTTTTCCAAACCAGGTCTCACCGCCCTCGGCTGCTATGCCGCTGCGGAGGAAGCCGCTCTGCACGGCGTGTTCCACACCGGCGAGGACGGCGACATCAAACTCTATCTGCAGAAGCCAACCATCGCCGAGCAGCGCGCCATGGGCCTGCTGAATGAGTCGGATCAGGCCATCCTCGATGTCGGGGTGATGAACTTCGACGCGGCCGCTTCGGCGGCTTTGCTTCGTGCCTTTGCCGCCCGCTTGGACGCCAATGGCCAACTCACGTGGACCGAAGAAGTCCGTTCGGCCATGCTCGAGCGCGGTGTCGATCTCTACCGCGAAATCTGCTGCGCCCTGGGTACCGAAACAAGTCTGTCGCACTACCTGCGCTCGGCGCGTTCCAGTGGTTCTTCCTGGACAGACGAACAGCTTTCCAGCCTCTACCCCGCTTTGCGCGAGATTCCCTTTCACATTCAGCTCCTGCCCGGCTGCGCCTTCCTCCATTTCGGGTCCACCCGGGAGATCATCAGCAGCGGAATTGCGCTCGGTACCGAGGATCGGGTGATTCCGCCCGGCGTCACCTGCCTGTCGCTGAACTCCAACGTCCACTCTGGCGGCTCGCTGATCGGCACGGAAGCTTGGGTGGAGAGTTGTGATATTCGGGCTCCTTTTGTGTTGGAAGGCCGCAACGTGGCCGCCGGTCTCGACGTCACCGAACCTCTCTCTCTGCCGCGCGGTGCCTGTGTCGACGTTCTCTCAGGCGTGACCCGCAGTGGGGCCGGTGCTTTCTTCATCCGTTGCTACGGGGTCGATGACGAGTTCAAGAAACCCGCTGCCAGGGGCGGTCTGTTCTGCGGGCGACCCATTCTGCGCTGGCTCGAATCAGCGGACATGGCCCCGGAAGATGTGTGGGCACCCCACGTTCCGGAAAGCGATCGCAGCCTGTGGAACGCCCGCGTGTTCCCGGCTGAGACCGCGCCCGATTTCCGCCGCTGGTTGTGGGTGTTCGACATCGACAACGCAACGCCCGAGCAGAAAAAGGCATTCGCCTCGGCCGACCGTTATAGTGCCGAAGAGGTGGCCTTGCTGGCGGATCAGGATGCCTTCCATGACCGTCGCGCCGATCTCCGCGCCGCTCAGGTCCGGGCCTCCCTCGGGCATCTTTTCCGCACGAAGAGCCGCTTCTCCGCCTCTGACCTCGCTGCCGCCCTGCGCCGTGAGCCGGACCCCGGTGGTCTTGCGTGCGACGTCCTCGCCCTCGCCTACCAGCGGCGCTGTGGGGCAGGGAAGCCGCGCCTTGAGCACCTAGCCCCTGGCCGTATTCTCCACACTCTCGGCACGGCCATCGAAACCATTGCCGGCGGATCGGAGCTGTGCGTCGAGACCGTGTTGCCCGGCTTGCGGCGGCGGTTGGCGCCTGACGTGGCCGGATGGACGCAGGTGTCCGGCTTTTCCCTCGCCGATGGCTGTGCCGTGGGCGATTGGTGCGGCCGCCTCCGTGGCGCCGCCTTCCGGCAGATGCATGAGCTGATCCTCCAAAGCTCCCTGCGGTCGGGTGGTCGCCCGAAGAATGCCCTTCGGCCAGACGAGACCATCTGGGGCCGTGGTCCGGCTCGCATCGAATTGGGTGGAGGCTGGACCGATACTCCTCCTTACACACTCGAATACGGCGGCGATGTCGCCAATGTGGCCGTGAATCTCAACGGTCAGCCGCCGATTCACTGCTATTGCCGCCTGATCGACGATCCCGTCATCCGGCTCAACTCGATCGACGGCGGGCGGCGCCTGGAGATCACGGAGCTTGCGGAATTGACCGACTATCGCAGGCCTGGCGACCGCTTCGCCCTTTCCAAGGCCGCTCTGGCCATCTCCGGCTTCTCTCACACCGCCGCGGACTGGCCGGCCGACTTCACTCTGCGCCAGATGTTGACGGAGTTCGGCGGTGGCATCGAGATGACGACTCTGGTCGGAATCCCCAAAGGCAGCGGCCTCGGTACCTCCAGCATCCTGGGCGCCGTGATTCTGGCCGTGGTGAATCGCCTGATGGGCCGCGCACTCGATCAGCGGCGGCTCTTCCACGATGTCCTGCGGCTGGAACAAGCGCTCACGACCGGCGGCGGTTGGCAGGATCAGGCAGGCGGAGGCGTGGGCGGCGCCAAGATCACCAGCACCGCTCCCGGTCTGATTCCCGCCGCGCACATCCACTTCGTGCCCAGCGATCTCATAGACCCGAAGCAAAACGGTGGATCCACCCTGCTTTACTACACGGGCATGACCCGCATTGCCAAGAACATTCTCGAGCAGATCGTCGGCGGCTATCTCGATCGCGATCGAAGCATCATGCAGGCGCTGGCCGAGGAGCATCTGGTGGCCCGCCAGATCGCCGACGCGCTCTCGCGCAAGGATGCACAATCCTTCGGCTCCTTAGTCAACTCGGCCTGGGAGCTCCAGAAGCGCCTCTGCGGCACCGTCACCAATGGCCCGATTGAGGCTTTGCTCAACAAGGTCCGGCCGTTCGTCCACGGCATGCGCATCTCCGGCGCAGGCAGCGGCGGATTTCTGCTCATGATCTGCAAATCGCCGGCAGATGCCGTCCAGGTCCGGGAAATCCTCGAACGTGAGCCCCTCAACGACCGGTCCCGCTTTTTCGACTTCGAGATCAATCACGCCGGGCTGGAAGTCACCACCTGCTAGCATTTTCTTAGAGACCTTTTTCTTTCCATGCGATACGCGATGATCCTCGCCGGTGGTTCCGGCGTGCGCCTGTGGCCTATGAGCCGGGCGCGTCAACCTAAACAATTGATTCCATTCATCGGAGGGCGCAGCCTGCTGCAGGTGGCGGCAGACCGTCTGGAAGGCCTGGTGGCCCAGGACCACCGCTACATCTGTGCCGCCGAAAAGCAGCGCGGCATCATCCTGGAAGGACTGCCCGGCTGGAGCGGCGAGCAGTTTCTGGGCGAACCCGCGGGCCGCGACACCCTGAACGCGGTAGGTTTCAGCGCGGCAATCATCGCCCGGCACGATCCCGATGCCGTCATCGCGGTCTTCACGGCCGATCACCTCATCGAGCCGCAGGACGAATTCCGGCGCATCGTCGGCGAAGCCTTCGATCTTGTTGAATCGAACCCCAGCACGCTCGCCACGTTTGGCATTACGCCCGTCACCGCCGCTACCGGCTACGGCTATCTGCAGTTGGGAGAGCCGTTGGGTGGAGCCGCGCGCCGCGTCGTTCGCTTTCAGGAGAAGCCCGACCTCGAGACGGCCACGAACTTCCTCGCCGCCGGGCCCGAGCGCTACCTCTGGAACAGCGGCATGTTCGTCTGGCGGGCCGACACGCTGCTCGACTGCATCCGGCGTTACGAACCGCAGATCTACTCCTCCCTGATGGAGATAGCGGAGGCGTGGGACGGACCCGGTCGCACTGCCACCCTGGAACGCGTCTACCCCACCCTCAAGAAGATCAGCATCGACTATGCCGTCATGGAGCCCGCCTCCCGCGACAGCGCCGTGCAGGTCGCTGCCGTGCCCATGCCGCTGCAATGGCTCGATGTCGGCAGTTGGCCCAGCTTTGCTGAAACGTGCCCCAGGGACGAACAGGCCAACGCGTTCGCCGCCAAAACAATCACACTGGACGCCTCCGGCAATCTGCTGGCGTCCAGCGACCCGAGTCACCTGCTGGCCCTGGTTGGCTGTGAAGACCTGATCGTCATCCACACGCCCGACGCCACCATGGTGTGCCGCAAGGATCGCGCCGAGGATATTAAGAAACTGCACGCGCTGCTCGGCGAGCGCTTTGGAGCTGAATACCTATGAAGCCTGTGGCAATGTCGCGGACGTTCCTCGATAAAGTCTGGGGGACGCCCGACCTGGCCCCCTGGTACGAATCCGGCGGCCGGAAAATCGGCGAGGTCTGGTTCGGGACCGAGGGCGAACCGCTGCCCCTGTTGATGAAATTGATCTTTACGTCGGAGCATCTCTCCGTGCAGGTGCACCCGAACGACGAATACGCCGCGAAGCATGAGAACAGCCGCGGCAAGACGGAGATGTGGCACGTTCTGCGCGCCGAACCGGGTGCGGCACTGGCCTGCGGCCTGACAAAGCGCATCACCCCGGCTGAGTTGCGCGAACTCTCCCTCAGCGGCGAAATCGAGTCCCTGCTCAACTGGGTACCTGTTCAGCCGGGCGATACGGTCTTCATTCCCGCCGGAACCATCCACGCCATCGGCGCGGGCATCGTCCTCTGCGAAGTCCAACAGCAGTCCGATGTCACTTACCGACTCTACGATTACGGCCGCCCGCGCGAGTTGCACCTGGAAAAGGCGATGGATGTCTCCTCGCTCGAGCCGCACCCCGGCATCCAGCCGCCGGTTGAGATAGGCCCCGGCGAACTCCGCCTGGCCGCCTGTGAGTACTTCCAGGTCGATGCCCTCACCGTGACCGCCGCCCGGCAGTACACGCCCGATCCCGCTCGTTGGCAGGCCATCATCGTACTGGAAGGTAGCGGTCAACTCGACGGGCAGAGCGTAAAGGCCGGCGACGGCTTCTACGTGCCGGCTGGCACTGAGCCCTTCGAATTGAACTCCACGGCCGGCATGCGACTGCTGCGGGCCTTTGTCCCCTGATTCGCCGCCCGCCTCATTCAGACAGTTCCGCCCGCCCTGTGGAATTTCCGCAGGGCGGCGGACTCCTCCGCTTACGTCCGGTCGCTGGACGCTCGCACGACCAAGCCCGGATCCAGCAGTACTGTCTTCGGCCGCATCGCCGTCTTCGCCTCCACCAGGCTGAGCGCCAGCTTGCCCGCCCGCTCACCAATGCTGTCGCTGTGCTGATCGATGCTCGACAGCGGCACTCGCAGCAAGCCCGCGTAGTTCACATTGCCGGCGCCGATCACGGCGACATCCTCGGGCACACGCAACCCGCCATCCAGGATCGCCTTCATCGCGCCCATCGCCGTCGGATCGTTGTAGCAGAACACGCCGTCCGGCCGGGGCTTCAAGGCCAGCAGTCGAAGCATCGCTTCGTGTCCGCTGGTGTCGCTCAGATTGTCCACCGATCGTCCCATCACCACGTAGCCCGGCAGCGGCGCCAGCCCGTGCTTGGCCAGGGCCCGCCGGTAGCCTTCCAGCCGCCCCAGGCCGGTGCTCAGTTCCGGGCCGCGAATATGGGCGATCCTCCGGCACCCCTGCTCGATCAGGTGCGAAGTCGCCAGTGCCCCCACGGCCTCATCGTCGACGCCCACGAAATTCGCGGCAAGACCGGCGAACTGCCGGTCAATCAGCACGTATGGCGTCTTCTGTTCCTCGATGCGCCGGAAACTCTCCACCGTCCACTGTGCCGAGGCGACCACCAGTGCGTCGACCCGCCGCGCCAGCATCATGTCCAGTTCCTGCTGCTCCAACTCAGGATCCTCTTCGGAACTGGCGATCAGCAGGCTATAGCCCTTCTTGCGCAGGATTTTCGAGAGACCCTTGGCAACCTCGGCGAAGAAGGGATGCACCAGGTCAGGCACGACAAGCCCTACCGAGAAACTACGCCCTGTCACCAGTGCCCGGGCGGCCAGGTTCGGCCGGTAGTTCAGCTCCTTCATCCGTTTCAGAACGCGGTCCCGCGTCTCGTCGCTGATATCGGAGTGGTTGCGGAGCACCTTGGAAACCGTCACGACGCTCACACCGAGGTCGCGCGCGATGTCCTTGAGTCGAACTGCCATAAACGGATTATCCCATCGAGCGGACTCAGGGGCGCAATGGAAGTGGGGAGAGGCTCACGGGGCGCGGTCGAAAGGCTCAACGGCGCGGGTCGCGGCTTTCCAAACGCAGGGGCAGGCCCAGGTCACTCCGCCGGAAGACGCCCTCTTCGTCGAACCGGATGGGCGGACGTGTAGCTGTCGGCAGGGCCGACGGGACCGCCGGCGCGGGTGTAGCCTGCCTGATCCCGCTCGCACTCATCCTCTGCGGCTTCGGCGTGGCGGTTGCCTCGCGGCCCAGGTGAACCTGCAGGGGCAGGCACCCCCCGCTCTTCAGTGTCTCGTCCAGCCAGTCGAATACCCTCTGCTGGTACAGGCTGCGGGCCAGCGGTTCGCAATGTCCCCCGCTGCCTTCAGCTTCCGTGAAGCGCAGCATCTGCTTGGGGCAGCGCAGGGCATCGTACAGTTTCTGCGCGCCGCGGCTGAGAGGGTCTCCCTCCACGGACGTCAGCAGCGTCGGGCAGCTGATGTCTCCGGCGACGGAACTGATCTCGAAGCGCACAATCTGCTTCACCAGTTCAAACAGCGAGCTCACCCCATGCACCCACAGGCCGCGCTGTAGCATGCGCCACCGGATCATCGGGTCTGCCGCCGGCGAACGCAGCCACTGCTCAAATTGCTCGAATTGCGGCGGCGGAACGCTGTCCCGCTGCAGGAGGAACTCCTTCGAGACCGGAATCGACTTCACGGTGTCGCTTTGGTCCCACTGCCCTGGATCGGCGATCAGCGCGGCGATACGCCGCTCAAACGCGGCCGCCCGCGGAGCCAGAAACCCGCCCAGCCCCCAACCGGCCAGGACGATCCGCCATGGGTCGACCTCCGGCTTCGTGAGGGCGAAGTCGATCACCGCCTTCACCACGTGCTCCCAGTCCGGCCTCAGAACCAGTCCGTCGCAGATCAGATTGCGTCCTTGCCCTGGACCATCAAAGAGTAGGCAGTTATATCCGCGCCGCGCCGCGGCCGGTGCATGCGCGAAGTACATCTCCTGGATGTTGGAGTCATACCCGTTCACGTAGATAATCGTCGGCCGGCTGCCCGCGTCGCTCGAAGCCCGGACGAAGTAGCCGGGTAGAGTGATCCCCTCGTAGGGAATCTCGATTGCCTCGACTGCGGGTTGGCACAGCGCCGCGGCGCGTTGAAAGGTGGAAGCTTCCGATAGGGACGCGCGGACCAGGCGTTTATCCGCCGGCGATCCAAATAGCGGGAAGTAGGACGCGTGGTAGTAATTGGAGGCCCGGAAGTAGGCTTCCCGGGCACTGATGAAGTGGCCTCGGGTGTCGCACTCCAGCGCGATGGACGCCAGCCTGTCGGCCGTGGCCAGCCACTCCCGGTGCCAGTCGTCGGCGGAGCCGTCGCCAATTCGATCCAGCGTCGCGAGGCACTCCCCAAAGTCCGAGCCACCTTGCAATGCGTGGGGCAGCACTCGCCAGGCAAACGCATTCCAGACCGGATTCTTGCTCAACTCCATCGCCGCGCGGGCTGCCTTTCGTCTTACTTCACTCTCTTCTATCGACAGATTTGCGCCGCGGGCTTAGCCAGTTCAGCAAGATACTCGTATTCTCCCGTAAACCGGGCAGGGTCCACACTTACAGGTCCTTTCCCCCGCTGGATGCGGCGCGTCCGGTCAGAACCCGCACTTCATTTCCCGCCGAATCCCGCCGTGAAAAGGTGATTTGTGCTCAGGCATCCTGCGTCGCTTCTCGGGCACTAGACACCACTCGAAACCACCCCGACGCCGATACCGCGCAGTTGCCCGGTTCGCGCCTCCAGCCTGCCCCGGAACCGCAGATGCCGCCGCCTCGTCATCTCCACCAGTGGCCTCCAAACCCCTGATACCCAATGTTGTCCAATCAGGAACCGCCACAGCCAGTTCGATCGTTTGTACAGGTAGGACATCCCCAGGTACGGCGCCACGGCACGCCAATCGGACGGCCGCCGCCTCCAGATCGACGAGTGGGAGAACAATCGTTCATACATCCACGCGTACCCCCATTCCAACTCCTCCGGGCTCATACGTTTCGGCCGGAACACGGCGTGTGCCGTGTCATAGCGTGTCCAGTCCCGGTGCAGCAACCGCCCTTCCGCCTCCATTTGCCGGAACAGCGGTGTGGCCGGATAGGGCGTCAGGATGTGAAATGTCGCGCACTCCAGGCGGTTCTCCTCCACCCATTCCGCCGTGCGTGCGAACACATCCTTCCCGTCGTGGTCGAAACCAAGCACAAACGATCCGTTCACCTGAATCCCGCAATCGTGGAGCATCCGCACTCTTCGGGCATAGTCGGCCGCCGTCGGGGACTTCTTCCTGGCGTCCGTCAGATTTGCATCCGTCAGCGATTCAAACCCTACGAACACTCCAGTGCACCCCGCCAAGGCCATCTCCCGGATCAGCTCCGGTTCGTCCGTGACATCAATGGAAACCGCGGCGCTCCAGATCTTCTCCAATGGACGCAGCGCTTGGCAAAGGGCGCGCAGATAGGCCCGGTTCGATCCAGATTGTTGTTGATGAAAACCGCATAGGGTTGCCCGTCCGCCTCGAACTCCGCCGCGATTTGCGCCGGATCTTTCATCCGGTAGGGCATCCGCAGCCCATCCGTGGCCAGATAGCAGAACCCGCAGCGGTTGTGACAGCCGCGCGTGGCGATCAGGCTCATTGTAGTGAGGAAACTCCTTCTGGGCAGGATGGAACGCCGGGGGACCGGATCCTCCCGGTACTGGTTCTCATACGTGGCCGAATAGTGGGACTGGAGGCAGCCTGCCTCGACATCGGCCAGGATCCGGGGCCACAGTTGCACGCCGTCGCCCAACGCCAGGGCATCTGCAAAAGGGGCACATTCATTCGGGCACGAAAGCACGTGCAGGCCGCCCAGAATGACCTTGCAGCCACGTTGCCGGTACCAGTGCGCCAGTGCGAAGGCGCGTTCGGCAAAGGTCAGATGGACGGTAATGCCAACCACCTCCGGCAGCGGGTCGAACGGTGGCCGCCCATCCAGCAGGTTTTCGTCCCAGTATTCCACTCGCCAGTGCGGTGGAGTCGTGGCCGCAAAGCTGGTCAGTGCCAGGGAAGGAGTCAGGACGTGTTTCCCGAAGCTCGCATGGGGATCCTTCGGGTAGAACGGATTGATCAGCAGCGCATACCGCGGCAGCACGGATCCCGCGGGCAAGTTCGGATCGAGAATCGGTGCCTGCGACATCGCCCGGGGCATCCATCGTTTTCGGGGTGCCTGCAACCACGGCTGATCGACCATAATCATAGAAAGTACTTTAAAATACAAAGTACACGAAGTCAAGACCATTCCAATGTTCGCGGCCAGTTTGGCTGTTCACATCAATGAATCGCCTTGGGTGCCAGCGGGAGGGGGAACTGGCCGGCTTGTGGCGAGTTGCCCGCGGTCCACGGTGGGACGAACCCCACGCCTGACCCAAAACAACCGTTTGGGATTACCTCGGCACAGTTTCCCAAGCGCGACTCATGCGCTAATCGGGGACCCGCCCGGCACCGGTCGGCCGTGCGTCACTGATTCTTGGGTGGCGGTGCCCGCACATAGGACGACTCCTTCGGCTGCTCGTTCGCAAACTGGTCGTCGTCCTTCAACTCCTTCTTCAGCCGGTAGAGTTCCTTCTTCAATCGCGCCACCAGCTTCTGCGCTTTCGGCTCGTTGTAGAGGTTCTGCATCTCCTGCGGATCCGCCTTCAGGTCGTAGCACTCCCACTGATCTTTCTTCCAGTAATAAATCAGCTTGTGCGTGTCCGTGCGAACTCCGTAGTGCGCCCTCGTGTTGTGATCGCCTGGATCGTGGTAGTAGCGGTAGTACATCGAATGGCGCCAGTTCCGAGGGGTCTTCCCCTTCCAGACAGGCACGAGACTGCGGCCCTGCATATCGCCCGGCGTGGCTTGGCCGGCCAGATCGAGGAATGTGGGCGCGAAGTCGCAATTGATCCCGATCGCTTCGGAAGTGCTGCCCGGCCGGATGCCCGCGGGCCACCGCACCAGGAACGGCATCCGCAGCGATTCCTCATACATGAACCGTTTATCAAACAGGCCGTGCTCACCCAGGAAGAACCCCTGATCGCTGGTATAGATCACCACCGTGTTTTCCGACAGGCCGCTTGCCTCCAGGTTGTCCAGCATCCGACCCATGTTGTCATCCACGCTTTGCACGCAGGCCAGATAGTCCTGCATGTAGCGCTGATACTTCCAGTCCTCCAGTTCCCGTCCGGCCAACGTTTTCTTGACGCCGTCTACCTCGATCTCGACTTCGTTGGGCTTCGCCATCAACCACTGGCGCAGATCCGCCCCGGAGAGCCCGGCCGACGGCTTCAACTTCAGGTCGAACCGGGTCAGGTCCCGGAAAACCGACTGCTGCTGCTCGCGCAAAGCATCGGTCCGGCCCGCATAATCGTCACGCAGATTGACGGGCTGTGGGATGCGCAGGCTCTCGAACATCTTCCGGTGCTTCTCATCCGGAGTCCACTCCCGATGAGGAGCCTTATGGTGGCACATCATGAAGAACGGCTTGTCCTTGGGCCGGTTCTTCAGGACATCCATCGAGATGTCCGTGATGATGTCCGTGGCATAGCCTTTATAGACGGTGGAGCCGTCTTTGTCGTACAAGGTCGGATTGTTGTAAACGCCTTGTCCCGGAAGAATATTCCAATAGTCGAAACCGGTCGGATCGCTGCCAAGGTGCCACTTGCCGACCATGGCGGTGTAGTATCCGGCCTTCTGCAGCAACTTCGCTACCGTAGGCTGGCCGCCGTCGAACCGGTTGAACACAGGCACGCCGTTCAGGTGGCTGTACTTCCCAGTGAGAATCGTGGCCCGGCTCGGCGTACAGATGGAGTTCGTCGCAAACACCCGGTCCATCCGCATGCCTTCTTTGGCCAGCCTGTCGAAGTTCGGAGTCTGGTTCACCTTGCTGCCATAGCAGCTGATGGCCTGCGACGCATGGTCGTCCGTCATCACAAACAGAATGTTGGGCCTCGAAGGCCCGGCCGAAGACGCCCTGGCGAGGTTGGCAAACGGCCGGCCGGCAAGCAGCGGCATGGAGAGCATGCTGCGACGGGAGATGCTGGACATGGTGCTTCTCAGCATACTATTCTGGGCCGTCCGAAGCGCCTTAGGCGAGAAGGCTCACCGCTTCCACTAGAAGGACACAGCTTGCCGCAAATCCTGGAACTTTCGCGCCGCCCCACCGTACCTACATACACATCACTCCAAGGCGACCTATGACCCTGACCCCTATCCTCTTCCGATACGCCCGAGCCATCGTCTTGGTTGTGCTGCCCATGGCCGCGCACGCCCAGACCCTCCCTGTCTCATCCGCCATCGACGCTCAGGTCCGCAGAATCCTGAACAGGACCCATGCCAACGGACTCGCGCTCGCTGTCATCGATCACGGAAAGGTCGCCTACACACAAACCTACGGCAATCGCAATGCCAAGGGCGATCCACTGACGCCGGACACCGTCATGTACGGCGCCTCCCTCACCAAGACCGTCTTTGCCTACACGGTCATGCAACTCGTCGACCAGGGCAAGCTGAACCTCGATACCCCAATCAAGAATTATCTGGACCGGCCGCTCCCGGCCTTCGGCCCGGATCCTGTCTTTCCCGACAAATACGGTCCCTACAAAGATCTCGCGGACGACCCTCGTTGGGAAAAGATCACGCCTCGCATGGCGCTCACGCACTCCACCGGCTTCGCCAATTTCTTCTTCCTGGAACCTGACCAGAAGCTTCGCATCCATAACGAACCGGGATCCCGCTACAGCTACTCCGGCGAAGGGCTGATCCTTCTCCAATCCGTCATCGAACGGGGCCGCAAAGACCTCGGCCTCGGCCTGGACGTCGGCCAACTCACCCAGGCCAACTTCGACCGCCTGGGCATGACCCGTACCAGCCTGGTCTGGCGTGACGCCTTTGCGTCCAACCTCGCCGACGGCTGGAACGATCAGGGCAAGCCTCAGGAGCACGACCAGCGCAGCAAGGTTCGAGCCGCTGGCTCCATGGACACCACCATTTCGGATCTCTCAAAGTTCGCGGCGGCCCTTGTCCGCGGAGACGGGCTCAGCGCCGCATCGCGCGCTGAAATCGCGAAACGTCAGTTGCACATCACAACGGCCCACCAGTTCCCGCCGTTCCAACCCGATCTCCCTGCAGCCAAACAACGCAAGGACCTCTACGCCGGTCTGGGCGTTGTTGTCTTCGATGGTCCGCAGGGCCATGGATTCTTTAAAGGTGGCCACAACGACTCCACCGCCAACACCCTCGTTTGCCTGGAATCGAAGCAGCGCTGCGTTCTCATCCTCTCCAACGACGTCCGCGCGGAATCCGGTTTCGCCGACCTGGTCCGCTTCATCCTGGGCAACACCGGAGTGCCTTTCGACTGGGAATATGGCGACTACGCCGGCAAGTCGTGAATGCGATTCGTGGCCGCCGACCAGCAAACTACCGTACCAGTCAGAACGCCGCAACTAAAGCAAAGAACCACGACCGTCAGAGAGTGGTCCCCTCCGCGTTGCGAACCGCGCACGTCAGTAAGCGGGCACCCGTCTCAGTCGCGTCTTCAACGGTGTCCCCATGGCCCTGCGGGCCGCGAAACCGTATGAAAGCCCCATCGGGCCGACCGTATGGTAAGGCGGACCCCCTGGTCTGCGGTCGACCCCCAGGTCGACCACGCGGAGCCGCATAGTCACCCGACAGCCCCAACTTTCAACGGAGTCCCCATGGCCCGCCGGGCCGCAAAAGCAGAGGAAGCCGCTACGAACCCCGACCGTCAGGGAGGGGTCCCCCACTGCGAACCGCGCACGTCAGTAAGCGGGCCACGGACAGCCCCCGAGCGCGTCTTCAACGGAGCGGGCCACGGCAACATAAGCCCCTCTTTCAAGAGACTTCTCTACGTCCAACCGGGCCCCCAAACTCAATACGGCCGCCCACCCACTCCCAGTCCCGGTGCGTCAGCGATGGGCTACCTGCGCTTCTGGAGAACGAGTGGTCCCCTCGTGCACGCCGCGCACTTCGAAGCGCGCGCACCCCGCCGCCGGCACAGCCCCCTTCACAATCTCCACCAGCGGATCCCATCGCTTCCTCGTCCCATAGCACTCATCACTGGCGGCGGGACAACCGCCGCGGCACAGCCCTGCCAGCGGATGCGAACATGTCCGGCACTCAGGCGGAACAGGCGCCCAGAACGCTCGGGCGGCGCGCCCTCGCGTCAATTCGGCGAACGACTGCTTCCGCAGATCCCCCAGAATCCTCGACGAATGATTGCACGGACGCAGCAGCCCGTTGTGACTCACGGTGTAGTACGCTTCCGAATTCCCCCGGGGACACCACCCAAAATGCAGATGCTCATACGGCGTGGGATCCACCACGCACGGCGGCATCGGCACGGAGACCGCAACCATCGCATCATATTCAGCCGCCACGGACTCCGCCGCCTCCAGTGCCTGCCGCAACTGCTCCACACTCGGCGCCAGGAGGTCCCCTTGCCCCGCGGTGCAGCGGCTGAAGTTCACCCGGTTCAGCAGAAATGCGTCCGAACCAAGCGCAATCCCCAGTTCGAGGGCCCGGCGCACATCATGCGCATTCAACCGGTTGACCACCACGCTCACAGCCAGCCGGCAGTGATTCGTGACGGCCGCCACCGCCCCCGCCAGCACGCGCCGAAACGCGCCCGCAACGCCCGCAATCCGGTCGTGCAGCGCCGCGTCGGCACTGAAAAGTGTCATCTCGAACACTGTTCCTTCCGGGAATCGCCGCGCCCGTGCCGGCGTCAGCAATGTTCCGTTGGTGATCACCACCACGCCGAGACCCTCGTTCCGCAGGTCCTCGACGATCTCGGGCAGATCCTTCCGCAGCAGGGGCTCTCCGCCGGAGAGCCCTGCCTGTTTCAGCGGAGCATCGCATCGAATGCGCCGGATGAGGTCGCGGATCTCGGCTCTGGACAGAGTGTCCGGTGCCAGAACCGGAGCGCGGTCCTCACGCCAGTAGTTGTAACAATGCAGACAAGCGTGGTGGCAGGCCTCGGTGACCTCCAGCACGATTCGCTCGTAGGGAGTCATCGCCACCCGCTATGGGATCTGAATGGGCGTGTAAAGATCCTGCTCCATCTTGCTCGTGATTACGCCCGCCGCCGCATACTGCTTGATGAGTTGGATCCGCAGTTCCGGACGGATCCGCTTCCAGATGTCGGGGCCGGGTACGTAACAGAGGATGTAGCACCACGGTTTGCCAGGATAGCCGACAGCCACAATGGTACGTCCCGAGACCACCACGGGTACGGTTTGGCCGGCCAGTTTCTTGAGCTCAGCCCCGTCGATCATTTCGCCAGGGACGAGTTCCTTCTTCGTGTTTCCGACGGTCAGAACATACTTATCGCGAACCGCCGCCAGTTTTCCCTCTTTGATAGTCGCTCCGATTTCTGCCGCGAGCGCCTTTACATCAACTACCGGCTGCTTCTTCGCAGCCCGCTTGGTTGCCATGATATAAATACTCCTCGCATGATCGGCGTCACGAGGTGACGTCTTCGAGTTGTCTAGCATTTCCGGATCATGGTGTCAACGATAATCAGGTCTGAATTGCAGAAATGACTTCAAAATACCGGTCACCACCCGCAGCCGCAATCGATCTCCGCCGGAACTTCCAAACGAAAAGAGTGATTTACAATCCACCAAGCGTGCCGTAGAATCTTGACCAATCAGGGATGTAAGACATATGTCACGTCGTGGCCTACTACCGCTCTTGCTCTCGATGGCCTGTCTCTGGTCAGGCGCTTCGCTGCTGCATGCGCAACTCCGGTTGGACAAATACGTCGCCCCGTTCAACGTCCAGGAGCGCACTCAGGGGCAGACTGACGATCCTCCGGACACCGTCTCGATTGCGGTCGCCGGAGCCACGCCGTTTACACTGATCAATCCCGGCATCATCTATCCGTTGGGTCAGCCTGCGGGCTGGCTCAGAGCGTCGGTCGCGAATGCCTCGGTCACTCTCAGCCTGCGCGGAGCGTTTCTTCCCGTGCGCGGCACCTACTACGCCTATGTCGACATTCGAGTCGGCGTTTCTGCCGCCAGAGTGCTGGTGAAGCTGACGGTCACCCCCTCCGACAACCAGTTTCAATTCCTCGACGCCAACGGCAACGACATCGGCTTCAACGGCTTGTCCCTGCGGTCCAGCGATCCGCCGCGGACCATCCGCATCCGGTATGTGCCCGCGCTCGGCGAAGCCAGCATCCCGTTCGGAGTTCGTGGTCGGCAGCCGGCCTTCCTGGCTCCAGGTCTCGCCTTCCGCCGGAACGCTGGACCTCGGCACGTTGGAAGCGCCGTTGACGGTCTCCGTCGCTCCGGATGCGCAGCCGAGTTCAACCGCTTATCAGGACGCGCTCGCGATCTTTGCGAAGAACAACTCCAACAAGTCGGGCTCTCTCCTGGTTTCGGCTCAGGTCAACGGTTTTGTGCCCGGGACCGAACTCACCTCCGGGACCATGCGCGACCTCACCCTGGTCGAAGGGAGCCGCCTCTACAACGGGGAGTTCGGATACTTTGTCAACATACGCACCGGCACAGAGAAGCTCTCCATTCTCACCAGCATCCGCGACGTGCAGATCTACGCCAGTTACGGGAACGATGTCTACCAGAGCGGCGGCCAGGTGGTGGCCGATTTCTCCTCCTCTCCCGTGAACGAGGGCGTTTTGCTGGAAATCGCGGCCCCAAGCGGCCAGACTCTGACTCCAGGCCCGTACTACATCGGTCTGTACAAGATTCTCAACGGCGAAAGTTCCGGCTTCATCTCGGTGACCGTGAAGCCGAAGTCGCCATGCAGCTATACCTTGACCACGACGTCCACCGTGGTCCCTGGCACGGCCGTCTCAGGCAGTTTCCAGCTGCGTACGGATTCTACCTGCTCCTGGCAGGCGTCTACCTCATCGGCCTGGATCACCCTCGATCCCTCCACCACCTCCGGATACGGCGACCGGACCATTCTGTTCAATTGCCTGGCCAACCCGGGAGCTACGAGAACCGGTCAAATTACCGCCGGCGGGCAGACGTTCACCGTCACTCAAAGTCCAAGGCAGAACAATCCGCCACTGATCACCAGATTCACTTCGACACCGGGATCGGTTTCCTGGGGCAGCCCATCCACGCTCGAGTGGGCCGTGAGTAATGCAGGCGAGGTCAAGCTCGACGGGGAATCGGTCGCTTCCTCCGGGGCGCGGGCCGTCAACCCGGCTCAAAACGCCACCTACACTCTGACGGCGGCCAATTCAGATGGCACCACCTCTGCGGCCGCGACTGTCAGCGTGTCCAACCGCCCGGCCGGCGGGCGCGGCATTCTGCGCATCTCTCCGAACCCTGTTCTGATGCAGTCCCACTCCGGCGGGACTGTCAACGTCTCCTGGCTTGCACCGCCCGCGGTCCAGGCTGTCGAGATCCGGGTCGGCGCACCCGACGGCGCCAGACTCACCAGCGGAACTACCTCCGGCTCCGTGACCGCCACCGATTGGATGCAGGATGGCACTGTCTTCTTCCTCGTGGACGTCACCAATGGGAAGCCGGCCAACACAGCCAACACCCTGGACACGGTGACGTTGCGCATCGCCGCTCCGGGCGAGCGGTTCTTCGGCTCGACTGCGGCCTTCACACCTGCCAATGCGTCGTCCGGCGTGGCGGAACTCACCTGGAACGCTCCAGGCTACTCGAAGCTTCAGATCCGCGTCGGTGATCCTGCTGGATCCCCCATGACCGGCGAATTGACCAGTTCCGGCTCCACCCTCACCGGCGATTGGGCGGGACCTGGTATCCCCTTCTTCCTCCAGGACGCCTCCTCCGGTGACTCGTCGGGCTCCAGCCGTACCGTTGCCTCCGTCATCATTCCGAAGTCCGTCACACCCAATCCGGCGCCCGTCCCGCCCGATCCCGGCGGTAACAACCAATCTTCCTTCTGGGCGGAACCCAATCCCATCGTTGCCCCCAGCGGCAGTGGGAAGACGGTCCTCCGTTGGAAGGTCACCACCTCAGACCGCGTGCAGGTCCGTGTGGGTTCCCCCGACGGAACCCCCATGACCGGAGTCCAGGGCGCCGAGAGCTCCGCCGAGACCGGCGACTGGGTGACGGATGGGATGCGTTTCTTCCTGCAGGATGCCCGCAGCGGCAATTCCGCCGGCGCCGCCAGGACCATCCTCGATCTGACCGTCCGCGTCGTTCGACAGTAACGGCCCTCAGAACCCGATCCGCAGCATCAACTGGATCTGCCGCCCGGTCTCCTGGAAGGGCCTTTGTGCCGGGAATGCGCTTGTCATCTCCCGCCGCCCGTAAAGCGCCTGCCCGAAGGCGCCGCCGCACTCGGAAGATGCCTCCGTGCACGATAGCCGGCTTTCCGGATTGTTCAGGTTGGCGTGATTCAGCAGATTGAAAACATCAGCCCGAAAGGTGACCTTGCCCCCGTCGCCCAGCCATGGCAACCGGAACCCGCGCGCGATCGAGACATCGAAGTTCCACGCGCCCGGGCCGTAGTACGCATTCCGCCGTGTCTGGCCGTTGAGCTGGTTCAACGGATCGGCGAAACAGGCACGGTCCAGCACCAGTCGCCCCTGCGGCAATGCCTGGTCAATACGAACCCCTGGGCACGCCGCCGGATCGGCGCGCCGGTTCCGGATTCCTTCCGTCCCATTCGCGGCATACACCGAGAATGGCGTCCCGGAGCGGATCGCCCCGGCCGGTGACACCGTCCATCCACGAAGCAGCCCCGCGATGGGCGAATCCATCCAGTACGCCGGCACCTGCACCACGGAATAGAAAACCAGGTTGTGGCGCTGGTCCCAGTCCGACGGCCCCTCATCGGCGTTTCGATTGAATGCCTCGCTGAAGCTCGCGTATCCGGCCGCCGCCTGCCGCTGCTGCGTCTGTGTGCGGAGCAGGTCAAAATCTCCGGCCAGCGGATCCGACTGGTTGTCGGTGGAACGTGAGAGCGTGTACGCCGCCTGCAACGAAATCCCTCGCTGCTGCCAGCGCACCCGCCCACTCAGCGCCTTCGCTCGGGAATACCCGGCACTGGACCGCAGGAACACCGGCGGCAACCCCGAGGTGGGGCGCCGGCCATTCATTTTGCGGTTGACGTCATCATTCACCAGCAGATCGTCACCCCGATTCCACGCACCTGCCGCCTCCAGCCGCCAGTTCCGGCCCATCACCTGCTCGATCGCCGCAAAGACACTGGTCACCCGCGCCGGTCGAATGTCTGGATGAAACGCCGTCACATGGTCGCTATCTACGATTGGAGTCAACCGCACGCGATCCGGCTGCGTTGCAATGGAATAGAAAGACGTGAACAGGCTGGCGGGACTCAGCAGGTAGTTCGGCCGGAGCGGGGAAAGCACGGCGCTCCCCACCTCATACTGGTTCTGCTGGACGTTCAGCCACACGTTGTCGAACATCCGGTCGAAGAAAGTGCCCGCGCCTCCTCGAACAATGGTCCGGCCGTGCGGGTCCAAAGCCAGAGCCGCGCCTGCGCGGAAGGAGATTTGGCGGCTGGACGGGTACAAAGACGCGCCGGGCTCGCCCCACAAGGCCTTCGCCGAGGCGAGAGATTCGTTCGAACTCACATTCGACGGCACCTGAATGACAACGTCGCGCCCCGGACCCTCCATCCGGGGTGCCCCGAAATACTCAAACCGCAAGCCGCCGCTGATCGTTAGCCGCCTCGTGACCTGCACACTGTCATGCGCGAATAACGATCCGGTCCGGTACCGGTACCCGCGCCGCACGTCCGGCATCGCCAGTCTATTCTCCGCCGCATCCAGCCGTGACAACCGGACGGCATAGCTCGACGGCTGATCACGCAGGAATTCCTCCAACCGCGGAAACCGGTATTCCCCCGGGCCCGCGTCCAGCAGCCCGGTCTGGCTGCGGTGCGTCCACTGCCCGCCCGCCCGCAATGCGTGCCGCCCGGAGGTGATGCTCAACTGGTACACCAGTGGCAGCGACCGGCCGCGGTGCGCGAAATTCGTATCCAGGCCGCTCGAGGGAAGTTCCACGCCACTGGCCAGCAGATGCGGGACCTCCGGCGCAGCCCGGCTGAACCACAACGAATCCGCCCCGTAGGCGGCTCGGAATTCATGTGTCACTCGCGGTGTGTTCCACGTTACCCCGGTCATCACCTGCAGATTGAGCTGATCCAGCCCGGAAACCAGCCCCGGAAAAGGACTCGCAACATAGTCCGGCCGTTGAGCCAACGCGCCCGTACCGCGCAGCATCCAACGCAGGCCGGTCCGCGGATCCGCATCCAGCCGCAGGACGCCCGTCTGCCGCTCCGTCGTCTCGCTCGGCCGGATCCGCACCAGCGAACACAACGGGCACGGGACGATTCCGCTCGCGAATTGAGGAGTGCACCCCGAATCGGCCGACGCCGGAAACCGCGTCAGCAGCGATTGCGCCAGCGCCGCACCATTCGCCGTGGCTGCAGCCAGTGCGGCTCCGTTGGTGGGCACGGCATGCTCCTCACAGGCGCCAACGCCTCGGCTTCGCAAACCGTCCCAGAGAAACGATCCGGCCCAGCGTTCGCCCCACAGCGGTCCGCCGGCCTGCACACCGCCCTCCACTTGCTTGTATGGCGCTCGCGGCGCCCCCGCATACCGGGCCGCGATGTCGTTTGCGTTCAGCGCCTCGTTGATCAGGTAGCCGAACCCCAGTCCGTGCCACGCCCGCCCGCCGGCGAGTGTGATCGCGTTCGCGATCAATCCCGAGGTGCCGCCATACTCGGCGGTGTAGTTGGCGATCGATACCCGGTATTCCTGCGCGGCCTCCGGAGGCAGCACGAACTGTGGACCCGACGTCAGATAAGCGTTCGCTTCCACCCCATCCAGCAGGTAATTGGCCGCTGTAGCCCTTTGCCCGTTCGCATACAACCCCAGCCCGCGCGCCGTCGTTGTCGACGTCGTCACCATCGGCTGGAGGGCCAGCGTTGCGAACAGGTCGCGACTGGCAAACGGCAGGTTTCTCACCTCCAGAGGCTGAACTACCGTCGACAACGATGCATCCAGCCGGTTCTCCTGTCGAGCGGGTGGCAGGAACGAACCAGCCCGGCTCAAATCCACATCCGGGCCATAAAACGCCACGCTTGTCCGCCCTTCCGACACCAGCAGATTGCGGTACTGCCCCTGCTCCCACAGATCATTCATCGGGCGCAGGTCAAAATCCAGCACGATCAGCCCGGCCACCGGAATCTCCACCCGCGACGCTTCCCGAGCCTGATGCGTCCTCCGCAATACGCCCTTCTCATCCCGCTCGGCTGGAACATCCGCCCGGATCTGATAGGTGCCCGCTGTCAGCGACCGCAGCCAGAACAAGCCGTCGCGAGCCCGTTCTGCAAAACACGGTTGCCCGGTCTCCAGATGGAGGCAGCTCACCTCCGCCCGCGCGAGTGCCGCCCCCGTTATCGTGTCGCGAACCATCACCGCCACCAGTGCTCCGGTGGACTGTGCATAAGCCATCCCAGCCAGGACGACCGCCAGCCCCACCAGCCTCACGGCTGCCTCCCTGCCGCCGCCCGGCGAACCGCCGCCGTGACCGGTTGCTCTCCGCGCTGCAGCCGTTCAATGTCCTCCACCTCCCGCGCCGCATCCACGGGAGCCGGCTTCGCAGCCGCCACGGCTCGCATCTCCACCAATGCGCCCGCATACTCCTTCTTGCGCACCAGCAGCAGGGCCAGCGCCCTCTGCGCCGCTGCGTAATCCTTGCGGCTCTTCACGACCTTCTCGTACTCGGCGATCGCCGCCTTCCAGTGCTCGGTGCGTTCCAGCGTCTCGGCCAGCCCCAGTCGGGCCGCCGTATAGCCGTCATCGATCTGAAGCGCCTTGCGGAACCACTCGACCGCCTTCGTGTTATCGCCCTTCCTGCGGTACCACAGCGCCAGATTGTGAATCGCCGGTACATGCTCCGCGTTGTGATCCAGGGCCTTCCGGAAATACCGTTCCGCCAGCCGGGATCTGCCCTCGCTCTGATACAGCGCCCCCAGTGCATTCAGCGGCGGAGCCATTTCACTCCAGCGCTTCTCTGTGCCTGCTCGCTTGCCGCGCAGCTCCGCGCGCGCCAGCGCCAGCCGCAGTGCCTGTTCAGCCTCGTTCCTCTGCCCTAGCGAGAAATGCAGCAGCCCGAGGTTGTATGGCAGATACGAATAGGCCGGAGCGATCTTCATCGCGTCGTGGTAAGCCGCTACCGCCTGGACGAACCGCCCATCCTGTGCCAGGGCCAACGCCATATTGTGCAGCGGATAGGCCCACAAAGGCTCCAGCGCATGTGCGTCCTCAAACGCCGCGATGGCCCGGCTTAGCAATTCCGGCCTCCGCGACACCTGCTCCAGCAATGCGATGCCCAGCGCGTTGTAAGCGTAGCCATGCGCCGGATCCAGCCGGATCGATCGCTCCAGCAACCGGACCGCCTCATCGTAGTGACCTTCAAAGACCTCCACGCGCCCCCGGCAGAACAGCAGCCGTGCCTCGGTGGAAATGCTCTCCGGCGCCAACGCCAGCGCCTCCTCGAAATACCGCGCCCCCGCCCGGAAGTCGTCCTTCTGCTGCGGCACCTGATCCCCCTGCACATACCGCAGCAATACCTCCTGCCCACGATCCAACAACTCCGCACGGCGTCCTGGATTGCCCAATGGGGCGCCATCCGTGGCAGCGGCCACCACCACGGGCAAAGGCGAGATCCAGCCCCGGGCCGGGAGACCTCGGGGCTTTACTCCTGTCGTCAGCTCCTTCTCCGAAAGTGGTGGTGTGAAGTCTACTCGGCTGAAACGGGTAGGCCCTCTCCAGATCGTCCGCAACCGACAGAACCGAGCTCCGGGTCCCATCAGGACTCTGTCTATTTCCGGTGGCCGACTCCACGTTCTCGCTGACATACTTCTTCAAATCGTCGAACAGCACCACCGATCCGCGCCGCAGATCATTGCCCGCCAAACCGGCCAACAGATAGTAGGTGAAGACGCCGTGCTTGAGAATGTTTGCTTCGTAGGCCAACTCGGAAAGCCGGTTCCCCTCATCAAGCTTGCTGGCCCAGAGCAGCCCATACGCACCCCTCTTCGGCTCCAGAATCTCCGCTGTAATCTTGGGTGAGGGCGGACGCCGGATCCCCAGGTGATCGATCATCCCCGCATGGCAGATGTCGATATAAAGCAGCACCCTGCCGAACCGGAACGAGTTGTCCGAAAGCACGCTGGCGAAATACTGCATCGGCAGTCCAGTCATCCGGCCCGCCTCCGTGCTGGTGTCCACGGTCAGGAGGAACGGTTGTTGCTGGTTGGCGTCGCAAGGCCCCTGAAACGGCTTCTGCGTCGCGTCATCAAAACAGCCGTAATAGCCGTGCGCGGCCAGGTAGAGGATCAAGGTATTCTCCGCCCCTCCGTTGCCGCTCACCAACTCCCCCAGCGCCTGTTCGATGCCCGCCACGGTCGCCTTCCGCTCCCCGTCCGGTACCTGGATGACTTTGCCGTATTGCCCCAGTCGTCCCGACTTCACCAGCTCCGCGAACGCGCTCGCGTCGGCCTGCGCGAACTGCAATTCAATGGATCCCTGTCCCTCGTACTTGCTGATCCCCACTGCCAGCGCAAAGACCTTGCCCTTCAGCGGTCGCGGCACTACGCCCGTTGCGGGTGCGGCGGCGGTCTCCCGCACAGGCTCTGCTGGGTTTGAACTCGGCAGTGTCTTCGCCATCAGCCGGTTGATTTGACGCTTTGCCCACGCTGCATCGGTGAACTGGCGCACCAGCGCCTGTGCCTCCAGAATCTCATCGGCGTACAGACCGGCCCCATCCAGTTCCCGGATGACGACCAGCCGCGCCGCCATGCCGGCCGAAGGACTGTCGGTCCGCCCACCGGAGCTCAACAGTGCGTTCCGCCGATCCTCGGGTACCCTTTCCAGCGACTTCCGCCAGTCCAGCTGTCCCAGGCTGCGCACACGTTGGTCCACCACGTCGGAGGATCCCTGCCGGTCATCCATGGGCATCGCACAAGGCAGCCCCAGATCCAACTCCTCCATCGCCACACCGCTCCAGAACCCTGCCCGCACCGTATGCGAAGCCCCGCCACGCAGACTCACCAGGCGCGCACTCCGTGACGCGTCGCCGCCGCCGCACACAACCAGTTGCACCACACCGCTGCCCGTCTCGAGTACATCCCCTTCCAGTAGCTCCGCACCGGCCCCGATTTCGACCGACGACCCCGTCCCCCGATGCTGAATCCGGCTTGCGCTGTTCGCGGTCTGCACCAGCGCAACCACCGGCTCCAGCGCCGCCCCCGAGGCGCTGCCCGCCAGGACGCCCAGCCAAAACAGCCCAAAGAGGCGTTTCGCCCTCTCGATCATGGTGCTATACTGCCACGAAATGTTTACGCCAAGATCAAGAATTGTTGGCCTGGCGACTCTGATCTTGCTGGGCTGTGGAGCCGCTTTCGCGCAACAGGATGCTCCTCAACCTACGGCGGACCGGCCTCTCCGCTTCACCATCCCGGCCGGGAAACAGATCCGCTCCCAGCCCATCTCCATGCAGAAGAGTCAGGTCCTCCGCATCGTCTTCGAAAACAGCCCGACGGTCCAGTGCTACGTCCATCGTTCCGAGGACCGGACCCTGCTCGCCCGCAGCACCTCCGAGGATCGGGAGCTCTTCCAATGGCCGGCCGCCGACTCCGTGAAGGCCTATGTGCTGGCCCACAATTCCGGCGAGAGCGACGCCAGCATTCGCATCGAAGTCGCGGCCGGCGGCCCCGGCGACTCGCGGGGGCTCATCGCCGACAGCGCCATTGTCCGCGTCTTCTTTGCGGCGGACCGTGTCCGCAACAGCAATGCCGACGATCCTTGGGCACCGACCCTGCCGCGAACGGGGAACTCGCCTACGGTGCGGTCAGGGTCAGCATCCCCCGCGACCACCGCATGGGCGAGCTCGAAGGCCCATCCATTTTCAAACTCGAGTTCTCACCCGACCAGACCAAGCACATCGTCGTCGTTGGCCGCCCTCTGCTCGGAGCCCAGGCCGCTGTCTTCAACCAGATCCGCCAGGATCTCAAGGAAGGGAAGGAACCCACAGCCCTCGTCTTCGTTCACGGCTTCGCCACCAGCTTTCAGGACGCCGCCCGCCGCACTGCCCAGCTTTCTTACGATCTAGGCTTCACGGGCATCCCCGTCCTCTACACCTGGGCGTCCAAAGGCAGCATCTCGCCCCTCGCTTACAACCACGATGGGCGCAACGCGGAGCTGACCTCGGTGAAGTTCCAGCAGTTTCTGGTGTCGCTCGCCCAGCAGGCGGGACTCAAGAGCGTTCATGTCATCGCCCATAGCATGGGTACGCGAGTGGTCTCCAAGTCGCTGGCCGAACTCAGCCGCGCCCAGCCCCGGGTCGCCGTGCAGCAGGTCGCGCTCTTTGCCCCCGACATTGACGCCGACCTCTTCCGCCAGTTGTCCGCCACGATGAAAACCGGAGCCCGCCGCATCACGCTCTATGCCAGCTCCAAGGACATCGCCCTCTCGGCCTCCCAGCGCTATGCCACCTACCCGCGGGCCGGCCAGGGCGGGGAAGGACTCGTCATCGTGCCCGGCGTCGACACCATCGACGCCAGCAGTGTCGATACCAACCCGTTGGCCTTCTTCCACGGCTACTACGGCGACAGCCGTAGCGTCATCAGCGACCTCTTCTACACCCTTAGGGGGCTCATGCCCAAGGACCGCCAGGGACTCATCGCTCGGGACAAGGCGGGCCAGACCTACTGGGCCTTCCGGCCGTAGCGGCCCGCGAGCCATATTGCGAAAGCCGGGCCTAGGTCGTCACCACGCCGGGCTCCCCTACTGGTTCAGCCGGACGCTTCCGGCGCAACACGCCGGCCGAGATCAGAGTAATGAGCAACCCAACCGGCAGGGGCTCCAGGAAGGTGTAGGCCATGTTGACGAAGGGGTTCTGGTATAGCACCTGCGAGCGCTGGATCGCGGCGACCTGCGCCGCCGTGGTGGCTGCATCCAGCCCGGCCGATTGGACCTTCTTGATCTGAGCCGCGAAGTAGCTGTCCATGAAGTGCGGCATGAAGTTGAAGTACAGGATCTCCCACATCACGACATAACAGACCGTGGTAATGAGGGTAATCAGGATCCCGCAGGCGAAGGCGCGGCCGAACGAAATCCGCCCGCCCAGGTCGTTGTTGCGATAGCTGCGGATGCCGAAGTAGATCAGCAGGAACGACGCCACCATCATGGTGTAGCCGAGAACCATGCTGTGGCCGGTACCGATCTTGTCGGCCAGCAGTAGCGATCCGCCCATCAGGACGGAGATGATCAGGCCCGCGATGAGGCCGAAGGTGAGGACGGTTTTTCTCATGTGAAGCTCCTGGTGCAGGTGTCGATGGAGTCACAATGCCGTGTAACAGGGCCGCGCGTCGTCATACTTTCGGATGATTCTACAGGAAACCGCCGCGAATCGTTCTTTCGGATGACCCCGAGCCTGCCGCCGGGCACGAAACCGCACGGCCGGTAACCCCTTAGCACCCTTCAGGTTCCCTCCGCCGCCCAGGCCTGGGACTACCAGGACCGCCCGCAACGGTCACGGCAGCAGGCCGAGTTCCTTCCCGCGTTGGACGGCCTGGGTGCGGCGGGCGGCGCCGAGCTTGTCAAACGTACGGGCACAGTGCGTCTTGACCGTGCTTTCGGAAACGAAAAGCTGGGCGGCGATCTCGCGATTGCTGAATCCCTGAGCGATCAGGGAGAGTATCTCCAGTTCGCGGGCCGTCAGGCCGAGCGCCTCCTGTTGAGCCGCATTGGGCGCGAACGGTTCCACGGCCGGGGCTTCCGCGGGTACCAAAACCTCTCTCACCACCACCCGTTCCCGGACGGTCTCCCGTCTGCGGGTGATGCGCAAACCGAGCCAGATTCCGAAGGAGGCAAAGAGGACAGCGATCAGCGCCGAGTACAGCTCGACCGAGTGTTCAATGACAACGAATCGGTACTCGGTGTACTGGAGGGTGGCGATGAGGACGCCGCCCACGAGACCAAAGAGAAGGACATGCCGCTTCATGCAGGGGTCGTGGAATGAGTATAACCCCCCGGGTCCCTCAGCCCACGAAGCCCCCGCGCGTAGCCAACCCCGCTTCGAACGGCGACGGGAAAGGAGCCGGTGAGGGACAGCCCTTGTCGTTAGCGACCGGCTGCCTCCACCGGCCCGCACCCCTACACTCGCACCAACCCCGGCCCCAGCCTTCCCGCCAATCGGGCCGCGGCCGCGATGCTGACCTCTCTCCATTCCCGCCGCGAAGCCGGCAGCCCGCAGCGGGCCATCAGCACACGCAGCCAGTCCTCCGCCGACGCCTCCGCCTGTTCCGGCCCGTACAACTCCGTCACCGCCCGGAAGAACGCCGCGAGCTCTTTCTCCGCCAGACTCACTCCGCCTTCACCGCTCAGCATGGTTCTCATCGTCCTCCTTACCAGGGAATCGTCCCCAACTTCGCGTGTGTAAACCCACCTGTCGGCCCCTCGGGTCCCAACAGCGCGACCCGCACCGCCTCGGCCGCTCCCTCCTCCACGGTCTCCGTCCCCGAATAGTTGTTCAGGTTCGTCCGGGTGTACCCCGGAGCAACCGCATTCACCCGGATTCCCGTGGACTCCAGTTCAATCGCCATGGCCACCGTCATCGCATTGAGCGCGGTCTTGGACGCGGGGTAGACCGGGCCAAAGATCTGGCGGTACGGGCAGTTCGGATCCGAGTTGGCTGTGAGCGAACCCAGTCCGCTCGACACATTGACAATCCGCGCGTGCGGCGACTCGCGCAGCAGGGGCAGCATGGCCTGGTACACCGCCAGGACCCCGAATACGTTGGTCTCCCAAACGGCGCGCACCTCGTCGAGGGACACAGTGCTCGGCCGCGTCGCCCGGGCATACTCCTCCACCGTCATTCCTGGCCGCAGCCCCATATTCGAGATCGCGGCGTTATTGATCAGCACGTCGAGCCGTCCAAACTCACTCCGGATACGGCTCGCTGCCGCCGTGATGGAAGCCGCATCCGTCACATCGAGTTGGACCGCGTGGGCGTCCCCGTCAATCGTTTG
Organism: Paludibaculum sp.; assembly: GCA_049841055.1. Lineage (GTDB taxonomy): Bacteria > Acidobacteriota > Terriglobia > Bryobacterales > Bryobacteraceae > Paludibaculum. Next base: position 27,054 of record JASGIE010000091.1, on the reverse strand, counting down.
CGCCGCCGCCTGGCCGCGCTCCAGATTCCGCGACCCCACCAGCACCGTCAGCCCATGGGCCGCGAGGTCTTTCGCGATCTGAAGTCCGATTCCTTGATTCGCCCCGGTGATGAGGGCAACTTCTCCAGCGTTACCTGGTCTATCGGGCATTCCGTTCTTCCTTTCCGTAACTCCGACCGGAACATCTCTTCGAGATCCGCCAGCAGCCCCGGCCCGGTCGGACGCCACCCCAGACGCTCCTGCGTCCAGGTGCTGGAGGCCGGCATGTCGAGACCCGCGAAGTGACCCAGAAACCCGAAGTGCTCCACCGACTTCTCCGGAGCGATGGAAACAACCGGGATCTTCAGGCCTTGTCCGATCTCCTCGGCAATCTCCCTGGCCGGGATCCCCTCCTCGCCGACCGCGTGATACCGTTCGACCGCACCGCCGCTCCCTGAGGCCGTGTTCTCCAGCGCCAGTCGGTAGAGGCGGGCCGCATCCAGCCGGTGTACCGCCGACCACCGGTTGCCGCCGGCGCCGGTGTACGCTGAAACGCCCGTCGACCGCGCGGCGGCCACCAGGTAAGACACGAACCCCTGCTTGACCGGATCATGCACCTGCGGCAGTCTCATCACGGCCGTCCGGACCCCGCGCGCGGCCAGCACGTCCGCCATCTGTTCCGAGACACGCGGATACTCCCTGGTCCCCTCGGCCGGCGGCCGGTCGCCTTCCGTGGCGGCTCGGCCTGGTGCAATCAGCCCGACCCCGCCGGTCACAATCAACGGACGGTCCGACCCGGCCAGCACGGAACCAAGCGCTTCGATGGCTTGCCGGTCCATTTCGCAATTGGCCGCGAACTTCGAAAAGTCGTGATTGAAGGCGCAGTGAATCACGCCATCGGACTTCTCGGCCGCATTCCGCAGGCTTTCCAGGTCTTCGAGGTCGCCGCGATGGACCTGGGCCCCAATCGCCTCAAGCGACTTCGCACCCTCATCCGACCGGGCAAGCCCCAGCACCGCATGGCCCGCGCCGAGCAACTCCTGGGCAACCGCGAATCCGACGAATCCCGTGGCGCCTGTCACAAAAACACGCATGCGTCTGGCCCTTTCTGGATTGACCAACCTCCGCCAATCTGGTAAAACGGAGATTGTCTCCGCATTCGTAGATTACCGGAGACTGTCTCCGGTTGCAAGTAAATTTCCGTGGCTACCAAGCGTTCGCAACCCGTCCCAAGAAAACCGCGTGCCGATGCGGAGCGGAATCGCGACCGTATTCTGCAGGTGGCCAAGGAGGCGTTCACGAGCTTTGGCGCGGAGGCCAGTCTGGATGACATCGCCAAACAGTCCGGGGTGGGCGCCGGAACGTTGTACCGCCACTTCCCGACGCGGGAGGCGTTGATCGAAGCGGTCTATCGGACGGAGGTGGCGAAACTTGCGGCGGCGGAGCGCAGCTTTGCCGAATCCATGCCGCCGATCGAAGCTTTGCGCGCCTGGATGCTGTTGTTTGTGGACTACATCGCGGCGAAGAAGCTCATCGCCCCGGTCCTGAACACCTTATTAGGAGGAGCCTCGAAGGTCTTCGAGTCCTCGCACGTTCAGATCTGGGACGCCATCCGGGCCCTGGTCCAGCGCGCCATAGCCACCGGCGACATCCGGGAAGATCTCGACCCCATCGACTTGCTGCGAGCCCTGATTGGAGTCGCGAACGTTGCCGCGAGCCCCGACTGGCAGCAAAGCGCGCAAAGGCTGGTGGACATCCTGATCACCGGCTCGCGCCCCACCAAATAGAACCCAGTGCGGATCTGCGCGGGGCCCGATGGGCCCTTTTGAGGCAGGATCCATGCTGCGCGGAGCTTCAGCTGGGCCCAAGGGGATGGGGCATCGTTGTGTTGGTCCCTGCGGGGGTAGTGCCCGGAATTGCGGCTCGGTTGCGAAGTGGGTTTGTTCGGCCAGATGGTGATTCGCGGATCCTAGCGAAGAGTTTTGTTGTGAGTTGATTCGCGCCAGATTCGGATGGCTGGTTTCCGGGTTTAGGTCGGGTGACGTTGAGATTGCGGCGGGCCTCCGGCAATGCCGGAGGGAATGCTGGAGGAGCGGTTCGGGTTGTTGGGGCGACTCGGTTGGGAAGTGGGTTTGTTCGGTCAAATCCTTTCGCGCGGACCTGGGCGCGGACTCCTGTGTCGAGATGGCCTCTTCCAGATTCCCTATGTGCAGAGTTTCGGGGTTTGGGTCGGGTGACGTTGAGATTGCGGCGGGCCTCCGGCAATGCCGGAGGGAATGCTGGGGGAGCGGTTCGGGTTGTTGGGGCGGCCGGCTTGCGAAGTGGGTTTGTTCGGCCAAATTCTTTCGCGCGGACCTGGTGGCGGACTCCTGGGTCGAGATGGCCTGTTCCCGATTCGCTATGTGGATCGTTTCGGGGTTTGGGGCGGATGACGTGGAAGTTGGGGCGGGCCTCCGGCAATGCCGAAGGGAATGCTGGGGGAGCGGTTCGGGATGTTGGGGCGGTCGGTTTGCGAAGTGGGTTTGTTCGGCCAAATTCTTTCGCGCGGACCTGGTGGCGGACTCCTGGGTCGAGATGGCCTGTTCCCGATTCGCTATGTGGATCGTTTCGGGGTTTGGGGCGGATGACGTGGAAGTTGGGGCGGGCCTCCGGCAATGCCGGAGGGAATGCTGGAGGAGCGGTTCGGGTTGTTGGGGCGGCTCGGTTGGGAAGTGGGTTTGTTCGGCCAAATTGTTCTGTTCGGGCCTGGGCGCGGACTCCTGGGTCGAGATGGCCTGTTCCCGATTCGCTATGTGGAGCGTTTCGGGGTTTGGGGCGGATGACGTGGAAGCTGGGGCGGGCCTCCGGCAATGCCGGAGGGAATGCAAGGGGAGCGGTTCGGGTTGTTGGGGTTGGGCGGTGGCGAGATCAGGCAACTCATCGGCAAAGTGGGTTTGTTCGGCCAAAATCGGATTGGGTTGGTCGATTGACGGTTCCGAGGCGGCCGATTCGGGGTGAAGATCGGATTCGATTGGATTCATTTGGACCAATTCGGATTCGAGGAGTTCGAGATCGGCGGCCAGGGCCTGTTCCACCTTGCGGAGGCGCGCCTGGATCCAGCCGGCGTAACGGTTGAGGGCTTCGATGTAGCCGGACTGGCTGAGGACCCAGGCTGTGGCTTGGGCTTCGTCGCCTTTGGCGTACTCGAGGCCGGCGTTGAAGAGTGCCCGCTCCCTACTCTCCTGGAGGATCCGATGGCCGTCGAGTATCCACCAGTCGTAGTGGAGAGCGCGGCGGGCGGGGTTGGAGAGGCAACGGGTTTTCTCTTCGGCGCGAGCCCGAAAGTGAGCTTCGAGCCGCGGCGGCATCCGGTGTACCCGGGCGAAGAAGCGGGTGCGGCAGGCGTTCTCGGCGACGGCGGCTTTGCCGGCGGCCGTGCGGGGGCCGGTCGATTTCCGTGCGTTGGCCCGGTTGGCGGCGAGGCGCTTTTCCGAAATGAAGGACAGAGTCCGGAGGGCGCGTTGCGTGCCCGCCGGATTGACCGGTTGGCTTGCCGAACAGGTTGCTGCGGCGGAACCGATGCTGAGTTCACGCTCCTGGGTGAGGCGCCCGGAGGACGGAAGTTCTCCGGCGGCGCGGTTGACTTCCGAGATATCGGCGTTGTTCATCGAAATATCCTCTATATCCAGCGTAACCAGGGGGTGCCTAGTCCTGGAGAGGCGGAGCTCCGTAAGTGCTTGAATTAAAGCAGCTAGGAATATTTTGAAGTCGTCAATCAACATTCCTTAATGCGCCAATTTGGTGGGGTTGAGGGCTGCACCCGGCAAGCTGCTGGCGAGCTGAACAGGCTGGGTCTGGTGGATCTCGTGACTGATTCGGCGTGGCGGCGGTGCGAACGGGCGGAGGCACGAGCCGGGTCACCTTTGCAGTTTTGGAAACTGAGGAGGGGTGACCGGCCCAGCATCAGGACTGGTCACCCTACCGTGTTTTCCCGCGCAGCTATGCCCCCTTGAGCGAGGGCATCCTGTCTTCCTAAAACGCCGGCTTGGCCGGAACCCGCTTGCCTCGTCCGTGCCGCGGGTCACCAGGCCGATTGCCGGCAAGCGCCCCCGATGCCGCTATGAGGAGGGTCACCACCAACCGGTCGTGCCTCGGGCCTGGATGACCCGGTGGCCTTGCGCCCGGCCGGCTCGGGTTGCCGGTTCACAGATCGCTGGATCCATGAGGGAGCCGGCCGATTCGATGGCTTCGGTCGCTTCCTCGTCCGGCTGGATGACGATGACCTCCGCTCCGGTTGCCCGTAGATCGGCGACCCCCTCCTCCAGCGACACCAGCTTGAGAGCCCATGGCGGCGCTTTCAGAGCCAGCACCAGCACTTTGGGGTAGCCCGCCGCGAGATCGGTGTTGTCGCTGGAATGGAAGCCGCCGTCGATGTAGGGGGCACCTTCGAACCATATCGGCGCGGCTCCGAAGAAGGCCGTCGTGGCCATCAGGGCGTCGACCAGATCGATACCGCTTCCGCGGTCAAAGGCCCGTCGTACGCCGGTCTGGGCATTCAGCGCGATGAGGTGCACCTGGCGTTCCGGCCAGGTCTGCATCGGCAACTGCGACGCGACCAGGGCCCGGCGATCGGGCCCACCGTTGGCCAGGGCGAGGGCTCCGATGCGTTTGAGGATCTCGGTGCGCTCGCCGCCGAGTTCTTTTGCGTGTGCGATGTCGCGCTGGAGTTTGCCCCAGTCCGCGCCGAGAGACGGCCGGGCTACGTGAGCGGCGACACTCACCTGCCCCTCGAAGATTTCCTCCAGAGGCTTGTTGGAGGCCAGTTGCAGCGCGACGCGGCCTCCGGAGGAGGTGCCGATGAGCAGGTCCGCGTCGCGGACGTCGACTCCGGCGTCGGCCATGCCGACGATGAGTCCAGTGATCCAGGAACTGGCGGCAAATCCGCCGCCGCCGAGGACAAGGGCCTTTTGTTGATTGTTCAGTATAGATTCTCCATGGGTTCAGGATAGCGGGTGGGGGTGGGGAGGAGGGGGAGAAGGGTGAGTGGCCGAGCGCAGCGGAGAAGAGGCAGCTTTCCTGTTCGTGTCCGAGACCTCGAAGCCAGTCGTCGTCGAAAGGTTGGAGAGGCGTTCCACCCACGAGGCAAGTATTTTCCACATAAAGCCAGCGAAGTTTTTACGCCTGTTCGATGGCCCGTTGGGGCGGGTGCAGGAACTCCCGTCTTGTTCGCTTGCTGGACACTGGCTAGTGGCAACCAACTCGATTCATGTGGATGCTGCATGTGCTCGGCCTGCTAGAGATTGTGATCGGCATGAGGATTAAGGATAGTCGCACTTGTCCCGACGTCGACTCATATAGTCGCGAACCGTTCGGTACCACTTGCGGGATTTCGCGTTGGTCTCGAGAATTCGAGCGCACTAGTGTGAGTGTTTTGGGCAGAGAGGGTCGCGAGACTCCCGAAGAGGAGAGACCACTTGAACCAACCTGACCTTTTTGTCCGTCAAGAGGCCAAACCCAGAAGTGAGTTCTTATTCATCGGGGCGGGCAAGGCTAAGGCTGAGGGGCTGCAGAGGGTTTCCACAACGCGATGTGGCTGGCTGAGTGGGGCTTAGCCGGTTGCGCGCACGAACGGAATGAAATCGATCAGAGTTTAGCCTCGATCGAGTTGACCCTGCACAGTGCTTTATGAAAGAATCCGTGGGTTAGTTATGGATGATTTGGATTCTTGTCGCGCCAATCTTGACCGACTAGCAGCAATCGCTGGCGGCACCGCTGTCCATCGCAATGAGGCGACTACGCGTCTCCAGTTGATTGATACGCTTTTCTTCGATTGTCTCGGGTGGACAAAAGATGACGTCATCCTTGAGGAATCTCAAGGTGGTGATTACGCGGATTATTCTTTCGTTTTCCCTCGGCGCCTTCTGATCGTGGAAGCCAAGAAGGAGGGCCTCTACTTTGAGCTCCCCGTGGGGCTTGACCGCATTGAGTACTCTCTTTCAACCCTGATTCGAACAACGGCTTCGCTGAAGGCGGCCGTTGAGCAAGTGACCGGTTATTGCCAAAAGCGAGGTGTGCCCTACGCAGCTGTTACAAATGGACGCCAGTTGGTAGCGTTTATCGCCTCGAGGGCTGATGGTGTGGCGCCAATGGATGGTCGCGCCGTGGCCTTCTCTTCTCTAGATCAAATGCGTCAGGAATTTATCCAGCTCTGGAATCTACTGTCGAAGGACGGGATAGAATATCAGGCGTTAGGCTTAAGGTTGCTAGGCCACGATCGCCCGGTGCTGCCTCCAAAACTTTCGGCCGGTCTAAAACCCTATCCGGGAACTAAGGGGCGCAATCCATTCCAAGCGAGCATTAAGTCACTCAGCGAATTCATACTGGAGGACCTCCCGAAAGCGAAATCGCTTGAGCAAGAATTCCTGAAAGCTTGCTATTTGCCGAGTGGTACTCTTTCAACGTACTCACTGCTTAACAAGCGAATACTTCAAGCTAGATATTCTCTGCTATTCGATGAAGATCGACCAGGCCCCTCAACGAGCCCGATCGCAGATGGTGCTGAATTAAATCCAGAATTATTAGCTCAGAGCTTCAGCCGCAGACCTATTCTACTCATAGGCGATGTTGGAGTAGGCAAGACTACTTTTATTCGATATCTAATATCGAGTGACACGATGAGAATGAAGGAAAAGGCTATATCGCTCTACATTGATCTAGGAAGTAAAGGGACTCTCTCCGGAGACTGCAAGGGTACATCATAGACGACCTTGAAAGGCAACTTCTCGACAGCTACGGAATCGATATCACGGATGGAGATTTTGTCAGTTCATTATATGAGCAAGAGCTTGAACGATTCAACCGAAGCATTAACAAAAGCCTAAAGAAAAAACGCTCAGTCACCTTCGAGGAAAAGAAAGTCGCATTTCTTGAATCGCTGCTTAAGAAGCGAGAGAAGCACCTCCAGCTGTCTCTCAGTAGAATTACTCGAGAACAAAGGAAACAGGTAGTTATATTTCTTGACAACACGGATCAAAGAAGCGAAAGTGACCAGCAAGCTGCCTTTCTAATTGCGCAGGAGATGGCGGACCAATGGGACGCAATGATTTATGTCACGCTTCGACCTGAAACATATCATGCGTCGACGCGACGAGGAGCTTTGACTGGATATCACCCAAAGGCCTTTCTATCGCTTCCCCCAGAATTGACCGAGTGATTCAGAGGAGACTATTGTTTGGCCTTAAAGTCGCCCGCGGCAAGTACCCCGCAGACGCCTCCCTGCAGGCCGCGACAAGTGAAATCGGGTCGCTTGTTACACTTCTTGAGGTCTATCTCCGCTCCGTCAGGCGCCGAGAGGATTTACTGTTGTGTGTCGAGAATATAGCGGCGGGGAATGTCCGTCTTGCAATTGAGCTAGTACGTAGCTTTTTTGGAAGTGGGCATGTCGACACACAGAAGATTGTGAATATTGCAGGGGAGTCAGGGTACTACACAATTCCAGTTCATGAATTTCAGCGTGCAATTACATACGGTGACAATATCCATTTTGATCCAAGTAGGTCGCCGATAGCCAATTTGCTTGATGTCTCCGGACTGGATCTGAAAGAGCATTTTCTGCAATCAATTCTCTTGGACTTACTACAGAAACCAAGTACGTCTCGGACTGCAGAAGGCTTCTTCCCTGTTCCATTTGTCTACGAAAACCTTCAAAGACTGCGATTTACGCCAGAGCAAATCGATTTTGGTTTAGTGCGTCTATTCAAGAAACGGCTCATTGAGACGTCGGCTCGTCGCATTCCTGAGCCTGGGAGCAGTGATAATTACTCAATACGTATTACTAGCTCGGGACTGTATCACCTCAATGAGCTACTGTCGTCTTTTACGTACTATGACGCCGTCGTCGTTGACACGCCTATTCTTGGAAAACAGTACAGGGAGCGGATTCGTGATGCTCACTCACTTGACGAGCGACTGCAACGAGCTTCGGTCTTCGTCGATTATCTTGATATGTGCTGGAATGAAATGAATGAGGGCTGTGCGCTAAACTGGAGCGAAAAGACGATTAAAGTGCGGGCGCTAATTGAGAAATTGTTCATAAGACAGGTCATGCAAAAACGTCAACCAGCAGCGAGCGGAGAGACGGAATAAGTTCTTTTGGACGGCTGACTCTTAATCCTCGTCTGAGGCAAATGATCGACCTACGGTCACTCTTGCCCGAGATACATCCACCAGCCCGAATCCGACTCGAGTGGATGGCTGAGAGGGATGCCCTCCTACAATTAGGCGTTGGCGCAGTTTCGATTTCCACGCCGGAGCGACGCCCACACCATACCCAAGGAGGACGAACTTCGCTGGGTGAGCAACTTGAGTAAAAACCTCATGAGCAGTTCCTATGGGGCGGGGCTGGAAATGGGCTGGGCAACTGAGCATCGCGCCAGTCCGTTACTCGACCATTGTTTTTTTGAGGCGATCAAACAAAATCCGACCGTGAAGATCTTCGTTGGCACCAGCGAGAACGCGCTCCAGATCCAGATTTGGATAGCCCTGGTCGCGCTGCTGCTGTTGAAGCTGCTGCATCACCTTTTCAGGGCCAACTGGTCCTTGTCCAACCTGGCCTCACTGCTGCGGCCGAACCTGTTTGCCTACCGCGAATTGACCAAGTGGCTCAACTATCCACTGGAAAATCCACCGCTGCCGCCGCCACCCGAGCAGCTGATCCTCGTCCTGTCGTGGGTTGGACAGGTTCAATTCCCGTAGAACGGAGGCCACCCCTCAGGAAATCAGACACCGCCGGTCAGGAACCCTTTGAATTCAACATCAGATGCGACAAGTCTGTCCTGTCCTGGACAGCGGTGATGTCGTCTAGGTACAGATTATCGTGGGGGTCGATCGTGGGGGTAGCAGTGACAACACACTGGTCGCAAACATCGGTGTTTGCTCGGGAGACGCAAGCACTGCGGGCGAGGCCCGCATTCTGCATTTAGGATGGACGCTCGTGCCGGATTACATTTCACTTCATTTCTATCGATTGCAGCTGAAGCAATTGGCCGTGCGGTCGTTCAATCGCGAGTATCGGGACGACCACTGGGCTCAGCGGTTCGATCGATGGTGGAAGAGGTTTCCGACGCGGCCGGATGTTCAGTTCGAAGTCTCCGCCAGGAAGACTGATGATGGACTCGATCGTGACCGGTCAAGAGTTTCGCGGCTTTTTGCTGACGGTTCCGTGGACAAGTATCTCGGGTCATCCGACTGTGTATCAGTGGAGCCTGCTGGTTGCGACGGATGGGGTGGTCCGGGAATTGCCACGCCGGGTACTGTTTGAGTAGTGGCAGGCTGGGTCTGTTGAGAGAAGGCAATTCGTTTTCTGGAGGACCGCTTTGGCTGGGACCTGAGGTATCCAGCCGGTTGCTGATTTTGGAGGTCGGGCGGTTCTGACTGACTTGATTTGAGAGAGATGAAGGGGCGGGACTGAAGTCCCGCGCAGGATAAATCCTGCCCCACAACTCCTGCCCCACAGTTCTGCCCTACAGTTCTGCCCTACAGTTCTGCCCTACAGTTCCTGACCCACGGTTCCTGCTCCACAGTTCCTGCCCCACCAGACGCGGCGGGAGGAGGCTCCCGGACCGAGGTTTCTCACGATTGGCGGGCGGCGCTCGATAGGGCTACGGCATCCGCGCCTGCTGGGAAGTGGAGCCGGCCGGTTGTGTCGTGAACCGCCAGCCATATGGCCTCCGCGACATCCCGTGCTTCGGTGGTCAGGGCCGGGTGCGCGAAGGATTCGAAGATCGGCGCGGCGAATCCGGCGTACTCCGTCGGAATCAGGTCTTCGACCCGAACCGCGGTGTTGTGGGCGAATCTTGTGGTCGGGGCATATCCGGGCTCCACCAGCTTTGCCTGGATGTTGAAATAGGCGAGTTCGTGCGCCAGGGAACCCGTGAAGCCCTGGATCGCCTGCTTGCTGGCTGTGTAGGCGGCTGCCAGGGGGAACGGAGCCAGGGTCGCGCTGGATGTGACGTTCACAATGATCCCGGAGTTGCGCCGGCGCATCTGCGGGATCACCGCCTGTGTCATTGCCATGACGCCGAAGGTGTTCGTCTCGAAGACTTTGCGGATGTGCGCCATCGGGGTCACTTCAAAGGCTCCGACGACTCCGATGCCGGCATTGTTGACGAGGACATCGATAGGGCCCGCGGCTTTGAGGACGGTCTCGATACTCTCGGGATCTGTCACATCCAAGGGCAGGATCCGCAGGTTCGGCGAGTTGGGCAGAGCGTCTTTGTCCGGAGTCCGCATGGTTGCGATGACGGTCCAATCCTTCGTGAGGAAGTAGCGTGCTGTTTCCAGACCGTAGCCTGACGAGCAGCCGGTGATCAGTATGGTTTTCATGGTGCACCCCCTTTCCGGGTGTCTGAGTTCATGCTACGCCGAAGGCTCTGGACGATCTACGATTGACAGTCCACTTTTCTTTTGCGATAGTCCAAATAATGCTCGACCCTCTTTCCGACGTCATCGGCCTGCTCCGGCCGCGGGCTGTGTTCACCAAGGGCATCAGCGGCGCAGGGCGGTGGGGTGTTCGTTATTCGAGTTTTGGCCATCCCAGCTTTTGTGTTGTGACGGAAGGTTCGTGCCGGCTGGCCGTGGAGGGGGAGGAGGAACTGACCCTGGAAGCGGGGGACTTCGTCCTGCTTCCGACCACTCCGGGCTTCACCCTGTCGGGATTTGAGCCGGCGGCTCCGGTGTTGGTCGATCCTCATGCCGCGGCCGCATCGGCGGATGGAGAGGTCCGGCATGGGCGGCCGGAGGGCGCCGCCGATGTCCGCATGCTGGGCGGTTACTTCCTTTTCGGGAACGAGGACTCCGGCCTGCTGCTTTCGCTGCTGCCGCGGCAGGTCCACGTTCGCGGTGTTGAAAGGTTATCCATTCTGGTGAGGCTTCTGGTGGAAGAGGCCCGAGTTCAGCAGTCGGGGCGGGCTCTGATTCTGAGCCGCCTGGTGGAGATCCTGCTGGTCGAATCGTTGCGACTGACGCAACGGCCCGATGCACCGGCCGGCTTGTTGCGCGGCCTGAGCCATCTCCGGCTGGCGGAAGCACTGAGAAAGATGCACGCCGAACCTGCACGGTCCTGGACGATGGCTCAGCTTGCGAAAGAGGCGGGGCTCTCGCGGTCGGCGTTTTTTGATCGCTTCACGAGCAATGTCGGGTTACCGCCGATGGAGTACCTGCTGGGGTGGCGCATGGCGCTGGCTAAGGATCTGCTGCGTGACGGTGATGTGGGTCTTGCCGAGGTGGCGGAGCGAGTGGGCTATGGATCGGCGAGCACGTTCAGTACGGCGTTTTCCCGGTATGTGGGGGTGGCTCCGGGGCGGTGGGCACGGGGGGCGTTGGCGGGACTGAAGTCCCGCGCAGGATGAATCCTGGCCCACTATGAATCCTGCCCCACTGGAATTCAGGCTGCCCCGGAATTCCTGGAGTTCCGATAGGCTTGGGCGTTGCACTGAAGGTTTGAGCTAGAGCGCATCTACTTGTATTGTGCTTTCGGTCGCCAGGAGGTTTTGATTCCAGGCGATGCTGGACCATGGATAGGCCTCCGGCGTCCCGGCCAGACCCGCGCGGACTGGGTTCTCCCGGATGTAAGTCACGATGCGCCGGAATTCTCCCGGATGGCGCACCAGATGATCGAAGCTCTCCTCCTGCCAGAATGGCTGTCCCTTGCGCCCCAGTCGTTTGTTGGCCTCTCGCGCAGAAGACCCCTTCAGATCGTGCAGCGAAATGGCAGGATCGATCTTTGGTGTTATCAGGAGGTGCACATGGTTGGGCATCAGTACCCAGGCATGGAGGAGAAAGTTCTCCACGGCACCCTTCTGTAAAGCGGCGATCACGGCTTTCGCGATTGCCGGTGTGCGGAGATGGGTCGGACCCGAGCGCTCTGCGTCGAGGAGCCGGTCCATTTGTACGAAGGCTTTGCCCGAGGGGAAGCGGGCGGGGAAGAAGCGATTCGGGGGGAGGCTGTTGTGCAGCCGGAATGTGATGAATAACGGGGTTCCCAGCTCATACCAATGCGGAAGGCGGCGAGAGTGGATGAGCTGCACGATTGGGTAGTGGGTTCTGGTGGGGTTTCCTCTCAGGTTGGGGGCGAACAGTTCACTGCATGGTGAATTGTGATGTCCATGGGGTTGGGCTGGTGGGGTTGGCCTTGGGCGGAGCTGAGGCTCTGGGTAGGATGAATGCTGCCCCACATGGGATCTGCTCCACATTGGGTTGCCTTGGGCGGAGCTGAAGCTCCGCGCAGGATGAATCCTGCCCCACATTGGATTTGCCCCACATTGGGTTGCCTTGGGCGGAGCTGAAGCTCCGCGCAGGATGAATCCTGCCCCACCAGGAATCCTGCCCCACCAGGGATCCTGCCCCACCAGGGATCCTGCCCCACAGGGGATCCTGGCCCACCAGGGATCCTGGCCCACAGGGGATCCTGGTCCACATGGCCTCTCACGTCTTGTGCCCGCTCAATGCCTCCCGCAGATCTTCCGGCAACGGACAGGCCTTCTGGGTTTTTGTCGACATGCAGACCACCGTGATTATGCCGCTGGCTGCCACTTCCGATGTCTCCTCCAGGTACACATTGAATTCCAACGTGTACGATGACGTACCCAGCTTCGATACCCCTACCGTGATGTAGATCGGGTCGTCATACCGCAACGCTGCCAGGTAATCCGCCTCCACATGGACCCGCGGATACGACAGATGCGCCGGCTTCCGCTCGGAATAGGCAAACCCCAGCGAGCGCATGAACTCTTCCTCCGCCGTCTCCAGATGACGGAACAGGGCCGAGTAGTGAATGCGGCAGCTCGCATCCGTATCGACAAAGCGGATCCGGCTGCGCCAGGCGAAAGGAGCACGGGTCGACATGAACCTATTGTGCGGCCAAACCTGGCCCGCGTGACCCGCCTACACCGTCCGGCACACGATGGCCGCCGGCAGCATTCGCAGCCGGATGCCCGCGACGTCCGGAATCAGCTCTCCGTCCAGCATCAACTCCTGGGCCGACGGCGCGTGGATCTCCGCTTCCCCCACCTGCAGGAACCGCGACGGCCGCCATACCGGCAGCTTCAACATGGATGTCACGTTGTGCAGCATCTGCGACGGATAGATGGCCGTCATTTCCATCACATCCGCCAATCCATCCTGGCAGGAGGCTTCCGGGAAGCCCACAAAGCCGCCCACGTGCTTCGTGTTGTTCAGCAGGATTCCCGTCAGCCGGCGCTTCTCCAGCGGGCCGCCGTGGTAGCCGATCCGGAACTCCTGCGCGCTGGGCCAGGCCAGCACCGACGCCGCGGCGTAGCTCAAACGCCGCAGGGGCCGGAAGTGTTCCGCCAGGCGCGTGACCAGCGTCGGATAACCGAACGACACCGAGGAGCCGCACAGCCGCTGATAGCGCGCGCCGCGTTCCGGAATCACCTCTACCGCCATCAGGTCCACCGCCGCCGGAGCCGGCAGGGCGCGCAGGTCCCGGGCCAGCGCATTGCCCCGGCCCCTGGCTTCAATGACGATCTCCGGAAAGGGCGCCCGCAGCTTCTGCAGTTGATGAAACAGCGCGCCGTCGCCGCCAGTCACGATCAGTGGCATAAAAAACGGGACGGTCCGGCATCAGGCTGCCAGGCCGTCCCATCTTTGATACCAGAGTCGGAGGACTATTTGTCGGTCAGGGCCGCCACACCCGGCAGAACCAGGCCCGACAGGAACTCCAGCGAAGCGCCGCCGCCGGTCGAGATGTGGCTGATTTTGTCGGACAAGCCGGCGGACTTCACGGCCTTCTCCGAATCGCCGCCGCCGACCACGGAGAGCGCTCCGGATTCGGCCACGGCCATCGCCACGGCCACGGTGCCCTTGTCGAACGGCTTCTTCTCGAACACGCCCATCGGGCCGTTCCAGATGATCGTTTTCGCCGACTTCAACACCGCCGCGAACTCGGCCGCCGTCGCCGGTCCGATGTCCAGACCCATCTTGCCTTCGGGGATCTCGGTCACCACTTCGTTCGGAGCGTTTTCAGCGAACTCGGCCGACACCACGTGATCGATGGGCAGCAGCAACTTGTCGCCGGAAGTGGCCAGCAGTTCCTTTGCCAGCTCCACCTTGTCTTCTTCCACCAGGCTCTTGCCCGTGGGCTTGCCCTGCGCCTTCATGAATGTGTAGGCCATCGCGCCGCCGATCAGCAGGCGGTCGACGAACTTCAACAGGTTCTGGATGACTTCGATCTTGTCAGAAACCTTCGCGCCGCCCAGGATGCCCACGCAGGGGTGCTCGGGATTCTGCGTGCACTTGAAGAGATACTCGAGTTCCTTCTCCATGAGCAGGCCGGCCGCGGCCGGCTTCAGGAACGCGATGATCCCTTCCGTCGACGCATGCGCGCGGTGCGCCGTGCCGAAGGCGTCGTTCACATACACATCACCCAGCTTCGCGAGTTGCTGTGCGAATGTCGGATCGTTCTTCTCTTCTTCCGCGTGGATAGCGCAGGTTTTCGAGCAGCAGGATCTCGCCCGGAGCGGGCAGCATCGCTTCCACTTCGGCGCCGATGCAGTCGGGGGCGAAGGCCACCGGCTTGCCGAGCAGTTCGGAGAGCTTGGCGGCTACCGGCTTCAGGCTCATCTCTGGATTCGGTTTGCCCTTGGGACGGCCCAGGTGGGAAGCCAGAACGAGGCCGGCGCCCTGCTCGAGAGCGTACTTGATGGTGGGGAGAGCCGCTTTGATGCGCTTGTCGGACGTGATCTCCTGGCCCGCCGGGAGCCAGCGGAACATTGAAGTCGACGCGCATGAAGATGCGCTTGCCCTTCAGATCGAGATCGCGGATGGAGAGTTTAGCCATAGGAATGAAGACCTCAATAGAGATCGTAACATCCGGAAATGGAGGGACGCCCGGTGACAGGCTGTGTTCGCTTGTGGAGCTCTTTGATTGGGCCACAGATGGACACAGATTCACACAGATGGGAGGCTGAGTTTAGAAGGACCGGGATAGGGGCTGCAGTCGAAGTTTCCGGGCATCTCCAGTATTGGGTACTTTCGGCTACAACTCGTTTGGATCTGCGTTCATCTGTGTTCATCTGTGGCTGAGATTTGCTCGAGAGGTTGTGCTCGCTTGCGGAACTCTTTGATTGGGCCACAGATGGACACAGATTCACACAGATGGGAGGCTGAGTTGAGAAGGACCGGGATAGGGGCTGCAGTCGAAGTTTCCGGGCATCACCAGTATTGAGTACTTTCGGCTGCAACTCGTTTGGATCTGCGTTCATCTGTGTTCATCTGTGGCTAAGATTTGATCGAGAGGTTGTGCTCGCTTGCGGAACTCTTTGATTGGGCCACAGATGGACACAGATTCACACAGATGGGAGGCTGATTTGAGGAGGACCGGGGTTGGGGTAGTCTTCGAGGTCTCCGGGCATCTCCAGAATTGAGTACTTTCGGCTGCAACTCGCTTGGATCTGTGTTCATCTGTGTTCATCTGTGGCTAAGATTTGCGCGAGAGGTTGTGCTCACTCGCGGGACTCTTTGATTGGGCCACAGATGGACACAGATACACACGGATCGGAAGCTGAGATTACGGAAGCAGTGATTGGGGCTGCCTTTGAGGTTGCTAATGTTCTGGGGGCCGGGTTCCTGGAGAAGGTCTACGAACGGGCGCTGCTCCGCGAACTGGGGTTGCGTGGTGTGCGCGCCAAATCGCAGGTCTCCCTGCCCGTCGGCTACAAAGGGCAGTACATTGGCGAGTATGTGCCCGATCTCATCGTTGAGGACAGAGTGATCGTGGAATTGAAGTGTGTGGAGTGTTTCGCGAACGAACATCTGGCCCAGTGCATCAACTACCTGAAAGCCTCCGGCCTCCACGTCGCCCTGCTCCTGAACTTCCAGCGATCGAAAGTGGCCTGGAAGCGCGTGGTCTTCGACCGGTAACCGGCTACAAAATAGGGTGCTCCCCTGGCCGGGCGGAGAAGCGTCCGCCGCCCGGCTTCCAGGATGAGCCTCAGGCCGGAATTGAACCCTTGCGGATGATCTTTTCCATGACCTCCGCGAACGTGTCCACTTCCTCCAACGTCGTGTAAACATTGGGCGTGATCCGCAGCCCGTGATACTCGCCGGGTGTCACGATGGCTACCGTCCAGATGCGGTACTTGTCCATCAGGTGCTTGGCCAGGGCCGGAGCGTCGAAGCCGTCCACCTGGATGAAGCCGATCCCGCACGATTGCTCCGGATCGTCGCTGTTCAGGATCTTTACGCCGGGCAGCTCACGCAGCTTGTTCGACCAGCGGCGGCGCAGATAGCGCAGCCGTTCGGCCTTGCGCTCGGCACCGATGCTTTCATGGAACGTCAACGCCTCCGTGATTGCATTGCGCTGCGAAGCCGGATGGGTGCCGATCTCCTCGAACTTGCGGATGTTCTCCGCCATGTTCTCGGGTGCGGCCATCATCGGCCAGATCTTTGAAATCTTGGATTTGCGGACATACAGCATGCCCGTTCCAATCGGCGCGAGAACCCACTTGTGCAGCGACGTGCCGTAGTAGTCGCAGTCCAGGTCCTCGTGCTTGAACGGGAACTGGGCAAACGCATGGGCGCCGTCCACCACCACTTCAATTCCGCGGGCCCGAGCCATCTGGCAGATCTTCTTCACCGGGAAGATCTGGCCGGTCCGGTTCGTGATGTGACAGATATGGATGACTTTGGTCTTCGGGGTGATGTTCTCCTCGATCCGCTTGGCCAGGTAGTCCAGGCTCGGCGGAGGAACGGGGAAGGTGATCTGTTTCAGGACGATGCCGTCGCGGCGTTCGCGCTGCTTCCAGGTCGTGATCATGCGCGGATAGTCCTGGTTGGTGGTCAGGACCTCATCCCCGGCTTTCAGTTCCATGCCGAGCTGCACGATCTCCAGCGACTCGCTGGCGTTGCGCGTAATGGCGATCTCTTCCGGATCGCAGCCAAACGTGCGCGCCAGACGGCGCCGCACTGTTTCGATGCCCGGGTCGAGCACGTTCCACATGTAGTAGGACGGGCTCATGTTCTCTACTTCGAGGTAGCGTTTTTCTGTATCCATGACCATTCTCGGAGACGGTGAAACGCCGCCATTGTTGAGATTGATCAGGTTGCGATCGACGGTGAACGCGTGACGGATGTTGAGCCAGAAATCCTCATCCCTGGCCACGGAATCGGCCGGGCGGCCGGAAACAGCCTCTACCGCGGACTGGGCGCGCGCCACAGAATCGTGCTGCATTACTGCGAGCGCCCCTACGGTGGAGGAGACGAATCGTCGTCGGTCCATGAGTCACGATAACGGCGGCCGGCCCGGCAGGTCAACCGGAATAGCCGCTTTGGACCGGACGATCTGTGAAATTCGCTACTTCTCGGCCGGCACGCCGGACAGCTCCACCCGCAGTCCGGCCTGCTGATAGGCCTCCAGCAGGGCTCCCGCGGCCGGTCCGTAGGCCGGTGCCACCACCTGCATGTCGTTGGTCCGCTCCACCCGACGACGGAACTCTTCCATCAGCAGTTCGCTCTTGAACATGCCGCCAATGGGGGCCACCGGCACCATCTCTCCCTTCGTGAACAACTGCATCCGCGTGGCGCTGGTGATGCCGGACAACTGCTGGGCCGCCTCGCTCAGTATGTCGGCCGCCACCTCATCGCCCTGCGAAGCCGCGCGGACCACGATCTGCGACATTGCCGCGATCTTCGGCCGGGGGAACTCCGGCGTGTAGAACTTGTGCATCAGATCGTTCGCGTTTCCGCCCCCGTGGCCTCAAGCAGCAGCGCCCGCAATACAGTTTCCGGACCCCACCCCTCTTCCATACGAAGAGCCGCCCTCAGGCCCTGGCGTGTAATGTCGAACCCGCCGCCCTCGTCACCGTAGATGTAGCCCCAGCCGCCGACGCGGGCGAACTTGCCTGTGCCGTTCCGGCCATAGCTGATGGAGCCGGTGCCGCCGATGGTGATGATGCCCGGGCGGCCCGCATGGGCTCCGGCCAGCGCAATCACGGCGTCGTTCGTCACGACGCGGCTGCCGATGGTGAACATCTCGGCGATGAGCGCATCCTTGTCGGCGGGTCCGCCGGAGAAGCCGAGACAGGCGGCGCGGAAGTGCGTATCGGCCGGCAATCCGGCGGCTTCCCGGGCCTGGCCGACGCATCCGCCGATGGCGCCCATGAACTTGGCCCGGGCTTCGGCAGGCCGCTGACGTGATTGCACGGTCCGCCGCGGCCCATGCCCAGCACGCGGCCGGTCTCGTCGCCGATCAGCGCCGTCGTCGACGACTGCCCGCCGTCCACCCCCAGAAAGTACTCAGCCACTCTGTGTCACTCCAGCTTATACAGTCGCACGTTGTCCACCATGGCCGTCTGCCGGATCCCCCACAGGCCGGCACGCTCCCGGAAGTCATCCGCCCGGTAGTCATCGTCGCTCAACAGGAGGTACCCGACTCCGTCCCGTTTCAACTCTTCCATCGCCATGCGCCGCATGCCGAGCGGCGGAGCCAGGCCGCTCACCTTGGGCTCGTGGGTCAACTCGCGCCAAGTTCCGGAGGCATCGCGGCCTTCCAGCTTCAGCCGCACCGCGTACTGGTCGCGGCTGACCTCCAACCGCACCGAGTCCACCGTGCGAGCATGCCCGAAGGTGACTTCGACGTACATGCCCGGCCGGATGCCGGCCCAGGATCGCCAGCGCGTGACCGGCGAGTTGTCGAACGCCTTCTGCACATCCCAGGCGGATGGGCGCGCCTGCAGTCGCCAGTCGTCGTCGCGCGGCAGTTCCCGGCCTTGCGCGAGGATGCGGAACTCGGTGATGCTCCACACATCCCTGGACGCAGGCGTGCCCCGTTCCGGAGAGGCCGTCTGCACCACACGCAGACCGGTGAGGGACTGTGCCGGAAACTGGAACTCGATCTGTTGCTCCGGTTGGAACTCGGAGACCAGAGGCATCAGCAGGTAGTCCCGCAACTGCTCATTCGACCCGCTCTGGAAGCTGGCCCGGATCTCCCGCGTTGTGTAGCTCTCCGAGATGGGGGACATCGAGTAGATGACCGCGTCTGGGGGTTGCCCCTTCCACCATGCGCGCCAGCCGGTAGGCCGGCCACTTCTCGGCCAGCCACGCTTCTACCTTTTTCCCTCGCAGTGCCTGCTTGTAGGGAATCTTGTCGATCCGCCAGCCGTAGGGATCGCAGTAGCGGTCGGGTTGGCCCGGAAAACTCAGGAAAGCATGGGCCAGCGCCAGCACCGGCAATGTGACGGAGGGCAGGCCGGCGGCTAGCGCCAGCGACCAGAATGGCAATGCGGGAATCAGGAAGCGCGTACCGATATTGGCGGCATAAGTTAGCGAGAACAGCACCGCGCACACCAGGGCGCGCCGCCCGTACTTCGAACGCAGACCAAGCAGCGCCAGCGGGGTGAGCAGGAACAGCGGGCCAAGGAAGCCGCCCAGGATCCGGCCGCGCAGCGTCAGTTCCAGCGGAACCTGCTGCCAGGTGTCCAACCCGACATACCAGCGCATCGACCGCGAATAGTCGTCCTCGAAGCTGGCGTGAACGAAGGGGTTCGGAAAGTACGCGTTCAGCAGCGGTGCGAAGGGATTGCCGGTCCAGATCCAGTTGCGCAGCACCCAAGGCAGCACCATGCAGGCGGCTGGAATACAGGCGGCCAGGATGTGGCGCCAGCGGCGTTGGAACGCGTAGCGCAGCACTACATAGACGATGGCCAGAAAGGCTGTATACTTCAGCGCGTAGCAGAACCCGGCCAGGAGTCCTGTGAGTGCGGGCGGCGCATCGATCTCGCACAGGTAGAAGACGGCGAAGAGCAGGCAGGCCACGGCGACATCGTTGTAGGCGCTGGCACCGTCGATCATGACGACGGGGCTGATCATCGCGAACAGTCCGGCGGCTGCGCCCGCCGCGGGAATCCCCTGCCGTTGCCCGTAGCGCAGCAGCAGCAAGGGGAGAACCAGCAGGAAGGAGCAGTGCACCAGCGCGGCCGCCGAGTGACGTCCAAACGCCCAGGCGGAAAGGAACAGCATCTCCAATCCCTGAGACAGGAAGGAGTACATGTTCGAGGAGATGAGTTTGAAGCCGTGTGCTCGATAGAAATGGCCGACCACACCCAGGTGATAGGAACTGCCGTCCGGGCTCCATTCCGGCGCCATGGCGTAGATCACGGCAACCACGGCAAACACCGTGTAGAGCGGCCAGAACGTCCATTGCCACAAACGGGGCAGGGCAGGGAGGCGCTGATCGCATGTCTGGTACGCGCGGGTCTTCCATACCAGCGCGAAGACCACGACGCCCAGCACCAGGAACGTCGCGTCGTAGATGAGATGAACGCTGGCGAGCAGGAAGATCAGCAGGCTCAGCAGGGGCGCGCCGGCCACAAAGCCGAACAGGTGCTGCTCCTCACGCGTGAAGCTGAACTTCAGCCGCTGCAGCAGCAAGCGGCCCAGACCGTACGCTGTCGAGATCGTGAGCAGCGCTCCAAAGAGAATGGAAAACGCTTTGGGCATCCGGCCGGATCCTACTGCACGAACCCGATGCTGGTGATAATAAGAGCCGCGCTGGACTCCGTCAGCAGGCGAGGTCCACAGTTTGTCGATCTCCAGGCGGACGAGATTGGTACGCTCCGTGCTCAGCCAGCCTCTTCCGGCACCGGCTTCTCAAAAATGCGCTGTCCGGGTTTCGGGAAATCCAGTGTGTCCCAGTAGATGGGAGCCAACGGCTACCGTGATTTTCACCGGACCTGTCTGCTCGAACGTGACATCGGGGACGGTGAGATCGGCTTTCAACCGCAGCGACTTCGTTGTCGGTACCTGAAACTGGAATGCAGGGCTCTTTGTCACCCAGCGCCACGCGCCGTCGTGCAGATCGGGTACGACACCCTCGATGAAGTGGTCCGCCGCGTTGGGCATGCTCATGCCGATGAAATGGCTCAATTTGATATCCCCGCCCACTTCCATTGGTTTGCGCTGAACCGGGGGGCGGTACGGTTCCGGATACTTCACGCAGCCCGCAAACAGCATCGGCAACAACAGGATCAGGGTACGGCCTTGCATTTACAACACTGCCTTGTCTTTCGCGTAACACAAGCCTTCCAGCGGGCACTCACCGCAGCGCGGTTTGCGCGCCACGCAGATCTCGCGGCCAAAGTGGATTACCTGGTGCGAGAACAGAATCCAACGATCCCGCGGCAGGATCTTCATCAGGTCCTGCTCCACCTTCACCGGGTTGGTTTCTTTCGTCAGATCGAGCCGCAAGGCGATGCGGCCGACGTGCGTATCGACCACCACGCCGCTGGGGATGCCAAACGCGGTGCCAAGCACGACATTCGAGGTCTTGCGAGCAGCGCCCGGCACGGTGAGCAACTGGTCGATCGTCCGGGGGATCTCTCCACCGAAGTCCTGGATGAGCGTGCGCGCCGCGCCGATGATGCTCTTGGCCTTGTTGTTGAAGAACCCGGTCGACCGGATGACCTCGGAGACTTCGCGCACATCGGCCACGGCCAGATCCTGCATTGTGGGAAACTTCCGGAACAGTTCCGGAGTGACCATGTTCACGCGGGCGTCGGTGCACTGCGCCGAAAGGATGGTGGCAACCAGTAGTTGCCAGGCGTCCGCATGATTCAGCGCGCAAGTGACGTTGGGATAACGCTGCGATAGTGCATCGAGAATCCGGAAGAGGCGTTCCTTGCGCTCGGCCGCGGTGCGAGGCCGTGAAACTTTGCTCATGAGAGTGCAGTTGGAATTGCTCTAACATGGTAGCATTGCGTTTCCGGATTCTCCTTGTAGTGGCTGCTCTGTTGGCGTTTTGCGGCGCATTGGGGGCCCCTTTTCAGTTCGACGATTTCTCGCTGCTGAACGATCCCGCGCTGAATTCCCCAAACGGCTGGAGCCACGCATTCACGGCAACACAAACGCGCCCGCTCACTTTTCTCTCGTTCTGGTTGAACCTGCGGTTTTCAGAAGCTCCCTGGACCTTCCATCTGGTCAGCCTCGTACTGCACCTGCTTTGCGTGTGGCTGGCTTCGGGGCTGCTCATGGAGTTGTTGCCGGTGCGGGCGGCGTGGCTGGCTGGCGCCGTCTTTGCCTTCCACCCGTTGCAGACCGAGGCGGTGGCCTACGTCTTCTCGCGCGCCACGCTACTGGCTGCGCTCTTCTGCTGCTCTCCCTGGCCTGCTGGCTGCGTGAACGACGGTGGTGGGCGTTCGGATTCTTCGTTTGCGGGCTACTGGCCAAGGAGGAGGTTGCCGCGTTTCCGCTGTTTCTGGCGCTGCTGGAGTGGTCCACGAGGCGGAGCCGGGCGGCGGTGGCTCCTGTTGCCGCGATGTGCACGGCGGCGCTGGCCGCGGGTTTGAGGACCATCTACGCGACATCGGTGGTTGCCGGCTCTGGCGCCGGGACGCAGGCGGGCCTGAGTTCGTTCGACTACTTCAGTTACCAGGGCGTGTCGATTGTCCGCTATCTGCAATTGCTGCTGGTGCCGATTGGGTTCACGGTCGATGCGGAAGTGAGAGTCCACCCGCTGGCCGCGGCGCTGGCCTGGGGCGTGATTGCCGTCGTGGCGATTCTGGCTTGGCGGACAGTGCGGGCGGCTCAGCCGGGCTTCTGGATCCTGGGGGGGCTGCTGTTGCTGCTGCCGAGTTCGTCGATATTTCCCGCGGAAGACCTGTCGGCCGACCGGCGCATGTACCTGCCTCTGTTCTGCTTCGCCGCGCTCTTCGGCCTGCTGATGCAGAAGGCGAACCGGAAATTGCTGTATGGCTATGCGGCCATCCTGGTGGTTTTGAGCTTTGCCCAGACGCGCGTTTGGATGTCGCCGCAGTCACTCTGGATGGAGGCTGCGCGGCACGCACCCACAAAGGTGCGGCCGAAACGGCAGTTGGCCCGAGTCGTCCAACCGGCGCAGGCGGTCGAATTGATGGAAGAAGCTAAGCTGCTGGCTCCGGACGATGGCGCTGTCGCTACGGATCTGGGGCTCAGTTATCTGCGCGCAAACAAGCCGGAGATGGCGCTGGGAGAGTTCGGGCGGGCCCTGGCGTTGGATCCGAACTCGGCCACGGCCATTCACAACCGGGGGATGGCGCTGCTGCTGCTGGGACAGACGGACGCGGCGAAGGGCGATTTCGCACGGGCCCTGGAGAAGGACCCATGTCTGTTCGATGCTCACTGGAATCTACGCCGTCTCGGCGTCATCCGGACGGCGCCCGCTGGTTGTCGGTGGACGAGGCGTCAGGTGGAGCTTCTGGCCAGGCCCGAACTGCAGTTCGGCGCCGTAATGACGAAGTCGGTCTTCAGGAACTGCCAGTCGGGCAGTTCATAAATCTTCATCTTGGTGTTGAGGGGCGCCTCGAACTCCTTGGTCCCGTTGGCCGGCACGTTGCCCACTTTGGCGTCGATAACGGAGACGGGTTCGGTGTCAGGCTTCGAATCCACCGGCTTCAGCACCACCTGGAGTTCCAGTCCCGTGAGGTCGGCTGGCGAATGGTTGACCACCGTGAAGCGGACAAGCGGCTTCTTGGCCTCGTTCTCGAAGAGGCGCACGCCCACCACTTCCACGTACTTGGAGTAGGGGTTCTTGGAGGATGCAGCGGCCGGGGCCTTGGTGGTGGCCGACTCGGCGCTCGAGGTGGATCCACGGCCGCCAACGAAGCGGTAGAGCCCGAACAGCGCGCCGCCGAGTACGGCCAGCGTGATCACACCCACCAGCCAGGCCGGCATCCCTTTTTTCGGCTCCGCGATCGTATAGACCGGCTGGGCCGGGGGCGGCGTGGGGGGTGTGTACTGGGGTTGCGGAGGCGGTGCATATTGCGGTTGAGGCGGCGCGTACTGCGGCTGTTGCGGCGGCGGGGCGTACTGCGTTTGCGGCGCGTATTGCGGCGGCTGCTGAGGCGCGGGGTACTGCTGCGGAGGAGGAGCGTACTGCGGCTGGGGCGGCTGGGCAACCTGCGGAGCATATTGAGGCTGCTGGGGTTGCGGCGGGGCAGGGGCGGGAGGCTGGCCTCCGGCGGCCTGTTGCCGGCGCTCGGCGCAGGTAGGACATTCTGAATAGGAGGGTGGGACCTCCCGGCCGCATTGTGGACAGATCCAGGTGAACATGTGGGTTCTTTATACTGTAGACCTTTTACTTGTATCGCTCGGTCAGGTCATTTGATAGATGCGGCCCAGGCCTCTCCGGTTGCCCCCTACCCTAAGCGATATCGTTCGATCTCCTGTGGTATCAGTTCGATGCCGAAACCGGGGAGCTGCCGAGGGGTCAAATAGCCGTCCACGGGCTTCATGGGATTGGCCAGGACACTGTCGAACATCTTCACTCCGGAGGCGGCCAGGAAGTACTCGACAAAGATGGCGTTCGGGATGGCGGCGCAGAGCTGGCTGTGGAAGTCCCAGTTGTAGTGCGGCGCGATGGGGATGTCGAGGGCGGCGGCCATGTGGGCCACTTTGAGCCACTCGCTGACCCCGCCCACCACGGTCACATCCGGCTGGAGAATCTCGGCTGCCCGAGTCTCGACGAGTTGGGCGAACGCCCAGCGAGTTGCCTCCAGTTCGCCGGTGGCAACGGGTGTACGGATCGCCTCGGCGATTTTCGCCATGGCCGTAAGATTGTCCGCGCGAACAGGTTCCTCGATCCAGAAGGGTTCGAATTCCTCCAGGCGGTCCATGGCCGCGATCGCCTCGGGTGCGCTCTTCCAGCCACCATTGGCGTCGAGCAGGATGTCGACATCGTCGCCCAGTGCCCGGCGGACAGCGCCGATGCGTTTGGCGTCCTCCCGGGAGGACTGTCCTCCGACTTTCAGTTTCAAGGCGGTGAAGCCCTGCTCGACGACGGCGGAGGTCTCGCGGACGAGGTCGTCCAGCGTCTGGCCTTCGCGGTAGTAGCCGCCGGTGGCGTAGCAACGGAGCTTGCGGGAGTGAACTCCGAGCAGTTCCATGACCGGGAGCTTGGCCGCTTTGCCGCGCAGGTCCCACAGAGCGATGTCGATGGCGCTGATGGTGCGGAGAGCGGCTCCGCGGCGTCCGGCCTGGATCGACTGGCGGTACATTTCGCCCCACAGGTACTCGGTGTCCAGCGCGTTGGCACCGATGAGGAGCGGGCGGTAGATCTGGTTCACCAGTTCGACCATCGACTTCGATCCGTCGTAGCCGAGCGTGAATCCGGTGCCGGAGAGTCCATCCTCGGTGCGGATGGTCACGATCAGGTGATCGCGGTGCGTGATGAGGCGCACGGCGTCGGCTACGGGCTTGGGCAGCGGAATCGATATCGCGACGGCTTCTACGTGGAGGATCTTCATCTCGCTACGATGATGGCATGGATTTCCTGTGGGGCGGCGGAGGGAGAGAGAGACGGTGGCTCTGCTGCCTGGTGCCTGGAATCCCCCGACTTCGGGCTCATCTGGCGATGGCGGAAGCCGCGCTGGCGTGGGCGGAGGAGGCCGTGCTGGTGCTGCCGCGCGCGTTTCCCCACAAGTCGCCGGATGGCGCGGCGCTGGAGCAAAGAGCGGTCTGGCTGGTGGCGCTGGCGGCCACCCGGCCGGGGTTGGCTGTGGCGTGGAGTGACGGCGGTTTGTTCATCGAGATGGCGCGGGAAGCCCGGCGGGCGTTGAGCGCGAGGCGGGTGCTCCTCGTGTGCGGCCGGGACGCGGCCGAGCGAATTGTCGGCTGGGACTACGGAGTGGAGGATTCGATCGAGCGGCATTTCGGCGGGAGTACGAACTGCTGGTGGCGCCGCGGCAGACTCCCTATCAAACCGCCCGCGCAGCTTGCTGGGCGAGTGCATGCCCTCCACCTGGGCGACGGGTGGCATGAGGTGTCATCGTCGGAAGCTCGGGCACGCATCGCCGCGGGGCGGGCATGGGAAAGCCTGGTTCCGGCCGAGATCCGGGAATCCGTGCGAGGTGCCTACTAGCCGTTAGTCCTGCGGGCCGTGTTCCAGAAACGCGCCGAAGACGATGGCTGCGGCTGGGGTGGCGCAGCTTGCGCAACGCCTTGGCCTCGATCTGCCGGATGCGCTCGCGAGTGACGGCGAAGTGCTGGCCGACTTCTTCCAGGGTGTGCTCGCTGCCGTCCTGCAGTCCGAAGCGCATCTTGATGATCTTTTCTTCGCGCGGGCTGAGCGTCTTCAGCACCTCGGCCGTCTGCTCGCGGCAGATTGAGGTTGATCACGGCCTCGCTTGGCGAGGTCACGCGCCGGTCCACGATGAAGTCGCCGAGGTGCGACTCTTCTTCCTCACCGACCGGAGTTTCGAGACGAGATCGGCTCCTGCGCGATCCGCAGCACCTTGCGGACCTTGCCGAGCGGGAGTTCCAGCTTGCGGCTCAGCTCTTCTGTGGTGGGGTCGCGTGCCGAGTTCCTGTTGCAGCAGCCGCTGTGCGCGGACCAGCTTGTTGATCGTCTCGATCATGTGGACCGGGATGCGAATCGTCCTGGCCTGATCCGCGATGGCGCGTGTGATGGCCTGCCGCACCCACCAGGTCGCGTACGTCGAGAACTTGTAGCCGCGCTGGTAGTCGAACTTGTCCACGGCCTTCATCAGGCCGATATTGCCTTCCTGAATCAGGTCCAGAAACTGCAGCCCGCGATTCGTGTAGCGCTTGGCGATTGAAACCACCAGACGCAGGTTGGCTTCGATGAGCTGTTTCTTGGCGGCCTCGGCTTCCTGTTCGCCGTGCTCGTCCAGACTGAGCGTACGCCGGAGTTCGGTGGCCGAGGCGCCGAAGTCTTCTTCCAGGTCCTGGATCTTCTGACTGGCCGTCTTGAGATCCTTGCGATACTCCTTGACCAGATTCGGATCGACCCGCTGCGCGTCCTCAATCGCCCGTTGAAGCCGGGGCGATCTCCTTCTCCAGCGGCCGGAACTGTTCGACAGCGTTGCGCAGACGGCTGGAGAGATGGCGATAGATCGTGAACTGAACTGCAGTTTCCGGATGTCTCGAGAGATTTTGACGACGAGCGGGCTACAGCGCCCAGCGCGTCGCGCGGTACTGCTTCGGCTTGGTGCCGCGGGGCGTGGCAATCAGCTTCAGTTTCGTCTGCTGGGCTTTGCGGAGCTGCTTGGAGGTGCTGTTCGGATTCTATCGTGTTTCCCTATTAACCTT